>DASXYL010000111.1:0-9203 GCA_036502575.1 Jatrophihabitantaceae bacterium | reverse complement strand
CAACGAGATCGGGCACGAACTGCCCGCGAACACCGTCGACGGGTTGTCGGCCTGGTTCCGCGACGCGTCCGACTCGGGGTCGCTCGTGCGCTACCTCGAGACGTTCGTGCACACCGTCGCGGTGATGCAGACCGAGGAGGGCCTGGCCCGCGTCGCCCGCGAGGACGCCGAGGACCTCGCCGCCGACGGCGTCGTCTACGCCGAGATCCGCTGGGCGCCCGAGCAGCACACCGAGAGCGGGCTCAGCCTGGAGCAGGTCGTCGACGCCGTGCTCGCCGGCTTCCGCGAGGGCGAGGCCGCCGCGGCCGACCGCGGGCAGGGGATCAAGGTCGGCGCGCTGGCCACGGCGATGCGGCACCAGGCCAGTTCGCGCGAGATCGCCGAACTCGCGGCCGCGTACCGCGACCGGGGCGTCGTCGGCTTCGACATCGCCGGACCCGAGGCCGGGTTCCCGCCCACCCGGCACCTGGACGCGTTCGAGTACCTGCGCCGCGAGAACTTCCACTTCACCATCCACGCCGGCGAGGCGTTCGGGCTGCCCTCGATCTGGGAGGCCCTGCAGTGGTGCGGGGCGGACCGGCTCGGCCATGGGGTCCGCATCGTCGACGACATCGACACGTCCGGGCCGGCGCCGAAGCTGGGCCGGCTGGCGCAGTACGTGCGCGACAAGCGCATCCCGCTGGAGATGTGCCCGTCATCGAACGTCCAGACCGGGGCTGCGGCCTCGATCGCCGAGCACCCGATCGGGCTGCTGCGGCGGCTGTACTTCCGGGTGACCGTCAACACCGACAACCGGCTGATGAGCGACACGTCCATGAGCCGTGAGATGACGCTGCTGTCAGACGCGTTCGGCTACGACTGGACCGATCTGCAGTGGTTCACGATCAATGCGATGAAGAGCGCGTTCATCCCGTTCGACGAGCGCTTGGCGATCATCAACGACGTCATCAAGCCCGGATATGCCGCGCTCATGGCGTGAGCACCCGTCGACGCCGGTCTCGGTGTTGCCGCTGAACCGCGTCGTAAGGTGATCAGGTGCCCGAGCCTGACGAGATCCGTGTCCTCGCCGCGGTCGTCGGCCGGCAGAGTCTCGATCTCAACGTGTACGCCGGATTCCTGCTCGATGCCCTGGCCGGCGCCCTGCCGCCGGAATACGTCGCCGTGGCGCGCAAGCGCTCGTGGCGTCATCGCGGTGACGACGCGCCCGTGCTCTCGGTGTCCGTGCGTCTCGGTGAGCGCGCCTACGTGCTGGAGCGGGCGACGCCCACCGCGGTTCCCGTGGCCCGGGTCGCACACGAGGTCGGCGGCATCGTCTTGAGCACCCGCGCCGTGTCACTGGACGAGTGGTCGCACGGTCTCGCCGCCGCACTGAGCGATCTCGCCCGCGACAACGCCGATACGGCCGCCGCGTTGCAACGCCTGACCTCGTTCCACGTCTGAACCCCGCGCGAAGGAGCACGATGACCGAACTCGACCCGGCGCAGGCCGGTATCCCGGCCGGTGAGCTGGCCCGGCTGCGGGACAACCGGGCCGGGGCGCCCGGGGCGGTCTTCACCTCGGACCTCAGCGTGAGCGAGTTCCTGCTGGTCCGCGAGGCCGGGTTCCGTCCGCTCGGGTTCGTGCTGGGGACGTCGGTGTATCACGTCGGCTTCCAGGTCGGGAAGTGGCGACAGAACATGGAGCTCGACGTGCTGTCGCAGGCCATGTATCACGCTCGCGACCTGGCGATGACCCGGATGGAGGCCGAGGCGGATGCCCTCGGCGCGGACGGCATCGTGGGCGTGCGGCTCGACGTCCGGCTGCGGGAGTGGGGTCAGCACATCGCCGAGTTCGTTGCGGTGGGTACCGCGGTGCTCGGCGACGCGCCTCCGTCGTCGGGCACGTGGCGTGACAACCGGGGCCGGCCGTTCACGTCCGACCTGTCCGGGCAGGAGTTCTGGACGCTGCTGCAGGCCGGCTACGCGCCGCTCTCGCTGGTCATGGGCACCTGCGTCTATCACATCGCGCACCAGGGCATGATGAAGGCGATGGGAACCGCCGGGCAGAACGTCGAGCTGCCGCAGTACACGCAGGCGATGTACGACGCGCGCGAACTCGCGATGGGCCGGATGCAGGCCGAGGCGCACGCCCGCGAGGCGGAGGGGGTCGTCGCGTTCCGACTCAACGAGCACAGCCACGCCTGGGGCCAGCATGCCACCGAGTTCTTCGCGATCGGGACGGCCGTGCGTCCACTGCGCGACGATCACATCGTGCCGCCGCCGAGCATGGTGGTAGCGCTCAGCTGAGCAGGCCTCGGGCTTGCTTGGCGGTGAGGACGCGTAGGGCGGCGGTGTCCACCTCGGCCCGGAACGCCCGGTCGGTTCTCGCCCGGGCCAATACGGCGGCGGTCATCTCGGGGATCTGCACCGGGTTCACGGTGAGCAGGATGTCGCCGCCGGCCGCGACGAAGTCGACCGCCCGGGTGCCGGGCGAGAATGCCGCGACCTGGGCCGCGCCGCCGACGTCGTCGCTGATCACCACGCCGCGAAACTGCAGATCGCCGCGCAGCATCCCGGTGACGATTGTCGGCGAGAACGCCGCCGGACGGTTGGCATCGATGCGGCTGTAATAGGCCGTCGACATCATGACGAACGGGACGCCGGCCTTGATGCCAGCGGCGAACGGGGCCAGGTAGGCGTCGTTCCGGGTGGTCGTCGGGTCGGTGACGCCCGAGGTGGTGTCGGTGTTGCCGGTGACCCGTCCGAGGCCCGGGAAGTGCTTGATCGTGGCGTCGATTCCGGCATCGGCCATCCCCTGGGCGAACGCCGTGCCGTGCGCGGCGACCGTCGCCGGCGTGGAGCCGTACTGGCGGGACAGCCCGCCGATGGGCGGGTTGGCCGCGCCGCTGGGCACCGTGTCGACGACCGGAGCGAGATCGAGGTTCACGCCGGCGGCGCGCAGCTGGGTGCCCCAGCGCCGGGCCTCGACCCGCAGCTGCTGCGGCGCGGTCTCGCCCTGCTGTACGCCGCTCGGGATGGTGTCGAAGCCAGGCCCCTGCAGCCGCTGGACCTGACCGCCTTCCTGGTCGGTGGCGACGAACAGCTTGGTGCCCGCCGGCGCGTCCCGCTGCAGTTGCCGGCTGACCGTGGCGATCTGATCGACGCTGCGTGCGCTGGTGTTGGTGAGGATCACCGAGCCGACGTGATGGTCGATGACCGCCCGCATCGTGTCGCCGGTCGGGCCGCCGGACGAGGCGCCCACCATGAACAGCTGCCCGACCCGCTCCGCCTCGCTCATGTCCCGCAGCGTGCGCTGCGCGTCGTTCAGCGGCGAGGGGGCCCTCGTCGTGGGCGTCGGCGTGGGCCTCGCGGTTGTGGAGGGCGGTCGCGGCGAGACATGGGGCGGCTCGGACGTCGTCGGGCTGTCCGAGGTTGGGGTCACCGTCGGCGAAATCGGGGTCACCGACTTGCTCGACGAGCATCCGGTAATCACGACGATGCTCACGACGGCGCTCATCGCGATCGCCGCGGCGGCGACCCTCATCCGCTCACTATTGCAGCCGCGCATGTGCCGCCGTGGCGTGCCCGGCGCCGCACGACAGCGACATGAAGTCGAGGCGTGATGGGCTTTGACGCGAGTTTTATGACATCGGTGCCGAGTCGGGCACCATCGGGGGGAATGCGGCGTAGTGATGGCGAACGAGGGGGGCGACGCGCCGGCCACATACCGCGAGGTGCTGGCGGTCGGGGAGTTCCGAGCGCTGTGGATCGCCCAGATGCAGTCGCGGTTCGGCGATCAGATGGCGCGGGTGGCCATCGCCGTGCTGGTGTTCGAGCGGACGGACTCCCCGCTGCTCACCGCGCTGACCTACGCGCTGACATTCCTGCCGCCGCTGGTGAGCGCGCCGCTGCTGGCCGGGCTCGCCGACCGGTATCCACGCCGGACGGTGTACGTCGCCGCCGAGAGCTTTCGCGCCCTCGTCGTCGCGCTGATGGCGATTCCGGCGATGCCTCTGCCGGTCGTGGCGGTGCTGCTGGTGTTCGTCGTGTCGGTGCAGCCGCTCAACAGCGCCACCCGAAACGCGATCCTGTCCAACGTGCTGACCGGCGATCGGTACGTGGCGGGAATGGGCATCTTCGGCACCACCGACAACATCGTCCAGGTCGGTGGATTCGCGCTCGGCGGAGTGCTGGTCGGGCTGGTCGGCGCGCATCCTGCACTCGCGATCGATGCCGCGACGTTCGCGGTGTCGATGCTGCTGGGCCGGTTCGGCTTGCGTGAGCATCGGCCGTCGACCGACGGCTTGGCCGGCGCGTCCGCGAAACGGTCCGTGCGGCGGGGAGCCACGTTGATCTTCCGCGACCCGCGGCTGTGGAGCCTGGCGGCGATCCAGTGGATGTACGGCTTCTACGTGGCGCCCGAGGGCATCGCGGTGCCGTACGCCACGTGGTTGGGCTTCGGCAGCATCGCCGGGCTACTCATGTCCGCCGACCCGATCGGCGCGACGTTCGGCATGTTCGGACTGGCCCGCTGGGTCCGGCCGGCGTCGCGGCTGCGGCTGCTCACCCCGCCGGCCGTGTTCGCCGGGGTGCCCCTGGTGCTGGCGGTCGTCCATCCCGTGCTGTGGCTGACGATCGTGCTGTTCGCGGTGAGTGGTGCGCTGTCGTCCTACACCATGTTCGCGCACGCGGCGTTCGTGCCGGCCGTGCCGGATCATCAGCGTGGACAGGCGGTCGGCCTGATGGGCGCCGGTCTGCAGGCCGCGCAAGGCCTCGGCATCCTGCTCGCCGGCGCGCTGGCCGACGTGGTGTCGCCCCCGACCGCGGTCGCGATCTGCGGCGGAGCCGGCATGGTCGGCTGCGTCCTCGTCGGGCGGGTCTGGGACCGGACGCGGATGGCGTCGGACGAGGCCACGGTCGCCGGGTCGCCCGGAAACGTTGGGCCGGCTGGTGACGTGGTGCCGGCCGGGAGCGTCGCGCGGATCGGGGAGGCCGCTGAGAATAGCGACCCCGTCCCTGAGCAGTGAGCCACGCCCGTGCGGCCACCGCTGCCAAGGCCCGACCCGTACGTACGCCGGTCGGCCCTGGACCCCGCCCGACCCGAGCCTGCCCCGCCCAGGTCAGTGCACCTCGCAGCTTGATTGAGGTCTGCTAGCGCTGTTGCAAGCAGACCTCAATCGGCGCCGGGAAGCCTCCGTCCCCCGGGCGGGACGGCCGCCTATCCACAGCCGTGGGCGCTATCCACAGATCTGCGCAGGCCGATGAGTCGGGGGGTTGCGACGCCGCATGATCGAGTCGTGGCGGAGGAGGTGGCAGAGGAAGTGGCAGAGGACGACGCGGTCAGCGGTCAGCGATCGCTCCAGGTCCAGTTGCTCGCGGCCGACCAGATGATCAGGTCGGCCCGTCGCCTGGCTCGGCTCAGCCAACGTGAGGTGGCCGACCGGGCCGGGGTGCCACGCTCGACGATCGGCCGCATCGAGTCGCGCGAGACCCGTGATCCGTCGATGAGGGTGGTGCAGAAGCTGCTTGCGGCCGCCGGCCACTACCTGGTCGCGGTGGACCGGCTGGGCAATCCTCTCGGCGAGCATCCGCACGACGACAAGATCGATCGCGGCGGGCGATATTTCCCGGCCCATTTGGATCTGGAGGAGGTGAACGATCCGTTCGACGCCTTCAGCCGCGTGCGCTGGTGGGGGTGGTGGCGCATCGCGTGGTGGCCTGAGGATCCGGTCGTCCCGCGATGGACGTTCGTGCGTATCCGCACCGCCAACTGGAACCCGCCGTTGATGGAGAGCCGGTGAACGGGAGGCGGGTGAACGGGAATTGCTGGGCGTGCTCGACCTGCTCGACGGCGGTGACGCCCGGCATTGCGCTAGCGTGCCAGGTGTGGAGGACAGTCCGCCGTCAATACCGCGTGGCGGTGCCGCATCCCGCTTGGACGCGAACTACCGCGAGGCGGCCTGGCACCGCTTTTCCACCGACCCGTTCGACGTCGTCGTCATCGGTGGCGGGGTCACCGGGGCGGGCGCCGCTCTCGACGCCGCTACGAGAGGGCTCACCGTCGCCCTGGTCGAGGCTCGCGACTTCGCTGCCGGTACCTCGAGCCGTTCGTCCAAGCTGTTCCACGGCGGGCTGCGATACCTCGAGCAACTCGAGTTCGGGCTCGTCCGCGAAGCGCTGCACGAGCGCGAACTGATGACGAGCTACCTCGCACCCCATCTGGTCAAGCCGGTGCCGTTCCTCTACCCGCTGACGCATCGCGCGTGGGAACGTCCTTACGTGGCCAGCGGTTTGGCGCTCTACGACACGATGGGCGGCGCGAGCAATGTGCCCGGGCAGAAGCACCTGACCCGGGCGGCGGCGCTGCGCCTGTTCCCGGGGCTGCGCCGCGACGCGCTGATCGGCGCCGTGCGCTACTACGACGCGCAGGCCGACGACGCCCGGCACACGTTGACCGTCGCGCGTACCGCCGCCCGCTACGGTGCCGTCGTTCGGGCATCCACCCAGGCGGTGGGCTTCGCGCACGAGTCCGACCGGGTCGTGGGTGTGCGGGTGCGCGACGTCGAGGACGGCCGTGAGACCACCGTGGGCGCCGGCGTCGTCCTCAACTGCACCGGCGTGTGGACCGACGAGATCCAGGCGATCTCCGGCGGACGGGGCCGGTTCAAGGTGCGCGCGTCCAAGGGCGTACACCTCGTCGTGTCCCGCGAGAAGATCACCGGCGACACCGGCCTGATCCTGCGCACCGACACGTCGGTGCTGTTCGTCATCCCATGGAAGAACCATTGGCTGATCGGGACGACCGACACCGACTGGACCCTCGACCTCGCCCACCCCGCGGCCACCCGGGCCGACATCGACTACCTGCTCGAACGGGTCAACGCCGTCCTCGTCGCGCCGCTGACCCACGACGACATCGAGGGCGTGTACGCCGGGCTGCGGCCGCTGCTCGCGGGGGAGTCGGAGGAGACGTCCAAGCTGTCCCGCGAACACGACGTGGCTCGCGTGGTGCCGGGGCTGATCTCGATCGCCGGCGGCAAGTACACGACCTACCGGGTGATGGCCGCCGATGCCGTGGACGCCGGCATGGGCGACCTGCCCAAGCTCGTCCCGGCGTCGTGCACCGACAAGGTGCCGCTGCTCGGCGCGGACGGGTACTTCGCCATGCGTAACCAGGTCGACGCGCTCGCCGCCGAGTACGGGCTGCATCCGTACCGCGTGCTGCACGTGCTCGACCGGTACGGATCGATGATCCGCGACGTCCTCGAACCCGGGCTGGCCGATCAGGGGCTGTTGCAGACCGTGCCAGCCGCGCCGGACTACCTGATGGCCGAGATCCGCTACGCGGTCACCCACGAGGGCGCGCTGCACCTCGAGGACGTGCTCACCCGGCGCACCCGCATCTCGATCGAGTACCCGCACCGCGGCGTCGAGTCGGCGGTGGCGGTGGCCGAGCTCGTCGGCAGCATCCTGGGTTGGGACGACGCGACCCGGGAGCACGAGATCGAGCAGTACACGGCCCGGGTGGACGCCGAGCGGGCCTCGCAGGCGAAGGACGACGACGCCGATGCGGACGCCGTGCGCAGTGCCGCGCCCGAGATCCGCCCCGACCTGGTCGACATGGACCGCCCCGCCATCGTCCGCTGAACCTGGGCAGCTCCGGTTTTGGTCACCCGCCGTCGAATAGCCGGCTGGGTGACCAAAAGCGCGATCAGTCCTTGGGCTGCAGGCAGGTCTCGATCTCGGCCACCAGGGCGGTCCACTGCTCGGGGTCGATGGGGTCGCCGAGGTCCTCGGCATCAGCGTCGAGGTCGCAGAACGCGGCGAGCTCGCGCACCAGCTCGGCTGACTTCGTGGACGGCGCCGTCAGGTCGTAGCTGGAGTCGAGCAGCGGCTCGAACGCGTCGTCGTCGGCCTCGGCGAGCTCGGCCCACCGTTCGAGCTTGACCAGCTCGTGATCCTTCGCCTTGCGGCAATACCGCGCGAGGTCGGCCGGTTCGGTGAAGACCGCGATCTCGCCGTCTTCACCGAGGAACACCGCCTCGTCGTCGATCTCGGCCCGGACGGTCAGGTACGTGGCGTCGGGCAGGACGAGCTCGATCGGCTCGGCGCCGACCCGGTCCCACACCGTCTCGGTGTCGAGGTCGGTCTCGGAGAAGTCGCCGCGCCAGGTCAGCCAGCTCTCGACCCGCGAGATCGCCCGCTCCCAGGTGTCGGCGATGACGTCACCGAGTTCGTTCCAACGCTTGCGGCCTTCCTTGCCCTGATAGCTGACCTCGTCGCTGACCAGCTCGGCGTACTCCGGCGTGCTGCCGACCAAGCGGCGCAGCGCCCCGTCGTCGCAGCATTCGGCGATCTTCTCGACCATGTCCACGACGTTGCCCAGCGCCGACACGTGGACCGGGTCCGGTTCGCCGGAGGCCCATTCGTAGACCTGGTCGAGGTCGTAGGCGTCGTCGCCGGAGGGCCGCAGGTCGTCCGGCGTGAGCTTCATGACCCGGCCCCACGCCGGGTGGTCGGAGAGGTCGTTCTCTTCACCGGACGCGATGAATTCGCCGAGCTCACGGGTGTTGGGGAACAGTACGATCTTCGCGCCGTCGCCGAGGAAGCCCTGCCACTCCTCGCCCTCGTCGTCCTCCCACGGCGGCGCCCACAGCGTGAGGCCGGTGCGGCCATTCACCGTGAGCGTGATGGGCAGGATGGCGGCGTCGATCGAGCTCGTCATAGCTCGCAACTTACCCGGCCCGACTCAGGCCCGCCTCGGTACCGCTGGAGCAGGGGCCGGATAGTGATGCGCCGACGGATTGAGGTCTGCCAGCAAAGATGCGGGCAGGGTCTTTACGGGTGCTCGAGCGTCTGGGCCGAGCGGGCATCCCTGGTCGCTTGCGGCACGTCAGGCCTGCGCCCTCTCGCGGCTCCGCCACCGCCACATGTCGGCAGAACTGGTCTGCCCGCATCTTTGCGTCCAGACCGGCTCCGCCACGGCCGCACGTCGGCAGAACTGGTCTGCCCGCATCTTTGCGTCCAGACCTCAATCGCGCGGCACATGTCGGTCTGCCCGGCGGTCCACAGCCACCTCGGCCGTTGACAGGCATGATCGTTGACGCCGCCTCCGGGGGCCGGACACGGAAGCTGGCGACATGGCCGACGATGATCCGTGGAAACTGGCCGCCGGGTTGCCGCCCGATCTCCTGATCCGGGCGGTACGCCGGCGACGTAGCCTCA
>DASXYL010000110.1:0-119047 GCA_036502575.1 Jatrophihabitantaceae bacterium | reverse complement strand
TACGCGTCGTACGCGGCCAAGTCCAGGTGCCCGTGCCCGCACAGCGCGGTGAGGATGACCTTCGACTCTCCGCTTTCCTTGCAGCGCAGCGCCTCCTCGATCGCGGCGGCGATCGCGTGCGTCGGCTCGGGGGCGGGGACGATGCCCTCGGTGCGCGCGAACTGCACTCCAGCGGCGAAGCAGTCCAGCTGCGACTTCGAGATCGCCTCCATCAGCCCCTGGTCGTACAGGTGGCTGATCAGCGGGCTCATCCCGTGATAGCGCAGCCCGCCGGCGTGGATCGGGTCCGGGATGAAGTCGTGGCCCAGCGTGTGCATCTTCATCAGCGGCGTCATGCCCGCCGTGTCGCCGAAGTCGTAGGCGTAGACGCCGCGGGTCAGTGACGGGCAGGCGGACGGCTCGACGGCTCGGATGGTCGGCGACTGGCGTCCGGCCAGCTTCTCGCGCAGGAACGGGAACATCAGCCCGGCGAAGTTCGACCCGCCGCCCGTACAGCCCACGATCAGGTCGGGCGTCTCGTCGACTTTCGCCAGCTGTAGCAGGGCTTCCTCGCCAATGACGGTCTGGTGCAGCAGTACGTGGTTGAGCACGCTTCCCAGCGCGTAGTTGGTGTCGGCGTTCTGCGCGGCCACCTCGACGGCCTCGCTGATCGCAATGCCGAGTGAGCCCGTCGAGTCGGGATGTTCGGCCAGGATCTTGCGTCCCGCCGCGGTCAGGTCGGACGGCGACGGGTGCACGACGCCGCCGAACGTCTCGATCATGATGCGCCGATACGGCTTCTGGTCGTAGGAGGCGCGGACCTGCCATACCTCGCAGTCCAGTCCGAACTGCGCGCACGCGAACGCCAGCGCCGTACCCCACTGCCCGGCGCCGGTCTCGGTGGTCAGCCGACGAATGCCCGCCTTCGCGTTGTAGAACGCCTGCGGCACGGCGGTGTTCGGCTTGTGCGATCCGGCCGGCGAGACGCCCTCGTACTTGTAGTAGATGCGCGCGGGCGTATCCAGCGCCTTCTCCAGGCGATGGGCCCGGTACAGCGGGGACGGACGCCAGAGCCGGTACACGTCGAGCACCTCCCCGGGGATGTCGACGTAGCGCTCGCCGGTGACCTCCTGCGCGATCAGGTCCATCGGGAACAGCGGCGCCAGGTCATCCGGGCCGACCGGCTGCAACGTTCCGGGATGGAGCACCGGGGGCGGCGGCACCGGCAGATCGGCGAGCAGGTTGTACCACTGGGTCGGCAGTTCGGACTCGTCCAGCGTGATCTTGGTACGCGTGGCCTCGGTCATGCGCCCCACTATGACGCTGTGCCGACCGCTGCGGAAGGCGCATTGGCTACCCTTCTGGGGTGCCGGCGATCGTTCTGCTCGGGGCCCAGTGGGGCGACGAGGGTAAGGGCAAGGCCACCGACCTGCTCGGCAGCCGTGTCGACGCCGTCGTCAAGTTCAACGGCGGCAACAACGCCGGGCACACGATCGTCATCGGTAGTGAGAAGTACGCCCTGCACCTGCTGCCGTCCGGCATCCTGACGCCGGGCTGTACACCCGTGATCGGCAATGGCGTTGTGGTCGATCTGGGTGTGTTGTTCGAGGAGATCGACGGGCTGATCGCCCGCGGTGTCGACCCGTCGCGGCTCGTGGTGAGCGCGGCCGCGCACGTCATCACCCCGTACAACCGCACCCTGGACAAGGTCACCGAGCGCTACCTCGGCAGCCGCCGGATCGGGACGACCGGCCGCGGCATCGGCCCGACGTACGCCGACAAGATGGCCCGGGTCGGCATCCGGGTGCAGGACCTCTTCGACGCGGACAGCCTGCGCGCCAAGATCGAAGGGGCGCTCGAGTTCAAGAACCAGGTGCTCGTCAAGGTGTACAACCGCAAGGCGTTCGACGTCCAGGCGGTCGTGGACGAGTTGCTGTGTTACGCGGAGCGGCTTCGTCCGATGGTCGCCGACACGGCGCTGCTGCTGAACGGGATGCTCGACGACGGAAAGACGGTCGTGTTCGAGGCCGGCCAGGCGACGCTGCTCGACGTCGATCACGGCACCTACCCGTTCGTGACGTCGTCCAACGCGACCGCGGGGGGAGCGTGCACCGGCAGCGGCGTGCCGCCGACGCGCATCACCGGCGTGATCGCGATCGTCAAGGCGTACACGACGCGGGTGGGCGAGGGGCCGTTCCCGACCGAGCTGCTCGACGTCAAGGGTGATCGTCTGCGCGAGGCCGGCGCCGAGTTCGGCACGACGACCGGGCGGCCCCGCCGGTGCGGATGGTTCGACGCCGTGATCGCCCGGTACGCGGAACGCGTCAACGGCGTCACCGACTTCGTCCTGACCAAGCTGGACGTACTCACTGGTATGGAAGAGGTGCCGGTGTGCGTCGCCTACGACGTCGACGGCGTCCGTCACGACGAGATGCCCATGACGCAAAGCGAATTCTCGCGCGCCGTGCCGATCTACGAGACGTTCCCGGGCTGGGACGAGGACATCTCTCGAGCCCGAACATTGGACGATCTGCCGCGCAATGCCCGCGACTACGTGGCCGCACTGGAAGCGATGATCAACGCCCCGATCTCGGCGATCGGGGTCGGCCCGGGACGTGACGAGACGATCCCGATTCGCGACCTGCTGCGCTGACTCGGGGACACTGAACGGCATGCGCCGCTTGTCGCTGGCCCTGATCGTCCTGGTCCTCGCCGGGTGTTCGAGCAGCCACAAGACGTCGGAACCCTCGGTGCCGCCGTCGAGCCCGGCGACGCAATCGAGCCCGGCACCGTCGACCGGGGGTAGCGCGCCGCCGTCATTGGTCGCCGACTGGCCGACCTACCACGGTGACTTCGCCCGCACCGGGCGAGCGACGACGTTCCCACCGCCGAAGGCGCTGCGTATCGCGGCCAACGTCAAGCTCGACGGCCAGGTGTACGCCTCGCCGATCGTCGCCCGCGGCGTCACGGTAGTGGCCACCGAGCAGGACAGCGTCTACGGCCTCGACAACGACGGCCGCCAACTATGGCGCCGCAACCTGGGCGAGCCGGCCCGCAGCGGCGACCTGCCGTGCGGCAACATCGACCCGTCCGGGATCACCGGCACTCCGGTGTACGCCGACGGTGTCGTCTACGTCGTCCCGGAGTATCGATCTCCGGTGCGGCACGAGTTGGTGGCCCTGGACGTTTCTACGGGTAAGGCGCTCTGGCGAGTCAGCGTTGACCTGCCGGGCGCCGATCCTTCTGCGATGCAGGAGCGCGGCGCGCTGACGATCGCCGGTGGGCGGGTCTGGGTCCCTTTCGGCGGGCGGGCCGGCGACTGCGGCGACTACAAGGGCCGGATCGTCGGCGTGCCGCTCGACGGACGGGGCGCGCCGATCGCATACACGGTGCCGACGCCCCGCGAGGGTGGCATCTGGACGCCACCCGGCCCGACGGTCGATTCCACAGGACAGCTGTACGTCGCCGTAGGCAACGGCGAGCACGGCCGCGGCGATGCCTACGACTACAGCGATTCGGTGCTGCAAATCGGCGTCGACGCGAAGCTGCTCGACTCGTTCTCGCCGACGACCTGGGGCTCAGACAACGAGGACGACCTCGACCTCGGCTCCCTGGGGCCGGTGCTCGTGGGTTCGAAGTGGGTGTTCATCGCCGGCAAATCGGGCACCGGGTATGTGCTGCGGCAGGGGCAGATGGGCGGCGTGGGTGGGCAGGTGTGGCAAGGCGCACTGTGCCGCGGGTTCGGCGGGGCGGCCGTCGATGGCGATGTGGTGTACGTGCCGTGTGACGACGGGGTGCGGGCGGTGCGCGTCGACTCGGCCGGGGCGGTGCACGTGCTGTGGCACGCGTCCGGATCGATCGCCGGTTCGCCGGTGATCGGCGGGGGACGGGTGTGGGCGCTCGACCAGGAAGGCGGGGTGCTGCACGCGCTGGACCCGGCCACGGGCCGCTCGACCCACCAGATCGCCGTCGGTGTCACCAGCCGATTCGCGACGCCCGCCCTGCACGGCGACCACGTGCTCGTCCCCACGTTGGCCGGCCTGACCATCGTCGCCGTCGGATAGGGTACGGCGGTTTCCGAGTGGTTGCCGGATTTGGGTAGGGGAGCGTGCCGGTGCGAATAGCAGCGACGTCAGCCGCGGTTGTGGCGTTCGGTCTCTTGCTGGGCGGATGCAGCAGCACGAAGTCCGGCAAGGGATCGGGTCCATCGGGCCCGTCCGGGTCGGGCGGCGCATCCAGCCCATCGGCGACGGGCTCGACGTCCTCGAGCGGCAGGTTGACGGCCAGCTTCGACCCGCCGCTGGTGTTCGACAAGCAGTCGGTCGCCGAACTGTCGGGCGACGTGCTCGGCTCGTCCACTGACGGCATCAACAACTACTACCGATCGACCCTGGACGGCACGGTGATCTACACCGTCACGGGCGACTCCCTGTCGGCCATCGACGTCGAGACCGGCCAACCCAAGTGGAACGTCCCGGTCGACCGCGCCGAGACGATGAACTCGCACGTCGCGGCGCCCGCGCTTGTCGACGGCAAGGTGTATGCGGCGTTCGAGACCACCATCCCGGGCAAGGGAACCACGCCCGAGCAGCCCGCGATCACGGTCGTGGTAGCCGACGCGGCCAGCGGCCAGGCGGCGGCGCCCATCCAGATCCCGACGCCGGACGCCGACCCGGCCGGCGCGCTCGCCAGCCGGGGAGCCACAAAGGTCTACGGCGTCTCGGGCAACCTGGTCGCGATCAACCGGGGCGCCGGCACGTTCGGGGTGAACATCGACACGAAAAGCCTGGTCTGGCAGCGTAAGAACTTCATCACCCGCGCCGTCATCGACGACGTGGTGATCGGGCTGGACACCAAGCCCGTCCCCGACGACGGCAGCGACCGGGTGCTCGGCCTGCGCATCGCCGACGGCAAGCAGGCGTGGGCGGCGACCGAGCGCTCGCCGGGCATCCAGGTCACCTCGGCCGGTCCACATCTGGTGCTGGTGGACACCGAGAAGTCGGCCGACTTCCTGTCCGCTGCGGACGGCACGATTCGGGCGAAGCTGCCGCCGACCGTGTCGACGCCGTTGCTCGGCGGCACCTGGTGCAGCTACGACGATCGCTCCATCACCGTGTGCAAGGGGACGTACAGCATGATCGGCATCGACCCGACCTCGCCGGGCAAGCCGAAGTGGGAGATCAAGGACGGCGGCACGCGTGAGATCCCCGAGGTCAGCGCCGTGTTCCACGGCGCGATCTACGGCAAGACGAGCAACGGTCCGATCGTGCTCGACGCGGTCACCGGCGCCGACAAGCCCGACTCGCCCGTCCTCGTGCCGACGTTCGTGAACGAGCACGTGGGCATCGGGTCGGTCGAGGCCGAGGACGCGACCTCGGCGGTCGGGGCCTTCGCGCCGATCAAGTGATCCGGAAGATCGGGTGATCGGCCGGATCGGGCAACGCGCGTAGCACCGGCCCGACGGTCGGCATCTTGCCGAAGCGCGCGCCGTAGGCCTCCAGCAACGGCGGGCGTTCCTCGACGGGGACCTCGGTGACTGTGATCTCCTCGACCTGCCGCTTGCGCTGGAGCCGGCCGTGCCCGGACGCGCGCAGGTTGCGGGCCCAGTGGCTCTCGCCGCGGTAGGACACGAGGTAGCGCTGGCCTTCGTGGTCGAGCACGGCGACCGGCGTGGTGTGCCACTGCCCGCTGCTGCGCCCGGGCACCGACAGCCTCGAGAGCAGCGACGGCTGGAACAGCGGCGCGAGCCGGTTGCCGACGTGGCGCTGCATCCACGGTGGTTTCAGGTAGCGCGTCATGCGATCAGGTTAGGCTGGCGCACCGTGCGCGTTCTCGTCGTCGGCTCCGGTGCCCGTGAGCACGCGCTGTGCCTGGCGTTGGCCGGCGATCCGTCCGTCACGTCGCTGGTCTGCGCGCCGGGCAATGCGGGTACCGCAGCGGTGGCCGAACAGCGCGGCGTCGACGCGACCGATGGCGCCGCCGTGGCCGCGCTGGCCAAGGAGCTGGGCGCCGAGCTGGTGGTGATCGGTCCCGAGGCGCCGCTCGTGGCCGGTGTCGCCGACGCGGTGCGCGCCGCGGGAATCGACTGCTTCGGACCGTCCGCCGAAGCCGCTCGCCTCGAGGGCAGCAAGGCGTTCGCGAAGGACGTCATGGCGGCGGCCGGCATCCCGACGGCTCGCGCGCACGTGGCCACGACGCCGGCCGAGGCGGTGGCGGCACTGGACGAGTTCGGGCCGCCGTACGTGGTGAAGGACGACGGCCTCGCCGCCGGAAAGGGCGTTGTCGTCACGTCCGATCGGGCCGAGGCCCTGGCCCACGCGGGCGCCTGCGAGCGGGTCGTGATCGAGGAGTTCCTGGACGGCCCCGAGCTCTCGCTGTTCTGCGTGACCGACGGCGTGAGCGTAGTCCCGCTGCTACCCGCGCAGGATTTCAAGCGCATCGGCGACGGCGATACTGGCCCGAATACCGGTGGGATGGGCGCCTACGCGCCGCTGCCCTGGTTGCCGGACGGCACGGTAGACGACCTCGTCCGGACGATCGCGCAGCCGGCCGTCGACGAGATGCGCCGCCGGGGAACGCCGTTCGCCGGGCTGCTCTACGTCGGGCTCGCGCTCACCGCGCGCGGCCCCAAGGTCGTCGAGTTCAACGCGCGCTTCGGCGATCCCGAGACGCAGGTGGTGCTGGCGTTGCTGGAAACGCCGCTGGGCGGAGTGCTTCGGTGGGCCGCCGTCGGTGGCGGTGCGACCCCGCGTTTGCAGTGGCGCGACGGTGCCGCAGTCACGGTGGTGATCGCCGCGCCCGGCTATCCCGATCCCCCGCGTACCGGCGACGTGATCGCGGGCGCCGACCAACCCGGTGTCATCCATGCCGGGACGCGGCGGCGTGACGACGGCGCGATCGTGTCCTCCGGCGGTCGGGTCGTGTCGGCGACGGCGGTCGGGGCGACGCTCGCCGAGGCCCGCGAGCGTGCCTATGCCCTGGCCGCCACGGTGCACCTGCCGGGTGGCCGGCTACGCACCGACATCGCGCTGCGCGCCGTCCGCGGCGAACTCACGGTCTAGGTTGCGGCGGCGTACCTAGCGGGCGCACCGTTGTCCTGTGGCCGTCGGCCTCTCCTTTGTCGAGCTCGTGTCGGACGATGGCACCTCGCCTCGCGACGACGAGGAAACGCTGGCGTCCAGGCGCCTGCGCCCGCCACCGGCCTGGCTGGGTCGGCTGGCCACGGCCTCGCCCCGGTTCCGGTACGTGGCCCTGGTGGCGGTGCTGGTCGGCGGGCTGCTCGCGGCCGACCGGGCAGTTGCGCCGATCCCGACGCCGACCGTGCAGACGGCCGGGCTCGTGTACGCGGATCGCGGCCACTGTCCGATCACGGTCAGCTGCCAGGTCGAGGGGCGACCGCGCCAGGACATGTGGGCCAGCTACAACGCGATGTTCGTCAACACCAGGGCGTACGGCGGCAGTGTTTGGTACGACCCGACGACCGGCATCGTCTACTTCCAGGAGCTGGACGCGGTGGGCGCCTCCGGCCAGACCATCACATTGATCGAGCAGCGGCTGGACAGCAAGCCGGACGTCTCGTTCGCGCCGACGGTCGACATCTCGCACCGGTCCCGTGCCGCCGGGCCGGGGTCGGTCCGACGCAACGCGCTCGTGACGGCGCGGCGGGGACCGTGGCTGGTCACCGCGTCCCTCGCCGGCCCGGCGAACGCGCGGCTGCCCCTGGACGCCGCCCTGCACTGGGCCGCCGTAGCGCCGCTGCCCGGCTGAGCGCTCGGCGTTGTCGGGGCCCGCTGCCATGCTCGCGTCATGGGAAGGACGCAGTACTACACGGCAACGACGATCGACGGCTACATCGCGGACGAGAACAACTCGCTCGACTGGCTGTTCACCGTCGACCGCAACGTCGGGGCCGAGAGCGGGTTCGACAAGTTCTTCGCCGGCGTCGGCGCGATGGCCCTGGGCGCGACCACCTACCAGTGGGTGCTCGACCACGAGGGCGTGCTCGACGAGCCGGGCAAGTGGCAGGACTGGTACGGGACGACTCCGAGCTGGGTGTTCACGCATCGTTCGCTGCCGGTGGTCCCTGACGCGGACATCCGTTTCGTGCACGGCGATGTGGCGCCCGTGCACGCGGAGATGGCGGCCGCTGCGGGCGAGCGCAACATCTGGATCATCGGCGGCGGCGAGCTGGCCGGTCAGTTCGCCGATCGAGGGCTGCTCGACCAGGTGCTGCTCGGCGTGGCTCCGGTGACCCTCGGCGCCGGCGCTCCGGTGTTGCCGCGCCGGCTCATCGGCCGACTGACGCTCGTCGACGTCGAGCAGGACAAGCAGTTCGCGAACCTGACCTATAACGTGGGGACGTGATTCCTGACGTACTTGCCGCTCGGTACGCGTCGCCGTCGATGACCGCGGTGTGGTCGCCGGAACGGAAGATCGTCCTGGAACGCCAGCTGTGGATCGCCGTGCTGCGCGCGCAGCGCGACCTGGGCGTGGATGTGCCCGTCGGCGCGATCGAGGCCTACGAGTCGGTCGTCGATCAGGTCGATCTCGAGTCGATCGCGGCCCGCGAACGGGTGACCCGGCACGACGTGAAGGCGCGCATCGAGGAGTTCTCGGCGCTGGCCGGCCACGAGCAGATCCACAAGGGCATGACCAGCCGCGATCTGACCGAGAACGTCGAGCAGCTGCAGGTGCGTTCGTCGCTGCTCCTCGTCCGGACGAAGACCCTGGCCGTGCTGGGACGTCTGGCCCGGCGCGCGGCCGAGTACGACGCCCTCGTCCTGACCGGCCGCACGCACAACGTCGCCGCCCAGGCCACCACCCTGGGCAAGCGCTTCGCGACCGTGGCCGACGAGCTGCTCGTCGCTCTGGACCGGCTCGACGACCTGATCGCCCGCTACCCGCTGCGGGGCATCAAGGGTCCGGTCGGCACCGGGCAGGACATGCTGGATCTGCTCGGCGGCGACGGCGTGCTCCTCGCTGAGCTGGAACGGCGGGTCGCCGCGCACCTGGGTTTCTCCCATGTTTTGACGAGCGTGGGCCAGGTGTATCCGCGGTCGCTGGACTTCGACGTCTTGTCGTCCCTCGTGCAGGTCGCCGCCGCGCCGTCGTCATTGGCGAAGACGATCCGGCTGATGGCCGGCCACGAGCTCGTGACCGAGGGCTTCCGTCCGGGCCAGGTCGGGTCGAGCGCGATGCCGCACAAGATGAACACCCGCTCGGCCGAGCGCATCAACGGCTTCATGGTGATCCTGCGCGGGTTCGCGTCGATGACCGCCGAGCTGGCCGGCGACCAGTGGAACGAGGGCGACGTCTCGTGCTCGGTGGTGCGCCGGGTCGCGCTGCCCGATGGGTTCTTCGCCCTGGACGGGCTTTTGGAGACCACGCTGACCGTGCTCGACGACTTCGGCGCCTACCCGGCGATCATCGCCCGTGAGCTCGACCGCTACCTGCCGTTCCTCGCGACGACCAGCGTGCTGATCGCCGCGGTGCGGGCGGGTGTCGGCCGCGAGACCGCGCACGAGGTGATTCGCGAGCACTCGGTGGCCGTCGCCTTGGAGATGCGGGAGAAAGGCACCGAGGGCAACGACCTGTTCGCCCGGCTGGCCGCTGACTCACGCCTGCACCTGTCGCTGGCCGACCTCGACGCCGTGCTCGCCGACCCCTTGTCGTTCACCGGCGCGGCCCGCGCTCAGGTGGCGGCCATCGTCGAGGCCGTTGCCGTCCGCGTGACCCCCGAGGCGGCCGCCTACCAGCCCGAGCCCATCCTCTGAGCAGGCGACCCTGGTCGGGCGCTCCTGATCATCTCTGTCGAATGGACCACTGATGGTCTGATGGTCATATCGGCAGAGATGATCAAGAACTCCGACGACCGGGCCGTAGGCACGCGATGCCGCCGCTGCGGCTGTGGCCTCAGGTACCCCTGCGCGCGATCGCGCTCAACCAGTCCCGGACGAGCCGCACGAATCGACTGGGATCCCGCAGCTGGCTGGGCTTCACGTGCATGACGACATAGCCCGCCGCCTGCAACAGCTGGTCTCGTTCGAGGGTCGCCGCATGATCTTCTGGGCTGAGGTGATGCTCGGTGCTGTCGATCTCGAGTACGGCCCGGAGCTCGGCCCACAGGAAATCGGCGACGAACACGCGGCCTGCGACCTGGATCTCGCCGTTCTGCACGAACCCGCCCACGCCGGCGCCGCGCAGCAACCGGCCGGCCGTCGCCTCCGGCACCGAGCGCGCACCGTAACCCACGTCGCGCAGTGCTTCGCGGAACCGATGGCTGCCGCCTCGAGGACCGGCCTCGAGCTCGCGGGCGAGATCGGCGACCGTGCAAAACCGGCGCTGAACTGCCTCGGCGACGGTGGCCTGGACTTGATCCAGCCGCGGCACCGATAGGACGTGGTCGGCGACAGCACGGGCGATAGGGGCCAGCGGCAGACCGTGCCGGTGGTGTGCGCCGGGGAGCCGGGCCGTACGCCGTACCTGGATTCGTCCCCAGCTCTCGACCCCGGACTCTGCGCGCACGAGCACCAGCTCTCGGCGCGGTGGGCGGATCGTCCGGAACCCCAGTGCGGCAAGGGCCGCTGGGCAGGAGAGCACGCTGCTGGCTCCGCCGTGGAGCGCCGCAGCCTGCAGCCGGTCGAACGGCGTCGCCGGCCGGTCCATGAGGTACACCGACGGCGCTAAGCGGAGCCAGGTTCCGACCCGGCAGCGATACCGGATCGCCGCCGCGCCCAGGTCTCGCAACGCCTCGGCGCGGGTCACGACGCGGGGGTCGTCAAGCGCGGGTAGCGGCAGGACCTCGTCCAGCCAGGCCAGCAGGGTTGCGTCGTCGCGGATAGCCATCATGACGCCAGCTCACGCCGGCTCGCTCGGGCGAGGCCAGGCGGCTACGACATCTGTGGACAACGGTGCGCCCTGTGGACGGTCACCTTGACAGGTGACCCCCCGAGGCGGCCGCCCACCAGCCCGAGCCGATCCTTTAGGTCAGGTCGGCCAGTCCCGGACGACCTGGTCCAGGAAGGCGTCGACGTCGTCTCGTGCGTAGCCGCGCGTGCCGATGGCGCTCTTCGGCAGGCTGACCGCGCGGACCTCCTCGACCGTGAGGCTGCTGGCGTCGGGGTTGCCCAAGTGGGCCTCGATCCGATCGAGGAGCTCGTCGACCGGCCGCTCGTCATACCCGCGCTTACCGAACGAAGACCGGGCGAAGCTCGCTCGGCGGACGTCATCGGGCGTCATGCCTCGATCGTCGCATAGCGCCGGTTTCACGTGTTGATCGCCCCGCGTCGCGGCTGGCAACCGGCGACACTAGGCTGAATCCGCCCAGACCGAGGAGGCGCCGTGGCCCGCGTGGTGGTCGATGTCGTGCTCAAGCCCGAGATCCTGGACCCGCAGGGGCAGGCCATCCTCGGCGCGCTGGGCCGCTTGGGCATCGAGGGCGTGAACGCCGTCCGGCAAGGCAAGCACTTCGAGTTGGATGTCGACGACAGCATCGACGGCGAGGCGATCACCAAGCTGGCCGACACGCTGCTCGCGAACCCGGTCATCGAGAATTTCACGATCACCCGCTGAGCCGCTTCAGTGGCCCTTGTCGCGCCGGGGCGGCACGTAGTCGAGCGGCAGCCGGCGCTGCCGCCGGGCGACGAAGACCAGCGTCACGACGATCAGCAGTACCACCCCGAGCAGGATGCCGAGCCCGATCGTCACCGGCGCGACCGCGTCACGGGCGGCGTTCCGGATCCGCTTGCCCGCGCCGGTAGGTGACGTCGTGGACGACGGCTGCACCGGCACAACTCCCGTACGGGTGGGTACGGGCGACGGCGTCGACGACGGCGGACGGGTGGTCCGCGTGGTCCGGGGCGGCGGCGTCGTACGCGGCGGCGTGGTCCGCGGTGGCGGGGTGGTCCGCGGCGGCGTCGTACGCGTCGGGATGGTGTGTGGCGGGGTGGTCCGCGGTGGCGCTGCACCGGCACGGCGCGCGACCACCGAGTACTTGATGTTCAGGTTGTTGCTCGTGTTCGGGTCGGTGTAGGTCGTATTGCCAACGGCCCTGACGTTGAGTCGCAGGGGCGTGCCGGGAACGGCCGCCGCGCCGACCCGCACCGGCACGTGCCAGACGTTCTGACCGGACGCGGGGATCTCGACGAACCACGTACAGGTCATCAGGGTGCCGTGCGGTTCCCGCGTGCACGACTCGTCCAGACGGAACGGGGTGCTGTCGTTCTCGTCGACGCTACCGGCGCCGGTGATGACCAGCTGGCTGCTCGTGGAGACAGTGAACGTGATGTTGTGGTCCAGATCGTCCGGCCCGTTGTTGTGCAGCCGGATGTCGACGACGCCCTTGCCGCCGACCGGCACCGAACTCGAGGCCGCGACGACCTGCAGGTCGGACCGATCGCTGGTCGACGTGGTGTGATGACTCGGCCGATTGGCCGCGTACAGGCCGTACCCGATCAGCGCGACGACGGCGAGGCCGACACCCTTGTGCCGCTTCTTGATCGTCCTGGTTCGAGGCGTCACCGGCGGGCCGAGCTTGCCGTCAGGCTGCGTATGACGGACCGGCCTGGACACGGCAGAGACGCTAGCGCGTCCGCCTGAACCGGGCGTTGTCGGCGCTGCGCTGCAGGTCACAAAGGTCTGCGTGGCATCCTTACCGCGTGTCCAGCCGCGTGGGGGTCGTGACCTTTCCGGGCAGCCTCGATGATCGAGACGCCGCCCGGGCGGTCCGCGTCGCCGGCGGCGAGGCCGTGCCCTTGTGGCATGGCGATTCGGACTTGCGAAACGTCGACGCCGTGATCTTGCCGGGCGGCTTCTCCTACGGCGATTACCTGCGGGCCGGAGCCATCGCCCGTTTCGCACCGGTCATGGAGACGATCATCAAAGCGGCCAAGGACGGGTTGCCGGTGTTGGGCATCTGCAACGGCTTCCAGGTGCTGTGCGAATCACACCTGCTGCCCGGCGCGCTGATCCGCAACGACCACCGCAAGTTCATCTGCCGCGACCAGCACCTGCTCGTCGAGAACGCCAAGACGACCTGGACGACGGGATACGCCCAGGGGCAAGAGATCGTCGTCCCGATCAAGAACGGCCTGGGCGGCTACGTCGCGGACGAGCACGTGCTCGACGAACTCGAGGCCGAGGGGCGGGTCGTCGTCCGGTACAGCGACGGGAACCCCAACGGCAGCATGCGCGACATCGCCGGTGTCACCAATGCCGCCGGCAACGTGGTCGGGTTGATGCCGCATCCCGAACACGCCGTCGACGCGCTGACCGGTCCCGGCACCGACGGCCTCGCCTTCTTCGGCTGGATGAGCAAATGAGCGTCGATACCGTCAAGACGGCCAAGAAGTCGGGCAAGCAGGAACAGCCCTACTCCGAGCTCGGGCTCAAGGACGACGAGTACCAGCGCATCCGCGAGATCCTCGGCCGTCGACCGACCAGTTCCGAACTGACGATGTACTCGGTGATGTGGAGCGAGCACTGCTCCTACAAGTCGTCGAAGATCCACCTCAAACAGTTCGCCGACAAGGCCCCCAAGACGGATGCGTTGCTCGTCGGCATCGGCGAGAACGCCGGCGTCGTCGATGCGGGCGACGGCTGGGCGGTCACGTTCAAGATCGAGTCGCACAACCATCCGTCGTTCGTCGAGCCCTACCAGGGCGCGGCGACCGGCGTGGGCGGCATCGTCCGCGACATCCTCACGATGGGCGCGCGTCCGGTCGCGGTCATGGACTCGCTGCGGTTCGGACGTCCCGACGCCCCCGACACGGCCCGGTTGCTGCCCGGCGTGGTGGCCGGTGTCGGCGGATACGGCAATTGTCTGGGGCTGCCGAACATCGGCGGCGAGCTGTACTTCGACGAGTCCTACGCCGGCAATCCGCTCGTCAATGCCTTGTGCGTCGGGGTGATGCGCAAGGACGCGATCAAGCTCGCGAGCGCCAAGGGCAAGGGCAACAAGGTCATTCTGTTCGGCGCGAAGACCGGGCGGGACGGCATCGGCGGCGTTTCGGTGTTGGCGAGCGCCACCTTCCAGGACGGTGACGCCAAGCGACCGTCGGTGCAGGTGGGCGATCCGTTCGCCGAGAAGGTGCTCATCGAGTGCTGCCTGGAGATCTTCGCCGCGGACCTGGTGACGGGCATCCAGGATCTCGGCGGCGCCGGCCTGTCGTGTGCCACCACCGAGCTGGCCAGCGCCGGCGACGGCGGCATGCGTATCGAGCTCGAGCGCGTCCCCTTGCGTGAGCCGTCGATGGCCCCGGAGGAGGTGCTCGCCTCCGAGTCGCAGGAGCGCATGTGCGCGATCGTCGAGCCGGGCAAGGTCGAGGCGTTCCTCGAGGTCTGCCGCAAGTGGGACGTGCTGGCCACTGTCATCGGCGAGGTGACGAATACAGGACGCCTGCAGGTCCACTGGCACGGCGACCTCATCGTTGACGTACCCCCGCGTACGGTCGCGCACGAGGGTCCCGTGTACGACCGGCCTGTGCAGAAGCCACCGGAGCAGGACGCCTACGTCCGGCACGACGGCTCCAAGCTGCCCCGTCCCCGCAACGGCGACGAGCTGCGCGCCACCCTGCTCAAGGTCATCGGCTCGCCGAACCTCGCCGACAAGTCGTGGGTAACCGATCAGTACGACCGCTACGTGCTCGGCAACACCGTGCTGTCTCAGCCCGAGGACGCCGGCATGATCCGGCTGGCCGACGACACGAACCGCGGCGTCGCGATCTCGACCGACGGCAACGGCCGGTACAGCCTGCTCGGCCCGTACGCCGGCGCACAGTTGGCGCTGGCCGAGGCGTACCGCAACGTGGCCACCACGGGTGCGCGTCCCCTCGCCGTCACCAACTGCCTCAACTTCGGCTCGCCCGAAGACCCCGGCGTCATGTGGCAATTCAGCGAGGCTGTACGGGGGCTGGCCGATGGCTGCCAGCAGCTGGGCATCCCGGTCACCGGCGGCAACGTCAGCTTCTACAACCAGACCGGCCATACGCCGATCCTTCCGACGCCGGTCGTCGGCGTCCTGGGCGTGATCGACGATGTCACGCGTCGCACCGCGCACGCGTTCCACGCCGACGGCGCGCAGATCTACCTGCTCGGTGACACGCGCGACGAGTTCGGCGGGTCGGAGTGGATGGACGTCGCGCACGGTTTCCTCGGTGGCACGCCGCCGGCGGTCGATCTCGAACGCGAGCGCCTGCTCGCCGACGTCCTGATCACCTCTGCGCGGGACGGGTTGATCGAGTCGGCGCACGACCTCGCCGACGGCGGGCTGGCGGCGGCGCTGGTCGAGTCCTGCCTGCACGGTCGGGTCGGCGCTCGGGTGGCCGTGCCGGACGGCATCGACCCCTTCGTTTTCCTGTTCGCCGAGTCGGCCGGCCGCGCGATCGTCACCGTCCCGCGCAGCGATGAGGCGCGGTTCACCGACGTGTGCACCTCTCGCGAGCTGCCACACACGCGCATCGGCGTGGTCGACGTGCTCACTGGCGACCTCGAGGTGCAGGACCAGTTCACCGCTCCTCTGACCGAGCTGCGGGCCGCGTGGTCGGCGCCGCTGCGGACATTGTTCGGCGCCTGATCGAGGCATGTCGTGAGCCAGCCGCCGTACGGTTCCAGCTGGCCGCCGCAACCGCCCGACCGGCTCCGCTTTTACTCTTGACCCCCGCTCTGCCTCCGCTCGCCGCCGCGTTCCGCGCTCAGACGGCGGCCATCGTCGACTGGTTCGCCGCAGTCCCGGCGGAGGATTTCGTGCGCCCGTCCGTCCTGGCCGGATGGGACGTCCGCACGTTGCTGGGACATGTGTTGCTCGTCGTGTCCGGCACGATCGATCGACTCGGCACGCGTGATGCCGCGTCCGCGACACCCGTCGCCGAGTACGTGACGCGCTACCGCCGCGACGTCGACGAGCTCGAGCGGCGGACCCACGACGTGACGGTCAGGCGATCGCCGGCCGACCTGCTCGACGCCTTGCGCTCCTTGCCCGATCTCGATCTCGGCCGCCTGGAACCCGGGTCGGTACTGCAGGGGCCGCGTGGTCCGATCCGCGCCGACGACTGGTTGGCGACCCGCTTGGTCGAGCTCGTCGTGCACGCAGACGACCTGTCCCGGTCGTTACCGTCGCGGCCGCCCGTCCCCATCGAGCGTTCGGCGCTCGCGATCGCGACTCGATTGCTGGCCGAGATCTTCGCCGCGCAGGCACCTGGACGTTCGGTCGAACTGCGGGTGCCGCCGTTCGTCGCCGTTCAGGCGATCGCCGGACCGCGGCACACGCGGGGCACGCCACCGAACGTGGTCGAGACCGACCCGCTCACCTGGGTCCGCCTGGCCACGGGACGCCTCGCCTGGACGGATGCCGCCCTGCAGGCCAGTGGTCAGCGGGCCGACCTGAGCGCCCATCTGCCGCTGATGAGCTGACGAGTATCGACTACCCAAATGTGTTAGCGATTAACGCAGAGTAGTTATAACTTAACGTCTCAGGCTTAAGCGGTTCTTACCTTCCGTGCTCCACCAGTCGGGCTATTCGGTCATGTCATGCCTTGCGTCGGACACTCTCAGTGATTAATTTCCCGCCAACGGTTGCCATGTGGCACGGTATGGCCGTCATCGCGGTCCGCTAATTGCCGCGATGTTCCCTAGGGAGGGAATGGGCCTTGTCAGTTCGCCGCTCGTTCACGCTGCGCCGGTTGACCCCACTCATCGCAGTGTTTCTCGTCGTCGCTGTTCCGGTCAGCTCGGTCGATGCCCGAGGCGGGTTAACAGCCAATAGACACGGGAAGCACAAGGCGCAACCGGCGCCGAAACAGCGGACCGGCACGGCAGCAAACCGGCCGCACGTCATCGGCGCAGGCGGCAACGACGTCGTGCCGACCTCGTTGCGGGGCCGGTATCCACTCCGGCCGATCGCGCAACCTGATCTTCAGGGCCGGAACACCGCGCGGGTCGTCCCGGCCCCTTCGCCGGGGACGGCTACGGGCTTCGATGCGAAGACGAGCCAGGAGCTGCCCGAGCGGCGCGGCCAGTTCGAGCAGACCTTCGCCAACGCCGACGGCACGCAGACGACGGTGTTCTCCCCGACGCCGGTCAACTACCGCGATCGCAACGGCGACTGGCAGCCGGTGCAGCCCAAGCTGGTCACCACGGCGAACGGCCTGTCGTCCAGCGGCGGTGCGGCGAGCGTCCAACTGGCCAGGCGATCGGGCGCCGGCCAGCTCGGAACGCTCTCCCTCGACGCGCAGCACAAGATCGGCTGGACGCTCGCCGGCGCCGGTGCGTCGACGGCGCAGGTCCACGGCGATACGGCCAACTACACGTCCATCGCCAAGGACGCCGACCTCGAAGTGGCGAGCCAGGCCGCCGGGATCGAGCAGACGATCGTCCTGCGTTCGCCGGCTGCCCGGCGCTCGTACACGTTCCAGCTTGCACTCACCGGGTTGACGGCGCGCCTCACCGGCAGCCAGATCGACTTCGCCGACGACGAGGGCAAGGTTCGCGCGACGATGCCGGCCGGCTCGATGCGCGATTCGGCCACCAGCGCGAGCACGTCCAGCGGCGTTCACTACCGCCTCGTCCAGGTCGCCGGTCGGCCGGCCCTGCAGGTGAACCTCGACGCGGGCTGGCTCGACGATCCGCAGCGGGTCTACCCGGTCCGCGTCGACCCGAGCGTCGCGACGCCCAGTGCGTCGGCCGCCGTCACGGTTCGCGACAACGACGCGATCATGGGCGATCAGGACTTCCAGGTCGGTCTTAAGGGCAGCACCCACGCGGCCGCTTATCTGGCGTTCCCGGGCGTGTCGACCCAGCTCGCGCACGAGACGATCTACGGCGCGCAGCTGTCCGTGGTGAACTACGACTCCGCGTCGTGCAAAGCCCGGCCGGTGTCGGTCTACCCGGTTACCCAAGCCTGGACGCCGAGCACCTCGCTGCGCTACCCGGGACCTTCCGTTGGCGCCCCGCTCGCGTCGCAGTCGTTCGCGTACGGCTACGTCGCGTTCGGACATTCGTCGACCGCCTGCGCAGTCGCGGGCACGCTGTTCAACCTCGGCACGGCGGGGCGTGACCTCGTACAGGGGTGGGTCAACGGCCAGGCCAACAACGGACTCTCGCTGCGGGCGTCAGCGACCGACCCGCTCGGCTGGAAGGACTTCACCGGCACCTCCACGGTGAATCCACCCAAGCTGTACATCACCCACAGCCCCTACAACGCCGACTACTCGATCCCCAACCCGGTGCCCAACCCGCCCGTCCTCCAGAACCAGAACGGGCAGGTCAAGATCAGCGTCACCAACAAGGGCGCGGAGACGTGGACGCCGGCGAGCTACTACCTGGCCTACCGCGCCTACGACGCGAACGGGCACGAGGTCGCCCAGCAGCGGGCGGGCAGCCTGCCGGGCAACCTGGCGCGCGGCGCGAAGGTGACGATGTCCGCGACGATCAAGGCGATGCCGGTCGGTACCTACACGCTCGATTTCACTATGGTTCACACCGGCGGTCCGGTGTTCACCGACGAGCAGGTTCCACCGGCGCGAATCGTCTTGCGAATCATCGACGTGCCGGCGAACTTCACCGACGTCTACCCAGCGAACGGATACCAGGCGCCGACGCTCACCCCGCAGCTCTGGGCCTCGGCGAACGACGTCGATGCGGTTCCGGGGCAGTCGATCACGTACGACTTCAAGATCTGCCCGGCCAGCGGCGCCTGCACCGAGTCGGGCTACCACGCCGCGCGCGGTTGGGTGATCCCCGCCAACACGTTGTCGTGGAACCAGACCTACAGCTGGACTCCATACGCCAAGGACGGCAACGGCACGATCACGACCGGCCCGACCCTGACGATGCTGACCGCCGTGCCGCAGCCGGCGATCACCGGGCACCTCTCCGGCGCCCCGTACTCCAGCGCGGACAAGGACTTCGACCCCCTGGTCGGCAACTACTCGTCGGCGGCGATAGACGCATCCGTGGCGACGGCCGGCCCGACCTTGAACGTCGCGCGCACCTACAACAGCCTCGATCCCCGCACCGACGAGGCGTTCGGCGCCGGCTGGTCGACGGTCTACGACATGAAGCTCGTGCCCGAGACCGACGGCACCGGCAATGTGGTCGTCACGTTCCCCGACGGGCAGGAGGTTCGCTTCGGCAAGAACCCGGACGGCACCTACGTGCCACCGAGCAGCCGGCAGGCGCAGCTCACCACCGCGAGCGGCACCTGGACGTTGCGTGATCAGGGCGGCAGCAGCTACTCCTTCTCCGGCACCGGAAAGCTGACCAAGATCCAGGGCCCGTGGGGGCTGCCGCTCGTCATCGGGTACGGCACCGACGGCAAGCTGGCCAAGGTCACGAGCCAGAACAGCAATCGGAGTCTTACGTTCGCCTGGACGGGCACACATGTCGGCTCCGTGTCCACCGACCCGATCAACGGCTCGGCGCTCACGTGGAACTACACCTACAGCGGCGATCAACTCACCAAGGTCTGCGCGCCGGACTCGTCGTGCACGACGTACGACACGACGCCGGGATCGCACTACCGATCCGTCGTCCTCGATTCGAAGCCGGATTCCTACCTGCGACTCGGCGACGCCAGTGGTACGGATGCCACGAGCGAGGTCGCGGTCAACCTCGGCAAGGACACCGGGACGTACAGCGCGGCAACGCTGGGCGGAACGGGTGCCCTCGCCGGCACGAGCGACACGTCCGCGTCGCTGAACGGGACGAGCTCGTCGGTGGGGCTGCCGCCCGGAGCGGTGAAGAAGAGCCGCGATATGGCAGTCGAGCTGTGGTTCAAGACATCTGGCAACGGGCCGCTGGTCGGATACCAGGACCATGCGCTGGCGTCGGCGTCCACGCTGGGCGTGCCGGTGCTCTACGTCGGGTCGGACGGCAAGCTGCGCGGGCAGCTCTGGACCGGGACGATCGCCCCGATCACCTCGGCCGGCACGGTGAACAACGGCGCGTGGCATCACGTCGTGCTGTCGTCGATGGGCGCGACCCAGACGCTGTTCCTGGACGGCACGCAGGTCGGGACGCTGTCCGGCACCATCGACCAGTCGACGCTCACCTACAACCAGGTGGGCGCCGCCTACGCGTCAGCCACCACCTGGCCGGGTTACGGCACCACGCAACGTCGTTACTTCAACGGCTCGGTCGACGAGGTGGCGCTGTACTCGCACCCGCTCAGCGCGGACGTCGTCGCTGCGCACCGCCGCCTCGGGGTCACCCCCAGCGCCGAGCTGTCCAAGATCACGCTGCCGTCCGGCAGCGTCGGCGCCGAGATCAGCTACGACCCGACGGCCGACCGGGTGAAGGAATACATCGACGGCAACGGCGGAACGTGGAAGGTCGGCCGCCCGGCCGTCGCCGGCGGCGACACCGACCTGCGGCGCACCGTGCTGGTGCGCGATCCGGCCGATCGGCCCTACCTGTACGAGTACGACGCGCTCGGCGGGTACTTGCTGCGAACCGGCTCGCCCACGGGCATCTCCACCCGCCCGGAGGACGGACCCACACCGACCTCGACGCCAACCCCGACCACGACACCGGTCTGCACCACACCCGATCCCGGCGATCCGACGTTCTGCACCTGGGACACCGGCGCCGGCAGCCCGGTATCCGTCGACTACGACATCTCCGGGATGTCCATACGCAGCTACCAGTATGACGACAACGGCCAGCTCAAGCGGGTGGTGAACGAGAACGGCGACTACGTCGACACGACCTACGACGCGCGAGGCAACGTCACCGCCCGCACGACCTGTCGCACCAACTCCACCGACTGCTACACCACGCGCTACACGTTCCCGACCGGACTCACTGATCCACTCGACCCGCGATGGGACAAGCCGCTGGAGATGCGCGACGCCCGGTCGGCCAACGCCACTGACAACACCTACCGGACGACGTTCACCTACGGCACCAAGGGTGATCTCGCCACGCAGACCAGCCCCGACGGCGGCACGGTCCACAACTACCTGACCAACGGATCCGAAGTCGCGGTCGGCGGGGGAGCCGTTCCGTCCGGGCTGCCGCTGCAGTCCACCGACGCGCGCGGCGCGGTCACGAAGTTCGGGTACTACTCGACCGGCGATCTGGCGCAGATCACCGATCCCAGTGGCCTGGTGACCAAGTTCAGCTATGACGCACTCGGCCGCAGGATCTCCGAGACCGAGGTGTCGGACACCTTCCCGAACGGCGTCACGACCAGCTACGCCTACGACGCGCTGTCCCGGCTGACGACGACCACCGGTCCGGCCACGACCGATGCGGTGACCGGTATCCGGCATCAGAGCCAGACCTTGCAGACGTACGACCCCGACGGCGACGTGCTCGCCAGCGAGACCAAGGACCTGCTCGGTGGCGACCTGGCCCGCAAGGTCACGAACATCTACGACGATCACGACCGGCTGGTCACGGCTACCGATCCGGACGGCAACGAGATCGCCTACACCTACGACGTCTTCGGTAACAAGATGTCGATGGTCGATGCCAACGGCGACCGTTACGAGTACGCCTACACCGCCCGCAACGTGCTCGCCGAGGTGCGCCTGCGGGATGCGAACAGCACCGGCGACGGTGGGTACACCGTGCTCAGCTCCACCGCCTACGACTTCGCCGGGCGGGTGGTGCAGCAGACCGATGCCGAGGGCCGCACCGTGGTCATCGGCTACTTCCACGACGACCTCGTCGCCACGAAGACGCTCAAGGACTTTCACAACCCGGACGGGTCCAAGCGCGACTACGTGCTCGAGCAGGACACCTACGACGGCGCCGGGAACCTGACCAAGCAGGTCGCCGGCAACGGCACGGTCACCACGACCTACACCCGTGACCCGATGGGCCGCGTCAAGTCGACCACGTTCGACCCGAACCACGTGAACTCGACGACGAGCTACACCTACGATTTGGACGGCAACGTCACTCACGTCGCGAACTCGGGCAACGTCTCCAATGTGCCGTGGTCATCGGAGGTGCCGACCGCCACCACCGACTACGTCTACGACCTGGCCGGGCGGCAGACGTCCGAGACAGTGGCGCTCGGCAACAGCGCGACCGCCGTGACGACCACGAGCTACGACCAGCGCGGAAATCCGACCGCCGTCGTATCACCGCGGGGCAATGTCAGCGGCGCCGACAAGGCGGCCTACACCAGCAGCTACGCCTACGACGAGCTCGGTCGCACCACCGTCGTTACCGTTCCGCCGATCGTGACCGAACACGACGGCCAGGCGCCGGTCACCCAGCGGTCGCAGACCACCACGGGCTACGACACCTTCGGTGAGACCACGTCGGTCAAGGACCCGCTCGGCAACGTCGCATCGACCACGTACGACCAGCGTGGACTACCGGTGCGATCCCAGGCCCCCGCGTACACGCCGCCCGGGTCGAGCACGCCCATCACGCCGGTCACCACCTCGGAGTTCGACGGCGTCGGCAACCTGACGTCCTCCGTCGACGCGCTCGGCAACACGTCCAAGTACACCTACGACCGGCTCGGGCGCCTGCTCGCCAAGGACGAGCCTTCGTCGAGCGACTCCGATCGGGCCGTCACGCGATACACGTACACGCTCACCGGAAAGCTGCTGTCAACCACCGATCCGAGTGGCGCGGTCACGCAGCAGACCTACGACGACCTCGACCGACCGATCACGTCCACCGATGTCGAACGCAAGCCCCAGGCCGACAACTTCACGACCACGGCCGGCTACGACGACGCGGGCAACGCGGTCACCTCGACGTCGCCAACCGGCGCGAAGACGACCGCCGGCTACGACTCGGCCGGCCAGCTCACGTCGCTGACCGATCCGAACGGCGTCGTCACGCGCTACGGCTACGACGGCCTCGGCAACCAGGTGCGCATCTCCGACGGACTCGGGCGTACGTCACGCACGAACTACGACGTCGGCGGCCGGGTGACCAGCGAGGCCGACCTCAACGCGTCCAACGCGCCCATCCGGACGCAGAGCTACACCTACGACACCGAGGGCAACGCCCTCACGTCGACACCGCCGAACGGCCACGCGACCAGCTACACCTACAACGCGGTGGGCGAGCTCACCCAGCAGGTCGAGCCGGCTGACGACACCACGAACATCACCACGAGCTTCGGCTACGACGCGCGTGGCGATCGCTCGCGCTACACCGACGGGCGCGGCAACTCGACGATCTACACCAGCAACTCACTCGGGCTGCCCGAGTCGGTGATCGAACCGTCGACGCCGGCGCAGCCTGGCGCAGCTGACCGCACGTGGACCGCGAGCTACAACGCGGCCGGCGAGCCGGTCACCCTGCAGGAGCCCGGTGGCGTACAGCGGCAACGTACCTACGACGCGTCCGGTCGATTGACGGGAGAGTCGGGTACCGGCGGCGAATCCAGCACGGCTGTACGGTCGATCGGCTACAACTCGGTCGGCGAAGTCACCTCGCTGGGGACGCCGACCGGCAACGACTCCTTCAGTTACAACGACCGCGGCGCGTTGCTCTCGGCGAGCGGGCCGTCCGGGTCGGCGAGCTTCAACTACGACGGCGACGGCGCATTGACCCAGCGCACCGATGCGTCCGGCACCGCGACGTTCGGCTACACCAAGGGCCGGCTGAGCTCCGAGACCGACTCGGTGACCGGCGCGCAGCAGACGTTCGGGTACGACGCGGCCGGAGCGGTCAAGTCCATCAGCTACGGCTCGGGCATCACGCGTGGATTCAGCTACGACGCGCTCGGCCGGGTGTCGGCCGACACGCTCGCGAACTCGTCCGGATCCGCTGTCGCCTCGGTCAGCTATGGCTACGACCTCGACAACAACGTCACGAGCAAGGACACGACGGGCGTCGCCGGTGCCGGGCACAACGCCTATTCCTACGACTATCTGGATCGGCTCACGTCGTGGACCGCTCCGGATGGCACGGCCACGGCTTACGCCTGGGACGCCTCGAGCAACCGGATCAAGGCCGGCGGCAAGACGTCCACCTTCGACGCACGTAATCGCCTGGTCAGCGACGGCACGTTCGATTACAGCTATTCGGCGCGCGGAACGCTGCTGTCGAAGACGTCCGGCTCGGACACTCAGACGTTCACGTTCGACGCGTTCGATCGGATGACCGGCGGCGGCAACACGTCCTACACGTACGACTCGAACGACCGCCTCGCGTCGACCGGCGACCACGCGACGAGCTATGCCGGTCTCGGGGCCGACCTCGTCTCCGACGGCAACGAGACGTTCGGTCGCGGTGCAGGGGGCGAGCTGCAATCGGTCGCCGACGGCGCGAACAAGCGCCAGCTGCTCACCGATCAGCACGGCGATGTGATCGGCGGGTTCGACCCGACCGACAGCGGTCTCTCAGCGCTGCCCGACTCGCAGACCTACGACCCGTGGGGCAAGGTCACCGCCAGCGGTGGCGCCAAGTACGACGTCGGCTTCCAGGGCGACCTGACCGACAACAGCACCGGCCAGGTCGACATGGGCGCCCGGTGGTACGACCCGGGCACCGGAACGTTCGACTCACAGGACACCGTGCAATACGACAGCGGCGCGTCCTCGTTGGCGAACGAATACGTCTATGGCGCCGGCAACCCCGTCACCAACGACGACCCGACCGGCAACTGGCCGCACTGCGGAATCTGCCACAAGGTTGCCCACGCGGTCACCCACGCAGTGAGTACGGGTTGGAACGCCGCGACCAGCGCGGTGAACACCGCCTGGGACTGGTCGGTCAGCGCTGCGAAGCACGCGGCCAGTTGGATGGCCGACACCGTGAGCGATGCCTGGGACTTCGCCAAGAGCGCGTATCACGCGGCGGCCAGATTCGTGTCCTCGGTCGTGCACACGGTGGCGAAGGGCGTCTCGTGGGTCTACGACAAGGCGAAAACCGCAGTAACGAATGTATGGCACGCAGCCGTCAACACCTACAACTGGGTGTCGGACAAGGTCAGCCAAGGCGTCAACTGGGCCAAGCAGAAGGCCGCCGAAGCCGCCCAGGCCGCTCATGCCGCCGCCGTGCGAGTGACCAACACGGCTAAGGCCGCGATCCACTACGCCGCGACGCACAACCCGATTCCCGCTCTGGTCGCCGCGGTCAAGCCGCTTTACGAAGGCGTCAAGAAGGTCGTCTCGAGCGTCGCCAAGCTGCCGGCAGCGGTGGTCAAGGTCGCGGTGAACGTCGTCAAGGACGCCAAGGCGGCGGTGCAGGCGGTGTATCAAGCAGCGGTCACCGCGGCCGGCAGTGTCGTTCATGCCGTATCGACCGCGGTGTCGGCCGTCTCGGAATTCGCGGCTGATCACTGGAAGACGATTGCCTCGATCGCCGCCGGTATCGCCGTCGGACTGGGCTGCACCCTGGCCAGTGGTGCCACGGCTGTTGCCGCATGCGTCATCGCCGGCTCGGCAGTCGTGGGTGCTCTGTCGAGCGCGCTGAACTGCCCGCCGGGCAAGTCGATAGCTGCCTGCGCCGTCCGCGGTGGCATCGCCGGCGGTGTCGGCGGAGCGGTCGCCGTCGCCACGGGCGGCCTCGGCGAAGGCTTCGTCGTGGCGGCTCTCGCCTCCGGAACTAGCGCAGCCGGCGAGGACGCGACGCAGCAATACCTGAGCACCGGGCACGTCGACATCAACGAGGTCGCAACCTCCGGACTGACCGGCGCCGCAACCGGGGCCGCCGCCAGCAGGCTGCACCTCGGCGGCGACGAGTCCGCCGGCGCAGGAGGCTGCAAGTGCTTCGCCGCCGGGACAGACGTCGCGACAGCCTCGGGTGAGAAGCCGATCGAGAAGATCAAGGTCGGTGACAAGGTCTGGGCACAGGACCTGGCAACCGGCAAGCGCTCGCTGCGCAAGGTGACCGGCCTGTTCAAGAAGGTCGCCGCGGCGATGATGACGATCATCGTCGCCGGCTCGGCGGTAGTCGTGACGACCGAGCACCCGTTCTACACGCCGGATCGCGGCTGGGTGGAATCCAGCGAGCTGAAGGTGGGCGACAAGCTCACCGAGCGAGACGGACACGCGGCGGTGATCCAGAAGATCACCTACTCGAACAAGCCGACAGTTGTCTACAACTTCTCCGTCGAGGGCGACCACAATTACTACGTCGGCGAATCCGGCCTCCTTGTCCACAACTGCAACGTCAACGTTCCGGATGAACATGTCGTTGTCCGTGGGGGGACAACGGAACTTCCGCCTCCCGGAGAGGTGTTCTCTGGTTCTCATGGATCAGTACTTGACGATGCCGCAGCCGGCGTACCTCATGGTCAAATTCGTGCAACGACGGCCGGCGAGATTAGAAGGAATGGCGGTGAGGTCGCCTACGCGCCCGAGTACAACGAACGAGTGGGTCGCACGAACTATCAACATGTCAACGTTCAGTTGGGCAGCCAGGGCCAACCTTTCGGGGATCTTATGCCCAATCCCGTTCCCAAGGCGCGTAGGTTCGGCGGTACGGAGTACCCCTATGCGGATTAGATGTATCTGAACGGCAACCTCGACGAATGGCGTACGGATCCGATGAGTGATGAGATTGATGTTGCGTCGACTGTCGCGCTCATGCGCGCTGCCAGCGCAGACGCTTGGGTCATGAACGACGAAGCTGAAGGTCAACCCGTGATCCTCGTGCGGCGACTAACGGAGGATGGTGTGACTCTAAGAGTGACTCGGGACCATTCTCCAGCCTTAGAGGAAGATGTGCGCTTCATAGCTCACGCTGGCCAGGATGTTAACTACCTTGTTGCTCGCCTTCGCGACGGTAGACGTGGCCCGATGGCCAGGATCGAGGAGATCGAGACGCGTTGCAGACTCGCAAGCCCGGGGCCGTGGCGCGCATTCCTGGAAAGCGACGGCGGTATTGGTGGTAGCAGTGTTATTCAGGTGTCAGAAAGCGACGGCGAGCCCGATATGTATCTGTGGCTAGATGACGCGCCAGCACCCGACGCGTATTTCGGGTTCGTCGCATCTGTGCGTCAGGACCTACAGCGACTCCTCGATGCCGCCGGAAGGATCCCCGGATAGCGCCACTTCAACGGCGCGCAGATCTTGGCAACGGGGCTTGCGTAGCCAGATCCATCTACCTGAATCCTTTCACCCGGAGGAAGAATGAAGCGAGACGATTCAAAACATCGACGACTGAATGCAGGGTCGTATCTTGGCCGAATGGTCGCTGCCGCGGCGGCGGTGTCGGTTCTCGCGCTTGCTGTCGTCGCGAATGCTCCGGCGGCGCACGCGGACGCGGCTGGTCAGGGCGGCAACTACGTGGCCCTCGCTCAAGAGGGCAATCTGATGGATACCCGTTCGGGGACCGGTGTGCCGAAGGCGAAGGTCGGTGCGGGCGGGTCGGTGACGTTCCAGGCAACCGGTGTGGGCGGGGTGCCGTCGACGGGTGTGAGTGCCGTGCTGATCGACTTCACCGCGATCAGCCCGACTGCGACGACCTACCTTCGCATCAACGCCAGCGGCGCAAGCGGCGGCGGCACGTCGGAGCTGAACATCGCGGCGAGCAGTGCTCCGCTGTCGAATTCTGCGACCGTTGCTGTTGGCAGCGACGGGAAGTTGACGGTGTACAACAGCGCCGGCACGGTCGATGTGCGGGTGGATGTACAGGGTTACTTCACCTCTACGAACGGGGCAAGTGGTCCGGGCGGGTTCGTGCCGGTGCCGTATACAGGCCTGGTCGACACCCGCAGCGGTGTCGGGGCGCCGAAGGCGAAGATCGCGGCGAATGGAAGCCTGACCGTGACGCTGACCGGTGGGGTCATTCCGGCCGATGCGGACAGCGTGTACCTCGACCTGGTCGTGTTCTCGACCGCTGCCGGTTGGATCGGGAGATACCCGGCCGGGGGCACCGTGGCCACGACCAGCGTGCTCGACTTCCTGTCGGGAACGACGTCGTCGGGGGTTACCGCAAAGCTCGGCCCGTCCGGCAAGGTCACGTTCGTCAATCGCAGCTCGGCGGCGATCGACCTCGCGCTGGAAGCTGAGGGATACACCAGTCCGGCCGTCACTGCCGGTGCCGGATACCGCGCCGTGCAGGCACGGCTGACCGCGGTGAAGCTGGCCGCGAACGCGACGACTGACGTGCAGGTCGGCGGACGCAACGGCCTACCCACTCGAGGCATCGCCGGTGCGGCTATCAGTTTCGCCGTATCCGGAGCTACCGCGGCCGGCCATCTGCATGCCTGGGGGGTTGGCGCCAGCGAAGTAGGTTCCCTCTTGTTCTTCGGCACCTCGACGCGGGCCAGCTTCGCCGTGGTCCAGCCCGGAACCGACACCAAGATCCGGGTCCGCAACCTGAGTACCGGAACGATCACCCTCTATGTCGACCTGCTGGGCTGGTTCGCCGATCCGATCCCGTCGGTACCGCTACAGGATGACGCGCCGATCAGCGTGATTCAGGCTCCTGCGCCGGCCAGCGGCGGACCGGGCGCCCTCGAGTACGCCTACGTCGACGGCTTCGGCCAGATCCACGCCGGCCACCAGCAGAATCTGGACGACACGACCTCGGTGCAGTGGGCAACGATCTCGTTTATCGACGACCAGTTCAGCGATCGTCCGAGCATCGTGGCGTTGCCGGACAAGAGCATTCAGGTCGCGGCGCAGAACACCGACAGCAACATCTGGTCGCAGAGCGCGGCGGCCCCGCCGACCTGGCCGACCACGCCGTACGCGCGCCTCGGCGGGTCGATGGCGGCACCGCCCGTGTCCGGCACCTTGCCGGACAACAACGTCGTCCTGTTCGCCGTCGACGCCGACGGCCGGTTGTGGGTGCGTCCCCAGAGCGGCACCGCGCAGTACTGGCAGAGCGTCGGTCTGGCCGGCCTCGTGGGCACCCCGGCGGTGGTACACACGTCCACGGGAGTGCGCCTCTTCGCGCGTACGTCGGCCGGGACGGTGACGACCGCGACCTACGTCGGCGGGGCGTTGTCGGCCTGGACGGATCTCGGCGGTTCCGGCGTGGTGAGCGACCCCGCGGCCGCAGTGGCACCGGGCGCGCTGGCTCGGGTCGTCATCACGCAGGGGGACGGCAGCGTGGTGATCAAGGCGCAGGCCTCCGACGGCAGTTTCCCGTCGGGGTGGACGTCGATTGGTTCGCCCGGGGCGTTCACGGCGAAGGGTTCGCCGGCCATCGCCTTCAGCCCGCAGACGACGTCGTTCACGGTCGTTGCCCGGGGCCAGGACGACTTCATCTGGGAGTCCGACCAGACTGGATCCGCGTCGGGCGCGTTCGGTGAGTGGGTGTCGCAGAGTCAGTTCCCGTCGGGTACGGACCCGGTCATGACCGCCGTCGAGGGCTCGGCGAACGTCTTCTGGGCCGCCACCTACCGGACGAGCGCCGGTACCCCGCATCTGCTCGTCAACGGCATCCTGACCAGTCCGGCGTCGGCGTCCAACCATTCCGCGCCGACGAGTGTCGATCGGCAGCTCAACCGGCCGCCCACGAGCTAGCAGACCGTGCCGCCGGCAGCGCCGCGCCCAGGCGCTGCCGGCGTTCGTCACATCACTCACCCGCTCCAACCAGGGAGGATCAGAAATGTTTGGACACAGAACCGGCCTACCGAGGCGAGGAGTGACCGCGGCCGCCGCGGCCTTCACGCTCGCAGCGGGTCTGGCCGTTGTCGCCAGCCCGCCCGTGCTCGCAGACGCCGCAGGTAAGGGCGGCAACTACGTTGCCCTTGCGCAAGAGGGCAACCTGATGGATACCCGTACCGGTACCGGCGTGCCGAAGGCGAAGGTCGGCGCGGGCGGGTCGGTGACGTTCCAGACGACCGGTGTGGGCGGGGTGCCGTCGACGGGTGTGCGGGCCGTGCTCGTTGACATCGCCCCCGTCAATCCCACCGTGGCGACATCCCTTCGCGTATACCCGAGCGGTGGCAGCGACGGCGGCACCACCGTGGTCAATGTGGACGCCAGTAGCGCACCGCTGTCCAATTCGGTGCCGGTCGCTGTCGGCACCGGCGGCAAGCTGACCGTGTCCAACACCGCCGGAACGGTTGATGTTCGGGTAGATGTACAGGGTTACTACACATCGACGAACGGCAGTGGCGGTCCGGGCGGCTTCGTGCCGGTGTCGCCCACCCGCCTGGTCGATACGAGGATCGGACTCGGCGCGACGAAGGCGAAGGTCGCGGCGAATGGCACCCTCACGGTGACGCTGACGGGCGGGGTCATCCCGGCCGGGGCGGACAGCGCTTACGTGAACCTGGCCACGATCACGACGGCGGCCGGCTGGTTGGGTGCCTATCCGGCCGGTGGCACCGTGGCGACGACGAGCATCTTCGACTTCCTGACCGGGTCGTCGGCGTCCGGCGCTTCGGTGAAGTTGAGCAGCGCGGGCAAGGTCGTGTTCGTCAATCACAGCTCGGCTGCGATCGACCTGGTGATCGACGCCCAGGGCTACACGAGCTCGTCGGTGGGTGTGGGCGGCGGCTTCCGGCCGGTCGAGTCCCGCCTCGGCGGTGCGGTGACCCTCGCCGCCAACGCGACGGCTGACGTTCAGGTGGGCGGCCGGACCGGTCTGCCCACCCGAGGCATCGCCGGTGTGGCGCTGAGCATCGCCGCGGCCGGACCGACCGCCGGCGGCTATCTGCGGGTATGGCCGGTCGGCGCGACGGAACCAACGACGTCGATGGCGAATCACGGTACGACGACGCGAGCCAGCTCCGTGGTGATCGCGCCGGGCACCGATACCAAGATCCGGATCAAGAACATCAGCTCGGGATCTCTGCACTTCTACGTGGATCTGATGGGCTGGTTCGCGGATCCGTTGCCGGCGGTTCCGGTGGTGGGTTCGGCGCCGATGAGCGTGATCCAGGCGCCGGCTCCGGCAAGTGGTGGGCCGGGTGCGTTGGAGTACGCCTACGTCGACGGCGCGGGTCAGCTGCACGCGGGTCACCAGCAGAACCTGGACGACACGAACTCGGTGCAGTGGCCGCCGATCTCCTCGACTGACGATCAGTTCAGCGGGCGGCCGAGTCTGGTGTCGTTGCCGGACAAGAGCCTGCAGGTCGCGGCGCAGAACACGGATAGCAACATCTGGTCGCAGGCGACGGCCTCGCCGCCGACCTGGCCGTCGACGCCGTTCGCGCACCTGGGTGGGTCGATGGCGGCGCCGCCGGCCGCGGGTACCTCGCCGGACAACAATGTCGTCCTGTTCGCGGTCGATGCTGATGGTCGGTTGTGGGTGCGCCCGCAGAGCGGTGCTGCGCAGTACTGGCAGGACCTCGACCCGGCCGCGGGCCTGGCGGGCACGCCGGCGGTTGTGCACACGCCGGACGGAGTGCGCCTGTTCGCGCGTACGTCGGCCGGAACGGTGACGACCGCGACGTACGTCGACGGGGCGTTGTCGGCCTGGACGGATCTCGGCGGTTCGGGTGTGGTGAGCGATCCGGCGGCCGCGGTGGCGCCGGGTGCGCGCGCTCAGGTCGTCGCGACACAGGGCGATGGCAGCGTCCTGATCAAATCGCAGGCCTCCGACGGCACCTTCCCGTCCGATTGGGTGCCGGTCGGGGCTCCGGGCGGCTTCACCGCCAAGGGTTCACCGGCCATCGCCTTCAACACGGCCACGGCCACACTGAACGTGCTCGCCCGCGGCCAGGACGATTTCATCTGGGAGTCCAACGAGACGGTTGCCGGGTCGGGCACGTTCGGTGACTGGGTATCGCAGAGCCAGTTCCCGTCGGGCACGGATCCGGCGATGACGCCGGTCCAGGGTGCGGCCAATGTGTTCTGGGTCGGCACCTATCGCACAGCTGCGGGCACCCCGCACCTGATCGTCAACGGCACTCAGAGCGGGCTGGCCGCCTCGGCCACCCACCCAGCGCCGACGAGTGTCGATCGGCCGCTCAACCTGCCGCCGTCGAAGTAGCAGACCGAGTCGCCGGCAGCTCCGCACCAGCGGTGCTGCCGGCGGTTCGACAAAGGGGCTTCACGTATCCGCCAGTGCTATGTAACATTGCACTGTGGACATGCCTTGGTACGGAGTACTCGTCGCTACCGCCCTGCCGTGGAACGAGCGCGGCGAACCTGACCTCGATCGCTACGCCGAGCACGTGCGCTGGCTGGCCGAGAACGGCTGCGACGGGGTGATCCCGAACGGCTCGCTCGGCGAATACCAGACGCTGAGCGCCGACGAGCGGGCCGCCGTTGTCCGCACCGCGGTCGCGGCCGCTCCGGCCGGGTTCAGCGTCATTCCCGGCGTCGGCGCCTACGGTTCGGACGAGTCGCGGCGCTGGGTGTCGCAGGCGGCGGAAGCGGGCGCGCCGGCCGTCATGCTGTTGCCGCCGAACAGCTATCGCGCCGACGAACGGGCCGTGGTCGAGCACTACCGCGCGGTCGCCGCCGTCGGGCTGCCCGTCGTGGCCTACAACAACCCGATCGATACGAAGGTCGACCTGACGCCGGAGCTGCTCGCCCGCCTGCACGGCGAGGGCCTGATCGTCGGCGTCAAGGAGTTCTCCGGCGACGTCCGCCGGGCGTATCGCATCGCCGAGCTGGCTCCCGAGCTGGATCTGATCGCCGGCGCCGACGACGTCGTTCTCGAGCTGGCCGTCGCCGGGGCCAAGGGCTGGATCGCCGGCTTCCCCAACGCGCTGCCGGCGCAGTGCATGGACCTGTGGCGGGCCGCCGTGGCCGGCGATCTGGCCAAGGCGCTGCCCCTCTACCGGCAGCTACATCCCTTGCTGCGCTGGGATTCCCGCGTCGAGTTCGTCCAGGCGATCAAGTACGCCATGGACCTCGTCGGACGGTACGGTGGCCCGTGCCGAGCGCCCCGGGTACCGCTCACCGACGAGCAGGCGGCGGCCGTCCGCGAAGCCGTCGAGCGAGCGGCCTGATGCGGTCGCGGCGCGTCATCCACACCGTCGAGTCGCACACCGAGGGGATGCCGACCCGGGTTGTCACCGGGGGTGTGGGCGTCATCCCGGGCGCGACGATGGCGCAGCGTCGCGAACACGTGATCGCGAACCTCGATCATCTGCGGACGTTGCTCATGTACGAGCCGCGTGGCCACAGCGCCATGTCGGGGGCGATCCTGCAGCCGCCGACGCGTCCCGACGCCGACATGGGTGTCGTCTACATCGAGGTCAGCGGCTGCCTGCCGATGTGCGGGCACGGCACGATCGGCGTGGCGACGGTACTGGTCGAGACGGGTCTGGTCGAGGCCATCGAACCAGTCACTACAGTGCGGCTGGACACCCCGGCGGGGCTGGTCGTCGCCGATGTAGCGGTGCGGGACGGCCGGGCCGAGAACGTCACGCTGACGAACGTGCCGTCGTTCGTGGTGTCGCTCGACGCCAAGGTTCACGTGCCGGGATTCGGCGAGGTCGGCTACGACCTGGCGTTCGGCGGCAACTTCTACGCGATCGTCTCGCTGGACTCTCTCGGACTGCCCTTCGACCGCGGCGCCCAGCAGCAGCTGCTCGACGCCGCCCTCGCGATCATGGACGCGATCAACGGCAGCGCCCGGCCGGTGCATCCGCTCGACCCCGGCATTTCCGGTTGCCACCACGTGTACCTCGCCGCGCCCGGCAGCGACGCGACGCATTCGCGGCACGCGATGGCCGTGCATCCGGGCTGGTTCGACCGCTCGCCGTGCGGCACCGGTACGTCCGCGCGGATGGCCCAGCTGCACGCTCGCGGCGAGCTGGCCCTCGGCGCCGAATTCGTCAACGAATCCTTCCTGGGCACCCGGTTCGTCGGCCGCTTGCTCGGCGAGACGATGGTCGGCGTCGTGCCGGCCGTCGTGCCGTCGTTCACCGGCCGGGCCTGGCTCACCGGCACTGCGCAGTACTACCTCGATCCGGACGATCCGTTCCCGGCCGGGTTCCTGCTGTGACCGTCGCTCACCGCAGCCTGCGCTCGCAGGTGGCCGAGGCGCTGCGCGGCGGGCTCGTGTCGGGTGAGCTCGAGCCCGGCGTCGTCTACTCGGCGCCCACTCTGGCGGTGAAGTTCGGGGTGTCGGCAACGCCGGTGCGCGAGGCGATGCTCGACCTGGCCAAGGAAGGGCTGGTCGACGCGGTACGCAACAAGGGGTTCCGAGTGACGGTGGTGTCCGATCACGATCTGGACGAGCTGACCGAGATTCGCGAGCTGCTCGAGATCCCGATCGTGACCCGGCTGGCCGGACACCTGTCCACAGTGGACATCTCTGCGTTGCGCCGCCTCGCCGGCCGGATCGAAGAGGCTGCCGCTGCCGGTGATCTGGTCGGCTACGTCGAGGCCGACCGTGAGTTCCACCTGCGGCTGCTCGCCCTGGCCGGCAACGAACATCTCGTCACGGTCGTCGGCGAGCTGCGGGCTCGGGCCCGGCTGTACGGGCTGCACCGGCTCGCCAGGCAGGGTGACCTGGACGGCTCCGCGCACGAGCACGCCGCGCTGCTCGATGCGCTGGACGCCGGCGACGCGCCGGCCGTCGAGAAGCTGATGCGCCAGCACCTCGGCCACGTCCGTGGCATCTGGGCCGGGTCCGCACGATCCGAGATCGATGCCTGACGTCGTCGTCATCGGGGCCGGCATGGTGGGCGCGGCGTGCGCCTACTACGCCGCCCGGGCCGGCCTCGACGTCACGGTCGTCGATCGCGGGCCGGTCGCCGGGGGCACTACCGGCGCGGGCGAGGGAAACCTGCTCGTCTCCGACAAGCCCCCCGGCCCGGAGCTCGATCTGATGCTCGTGTCGCTCGCCCGATGGGCCGAGCTCGACACCGAGGTGGGCGGATTCGAGTTCACCCCCAAAGGCGGGTTGATCGTCGCGTCCACCGACGCCGGAATGACCGCTGTCGATGCCCTGGTCGACGGACACCGACCGGTCGGCGTCGAGGCGGTTCGGGTCGAGGAACCACGCGACTACGAGCCGGCGTTGACGGCCGGTCTGGTCGGCGGCGCCTACTACCCGCAGGACGCTCAGGTGCAGCCGGCCCTGGCCGCCGCCCGGCTGCTGCATGCTGCCGGCGTCACCGTGCAAACCGCTGACGTGACCGGCCTGGTCGTCCAGGGCGGCCGAGTGGCCGGTGTGCGCATCGGCGCCGACGTCATCGCCGCCGATCAGGTCGTGAACGCCGCCGGGGTCTGGGCGGGTGGGCTGTCGAAGGCGTTCGGCGTTCCCGTTCCGGTCGAGCCGCGGCGGGGCTTCGTCCTGGTCACCGAGCCGGTACCGCCGATCGTCCGGCACAAGGTCTACGCCGCCGAGTACGTGTCCGATGTGGCCAGCGGTGGCGCCGACCTCCAGTCGTCCGCCGTCGTCGAAGGCACCCCGGCCGGAACGATCCTGATCGGGGCCAGCCGCGAGCGGGTCGGCTTCGACGCCGGCCTACCGCTGGGCGTGCTGCGCCGGCTGGCCGCGCAGGCAGTAGCGCTGTTCCCGGCGCTGGCCGGCGTCCACGTGCTGCGGGCCTATCGCGGATTCCGTCCCTACAGCGCCGACCACGTGCCGATCATCGGCGCCGACCCGCGACTTCCCGGGCTATATCACGCGTGCGGCCACGAGGGCGCCGGTATCGGTCTGGCTCCCGCGACGGGGGAGCTCATCGCGGCCCTCCTAGCGGGGACGGCGCCGCCGCTCGACCCGACGCCATACGCACCGGTACGGTTCGTGGCGTGACGTTCACCTTCGAGGGACGTCCCGTCGGCGCCGAGTCCGGGCAGAGCGTCGCCGCGGCCCTGTGGGCGTCCGGCGTCCGCTCGTGGCGGCGCACCCGCGTCGGTGACCAGCCCCGCGGCTTGTTCTGCGGCATCGGCGTTTGCTTCGACTGCCTCGTCGTGATCAACGGTGTGTCGGGTCGGCGGGCGTGCCTGGTCGAGGCGCACGACGGCGACGTGGTCGAGCGGCAGCCGTGATCCGCTACGACGTCGCGATCGTGGGCGGTGGTCCGGCTGGGCTGGCGGCGACGACAGCGGTCCACGGCGACGCGCGGGTCGCCATCCTCGACGCGGCGCCCCGCCTCGGCGGCCAGTACTGGCGGCACCGTCCGGGGGCCGAGCCGGCGGAGCTGTGGCGGGCCCGCTGCGCCGCGGACCATCTGCCGGACCGCCCGGTCTGGTTCGCCGAGCCCGGCTTCGCCCTGCACACGCCGGGCGGCGTCGTCGAGGCCGATCGCGTCGTCCTCGCCACCGGAGCGCACGACCGCTCCCTGCCGTTTCCCGGCTGGACGCTGCCCGGCGTCGTCACGGTCGGCGGTGCGCAGGCGCTGCTCAAGGGGCACGGCGTCCTGGTCGGGCGGCGCATCGTGGTGGCCGGCGCGGGACCGTTTCTGCTCGCCGTTGCCGCCGGGCTGGCGCAGGCGGGCGCCGAGGTGGTCGGCGTCTTCGAGGCCGGACGCCTGCGCGGCTACGCCCGACATCCCCGGGCGATCACTCCGGCCAAGCTGGCCGAGGGCGCGCATTACGCCGCCGTGCTCGCCCGGCACCGGGTGCCGTATCGAAGCGGGCACGTCGTAGTCGCGGCCCACGGCACTGATGCTGTCGAGGCGGTCACGGTCGCTCGGTCCGGTGGCGGCCGTGAACGTCGGATCGAGGCCGACGCGCTGGCGATCAGCTACGGGTTCACCCCGCAGATCGAACTCGCCATCGCGCTCGGCTGCGGCACGCGGCTCGACGTCGACGGCAGCCTGGTCGTGACCGTCGACGACGACCAGCGCACATCCGTCCCCGGCGTGTACGCCGCCGGCGAGATCACCGGCATCGGCGGCGCCGTGCTCGCCCAACTCGAGGGCGCGATCGCGGGGCGCGTCGCCACCGGCCAGTCCGCCGATCCGCGGACGAAGCGACACCGTCGAGCCGCCCGGCGTTTCGCCACCGCCCTGCACGACGTGCACCGTCCACCGCCTTCCTGGCCGGATCGGATCGAGGACGACACGCTCGTCTGCCGCTGCGAGGAGGTCTCGTACGGCGGCGTACGGCAGGCCGTCGAACTCGGCGGCACCGACACGCGGGCGGTCAAGCTGCTCAGCCGGGCCGGCATGGGCTGGTGCCAGGGGCGCATCTGCGGCCCGGCAGTCGCGTGCCTCACCGCCCACCTCAACGGCCGCCCGGTCACCGAAGCCGATCTCGCCGCCTTCGCCAACCGCCCGATCGCCCAACCCACCACGCTCGGCGACCTGTCCGGCGCTCAGTAGTCGTCGTCGGGGCCGGAGCCATCCAGATCCTCGTCGTGCGCTACGCCGAGAACCAATGCCGCGATCAACGCCGCGAGCAGGGCCAGGCTGACGACGATGTAGGCAGTCGCGCTCCAGTTCCCGAGCCAGCCGATCTTGGCGACGATCTCCGCCACGAACATGCCCGCTGCGGCGAGCCCGGCGAGCAGCGCATACGTTGGCCGTCGCATGGTCACCACGTGGGATTCGAATTGGCATGGATGCTCCCGGCCAGACCCGCGATCTCGACGATCGCCGCCCCCACGACCGTTGCCGCTGCTCCACATGCCGACTCCGGCAGCGGATCCGTCGTTGCTCCCGGGCGTTGCTTCATGATCCGCCGGGGCCGCACGACGTTCAGGGCGTGACCGAGGAGAGCCACGGACGCCTCCGCCTCCGACGCAGGTGTGGTCTCGCCGTCGTAGGTGTGCGCGACGCGCTTGCGCAGCGGGACATACTGCTGCTTTGGTTGGCTGCGGTATATCCGCCACCGCGAGGCGCTGACCGACCAGTGACGCGTCCACTCGCCGCTCGCGACCAGGTCGGCGGCGAGGTCCGGCGCGTGGAGTCGCCCGGCCGCGATCCACCGGAGTTCAGTGTCGCCGGAGTCGGCCAGCTCGGCGGCGGCAACGTCCAGGTACCGGATGCCGGTCGGCTCCAGATCGATCTGCAGCGACTCGGTGCCGTCGCTGATCCGACCGGCCAGCCACAGGTCGGCGAGGACGGCGCCGCGGATGCCGATGTCCCAGAGTTGCGTGAGATCCAGCTGGCCGGAGTGGTCGATGCCGACCCGAAGCAGCCAGGGTGCGACCGCGTTGATCGGCGGCGGCTCCGTCGCCGCCAGCTCCGTCCGGTCCTGATCGCCCACGCCGCCTCCCCGACCTCGGACCGATCCAGTCGACCCGCGCCGTCATTGTGCAGGGATTCGGTGGTTCGAACGACCCTGAGGCGTCGGCGCGCGGGCCAGGATGATCACACGTACACTCGGAGGCGTGGCTCGCGGCGACGGCAAGCTAACCCACGACCTCCTTCCCGACGACAAGCGACCGCAGGACGCCTGCGGGGTCTTCGGCGTGTGGGCATCCGGCGAGGAGGTATCCAAACTCGCCTACTTCGCCCTGTACGCCCTGCAGCATCGAGGCCAGGAGGCGGCGGGCATCGCGGTCAGCGACGGCTCGTCCGTGGTCGTCTACAAGGACCTCGGCCTGGTATCGCAGGTGTTCGACGAGGCCACCCTGAACACGTTGCAGGGCCACATCGCGGTGGGCCACACGCGCTACTCGACCACCGGATCCACGAACTGGGAGAACGCGCAGCCCTCGTTCCGCACCACCCGCGCGGGTACCGGGCTGGCGCTCGGCCACAACGGCAACCTGGTCAACACCGCCGACCTCGCCACCGAGGCCCGGCGCCTGGAGATGTCCGGCGGGCTCGGGTCGACCACCGACTCCGACCTCATCACCGCCCTGCTCGCCGCCCGGCCCGACGTCTCGGTCGAACAGGCCGCGCTCGAAGTCCTTCCGCAGCTCAAGGGCGCGTTCTGCCTGGTGTTCATGGACGAGCACACTCTCTACGCCGCCCGTGACGCCCAGGGCGTTCACCCGCTGGTGCTGGGCCGGCTCGCCCGGGGCTGGGTGGTCACGTCCGAGACGGCCGCGCTGGACATCGTCGGCGCCAGCTTCGTCCGCGAGATCGAGCCCGGTGAGCTGATCGCGATCGACGACGACGGGCTGCGCTCGAGCCGGTTCGCCAACCCCGATCCCAAGGGCTGCCTGTTCGAGTACACCTACCTCGCCCGGCCGGACACGACCATCGCCGGGCGCAGTGTGCACGCCGCCCGGGTCGAGATGGGCCGCCGGCTGGCCCGCGAGTATCCCGCCGAGGCCGACCTGGTCATGCCGGTGCCCGAGTCGGGCACGCCGGCCGCGATCGGCTACGCCGAGGAGTCGGGCATCCCGTTCGGCATGGGTCTGGTCAAGAACGCCTACGTCGGACGGACGTTCATCCAGCCGTCGCAGACGATCCGGCAGTTGGGTATCCGGCTCAAGCTCAACCCGCTGCGCGAGATCATCCGGGGCAAGCGCCTGGTCGTGGTCGACGACACGATCGTGCGCGGCAACACTCAGCGCGCGCTGGTGCGCATGCTGCGCGAGGCCGGAGCCCTCGAGGTGCACGTCCGGATCTCGGCGCCGCCGGTCAAGTGGCCCTGCTTCTACGGCATCGACTTCGCCTCTCGCGCGGAGCTGATCGCCAATGGCCTCGACGTCGAGGGCATCCGCGCCTCGCTCGGCGCGGATTCGCTCGGCTTCGTCTCGCTCGAGAGCCTGATCGCGGCCAGCGAGCAGCCCAAGACGCGACTGTGCAGCGCCTGCTTCGACGGCCAGTACCCGATCCCGATCCCCGAGATCGTCGGCAAGCATGTGCTCGAGGGCATCGAGAAGACGGTGGTCGGACGCGACCCCGAACATCCGGCGGGCTACGCCGCCGAGGACGCACTCACCCGCCCGTAGGGTTCGCCCGCAGGTACCGCGCACTCGACGGAGGACGACCCTCACCCGCACTGGTCTGACCACTTGACCACCGGACCTATGCCGCCGTAACGTCCGCGCATGCCCCTGAGCGAGGTCACCCGCCGGTCGGTCCCGGACGATGTGTACGAGCAGATCGTCACCGACGTTCTGCACGGCACGCTGAGCGCCGGTGAGGCGTTGCCGAGCGAGCGACGCCTGGCCGAGGTGCTAGGCGTGTCGCGCCCGGCAGTTCGCGAAGCGCTGCAGCGCCTGTCGCACAGCGGGGTGATCAGTGTCCGGCAGGGCGACGCCACCACGGTGAACGACTTTCGACGGCACGCCGGCATGGACCTGCTCGCCCACCTGCTCGTCCGTAACGGGGAGCTCGATCCGGCAGTCGCTCGTAGCATTCTTGAAGCCAGGCTGTATATCGGCCCGTTCGTCGCCGAGCTGGCCGCTCGCCGCGCCGGCGCTGACCTGCGGTCGCAGCTCGACCGTGCCTTGGCTGCACTGCAGCACGCCCCGGATGCCGTCGCCCGGCAGCGGGCGTCCCTCGAGTTCTGGGACGTGATCGTCGACGGCGCCGACTCGATCACGTTTCGTCTTATGTACAACGGCTTGCGAGCCGCGTACGAGCCCGCGCTCGCCGCCCTGGCTCCGCTGCTGGATGCCGAGGTATCACTCAGCGCCTACGAGCGGCTCGCTGCCGCGATTACCAAGGGTCAACCCACGAACGCTCGGCGGACCGCCGACGACCTGCTGCGGCCAGGCAGCCTCTCCCTGCTCGCTGCTCTGGACGCCTTGGAGGCACCATGACCGTCGTCGAATCCGACGCACTGATCACTGGCGCGGCCCGCCGTCGTTCGCCGTCGCTGCGTGACGTCGCCCGCGAGTTCTGGCGGCATCAATCACCCTGGATCATCACCGCGCTGCTGGTGGGCGCCACGGTCGCTCGCCTCGTCGTCGGCGACTGGGTTTGGACGGATGTACTGGTGGTGGGCGTGATAGTCGCCGCGTTCCCGTTCTACGAATGGCTCATTCACGTGTTCCTGCTGCACTGGCGGCCCAAGCGCATCGGCCGACTGACGCTCGACCCGGCGGTGGCTCGCAAGCACCGCCTGCACCACGCCGATCCACGCGACATCCCGCTCGTCTTCATCCCGTGGCGGGTGCTGGCCCGGATCGTGCCGGTCGACATTGCTATCGCGCTGTTCGCCTTCCCACGCGTCGGCCTGGGCCTGACGTTTCTCGTCATGATCGCCGGCACCGGCCTCTCCTACGAGTGGTCGCACTATCTCATCCACACCGACTATCGCCCGGTCAGTCGGCCCTACCGGGCGATCTGGCGCCACCATCGCCTGCACCACTACAAGAACGAGCACTACTGGTTCGGCGTCTCCACCAGCGGGGTGTCCGACCGCGTGTTGCGCACCGCCCCCGACCCGGCCCAGACCGCGACCTCACCGACGGTGCGTGACCTGCACGCCCGCGAAGCCGGCTAACCACCGCCCGCGAGCTGATGATCTACGGGTTGCGGCGGCTCAGCCGCCACAACCCGTAGATCATCACGGGAAGGCGCCAGCCGCGCACCTCAGCGTGAGCGCAGGCGTTCGGCGTTGAGCGTGTCGACGGCGCCCAACGTGTCGCCGATCGTCGCGTAGTCGACGGCTACGAAGTTCACCGGCGCGCCCCGCGCGGCCTCACATCGGTGGACGCGATCGAGCACGAACTGCCGCCCGTTCACCTCGCCTGCTGCGAGCCGGCTACCCCCGGACGCCGTGATGAAGTGATTGAGCAGGAACAGCCGCTTGCCGACCCCGCCCCGGTTCGGCACGCACGTCATGGCCGAGGGCGACGTGAACGCGAACGGCGTCTCCATGCCGTACTGGTAGAAGTTGGCGTACCAGGGCGCCGGTCCGGATCCCACCTCGGCGAACACGACGAGCCTCCGGTTGGAGCGCACCATCTCGCCCAGGGTGGGCCATTGCGCGGACGGATCGGACGACGGCGTGTACAGCAACCGCGAGAGGCCCGCGTCGGCGAACGCGGAAGCCGTCTGCGCCCCGGTGATGTCGTCCTGGATGATCAGCGTCACCACCTCGCTGGGATTCGCCGCCAGCCACGCGCCCACCGAGCGCAACGTCGCCACCAGGGGGATGGCGCCGGCCCGGCACACGGCATGGCACAGCCACAGCCCCGGACGAGGCGGGTTCACACGGTTGATCAGCGACGGCAGCTGGGCCTTGAGGTCGGGCGGAAAGTCCGGGTCGGCCGCCAGCTTGGCCGCGATCTCGGACGGCTGCTCCCAGGTGTGCGTGTCGATGAGCAGTGCGCGGGCACCTTCGTCGAGCTGGTTGGTGATATCCGGGTCCTGCAGTGGACCGATGAACCGCGACGCCGTCGTCGACATCGAGTTGTGGGTGGCGAGGTAGGCCGCCTGGTCGTAGCGCAGCTTGCACATGTCGGCCGACCCGAGACAGCGCAGCTGGTTGTGGCCGGCCGCCGCCGGCGCGAGAGTGCCGCCGATCAGCGTGCCGAGCACGACCACGCCGATGCCAGCGAGCAGGGCGACGTGGTGGCGGCGGGTGAACTGCACTCCCGATGACAGCCGGTGCCACAGCCATCCGCCCCCGATCATCAGCAGCCCGATCCCCAGCGGGATCGCGGCCCCGATCAAACCGGCCCAGAACAGCAGGTCGGCCCCCCGGTGCTGTAGGTCGATGATCAGTGACCGCACGGACGGGGGCCAGCCGGCCGGCGCGTGTCGCACGACCGAGTGCGCCTGCCAGCGCACCACGAGCATCGCGCCGACGACGACCGCCCCCGCCGTCGCGAGCACGGTGCCGGTCACGACCGTTCGCCGCTGATGCGCCGACGCGCTGCTCAGCCAGAGAAACGCGAAGGCGGCCAGCCCGACCAGCACCGCCAGGATCTGGAGGGGGCCATCGACCAGCTTCGTGAACGACCGGGCGGTGTTCACCGCGCCGAGGTTGATGTCCTCCTTCTGGAGGTCGGGGACGATCTCCCAGGTGCCGTCGCCGACGAGCGTGGTCAGGTCGAGGGTGGCTCCGGTGGCCTTGTCGCGCAGGACGAACGGCCCGATGGCGGCGAGGGCGCCGGCCAGATCGCCGGTGTTCAGCGTGGCGGCAACGGTGGGCGCGACCTCGGCCCGCGCCGCCTTCGGCACCACCTTGAGCAACGCCTGCTGCACGGTGGCCTGCTCGTCGGCGTTCAGCGCGACGGTGGGCAGGTTCGCCGGCCGCCGCCCGGCCGCGAGCGCTTCGAGCGCGGCGTCGAGTTCCTTGCGGAACGCCGGGAAATCCGGCGTCGCCCGCTTCTGCAGCGACGCCACGAGATCGCTCAGGTAGATGTCGGCGAGCACCTCGATATTCGCCAGCACCGGACGCAGATCGACGGTGAGGCGCAGCGTGCGCTCGTCGCCGCGCAGGTAGCGCAGCGCGTGCCCGATCTGCTCGTCGACCAGCCCGCGCAGGGTCGTCGGCGGCAGCACGATCTTGAGATTCGAGAGCACCGTCGCTTCCGGGATCGGCAGCCGGGCCAGCAGATCGGAGGTCACGTGCGCCGAGGCCGGATCGACCAGCACCTCGTCGTAGAGCCGGTCGTAGGCGTGCTCGTCGTCGAGGACGGCCTGGTAATAGCGGTGATTGAGCACCGTGGTGCGCGCCGTCCCGGCGACCACCAGCGTGACGACGGACAAACCCGCCAGCCCGGCCGCCAGGATGCGCAGCGCGAGAAGGGCCCGCTGATCGATGCGCTGCCTCCAGGCGGTCACCGGCCCATCCTGCCCGGTACGGTACGGGCGTGACGTCGGAGGCTTCCTACCGCGCGGCCGGGGTCGACATCGAGGCCGGAGATCGCGCCGTCGAGCTGATGAAGGCGCAGGTGAAGCGCACTGATCGGCCCGAGGTGCTGGGCGGTCTGGGTGGTTTCGCCGGGCTGTTCCGGCTCGATCTGGGGCGTTACCCGCAGCCGGTGCTGGCCAGCTCCACGGACGGCGTGGGCACCAAGCTCGCCATCGCGCAGGGGGCCGACCGGCACGACACCGTGGGCATCGATCTGGTCGCGATGGTCGTCGACGACCTCGTGGTGGTGGGCGCCGAGCCGCTGTTCATGACCGACTACATCGCGACCGGCCGCGTCGTCCCGGAGAAGATCGCCGCGATCGTCGCCGGCATCGCCGAGGGCTGCGTCCAGGCCGGCTGCACGCTCATCGGGGGCGAGACGGCCGAGCACCCGGGCGTCATGGGCCCCGACGAGTACGACATCTCCGGGGCCGCGGTCGGCGTGGTCAACGCCGACGCAGTGTTGGGCCCCGAGCGGGTCCGGCCCGGCGACGTGCTGATCGCGATGCGTTCCTCCGGGCTGCACTCCAACGGCTATTCGCTGGTGCGCCGGGTTCTCGCGGACACGCCGCTGGACACCCCGTTCGGCGGCGGCACCCTGGTGGACGAGTTGCTCGTACCGACCCGCGTCTATGCCGCCGACTGCCTGGCGCTGATCGCCGAGTGCGAGGTGCACGCGTTCGCCCACGTCACCGGCGGCGGCCTGGCCGGCAACCTGGTGCGCGTCCTGCCGGACACGGTCGAGGGGGTTGTGGACCGGGCGACCTGGACGCCGCAGCCGATTTTCGACCTGATCGCCCGCACCGGCGGCGTCGCGCGCCCGGACATGGAGCAGACGTTCAATCTCGGCGTCGGCATGGTTGCCGTCGTGCCGGCCGCGCAGGAACAACGAGCGATCAGCGCTTTGACGGCCCGGGGCGTGACGTCTTGGCGGCTCGGCGAGGTACGTCCGGGGCGCGGCAGTGTGACCCTGGTCGGTGACCAGGGCAGTTCAGTCGGATGAGCGAACGGCGCGACTAGCGCGATGCACGCGCCCAGCCGTCGTCCTGATCCTCGTCCTGATCCTCGTCCTCGCGCTCGGCCGGGCTCTCAGAACCCGTCGAGAGCTCGCGCCGTAAGGCGTCGAGGTCGGTGGCATGAGTGCTGTACTTGAGCTCTCGGGCCACTTTTTGCTGCTTAGCCTTAGCACGGCCGCGCCCCATGGCTCGACCCCCTCGCTCACACGGTCGTCCGGGCAGCGGCTGGCGTGCGCCGGGAAAGTTGTCATCTCGTGGGGCCAGCGTACCTCGCCGGCAAAGCCGAGCGCACCCGGTCGAGGCCGGCGCCGGGGTTAGCTTTGCCACGATAGTGGTCGGACGACCGGGATCGGCGGCCTTGCGCCGAGCGGCCGGAGTCGGCGTAACGTCGGCGTCACGCCATGGCGCGACGAATAGACGGTTGGCACACAGTGGACATGTAAGAAAGTTTCCGTAGGAACTTTCTCCGGCCATGTGCATACTGGTTGAGTAACGCTGAACAGGACCGGCGTTACATAGTGCCCAGAAGGGGGGCCATGCGATGACGACTCCTCGTCACCGTCCGGAATCAGAGCCGCTGCTCACCCCGTCCGAGGTCGCGACGCTTTTCCGCGTCGACCCGAAGACGGTCACCCGGTGGGCGAAGGCGGGCAAGCTGACCTCGATCCGCACGCTTGGCGGTCACCGCCGCTACCGTGAGTCCGAGGTTCGCTCGCTGCTCGAAGGCAACACGAACACCACCGTGGACGCCTGAGACAGCCGGAGACTCCGAGGCACGCAGTCGGCGCCGTATCTGACCTTGGTCTGGTGCGGCGCTGATGCATGTACGGGCTCAGCTCTCGTGCCCGGTCCGGTAGCCGAGCGCCCCGGCGAAGCCCAGCATTCCCAGGCCCGCGATGGCATCGGCGACCCGGATGGCGCGGGCGCCGACCGCGCGGCGCACCGCCGCCACGGCCGAGATCATGATCACCATCCAGGCGAGGCTGCCGAGCCCGACGCCGAGCAGTAGCTCGCCGGTCGAGGCGTGCGTGCCCGCCGATGCCGCCGCGAAGATCGCCGCCCACGATGCGATCGTCAACGGATTGGAGGCGGTCGCACCCAGCGTGAGCATGAAGGCGCGGCCGGCCGTTGCGACTTCCGCGTCGAACTCATTCCCGGAACGCACCCGCCAGGCCGACCACAAGGTGCGTGCGGCCAGCACCGCGAGGACGGCGGCGCCGATCGCTCCCAAGATGATGCGCAGCGCGTCGACGGCGAGCAGCGGCGCCGCACCGGCGGCGCCCGCCGCCGCATAGAGCGTGTCGACGCAGGCGACGCCGGCCCCGATAGCCAATCCGATCCGCCAACCCTGGCGCAGCGTCGTCCGGATCGCGAAAAGTGAGATCGGTCCCAGTTGCAGGGCAACCAGAAAGCCCAATCCGAAGCCGACCCCGATGGCACGCATGTCGTCAGTATCTGCGTGCCGTCGACCCGATTCCGGCCCCGGCGGTGAACTTGCGCGCAGAGCCGTCCCCGGTGAATGCTTGTAGCAAGCATCTACTTGCGTGGTACAAGCAATCAGAGGATGGGATGGCAGGGCAGGACACGGGCAGCGTCGTGGCGCCAGCGCCAGCCGACCTTCCGCAGCTAGACGACGCTCCGCAGCGGGACGACATCGCCGAGCTGGCAACGACGTTCAGCGACCTGATGCGCGCATTCACCCGAGCCCGTCAGCAATACCTGGCCCGGGACCGAACCGGCGGCGAGTGGACCCTGCACGTCCTGCTGTCGCGCGTGGTCAACGAGGGCCCGCTACGGGCGAGCGCGCTGGCCGAGATGGTCGATTCCGACCCGTCCACGGTCAGCCGACAGGTCGCGCAGCTGGTCAAGGACGGCTGCCTCGAGCGGCGGTCCGACCCGGCCGACGGGCGGGCCAGCCTGCTCGTGGCGAGCGAGCGCGGCCGGGAGCTACACCGAGAGCATCTGCAGGTGCGTAACGAGCACTTCCGGCAGATGCTGGACGAGTGGGGTGAGCGCGACATCCGTAGCTTCTCCGAGCTGCTCCACCGTTTCACCGTCGACTTTGAGAACAATCGGAAGACCTGGTTCGACGAGGACACCGATCCAACACGAGACGCGGCGTCGACGGCGCCGCGGAGGGAGAGTTGATGTCCGCCACCGCGGAGGCACCGACCCGCGAGGGTGCGCTGAATCATCGCCAGGTTCTGACCATCCTGACCGGCCTGCTGCTCGGCATGTTCCTCGCCGCGCTCGACCAGACGATCGTGTCGACCGCGATCCGGCGCATCGGGGACGACCTGAACGGGCTGTCCGTGCAGGCGTGGGTCACGACCGCGTTCCTGATCACGTCGACGATCACGACACCGCTCTACGGCAAGTTGTCCGACATCTACGGCCGCAAGCAGCTGTTCCTGATCGCCATCACGATCTTTATCGTGGGTTCCGCCCTGTGCGGCCTGGCGACCTCGATGTACATGCTGGCTGCGTTCCGAGCCTTCCAGGGGCTGGGCGCCGGCGGGCTGTTCACCCTGGCCCTGGCGATCCTGGCCGACATCGTGTCGCCGCAGGAGCGCCCGCGCTACATGGGTTACTTCATGGCCGTGTTCGCGACGTCCAGCGTGCTCGGCCCGGTCGTGGGCGGCTTCCTCTCCGGCCAGGACAAGATCCTCGGCGTCGTCGGTTGGCGCTGGATCTTCTACGTGAACGTGCCGATCGGTCTGATCGCCCTCGTCGTCGTCAACCGGGTGCTGCGCATGCCGCACGTCCGGCGTGACCACAGCATCGACTGGCAGGGCGCCACCATGCTTGTCCTCGGTCTGGTTCCGCTGCTGATCGTCGCCGAGCAGGGACGCACCTGGGGTTGGGGGTCCGGTGGCGCCCTGGTGTGCTACCTCGTCGGGGTGGCCGGGCTCGTCGCGTTCGTGTGGGTCGAGGGTCGGATGGGCGACGAGGCGCTGATTCCGATGCGGCTGTTCCGATCCGGGACGTTCTCGGTCGGGGCCGGGATGTCGTTCGTCGTCGGTCTCGGCATGTTTGGTGCCATCGCCTCCATCCCGCTGTACCTGCAGGTCGTCAAGGACGCGTCGCCCACCAAAGCGGGCTTGCTCGTGCTGCCCCTGGTGCTCGGCATGATGGTCGCCTCGTTGAGCGCCGGGCAGATCACGTCGCGCACGGGGCGCTACAAGCTGTTCCCGATCATCGGGTGCACGCTCACCGTCGTGGCCATGTTCCTGATGCACACGATCGGTGCCGACACGCCACTGTGGCGGACCGACATCTACATGCTGCTGTTCGGCGCCGGCATCGGGTTCAATATGCAGACTCTCCAACTGGCCATGCAGAATTCGGTGCAGCCACGTGACATTGGTGTGGCCACGTCGTCCGGGGTCTTCTTCCGGCAGGTCGGCGGCACGCTCGGGACGGCGGTGTTCCTCTCCATCCTGTTCTCCGCGGCGCCGAGCAAGATCAGCTCCGCGTACGACTCCGCGGCGCAGACGCCGGCCTACCAGGCAGCGGCGCAGGCCAACCCGGACCAGGTCGCGGCCCTGAAGCGCGACCTCGGCGGTGGTCTGAACGACACGTCGTTCGTGCAGCAGCTCAATCACGTGCTGACCCACCCGTTCAAAGTCGGCTTCGCGCAGGCCATGGACCTGGTGTTCATCACCGGCGCGTTCGTGCTGCTGATCGCCCTCGTGCTCGCCTTCTTCCTGAAGGAGGTGCCGTTGCGGCGAGTCTCGGGCATGGAGGCGGCGGCGGCGCAGGTGGCGGCCGAGGCGGTCGAGACGAGTCCCGCCGATCCGGGCCCCGCGACGCACGAGTCCGTCGAGCCGGACACCACGGGGGCTCCGAAGCGCTCACCGTAGGCCAGAATCGTTCCCATGTGGTTGCGGCATCGTGATTCGGAACCGTCGATCGACCCGAGCGCGTACGTCGCGCCGAGCGCGGTGCTCAGCGGCGACGTCCGGATAGGCCCCGACAGTCGGGTGCTGCACGGTGCGGTGGTGTCCGCCGACGGCGGTGCGGTCACCATCGGCGCGAACTCCGTGATCATGGAACAGGCTGTGTTACGCGGGACGCCGGCCCATCCGGTGGCGGTCGGTGACCATGTCCTGGTGGGGCCGCACGCGTACCTGACCGGATGCGAGATCGCCGACGAGGTGTTCGTTGCGACCGGCGCCATGGTCTTCAACGGCGCGCGGATGGGACGAGCCAGCCGCGTCGGTCTGGGCGGCGCCGTGCACATCGGCACCCAACTCGCCGCCGGCGACAACGTCCCGATCGGGTGGATCGCGGTCGGCGACCCGGCCCGGATCTACGCGCCCGGCGATGCGGAGCCGATACTCGCCGGCCTGAGCGACCGGGGCGGGTTCCTGCCGTACGTGTTCGGCGTCGAGGACACCGGCGACCGAGGCGAGATGATGCGGACGACGATGCGGCGATACACGAGGTCGCTGGCCCGGCATCGCGACGATGTTGAGATCGCGCCGCCGAGCTGAGGGTTCGGTCCAGCGCCGGACGTGATCGAGCCATTGACGACTCGAGGCGGCACTGATCCGCTGTTCGACGCTGCCTACCGGCAGGCGCTCCGCTTATGATCAGGAATCCGGTCGCCCGCGCGAGATGCGGTACGCGATGCCTGCCGAGCACGTCGACGTCCTGATCATCGGCGCCGGGCTCTCCGGTGTCGGCGCTGCGTGCCAGCTGCGCCGCGAATGCCCGGACAAGACGTTCGCGATTCTCGAGTCGCGCGACGCGATCGGCGGCACGTGGGACCTGTTTCGATACCCCGGCGTACGGTCGGACTCGGACATGTTCACCCTAGGCTTCTCGTTCCGGCCGTGGACAGAGGCGAAGGCGATCGCCGACGGGCCGTCCATTCGCGAGTACATCCGGGCGACGGCGCGCGAGTACGACGTCGACAGCCGGATCCGCTTCGGCCACCGGGTCGTACGCGCCAACTGGTCCTCGGCGGCCGGGCGGTGGGACGTCGAGGCCCAGCGGACTGACACCGGCGAAGTCATACAGCTGAGCTGCTCGTTCCTGTTCTCGGGCACCGGCTACTACCGCTACGACCAGGGTTACGCGCCGCCGTTCGCCGGAGTCGACGACTTCGCCGGGCGGATCGTGCATCCGCAGCACTGGCCGGAGGATCTCGACTACTCGGGCCAGCGAGTGGTCGTGATCGGCAGCGGCGCAACGGCGGTGACACTCGTCCCGGCGATGGCCGAGGACGCGGCCCACGTGACGATGGTGCAACGCTCGCCGAGCTATGTCATGGCGCTGCCCTCGACCGACGTGATCGCCGATCGGCTCCGTCGCTGGCTACCCGCGGGCCGGGCCCATTCCATCATCCGGTGGAAGAACGTGTTGGTCATGATGCTGATCTACCAGCTCAGCCGGCGGGCGCCGAAGCTGATGCGGAAGCTGCTGCGCAAGGGCGCGGCGTCCCAGCTGCCTGAGGGCTACGACCTCGACATGCACTTCAGTCCGCGATACGCGCCATGGGACCAGCGCCTGTGCTTCGTCCCCGACGGCGACCTGTTCAAGACGGTTCGCAGCGGGCGGGCCTCGATCGTCACCGATGAGATCGATCGGTTCACGCCAACCGGTTTGCGGCTGGCGTCCGGTGCAGAGCTTGATGCCGACATCGTTATCACCGCGACGGGGTTGAACCTGCTCGTGCTCGGCGGCCTGCAGCTCGCCGTGGACGGTGTGGATGTCGACCTGCCGAACACGGTGGCCTACAAGGGAATGATGATCTCCGGCGTGCCGAACTTCGCGCTGGCCATCGGCTATACGAACGCCTCGTGGACGCTGCGGTGCGATCTCATCAGCCAATACGTCTGCCGGCTGCTCAACCATATGTCCGCGAACGGCTACCAGGTGGCCACGCCGCTGGCCCCGCCGACCGGTCCGTTGGATCCACTCATCGATCTACAGTCCGGCTACATATTGCGCAGCATCGACCAGTTGCCCAAGCAGGGGCCGGCCGCGCCGTGGCGGGTCCACCAGAACTACCCGCGCGACCGCTACCTCTTGCGCCACGGGCCGCTCGAAGATCAGGGCATCCGGTTCAGCCGGGTGCCGGCGCGCTCATCGGTGCGTTCCCCTTCGCCGCGCGACGCAGTGCCGGCGCCATCACCGACGCCGGGCTAGTTCGTTCGCGGGCCGGGTCAGAACGGTCCCTTGTCGTCGTTCGGCAGCGATCCGAAGTAGACGTCGATGTGGGTGACCTGGTCCCGGCCGAGTTCGAAGTGTTCGACGTTCTCGAAGCTCGTGCCGTCGTCCCACTCGGCTTCGTACCGGATCAACGCGTCCTGGCCGTCGACCACCAGTTGATGCAGGGTGAACGACTGTAGATGGAGGTTGCCGGGCCAGCACTTGGCGAAATAGGTGGCCCGGTCGATGCGATCGTCGAGTGGGCTCGTGAACGTGAACTCGTTGCTGAGCAATTGCTCGACGACTGCTCGATCGCCGATCTCGTAGGCGCGGTAGTAGCTGCGAATCTTCTCGGCGACGTCCATGTGATCCTCCATCTGCTCTTGAAATGCAACTGGTCGCAGATTAGTAGCAGTGATAGCATCGCGCAAGTGGCGACGAAGCGTGTGGAGCGCGATCACCGGTCGGCGTGCCCGATCAACCTGTCGCTCGAGGTGCTCGGAGACTCCTGGTCACTGCTGATCATTCGTGACCTGATGTTCGGCGACGCCCGGCACTTCCGGGAGCTGCTTCGCTCCGAGGAGGCCATCTCGTCGAGCATCCTGTCCGACCGTCTGAAGCGGCTGGTCGCGCAGGGGCTCATCACGACCGCCGACGATCCCACGCACAAGCAGAAGACGATCTACAGCCTGACTGAGATAAGCATCGCCCTGGTTCCGGTGATCGTTTCGCTCGGCGCCTGGGGCCGGACATTCCTTCCGGCCAGCGACGAGCTCAGCGTCCGCATCGAGGTGCTGGAGCAGGGCGGACCCGCGCTGTGGGAGGAGTTCATGGATGAACTGCGCGCCGTCCATCTGGGCCAAAGTGCCGGTGGGGCGAGTCCGAGCGTCCGCGAGAGACTGCAAGCTGCATATGAAGCGCGACTTCGCGCCCGGTGATCGGATCGATCCGAGAGCATGGTCACGCTGGTTACTAGGCCCCTGACGGCGACGACTTCACCGTACCGGTGGGTATGGACGGGTCGGTGGCGATCTCGGTCCCATCGTGTCCATGCGCGGATGAACGCCTCCTGTACGTGGTCGAGTGCTTCGACGGGATCGCCGGTCGGCGCCTGGTTGCATCAGATCAGCAAAATCTCGGCTGCCGGCTGTCCCGGATTAATCTGGCGTCATGTCAACGTCGGCGATGGGTGCGCCCGTTGTCCTTGTCGGCGTGGAGTGGAGCCTTGTGCATCTTCGCCGGGACGGGACGCTGGTCGAGCCACCCCACGGGGCGCGCGAGGTGGTGTTGCGGTTCAGCGCCGACGGTCAGATGTCCGGTACCGACGGCTGCAACTTCTTCTTCGGCGGTCCGGTCGTGATCAGCGGCGCGCGGCTGTCGGTCGGCCGGATCGGCGCAACGCTGATGGGCTGCCCAGGGATCGTGGACTTCACCGCGGCGGTGGGCGCGGTGCTCCGTGGCGAGGTGGACTGGACGGTGCTCGACGAGACGTCCTGACCATCGGCGCGGCAAACGGTGACGCGCTGGTGTACGAGCGTCGCCGTTCGATCTACCCGTCCGACCGACCGGGACGGCCGGCGCCACATGTGCTCGCCGAAGGGGCGCACGGGGCCGGCCACTACCGGCTGTTTTACGTGGTCTTCGGTGATCGAGTGTCACTGGAGATGGAGTATCGCGATGCGCCGGGCGACGGGTGGGGCTTCTGGGGCACCACGATGGAACGGGGCTGGTCCGGCTCCGAACCGTATCCGATGTCGACCGCTGAGTGTCAGGTTGCGGGGGAACGCTTTGTCGCCGGCATGGTCACGAACGCCGTCGCGCGCGTGACGTTCCGTCCGTTGGGCGGAGCGAACCCGGTCGACCTGACCATGTACCCGCTCGCCGACGTACCGGACGTACGCGTCTACGGAGGTTTCGTCGGTGACCCCCGGCGTGGCTCCGACGTCGTCGCCTACGACGCGGACGGTTCTCAACTGGGCCCGCCCTACACGCCTCACTGGTGGCTGCCCGGCGACCCGATCTGAACGTACGGCGCGATCCGGGCGAGGCGCGTTCACCCGCCTCTTCGGTGTGAACTGGGACGGACCGGACAGACCTTCGAGCGCGCGCCGACCTCCAGCCTGTCGTGCGCGGACTAGGAGGCCCTGAGCGGCCTTTTGATGGCGTGGTCGTCGGATTCGTTGGCGAAGCGCTGCCGGGCTGCCTGTCGAGAGACGCCGAGGACGTTCGCGATCTCGGTCCAGCTCCGGCCGTTCGTGCGCGCGGTCGCGACGGCGGAGCGCAGCGCGTCCTGCGCTGTGTCGATCTTCTGTAGCGCGGTGCCGATCCGGCGAAGGTCGCGGACGTCGTCGACCGCGCTCGGCGCAGTGGTCGCGGGATCGAGCTTGTCGAGCATCGTCTCGGTCTCGGCGGCGGCTCGCTCCAGGTCGGCGCGGGTTCGTGGCACGGTCATCACCCCTTTCGCAGGTAGTCGTAGAACTTGGGCCGTAGCTCCATCGCGTGGATGACGCATGGTGTGGAGCATGTCGGCGTCGCTGCCCCGTGTTTCCGAGCGCTGTCCGCCACCTCCACGTGACAATGGTAGGTTGTCAGCGGCGACAATGGCAAGTTGTCAGCCCAGGAGGCTGGGATGCCGAGACGGTGACCTAACGACGTGCGAGTGGACCGACGACTGACGGACTCTCTCCCGCGGCCGTGGTTCAGCTGGCGGAGCGCTCAGCGACCGCCCGGCGACGCAGGCTCACGTTCGAGACGGCCGGCGGTGTGTAGGCCACGTCGTTGGGCCCGGCGTCGGTACCGGGCGGAGCAATCTCGTCGATCCGGTCGAGGATCTCGTCGTCCAGGGTGACCTCGGCGCCGGCCAGCAGGTCGTCGAGCTGTTCCATGGTGCGCGGCCCGATGATCGCCGAGGTGACGCCCGGGTGGGCGATCGCGAACGCCATTGCGAGGTGAGTCATCGGCAGGCCGGCCTTCGCGGCGAGCGGGACGAGCCGTTCGACCACATCGAGTTTGCGCTCGTCGCCGAAGTGCCGCGGCTGAAAGCCGGACCGGTGGGTGTCGGACGCCTGGCCCCTGCGGTGGCGTCCGGTGAGTAGGCCCTGGCCGAGCGGGCTCCAGACCAGCGTGCCCATCCCGTAGCGCTGACAGATCGGCAGCACTTCGCGTTCGATGCTCCGGTTGATGATCGAGTACGGCGGCTGCTCGGTCCGGAAGCGCTCCAGGCCGCGCCGCTCGGCGACCCACTGCGCCTCGACGATCTCCGAGGCGGGGAAGGACGACGCACCGATCGCGCGCACCTTGCCGCTGTGGATCAAATCCGATAGCGCCGACAGCGTCTCCTCCACGTCGACCGTCGGGTCAGGTCGGTGGACCTGGTAGAGGTCGAGGTGATCGGTCTGCAGGCGGTGCAGGGAATGCTCGACCGCAGCGACGATCCAGCGCCGGGAATTGCCCCGGTGGTTCGGATCGTCGCCCATCGGGTAGTGCACCTTGCTGGCCAGCACGACGTCGTCGCGGCGACCCTTGAGTGCCTTGCCGACGATCTCCTCGGATTCGCCGCCGGAGTACACGTCGGCGGTGTCGATGAAGTTGATCCCTGCGTCCAGCGCCGTGTGGATGATCCGGATCGAGTCGTCATGGTCGGGGTTTCCCATGGCCCCGAACATCATGGCGCCCAGGCAGTAGGGGCTGACCTCGATTCCGGTCCGGCCCAGCGTCCGATACTTCATATTTCCCTTCGGGATCCCGTCGAGGACATCGCCCGGTGCTCGTCGTCGAACACGATCTCGACCAGCGGGCTGTGCGCGAGCCAGTCGTCTAGGTTCTGGCGCTGGCTGACCCGTGTCTCGAGGTCGGGTTGGTTCTGCAGGTCGAGGACCGCGGTGATCACCCGCCGCCGGGTCGGCTCGTCGACCGGCACAGCGGTCGCGGGCAGGTCGGCCCTGACCCCGTGCTTGAGGTGCACGATGAACCGCGGATGGGCGCGCACGTTCGCATACCAGCTGCGGGGTGCGGGCATTCCGGTCAGGTACCAACGGCCGTCGACGCGATGGAACCAGACCTCGATTCGCCGCGGGATGCCGGTGCGTCTGCCGACCGTCGTGATGTCGATCGTGCGCTCGGCTCTGGACGATTCCGGCCCTATGGCGAGGGCCCGGGCGATTGCGTCGTCCACACTTCAATGACATCAGCGCCGCCGGCGCTGGGCCAGCACGATCGTGGCGGCTACTTGCACAATCCTCTTCGGTCAGTCGGCGTTCACGGCAGCGCCGCAGCAGCGGGATCGGCTGCGTCGCGCATGCGCACCGCATCAACGCTGGGCGGGGCACCGAACTGGCGGCGGTACTCCCGGCTGAACTGGGACGGATTGTCGTATCCGACGCGGTGGCCGACGCCGGTGATGTCGTTCGGACGGTTCGCCAGGAGCAGCCTCGCCGCCTGCAGCCGGATGTGTTTCTGGAACTGGATCGGGGTCATCGACGTCACCGCTTGGAAGTTGCGGTGGAAGGCGGAGACACTCATCCCGGAAAGTTGGGCCACTTCCTCAACTCGGAATGGCCTGGTGTAGTTCTCCCGGATCCACTGCACAGCGCCTCTGATGTGCGTCAGGCTGCTGTCGGCCAGGCCGAGCTGACGGACGACATCGCCTTGTTCCCCGGTGATCAACCACCATAGGATCTCGCGCTTGATCAGCGGGGCCAGTGCCTTGCGGTCCCGGGGCCGGTCGAGCAGGCGCAGCAGCCGCACGACAGCGTCGAGCAGCTCGTCCGGGGCGTCACTGACCGCGATTCCCGGGTGTGCGGTGCCGGGCGACCGTGGCAGATCCCCCGGCCCGGCGTGCTGCAACAGTTCCGCGATGGCGCCGGGTTCCAGGGTCATCCCGAATGCGAGCGTGGGATGGCCCGGGGCGGCGTCGACGACGTGCCCCGTCACCGGGAGGTCGACCGAGGCGACCAGGTACTGCCCAACGCCGTAGTCGTAGACGCGGTCTCCGAGTGCCAGCCGCTTGCCCCCCTGAGCGACGACCGCCAGGACCGTGCCGGACATCGAGGACTCCGGTGAAGGGATGTGGTCGACCTTGCAGATCCGGACGCCGTCGATGGCAGTGGTCAAATCGGGTCGCGCATGCCGTTCCAGCAGTCCGCGAAGCTCATCCAGAGGCACGTCACGATTGCACCACGCCACTTTCATTTTTAGCACAGTCCGGCCGCGTTCATGAGCGACAAAATTTCGATCTAGAGTCGCGGATCTCAGATCGGAGTTGATGCCGTGACCCCCCTGACTACCAGCGCGTTCGACCTTCCCGACCGCCTCGCCGCCAAGGCCGTCCCGGCGCTGATCGCCGGCGACGAGCGGCACTTCGCGGCTATCGCTGCGAGCCTCGAGCAGTCGATCGCCGAGCTGTCCGACCGCCTCGATGCCGAGCGCAAGGCGCCCGGCGGCATCGGCCAGGAGGCGATGGACCGGGACCTGGAGGTCCACCGCCTTACCGCTCGCCTACGCACCCTGCGTCGCTACGGCTTGGACCTGTGCCTCGGGCACATGGTCAGCGCCGAGAACCCCGAGCCCGTGTACGTCGGACGACTCGGCCTCACCGACAGTGCGGGTCGCCGGCTGCTGGTCGACTGGCGCTCTCCCGCGGCCGAGCCGTTCTTCGGAGCGACCCACGCCAACCCGACGGGTCTGGCCAGCCGCCGGCGGTATCGCTGGACCCGCGGCCGGATCAGCGACTACTGGGACGAGGTGTTCAGCTCGGACGGATTTGTGGGCCACGCTGCTGCGCTCGACGACCAGTCCGCCTTCATCGCCAGCCTGGGCAGCAACCGGTCGGCCCGGATGCGAGACGTGCTCGGCACCATCCAGGCCGACCAGGACGCCATCATCCGCGCGGGATCGGCCGGCGCTCTCGTCGTCGACGGCGGTCCGGGTACGGGGAAGACCGTCGTCGCTCTGCACCGCACCGCGTACCTCCTCTACTCCGACCCGCGCCTTGGTCACCGGCGGGGCGGCGTGCTGTTCGTCGGTCCGCACCAGCCTTACCTGGACTACGTCGCCGACGTCCTGCCCAGCCTCGGCGAGGAGGGCGTGCACACCTGCACGCTGCGGGACCTCGTCCCGCAAGGGGCCGCGGCCGCGACCGAGATCGAGCCGGACGTGGCCCGGCTGAAGTCGTCCGCGGATCTGGTGAAGGCGATCGAGGCGGCCGTCCGGTTCTACGAGGAGCCGCCAGCCAAGGGGATGACGGTCGAGACCCCGTGGTCCGCGATCCGGCTGAGCGCCGACGATTGGGCCGAGGCGTTCGACGCGCCGGGCTCGGGTACACCGCACAACGAGGCGCGCGACCAGATCTGGGAGGAGCTGCTCACGATCCTGGTGGACAAGTACGACGGCGATGCCTCGGCTGACCTGCTCCGCAAGTCACTGCTGCAGAACCGGGATCTGCTCACGACGTTCAACCGCGCCTGGCCGCTGCTCGAAGCGGCTGACCTCGTCGGCGACCTGTGGTCGGTATCCGCCTACCTGCGCAAGTGCGCCCCTTGGCTGCGCCCCGACGAGGTTCGGCAGCTGCAGCGCGAGGACGCGCAGGCCTGGACGGTGTCCGACCTGCCCCTGCTGGACGCGGCCCGGCTCCGGCTCGGCGACCCGGAGGTGTCCCGACGCAAGCGTCGGCAGGAGGCCACCGTCGCGGCCGAACGGGAGCTCATGGACCGGGTGGTCGACGACCTGATCGCGGCCGACGATTCGGAGATGCTCGTGATGTCGATGCTGCGCGGGCAGGACGCCAAGAACACCCTGGTCGACGAGACCGCACTGCCCAGCGCCGACCCGGACCTGCTCGCCGGCCCGTTCGCGCACATCGTGGTGGACGAGGCGCAGGAGCTGACCGACGCGGAGTGGCAGATGTTGCTGCTGCGCTGCCCGTCCCGGAGCTTCACCATCGTCGGGGACCGGGCCCAGGCCCGACACGGGTTCACGGAGTCGTGGCCGGAACGGCTCGAGCAGATCGGGCTCGGCCGGATCAACGTGGCTACCTTGAGCATCAACTACCGGACGCCGGCCGAGATCATGGTCGAAGCCGAGCCGGTCATCCGGGCCGTGATCCCGGACGCCAACGTGCCGACGTCCATTCGCAACAGCGGCGTCCCAGTCGTGCACGGATCTGCTTCGGACCTGGGCTCGATCCTCGACACCTGGCGCGCCGCGCAGGCCGACGGAATCGCCTGCGTCATCGGCGATCCAACGTTCCGGGCGACGTCCCGCGTCCGGTCGCTGACCCCGGAGTTGTCGAAGGGGCTCGAGTTCGACCTGGTCGTCCTCATCGATCCAGAGGCGTTCGGCGGCGCCACCAGCGGCATCGAAGGTGCGGTCGACCGCTACGTCGCGATGACCCGGGCGACCCAGCAACTCGTCATCCTCACGAGCGCCTGACGTCGGCTAGGGCCAGGCATTGCCGATTCTGGCTGACTCGCGGTTAGCGACCGGCAGCCAGGTCGGCGAGGACGTCGCGGGGCGTGGGCGTCCAGCCAAGTTCGGCGTGCGCCCGAGCCGAGCTCAGCTGCTGGTCGAGGACGAACGCGTCGGCCACCGGGCCCAGCTCGGTGCGCGCCTGGTCGAGGGTGATCGACTCGATCCGCCCAGGACATCCGGCAGCCTGGCTGAGGGATTCGGCGAGCTCGCGGTAGGTCGGCCGCTCGTCGCCGACGCCGGCGTAGGTGCTGCCGGCCGGTGCGCGCAGCGCCGCGACGTAGAGCCGGGCGATGTCGTCCACGTGTGCGAGCGCGCAATGGCCCGTCCCGTCGCCGATGTAGTGGACGACGCCGCGTGAGCGAGCCGGCGTCACGAACAGGCTCTCGAGCAGTCCGCCGCGATGGCCCCAGACCACGCCGGGCAGCACGAACACCGGATGGGCCGCATGCTCGAGCACGTACCGGTGGTTCTCGACCAGCCAGGCCAGCCAGGTCGGCGGTGCCCACGGCGCGGACTCGTCCACGACCGCGCCGGTGTTGCCCCACATCCAGGTGCCCCCGGTGTGGACGTATGGGCTGTCGCCGCCGCCTTCGAGCATCGCGCCCGCGGCGGCTCGGTCGAGCTGGGCGCCGGACTCGCTCCACTCCTGGGCCAGCTGGATCGACGCATCGGCCTGCGCGGCGGCCGCGCGCAGCACGTCGAGATCGCGCAGCTCGCCCTGGACGGTTGTCGCGCCGAGCTCGGCGATGACGTGCGCGGCGGACTCGCTGCGCGCCAGCGCCAGCACGTCGTGCCCCTCGGCGACGAGGGCCCGGATTGTGGCCCGGCCCAGGTAGCCCGAACCGCCGGTGATGAAGACCTTCATGGGTGCTCGCTCCTTCGCTGGTCAGCTCCAGCGTGGGCGGTCGACGGGCTTTCGTCCAAGACCTGTTCTGTCGCCGGCGATACCCTGCAGGTATGGCAGAGGTGGACCTGCGCAAGCTGCGCTACTTCCTGGCCGTCGCCGAGCAGCTGAACTTCGGCCGGGCGGCCGAGCAGTTGCATATCGCCCAACCGGTGTTGTCGCGGCAGATCCGGGCGCTCGAATCCGAGCTGAACGCCCAGCTGTTCGTACGGGGCAGCCGAGGCACGTCGTTGACTGCTGCCGGCGAGCAACTGCGAATCGACGCGGCGACGATCCTCAACGAGGCGGCCGCGCTGCGGCGGCGGGTCGCCCGAGCCGCCCGCGGCGGCAAGACGTTCACCGTGGCCTTCACGCTCGGCATCCCCGTCACCGAACCGGTGCGGCAGCTGCGCACCGCCCATCCCGACCTCGAGGTCGAGATCGTCCGCACGGGATGGGACGACCAGATCAGCGTGCTACACGACGGGCGGGCCGACGTCGCCTACCTGCGCCGGCCGGTCGACGAGCACGGACTGCAACTGTGCCCGCTCTACAGCGAGCCACGGGTCGTGCTGCTACCGGTCACGCATCGGCTGGCCGGCAAGGACGTCGTGCACATCGCGGACCTGGCCGACGAGGACCTCATCCACGCCGACCTGGTGCCGGAGTGGCGCGCGGCCACTGGTCGGCGCCGCCGTCGGGTCGAGCCGATAATCAGCGCCGTCGAGGAGAAACTCGAACATGTCGCGAGCGGTCGGCGCATCGCGATCATGCCGGAATCCAGCGCCGAGTCGTATCGACGTCCGGACGTTGTCTACGCCCGGGTGGCCGACATCGCGCCCGCTGAGGTGTGCGTCGCCTGGCTGTCGACGCGGCGTAGCCCGCTCATCAGCGAGTTCGTGGCTATCGCCACCAGCTGACCCGGAGCGCGGCCGCTGGTACCAGCTCGAAAAGAAGTCCCGGCCGCGGTGTCGGATCCGGGCAGCGGCGGTCGTAGAAGAGGCGAGAGGCCACCCACGCGGGTCGCGTGTACCCACGCCGATCGACCGCACTTGAGGAGAATGACATGACCGCCACCTACACCTTCGACATCTTTTCCAGCCTCGACGGCTATGGCTCCCACAGCGGCGACTGGGGCGGCTACTGGGGCAAGCAAGGCCCCGAGCTGCTCGATCACCGCCTTGCCTTGTACGGCCCGGAGCAGCGGATGGTCTTCGGGGCCAACACCTATCGGCTCTTCGTGCAGATGCTGGGCTCGAGCACCGAGGAGTCCGACGTGCGTGACCCATGGGTCACTCGGATGAGGAGCCTGCCGGCAACGGTGGTGTCGACGACGCTGGACGGCCCGCTCGACTGGCCGAACGCCACCGTCGTGCGCGGTGACGCCGTCGATGTCGTCGCCCGGCTCAAGGAGGAGTCCGAGGTGCCGTTGCGCTCGCACGGCAGCCTGTCGTTGAACCGGACGCTGATGGCCGCCGGCCTGGTCGACCGCGTGCAGGTGACGCTCTTCCCGGTCATCAGCGGCCAGACCGGGCAGGAACCGATCTTCCAGGGTGCGGCCGACTTCGACCTGGAGCTGATCGAGAGCCGGACGCTCGATGGTCACATCCAAGAGCTCAGCTACCGACCCACCCGGCATTGAGTTTCTGACGCAGAGGATCAGCTGAGTTCCTCGGCCAGCGCGACGAGGACGCCTTCGGGGCCGCGGAGGTAACAGAGCAGAAAGATGTCCTCGTACCGCACCACCTCGCCGATGAGCTCGGCACCATGGGTCCGCAGGCGGGCGATGGTGGCCTCGATGTCGTCGACGGCGAACATGAGGCGACGGATGCCCAGTGTGTTCGGCGGTGCGTTCTTCGGCTCGGGGCTGATCATCGTCGGCTTCTGGTAGCTCATCAGCTCGAGCTTGCTGTGGCCGTCCGGCGTCCGCATCATGGCGACACCGACGCGCTGGCCGTTGAGTCCGACGATGCGGTCCGACCACTCTCCCTCCACTGTCATCTTGCCCTCCAGCTCTAGGCCGAGTTCGAGAAAGAACGCGACAGCGGCGTCGAGGTCGTCGAAGACAATGCCGACGTTGTCCATCCGCAGGATCGTCATGCCCTCAAGCGTAGGGAGCCGAACGATTTGGGCACTCACCGAGCCGGACACCGACACGGACCGAGCGGCGGATCGGCAAGATCCGGGTGATCCGCCGGTGGGGTCCGGCCCGCGTGCTCATCAGGCGAGGACTGTCGGAGGGCTGGGGCAAGCTGGCGCGCAGGCAGTGGCTGGAGGAGGCATCGTGGCTGTCAGGTTTCAGCTCGTCATCGACTGCGCGAATCCCGACCTGCTCGCCCGCTTCTGGGCGGCCGCGCTGGGGTACGAGCTGGAAGCGCCGCCGGACGGCTTCGCCTCCTGGGACGACTACTGGCGCGATGTCGGGGTGCCCGACGAAGAGCTCGGGATCGGTGAGGACAGCATCGCCGACCCGGGCGGTGGCGGGCCGCGCATCTGGTTCCAGATCGTCCCGGAAGGCAAGACGATCAAGAACCGCCTCCACCTCGACATCCACGCCGGCGGCGGCCGCGACCTGCCGCTCGCCATCCGGCGGGAACGGGTCGACGCCGAGGTCCGGCGGCTGACCGACCTCGGAGCCAGCGTCGTCCGGGTGCTGCAGCAGGACGGCCTCGACCACTACGGGGTAGCCATGACCGATCCTGAGGGCAACGAGTTCGACGTCAACTGACGCCTCGGGTCCTTCCAGCCTGTCGTGCGCTGACTACGAAGCCTGAGCGGCCTTTTGACGGCGTGGTCGTCGGATTCGTTCGTGGCTGGGTCTCGGCGGTCAGGCCGTGCGTGCGTCTCAGGACACCAGAGGCCGTCAGTTGACATCGAACTCGTTGCCCTCGGGGTCCTGCATCCCCATTGCGTAGTGATCGACGCCGTCGGCGATCAGGGCTCCGGTGATCGTGGCCCCGAGATCCGCCAGCCGCGTGGCCTCGGTGTCGACTCGCTGTTTGCGGGTGGCGAGCGGGACGTTCCGGTCCACCACTGAACGGCCGCCGCTGGCGTGGACGTCGAGGTGGAGGCGGTTCTTGACCACCTTGATGTCCGGCACCGCATGAAACCAGATGCGGGGGCCGTCACCGCGGGGATCGATGATGCTGTCCGCGCCGATACCCAGCTCACTGTCCGGAAGCCCGACGTCGCGCCGCCAGTCGTCCCAGGTAGCGAACTCTTCGGGGGGCGGCTCCAGCACGTATCCCAGGGCAGCTGCCCAGAAACGGGCAAGCAGCTCGGGGTCCTTGCAGTCGACGACGAGCTGAAACCTGACAGCCACGATGCCCTCCTCCAGTCATTACCTGCGCGCCAGCTTGCCCCGGCCTTCCGACAGCCCGCACATGACGGGCGAGACCTCGTGGAGTGGAAGGACGTGGTCGAACGCGCGATGGCGAAGCGCTATCAGCACCCCCTGGACGAGATGCGCATCGACATTGCCAACCGTGCCGGCGGCGTGCTCTGGGGGGCAACCGAGACGGATCCCGAAAGTACAACTGAGACGAAAGCCGAGACGGACGAGCCAGACTGAACGTGGTCCGGGGGATGGCCGATGACGCCATCCCCCGGAATTCCAGGCCTGTGTGCTGGTGGCCAGGGGCGGGATCGAACCGCCGACCTACCGCTTTTCAGGCGGTCGCTCGTACCAACTGAGCTACCTGGCCGTGACTGCCGACAGGCGTGAACGCGCGACGGCAGGACCCGGCGAGTCTACCGGAGCCCGCCCGCCGCGCGCGCCGGACTAGAGGACCGAAGGGCTCAGTAGCCGTCGTTGGCGGATGAGCTGGAGCTGGACGCTTCGGCGTGCTTGGCGAGATGCCACGTACCGCCGACGCCGTCGCCGTAAACGTCCTCGGAGTCAGCGTCCTTGGCGAAGTAGTAGAGCGGGTGGTGGTCGTAGGTGACCTGCATCGAGCCGTCCGAGCGGGTGATCGTGCCGAACTCGGAGGCGTCGAGTCCGGATCCCGGCTGCGAGGTGCCGACGAGGGGCGGCCACGCCGTGGCGCACCCGCCGTCGCAGCTGCTCTTGGTCGCCGTGTCGGGATCGTAGGTGTAGAGCACGTGGCCGTTTGGGCCCACCAACGCATCGCCCTTGCTCGTCTTGGCCACCGAAACGGCGACGGCGCCACCCACTGGGGTGCTCGATGGCGGGCTGCTCGTGGTGGAACTCGCCGGCGGAGGCGGCGTCGTGCTGGAGCCACTCTTGTTGCCACTGCTGGAACACGCAGTAAGTGCGAGCGCACCGGCCGTGCCGGCGACAAGCACGAGTTGCTTGATCATCGTTGTCCCTTCCTCGTCGAGTCAGACACGGCGGCGAGGACGGATCGGTTCATCAACTGGATACGGCCTCGTCAACCGGATGCGGCCTCGTCGTAGCGCTGCACGATCAGCTCGGCGATCGCCGCGTGGGCACCGAGCGGCTCGGTCACGGTGGCGATGCCCGCCGCGGCCGCGGTGTCGCGCAGGGTGTCGAGGAAGTAGCCCTCGCTGAGCAGGTAGGTGGCCACGGCAACGCGTCCGGGAAGCCGAGCGAGAGTGTCCGCCAGCGAGTCGCCGATCGTCAGCGGATGCACGGGCCGGCCGAGCGCACCGGCGAGGTCGGCCCCGGCCGCACCGAGGTCGGTCCCGGCCGACGAGCGCGTGGACGGCGACCCGACCAGCGCAACGGAATCGGCCCCCCCGGCGTCGACCTCGGCCAGCCGGTCGAGCAGCGCGCGGGTGATCAGCGGATGCGGTCCGAGGTGTCGCGCGACGACGATGTCCCGATGTGCGGCGGCGGTCGCCGGGATGTCGTCGTGGACGTGGTAGCCGGCCGACAGCAGCACGGGCACCACGACGACGGCGCCGTGCGTTATCTCGAGCTGGTCGGCCAGGCGCGGGCGCAGCACGTCGAGGAAGCACAGCTCGACGGCGAGGTCGGGTCGGACGGCCCGGACGCGGTCGATCAGCGTTCGGGTCGTGGCGAGCCCGGCGGTCGAGCGGGTGCCGTGCACGGCCGCGACGAGAGCGGTGGTCATCGAGTCCAGATCCTAGAGTCGAGCGGTGTCCGATGAGCTGCGAGAACGCTCTCTCGCCGGATTTTGGGATTTGGTGCCTTGACAAACAAAATACGGTGAGACGTGCGTCATCAGGTTTTTGGGAGGGATCTACCCGGCGTCACGGGGACGCCGGACCTCACCCCCGGGAGGTATGAATGCTTTTGAGCAGCTCAGGCACCACCCGATCGAGACGGCGGGTGATCACGACGATCGGCGCGGTTCTCGTGGTCGGCGCGGCCGTCCTGGTCAGCGCGCAGAACGCCACTGCCGCCGGACCGCTCTATCTGAACCCGCACGCGAGTCCGCAGGCCCGCGCGGCCGATCTCGTCCGGCGGATGACGTTGCCCGAGCAGATCGGGCAGATGGTCCAGATCCAGGTCGGTCATCTCTATGGGGACTGCACGGGCTACAACCCGGGCCAGCTCAACCCCACGTGTGAGCAGCAGGTGCTGGTGACCGATGGCGCGGGCTCGATCCTCTCCGGCGGCGGTGACGTGCCGGGCGAAGGCGCGCTGCCGAATACGCCGCAGACCTGGGCCGAGCAGATCAACGCGATCGAGAAGTACTCGATCGACCACAGCCGCCTGCACATCCCGATCATCTACGGCGCGGACATCGTCCACGGCCACAGCGATGTCGTGAACGCGACGCTGTTCCCGCACCAGATCGGTTTCGGCGCGACGTTCGACCCGCAGCTGGTAGAGGCCGCGCAGTCCGCGGCCAGCAAGGCGTCCGCAGCCACCAACGTGCGGTGGGCCTTCGCGCCGGTCGCTGACGTCGTCACCGACTCCCGGTGGGGGCGCTACTACGAGTCCTTCGGCGAAGACACGCTTCTCGACGGGACGATGGGTGCCGCCGCGGTGACCGGCCTGCAGAGCAGCGGCATCGTCACGGCGAGCGTCAAGCACTTCGCCGGTTACGGTGCCGCGGACAGCGGCCTGGACCGCACGCCGACCGACCTCTCGATGCGCAATCTCGAGACGAACCAGCTGCCGTCCTACGCCCAAGCCATCGGCGCCGGCGCGCTGACGGTGATGATCAACTCGGGATCGGTGAACGGCGTCCCGGTGACCGGCTCGCACTACATGGTGACCGACGTATTGCGTAACCAGATCGGCTTCACCGGTGTGGCGATCAGTGACTGGCGCGATGTCGCCGCGCTGGCCGACACCTACCACGTGGCGCCCGACTACGAGCACGCGATCGCCTTGGCCGTCAACGCCGGGGTGGACGAGACGATGGAACCGCACGACGCCGACGGGTTCACCAGCAACCTGACCAAGGCCGTTCAGGACGGGCTGGTCAGCAAGAAGCGCGTGGCGCAGGCGGCCCAGCGCATCCTGGAGCTCAAGTTCAAGCTCGGTCTGTTCGACCACCCCTACGTGGACGCATCGCAGGCCAACGCGAAGGTACTCGGCGCCGACCTGCCGCTGGCTCGCAAGGCCGCGGCCGAGTCGAGCGTGCTGCTGCGCAACCAGAACAACGTGCTGCCGTTCTCGCCGTCGTCGAAGCTGGTCGTGACCGGCCCGTCGGCTGACTCGGTCCCGAGCATCCTCGGTGGTTGGTCAGTCGGCTGGCAGGGTGTTCCGGCCGGCAGTGCCGAGGACGCTGTGACCGTCCGCGAAGGTCTGCAGGAAGCGGGCGGCTCGAACGTCACCTACGCCCCCGACCAGGCCAGCGCGGTCAGCGCGCTCGGGTCGGCCGACGCCGCAGTAGTGGTGTTGGGTCGCGGGCCCGGTGCCGAGGGCCCGAACGATCAGCGCGATCCGACGTTGCCGGCTGACCAGCAGGCTCTGGTCACCGCACTGAAGGCCACCGGTAAGCCCGTCGTCGTCGTGCTCATCGACGACCGGCCGGAGGCGCTCGGCGCCGCCAAGACCGCGGATGGACTGCTCATGGCGTGGCGGCCGGGCACCGAAGGCGGACACGGGGTGTCCGACGTGCTCTACGGCGCGGTCAACCCGAGTGCGCGGCTGCCCGTCTCGTGGCCGAAGAACGGCTCCGACCAGCCGAACAGCTACCGGCTGGCGAACATCCACACCACGGGGGCGGGCTACGACCCGCAGTACCCGTTCGGAGCCGGGCTGTCGTACACGACCTACACGTCGGCGGTGAGCGCGGTGTCGAGTGGTTCGCACCGGTCCGTCGACGTCAAGGTCGACGTCGCCAACACCGGCTCCAAGGCCGGCGATCTGGTGGTGCCGGTGTACACGACGCAGCCGACGAGCCTGGTGCTCGTGCCGGTGAAGCGGCTGGTCGGGTTCACCCGGGTGCATCTGGACGCCGGACAGTCCAAGTCGGTCACGGTGAACGTGCAGTCCAGCGCGCTGGGCGTCGTGCCGGGTGACGTGAACGCATCGGGTCCGTTGGTCGTCGAGCACGGTAGCTACGTGTTCTCGACGGGCACGGCGGCCGGTACGCCGACCTCGTCGGCGAGCAACACGATCACGCTCTAACCCCGCTGTCAGGTCGGGGCCAGCTCGGGGCCTGCTCGCGTCAATGCGGGCAGGTCCCGAGTGCATGCAGGTGGTTTCGCGGGTACGCCGCGACTCGACCTCGTTGCCGCCGACCAACCCGCAGGCCAACTCGAACATGATCATCACCGGATTCAGCTAGCCGGTCACTGCCGGCGAAGGCCGACGATGATGCGGTCGAGGGTGCGGCCGGCGTCCTGACGAGTCCGGTGCGGGTCGGAGGCGCGGCCGATCATGAGGCTGGCCTCGGTGAGCAGGGCGACGAGTAGCCGGGCCAGGTCGCCGGCGGGCAGCTCGTCGATCTCCCCGGACTTCATCGCCTGCTGGAGCCACTCGGTGAGCAGGGATACGCCGTAGCGGTGGGTCAGTTCCTCCCACGCCTCGGGGCCGAGAACGGTCGGCCCGTCGACGAGGACGACGCGTTGGAAGTCGCCGTCGACGCAGATGTCGAGGAACGCGCCGACGCCCTCGCGCAGCTGGTCGAGCAGGGTGCCGGGCGTTTCGTCGGCAGCGTCGAGTGCATCGCCGACCAGGCGTTTGACGATATCGGCGGCGACATCGTTCATGACCGCTCGGAACAGGTCCTTCTTGTCCCGGAAGTGGTGGTAGAGCGCGCCGCGGGTGACCCGGGCGGCGGCGACCACGTCCTCGGTACTGGTCGCCGCATATCCCTTGGCCACGAACAGACCCCGCGCGGCGTGCAGCAGCCCGGCGCGGGTGTCGGCGGCGTGTTCGGCTCGGAGGCTGGACACGGGCTCGGGCATGCAGTAAGTATTCTACATACAGGCAGTATGTTAAACCCGACACGACGTCGAGATGAGGAGCAACCCAATGGGTCTGCCGCCGCATTTGGCCATGAAGCTCGGCGCGCACCTGATCAAGCAGAAGATCCGACGGGTCGAGAAATACGCGATGATCATGGAGCTCGAGCCGCTGTTCGCCTGCAACCTCAAGTGCGCGGGGTGCGGCAAGATCCAGCAAGAGGCGTCCGTGCTCAAGCAGCGGATGCCGGTGGCGCAGGCGGTCGCCGCCGTCGAGGAGTGCGGCGCGCCGATGGTGTCCATCGCTGGCGGCGAGCCGCTGATGCACCCTCAGATCGACCAGATGGTCAGTGAACTGATCTCCCGCAAGAAGTTCGTGGTGCTGTGCACCAACGCGGTGTTGCTGCCCAAGCACCTGCACAAGTTCAAGCCGAACCGCAACTTCGCGTGGATGGTCCACATCGACGGCCTGCGGGAGCGCCACGACGAATCGGTGAGCAAGGACGGCGTGTTCAACCAGGCCGTCGCCGCCATCCGAGCTGCGAAGGCGGCCGGATTCGCCGTCTACACCAACAGCACCTTCTTCAACACCGACAGCCCCAAGACCGTCCGCGAGGTGCTGGACTTCCTCAACGACGACCTGAAGGTGGACCGGATGGAGATATCACCCGGCTACGCGTACGGGAAGGCCCCCGATCAGGATCGCTTCCTTGGGGTCGACCAGACCCGCGCGCTGTTCCGCGACGCGTTCGCCGACGGGCGCCGGCGCCGGTGGCGGCTGAACCACTCGCCGCTGTTCCTGGACTTCCTCGAGGGCAAGCGTGACTTCGCGTGCACCCCGTGGGGCGTCCCGTCCTACTCGCTGCTGGGCTGGCAGAAGCCCTGCTATCTGCTCGCCGACGGCTACGCCAAGACCTGGCGCGAACTACTCGACACCACCGACTGGGAGAACTTCGGGCGCGGCAAGGATCCCCGCTGCGACAACTGCATGGCCCACTGCGGCTACGAGCCCACCGCGGTCATGGCCACGATGGGATCGCTGAAGGAAAGCCTCCGCGCCGTCAGCATGCGCTAGACGGGAACGTTCGACGGGTCGGCGTCGGCCGAGCTGCCCGTTCCGACGCTGCCCTATCGGCGGGTTCGGCGTCGCCGACGCGATCGCCTACCAACTCGATCGCGCAACATTCGGCGGTCTCAGACCGCCGAACGTTGCGCGATCGGTGGGAGTGACCGGGGCGGTTAGGCCGCGACGAGTGTATGCCGCCCTGTAGGCGCGTGGGCGTGACCTCTGCCTCGTCGTAGCCCTGCACGTCTCGGGAGGTAGGGGACTGCGGGGTGGCAGTTCACGGGTGTGCCCACGAGGGCGGTGGCGACGGGAATGCACACCAGCGCCGCCTCAATGACCGAACCTTGCCCCGAGCCATGCCTTGCGACCCCGACCGGACTTGAACCGGCGACTTCCTCCGTGACAGGGAGGCACTCTAACCAGCTGAGCTACGGGGCCTAGAGCTACTTCGGTGGTGCTGTGCGGTACTGCGTGCCCCCAACGGGATTCGAACCCGTGCTACCGCCTTGAAAGGGCGGCGTCCTGGGCCTCTAGACGATGAGGGCGGCAAGCCGCTCCATGCTACAAGCCCCGTCGGAGTGCTCGCTCAGCATAGCCACGCTGCCCTCCCCGTCCAAAACGCGGGCCGGCCGGATCAGTGCTTGAGGCCGAGCTTGCCGGCCAACTCGCCCATCAGGCCGTCGAACATCGGCTCGCCGTCGCCGTCTTGTAGGGCGAAGTCGAGATGCCCGAACGCCTCGGTGGCGACGGCGCCGTAGAGCTGCACCCAGCACGACAGGTACAGCGCGACCGCGCCGATCGGGACCATGCGGCCGATCTGCTCGTGATACGCGGCCAGTTGCTCACGCAGCCGCGGATCGATGTCGCGGGCCCGCGGCACCGACACCGGATGCTGGCGCCACAGCTCGGCGAACAGCTCGAGCCACACCTGGCCGAACCGCATTCCGCGGTCCTCGTTCGGATCGGGGTGGACCGAATTGTCCCTCAGCACGCCGGGTATCGGCGCGCCGAAGAGCAGCCCGAACTCGGCGCGATGATCGAGCGCCCACTGCCGGAACGCGTAGGACGTGATCAGGAATCGCTCCTTGAGCGCGACGTCCGGGTCGGCGTCCCGGGCCGCGAGCAGCTCGTCGGCCAGCTCGTCGTAGAGGCTGTTGCACAGCGCACCAAGCAGGCTCTCCCGGCTGTCGAAGTACCGGTACAAGGCCGGTGCCGTCATGCCGAGCTCGGTCGCGATGCCCCGGACGGTGACCTGCTCGACCCCGCCGTCGATGAGCAACCGGCGCGCGGCCTGCAGGATCTCGACGCGAGTCGCGGCGCGGGTGCGCTCCCTGCGAGTCGGCTGAGAGGGCTCGGGCGATAAGGGATTGACGGCGTTCATCACGTCCCATCATAGTGAACACCGTTCACCGTTAACACCGTTCACTTTCGTGACGGTCATTCACGAGGTGGTGGGAAATGTTCGCGTGGTGGGGGTCGAAGGTCGTCCGGTGGCGGCGCTGGATTCTGGCGGCCGGGGTCGTGTTCGCACTTGTCGGGGGCCTGTGGGGCACGCGCGTCTTCGGCGTACTGGCCAACGGCGGCTTCGACGACAAGGGCAGCGAGAACCAGAAGGCGCAGGCGCTGCTCGACGAGCGAATCGGCAACACCAACGCCGACGTCGTCGTGCTGTTCCGCAACCCGGGCGTCACCGTCGACGATCCGGCCTTCCGGCAAACGGTGGACTCCGTGCTACGGCAGTTCCCGGCCGGGTACGCGGTCGCGACGAACACGTACTGGACGACGCACTCGGCCGCGTTCGTCAGCGCCGACCGACACGAGACGTACGCCGCCGTCTCGCTGAAGGACCGCGACGAGAACATCGACCTGTCCAAGTACGACGGGATGCGCGACGCCGCCAAGAGTGCCGGCTACACCGTGCAGGTCGGTGGGCAGAACGGCGTGTCCGCCGACATCAACGAGCGCGTCAAGTCGTCCATCGGACGGGCTGAGGGCCTGTCGATGCCGATCCTGCTCGTGCTGCTGACGATCGTGTTCGGCAGCGTCGCCGCTGCGTCGTTGCCACTGGCCGTCGGGGCGCTGGCGATCCTCGGCTCGTTCATCGCGCTGCGCATCATCAGCCTGGGCACCGACGTCAGCGTCTTCGCGGTGAACATCGTGACCATCCTGGGCCTCGGCCTGGCGATCGACTACGGCCTGTTCATGGTGAGCCGGTTCCGCGAGGAACTGCGGCGCGGGGTCGCTCCGCCGGACGCCGTGGTGCGCACGATGGCCACGGCCGGGCGCACGGTCGCCGTCTCGGCGGTCACCGTGGCGGTGTCGCTGGCCGGGTTGCTGCTGTTCCCGCAGACATTCCTGAAGTCGATGGGCTACGGCGGCATCGCGGCGGTGCTCGTCGCGGCCGGTGCGGCGTTGACCGTGCTGCCGGCGCTGCTCGCCGTAATGGGTACCCGCGTGGACTCGCTACGGGTGTTCCGTCGGCGCCGGAGGGCCGTTGCGCCCGACGGCCACGGATTCTGGTTCCGGTTCGCGAACGGCGTCATGCGGCGTCCGATCCTGTTCGCGGTGCCGGCGGTGGCGGTGCTGCTGGCGCTCGCCACCCCGTTCCTGCACGTGAAGTGGGGCGGCGTCGATGCTCGGATGGAGCCGAAGAGCGCCGAGTCGCGGCAGGTGTCGGACACCCTGCTGCGCGACTTCCCGGACAACGGTTCGACCGCGATCCAGGCGGCGGTGAGCCTGGACGTCCCGGCCGACAGTTCGGACGGACGCGCGGCGCTGCAGACGTACAGCCAAGCTGCGGGATCCGTGCCGGGCGCGACCGGGGCGACCGTCACGGCAACGCGGGGCGACACGGCGCGCGTCGACATCACCTACCGTGGCGAGGCGCTGGACTCCCAGGCCAAGTCGGTGTTGAAGGACGTGCGGGCGCTGCCGCATTCGACCCACGTGCAGGACGTCCTCGTCGGCGGATCGACGGCGCAGGTGGTCGATCGGCTGCACAGCCTGGGCTCGCGGTTGCCGTGGATGGCGCTGGTCGTCGTGCTCGCGACGTTCGTGTTGCTGTTCCTGGCGTTCGGCTCGGTCGTGCTGCCGCTCAAGGCGCTGCTGATGAACGTGCTGTCGCTGGGCGCGTCGTTCGGCGCGGTGACCTGGATCTTCCAGGACGGCCATCTGTCCAGCTGGCTCGGCTTCACCCCGACCGGCGCGGTGGAGGCCACCCAACCGGTACTCGTGCTGGCGATCATCTTCGGGTTGTCCATGGACTACGAGGTGTTCCTGCTGTCGCGGGTGCGCGAGCAGTACGACGCGACCGGCGACAACCGGCTGGCCGTCGCGACCGGGATCCAGCGCACCGGGCGGATCATCACCGCGGCGGCCCTGTTGCTGATGGTCGTGATCGGGGCGTTCTCGACCTCGGACATCACGTTCATCAAGCTGATCGGGGTGGCCATGCTGGTCGCGCTGTTCGTGGACGCGACGATCGTCCGGCTGATCCTCGTGCCGGCAACGATGCGCCTGCTCGGCCGCGCGAACTGGTGGGCGCCCGGTCCGCTGCGGCGGTTCTACGGGCGATTCGGCATCGGCGAGGCGGACAACGCCGACGCGGAACGGGTGCCGGCGACGGTCTGACAGTCGCCTGAGGGAACACGGCCGGGCTCGATCCGCCCGTCGTATGGTCGCGTAATGCGCAAACTGATCGCCGCGGTGGCGGCCACGGGGCTGGCCGCCACCCTCGCGGCCTGCAGTTCATCGAATTCCGATGACAGCGGGCGTACGACGTCGCCCGGGTCGTCCAGCCAGTCGTCCACCACGACGAACGGTCCGGGCGGTAACAGAATCGACGCAGCGCACTTCGTCGCACTGGCCACCACTGCCGCCGAGAAGGCGCAGACCGTCAAGATCAAGGTGTCCATGTCGTTGCTCGGTGCGGCGATCACCGCGTCCGGCGACCTCCGATTCGGCGACAAGACCGCCGATGCGAGTGTCACCTCGTCCACGCCGATCGGCCCAGTCCAGGTGATTATCGTCAACGGCGACGTCTACACGAAAGGGCTGGCGAAGGGTGATCCCGGACGCCCGTGGACGAAGAACGCCAGCGGCGCAACCGAGATCGGCGCCGCGCTGAAGAAGGCCGATCCCCGCCAGACGCTGCAGATGCTGTCGAGCATCGGGACGCTGAAGCCGGTCGGCACCGAGACGATCAACGGTGTCAGTGCCACGCACTACTCGGTCACGGTCGACCTGGCCAACGTCGCCAAGCAGCAGCCCGATCTCGCCGGGCTGATCAACGATCTGATCAAGCAAGGCGTGAAGGTGCAAGACGTACAGCTCTGGGTCGACTCGCAGAAGCGTCCGGTACGGCTGGTGACCTCTGTGCAGCTGCCCAATCCGACCGATTCCACGAAGAAGATCACGTCGGCGCAGACGGTCGACTACACCGACTGGGGTGCGCCCGTCACGATCGCTGCCCCGCCCGCCGATCAGGTCAGCGAGAACTAGCTCCGTCCGGTTTCCTGCCCGGCGAGCAGTTCGTAGCGCGGGTTGGCGAGTGCGAGGTGGCCCTTGTACTCGCCGACCGTGCCGGTCGCGCGGATCACGGCGCCAGGCACGATGCCGGGGATGCGGGTGCGTCCGAAGAACGGCAGCCGCACGCCGCCTGTGTCGTCGAACACCTGCGCCTCCAGCGACTTGCCGGCAGTTGTACCCACCTGGACAACCTTGATCCGGCCCTCGACGGTCACCCGCTGCTTCCAGGCCACGGTGCCGATCGGGGTGATGCCGTCGCCATGTGCGTGGTACGCCGCGACGCCGGGCTCGTCGTCGTCGGTCCCGGTCTGCACGCGCGTCGCCGCGAGCGCCGGCTCGGCGGCGGCTTCCTGCCGCCGCGCCTCGAGGTGCTCCACCACTTCGTGCGGCAGCGTCGTGTCGAACGGGACGATCGTCGCCGACACGTGCGGGATGCGTCCCACCGCCTCGGCGATGCGATCCGCCGTCCGGTCGTGCAGCAAGCGGTTCGATATCCGGTGGAAGGTCCGCCGGGGCAGCAACGCGGTGACCTCGGCGTGATCCTGGATGACAGTGCTGAGCGCCAGCTCGCCGGCCGCGCGGACCAGCCGCCGGTCCGGGCACTCGACGACGTCCAGGGGGAACCGGTCGCCGAGGCCACGCTCTATCCAGTCCCGCTGTAGTTCGGTCGCCTCCTCGCTGTCGATCATGAGGTGGACGGCGCGGATCTCGGTCGGGCGCAGGCTGCCGGCGTAGCGAAGCGCGCGCAGGACGGCGAGGTCGAGGCGGTCGATCAGCACGAGCACGGTGTGGCGCGGGTAGTGCGGCGCGTCGGCCTGGTCCGGCCGGATCCAGCTCACCAGGTCCAGCGAGTGCGCCTCGCCGCTCGTCCTGCAGGGACGCCGTGACCAGGGGCTGACCGAGCAGCGTCCGCTTGACCCGGTAGCCGACCCGCTCGGGCAGGTCGATCGAGGTCGCCGCAGTGGCCCGGGCGCGCAGCCGATCTTTGTGGTCGTCGGGTGGATCGGCCGCCATGCCTCCGACGCTAGGACATCTCGGTCACGGGACCGTTAGGACCCTATGACGCGTGCCCATTCTCGATCGTGGTGCATTTCCCCGCGCTCGGGGGGCAGATCCACCACGATCCGTTAGAGCAGGCCGGGGCGGACGCGGATCGTGCCGACGGGTTCGCCCCCGCCGAGAACCGCAGCGGTGACCAGCTCGTCGACCACGGCACCGGTCGCGCCGACCCGTCGCAGCCCGGCGACGGCGACCCGCTCGGCCGCCCGTTGCGCCCCATCGTCGATCTTCACCGCCACTGCCGCACCGGACGGCAGCGCCGCCGCGAACACGCCCTCGGCGCCGTCCTTGGCGATGAGCCCGGGGACGCCGGCCATCAGCCGGCTGGCCGCCCGGCCGGAGCCGGCAACGAGGGCAGGATGGGCGCGCATCGCGTCGGCGACGTCGCGCTCGGCGCCGCCGTCCGCGGTGGCCAAGCGGCGGAACGCTCGAGCCAGGCCTACCAGGCTCAACGCGAACAGCGGCGCGCCGCAGCCGTCCACGCCGACGGCGGCGACCGGTTCGCCGGCGAGTTGCCCGACGGTGTCCCGCAACGCCTGCTGCATGGGATGGTCGGCGGCGAGATATCCCTTGCTGGGCCAGCCGTTCGCCCGGCAAGTCAACAGCATGGCTGAATGTTTGCCGGAGCAGTTCATGGTGATTCGCCGCTGCCCGCGCGCGTCGGTGCGGGCCGCCTCGTCGAGTGGCCACGCCCGCGGGCAGTCCAGGTCGTCCTCGCCGAATCCGCCGGACGCCAGCATCGCGGAGACGCCCTCGATGTGTTGGGGTTCGCCTGAATGCGATGCCGCGGCCAACGCCAGCTGCGGCGGCGGCACGTCCAGCCCCAACCGCCGCATGCCCACCGCCTGTAGCGGCTTGTTGGACGATCGGGGGAACAGCGCCTGGCGCGGATCGCCGAGCTCGATGACGTCGTCGCCGTTGAGGATCACAACATGCCCACTGTGGACGCTCTCGACGACGCCCGACCGCTCGACGTCGACCAGTACGACGCCCGGACGCAGAGCAATCACGTCCGGGGCCGCATGCCGAGCAGCCGGACCTCGTCGTCGTCCCGCAGGACGGCGGTGATCCAGCCCCCGCGCCGCCCGTGAACCAGCAACCCGACCGGGTCGGCCGTGAGCTCGACCGGCTCGAAAGCGCGGTGTTCCCAGTCCATGCGCGCCGAGTGGCCGGCGATCGCCAGATCGAGCACAGAACCCTTGGTGGCCAAGTGATCGCGCGCGTCGCTCAGCCGGGCGATCACGTCGTCGAGCGCGGTCACCAACTCCGGATTGCCGTCACACCACGTCGCAACCAGATCCGGGCGGGTGCGCGCGACGCGGGATCCGGTCATGTAGGACCCGGCCGCGAGCGAGAGGCCCAGCTCGCCCCCGGAGAGGCCGGTCAGGGCCAACGTCTCGGCCAGCACGTGCGGCAGGCCGATGACGTGAGCGACCGCCGCGTCCTGCTCCGCGGCCGTCGCCGCCACCGGCTTCGCGCCGAGGTCGCACACGAGCTCGGCCAGGGCGATCCACGACGCCAGGTCGGTGTCGGACTCCAGGGTCAGCGCCCACGGCGCATCCCGGAACAGCAGCGGATCGGCGGCGTCCCAGCCGCTGTTCTCGGTACCGGCGAGCGGATGGCCGCCCACGAATCGGGTCGTCGGGATGGTCGCGCGCACCAGCTCGAGCACCGGTGCCTTGAGCGTGCCGACGTCGGTGAGCACGGCCCCGGGGGCCAGATGCGGCGCGAGCGAGCGCAGTGCGTTGCCCACCTCGGGCAGCGGCATCGCGAGCACCACGAGGTCGGCGCCGTGTACGGCACTGGCGTCACTGGCGGTGACCGGGAAGCCGGCAGCGCTTGCGGCGGCGGCAGTTCGCGGATCGGTGTCGTAGCCGACCACGTCCAGCCCGCTCTGCCGAATCGCGTTCACGAGCGAGCCGCCGATCAGACCCAGGCCGAGCACGGCGACCCGTCCGAAGGTCGCCGTCATGACCGTGGCTGTAGTGATCGCACGCCCGCACGGTATCGCTCGGGAGCGCCCCGACTACCAACGCACCGGAGGACGTGTCAGGATCGAGACCGACGACATCGCAGAAGGTGGGGTCATGACGCAGCGCGGGTTCGCGATCGCCGCCTTCCGCGACGCCGGACAGTGGCGAGCTGAGCCGCTGCCCCCGGCTGTCCTCGATGATTTGCGTGCCCTGGTCGCGGCCCTGCGCGGGCAGCCGCCCGAGGGCGGGCCGTTCGTGGTGGCCAACGTCGACGACGAGTTCTTCCTCATCGCCCGGCAGGACGGCCCGCGGATCTCGCTGCTGCTCTCCGACCTCACGGCGGCCGTCGAGTATCCCCTCGCCGAGCAGGTGCTCGACCGTCTGGGCGAGGAGCCGCCGGAGGACGACGAGCTCGACGAGGTTTGGCCGATCGGCGACCTGGATCTGTTCACCGATCTCGGCCTGCCCGAGGACGAGATGGAGCAGATCCTCGACGACCTGGACGCTTACCCCGACGAGATGCTCGAGACGATCGTCGACCGCATCGGCCTGACCGAGTCGTACGCGCAGGCCACCGAATCCGCGCGGGTTGTGCCCCGATGAGCTACTTCGCTGCTGTGCTGGCCCGCTCCGACGACGCGTGGCGTGCCGTCGAGGTCGACCTCGACGACTGCGAGAGCCTCGACGACGTGATCGACCTCGCCCGCGACGTCTCCGGCGACGTGCGCGTGCTCGTCGTCGAGCAGGATGACGAGTACGCCGTGCTCGCCCGAGTGGACGACGGCGACGACGCGCGAGTGTTCCTCTCCGACGGGCATGCCGCCGACGCCTACCCGATCGCCGCCCTGGTCGCCGACGAGCTGGACGAGATCGGCGAGGACATCCTGGACGGTGACGAGGACGCTCCCCCGGCGCACGACAGCGCCCCGTTCGGCGATGCATCCGTCGTGGCCGACCTCGGCACGTCGTCGGGTGACCTGCTCGAGCTGTGCGCGCACGAGGGCACCCTGCCGATCGACCTGATCGTGGCGGTGTGCGAGAAGGCCGGCTGCGCCGATGCGTTCGAGGCCCTCCGCGTGTGAGCGTCTTCGGGTTTTGGTCATTCGAACGGCCATAGGACGCTCGAATGACCAAAACCGTTGACGCCGCCATGGGGGTGGCGCTCGACCTGGCCCGTGGGGCTGCGGCTCGGGGCGAGGTCCCGGTCGGGGCGGTCGTGCTCTCCCCGGACGGTTCGGTCATCGCGTCCGCACACAACGAGCGTGAGGCGTCGCACGATCCGACGGCGCACGCGGAGGTCGTGGCGCTGCGCCGCGCGGGGGCCGTGCTGGGTAACTGGCAGCTGTCCGGATGCACGCTCGTCGTCACGCTCGAGCCCTGCACCATGTGCGCCGGGGCTGCCGTGTTGGCCCGGGTCTCGCGTGTGGTCTTCGGCGCCTGGGACCCGAAGGCCGGCGCGGTCGGCTCGCTCTGGGACGTCGTCCGCGACCGGCGGCTGAACCATCGCCCCGAGGTGATCGCCGGCGTCCGCGAACCCGAGTGCTCGGCGCTGCTCGCGGACTTCTTCGCGGCGCGACGCTAGGACGGCGCCATGTATCCTCGTCGGCGGTGGCGTGTCCGAGCGGCCGAAGGAGCACGCCTCGAAAGCGTGTGAGGTGCAAGCCTCCGTGGGTTCAAATCCCACCGCCACCGCCCAGGAAACAAGGGGAAACGCCGGGTCAGCCCACACGGCCGACCCGGCGTTCTTGCGCCCAGTCTCAGTTTTAGTCTCAGTTCGGTCCTCAGATGTGGCTCGAGCGCCTAACGGCAGTACCTGCTGCCGGACTATTGGCCAGCGGCGTCAAGATCAGCCTTCAACGGCCCGGCAGTGCCGCAGGACTGACGTCGCCGTCGACCGTCCAGGCGTCGGGGCGAGGTGCGCCCACGCCGCTAGTGTGTATCCCTGATGGTTCAGAGTGTGCTCGTAGGTGCGGCCACTGCTCTTGGCCTGTTCATGCTCTACTCCGCCGCAGCCCATCGCTGGCCGGACAGCTACTTCTCGGGCGGCCCGTCCGTTGATCCGGTCGTCAGCAGGAAGCTTGGTAAGTACGCGCTCTTTCGCTTGGGGCCGGTCTTCCTGGCGGCTGCGTTCGCAGCCGTAACAGCCGACCGGTTGGACAGTCCTGTGTGGCTGGCAGCTCTGAGCCTCGGTGCCATCCACGTCTCCCATACGAGCGGCTTCGCGATCGCGCGGATAGTTCGGCGACGGCAAGTTCGACATCGCATGACTGCGCTCGTGTTTAACGTCATCCTATGCTCGGCGATTGCTTGCGTTGTCGTGGTTGCGACAGTCACCGCGTCATTCTGGCGGCCGCTAATTCCGCGTCCGTCGGACTTGTCGATCGCGGTGTGGACCGGCCTGTTCGCAGGTGTCATGGCAGTGTGGGTTAGTCGCCTCACCTTCCGTCCTGGCGATCTGCCCGCGCTCGTAGCAAGAGTCCGCCAAGAAGTCGGACCAGCCCTTGTTTCATACGCGCGCGACCGCGCTCAATCGGTGGGTAGCGACCCGCAGTTTGTCGAGGCCCTACTTATCGCCGAGGCGATGAACCGCCCGAAGTGGATGCGGCGTCTCGAGGAGAAGAAGGCTCGATTCATTCCGCGGGGAAGTTATGGCGTGATGCAGGTTCAATCCAACTCACTGCTAACGGACGAGCAGAGCATCGATTTGGCGGTGCGGCCGTATGCAGGAGTGTCGGTGCGTAACGTTAACGGCGGCGTCCTTCGACCGGTGCTGCACGCGCTGACCGAACGGCACAACCCCGATCCGATGTTCGTGGACCTCGTAGAGCAAGTCTTCTACATCCTTGAGCCGTCGTACAGATCAACCAAGGCTCGCGCCCCGGATGGCCGTCCGCAGATAGAGGTTGAGGAGATTCGGCGGGTTGGCGAGTCACTCGTGGTAACTGGGACTGCAGTTGTACACGACGGCAGGGTGCTGTATCGCCCTGCTCATGATGACAAAGCGCGGTGGGTCTCGGCTCGGGTCCTACCGGACGGGCCGACCGGGCTCAGAGGACGCTTTTCCATTGCCGTACCGGTGGCGACAGAAGAACTACTACTGAGCGGCGAGCCCATAAGCACAGGAACAGATCCGACGGACCGCGTCCTCACCGTGAATTGCGAATATCCTGATCGCGAGATGCCAAGCGGTTGAGACTGCCCACACTGTCGAGATCTTGTCCTCGTCGCGGATGCGATACGCACGTGAACAGTCGGTTCATGATCGCCAACCGCCTCGGCATCACCCTGCAAGCCCAATAAGTCTAAGCGGATGCGGCAGGTTCAAGGTCGGATGTTCAGCCACCGACGTGTAGGCACCGGCGTGGGGCTGGAACGCACCGATTAACGGTGACTCTTCCACCAGTTCGCCATTCCCGCGGCGGATCCATTCGACGCCGCTCGCATCAAAGAACGTCAGTGTTGGCGACACCCACTCGCTTCGCGGTGGGGACGGGAACGGAATCAGTAGCTCAACCGTCGACTCCGGCGGTATCTCGCTTACAAAGCCCGACGCTGTTCCTCGCCCGCCTTGGCTCGCCGCATACCGCACTCGGTATAACGGCGCATCACTCGCGTTGCGGATACGAACAGCAACCACCCAGCCGACGACATGCGTACGAGCGGGTCTCCGCGCGCCATCCCACTCACACCAGGCCGCGAGATCATCCTCCTGAGGTGCGCCCATTCGATCGGCCCACACCGTCACGAGTGCTGCCTGCGCGCGACGGGACGTCATCACCGTCACCTCCTCGCACCGATCATCGCACGAACAGGGGACCACGGCGCCGACTGAGCGTCGAACTGAGTGACAACCGCCGCAGTCGAGCCCGGTCTTGCACGGACCGTTAGCGACGAAACTCGGCGCGAACGCGGACGTACGGCGCTCGATCGTACGCGTAGGAAGTGCTTCGGGAGGAGGAGGTAGTGAGCGCAGGCTGGTTCACGGCTTAGCCCTCTCAGACCAGATCAGTCCACCGACGCGATTGGCGATGTCCTGGCGCAACGGCGCGATGACGTGGGCGTAGCGCGACGCCATGGCTGGGTTGGACCAGCCCATGATGCCCATGATCGCCCGGTCGGTCACGCCGAGCAGAAGCAGCACCGTGGCGGCTGTGTGTCGGGCATCGTGAAGCCGGGCATCTCGCACACCGGCATCGGCCACTAACTTCTTCCAACGGTCCCAGTCAGTGCGTGGATTCAGAGCGTGCCCAGTCTCATCCGCGAACAGCCAACCCTCGTCGATCCACAACTGTGCTGCCTTCGTGCGCTCCGCGTCTTGCTCTGCGCGGTGGGCGTCGAGTAGCGCGCATAGCTCAGCGGGCAGTCCGATGATGCGCCGGCCGGCGCTCGACTTCGTGTCGCCGGTGGCGGGCCGGATCGGAACGCGGGCAGGGCAGTAGCCGGCGTACTTGCGTCCGCACTGCGGGACAGTGCAGCCGTGTCGGTACTTCGGACGCACGCGACTGCGCCGGACTCTGAGCGTCGCGTGTTCGAGGTCGACGTCGTCCCACTTGAGACCAAGAGCCTCGCCTTGCCGGAGTCCGAGCGCCAACGCTATGGCCCATCGAGCGCCGTTTCGCCGGCTGAGCGCTGTCTCCAGTAGGCGTTTGACGTCGTCCACCGTGTAAGGCTCGATCTCTTCCTCGACGACGCGAGGGGCCTTCGCCAACAGCGCGGGATTCTTGCCGAGGTAGCCGCGACGGACAGCCTCGTTCAACGCGGTACGCACCGTGCGGTGCACCTGGTGAGCCGTGGCCGGCTTAGTCAACGTCCCGCCCTTGGTCGGCTTCTTAAGCATGGTGATGTAGAGGCGCTCGAGATGTTCTGGACGAAGCTTGTGGAGCTTGTGCTGCCCAACGCCGGGTATCAAGTGTCGGCTGACCGCCACCCGATACCCGCGCTCCGTCTCGAAGCCCACAAACGGACCGGCGATGTTCTCAAGCCAGAACGTGAGCCACTTCTCGACTGTCCAGTTCTCACCGGGGCGGTTGATCGTGCCGTCGCCGCGCTGCTTTTCGAGCTCGTCAACGCCGGCGATCACCTTGGCCTTGGACTTCGACATGACGTGCCGGCGGTCCGGACTTCCGTTGTCGCGCAGGCCTACGGTGACGCGGCCGTGCCAGTAACCGTCCGAGCCTTTGTAGATCGACGATTGGCCATTGCGCTGTCGTTTCGCCTTGGCCACTAGGCCACCGCCTCGTCGTCGTTGGCACGTCGCAGTCGAGCGATGTAGGTAACGAGCGCGTCGGTTGGGATGCGGCGCAGTCGGCCGATAGTGACGGACTCGACCTCGCCGCTTGTGACGAGCGCGTACATGAGCGAGCGCCCGATGCCGAGTCGTTCAGCTGCCTGCTCGATGGTGAGCACCAGGGGCACGGTTGCCGGGGTGTGATGATCCACTGCGTTGGTCTCCTCGGATCGTGCATTGGGAAAGATGTCGAGGCTTTTCATCTATCGCGGTCCTTCGAGGTCTTGTGGTGGGCATGGTTTGGCCGTGTCTGTGGTTGGTGGCGCTCTCAGATGGCTGTAGCCGGCCGAACACGGTCGCGTGGATGTCAGGGAAGCGGCTGACGTGCGCGGGATCAGTCCGCTCTGCGCGTGCCGCATTCGTCGTCCTGCGGGCACGGCTCGCTGCATGACAGAACTGCCAGAACTGCCAGAACCCGCGCGGTTCATCGCGCACCCTGGGGTTGTGTCAGTTCTGGCGGTTCTGTCACGGCGGGATGGACGTCGTACGTGGGCGAGGGCGGCCGGCCACCCGTGGGGCGCGGTTGGGCGTCGGGTCGGGGCCGGATGTAACCGTGTTGGTCGAGCAGGTCGAGTACCGGATCGAGGTCGCCTACCTTGGCGAATCGTCCGCGGGGCATAGCCCGGAACAGCTCTCGGCGGGTGAAGTGGGCTGTCCGGGTCCGCGTGATCCAGTCGAGGACGTGGCGCGCGTCGTCGACCATGGGGTCGCTGCCCATGAGGTCGAAGACGGCGAGGGCGTGGCCGAGGTAGTAGGTGCCGATGCGGGCGGCGTTGTGGATGGTGTCGGGTCCGATGGGGCGTCGGGTGGCGTCGCGGTGGGTGGCGAGATGGAGTAGCCCGGCAATGCGGATGGTGGCGCCGATGTGTTTGGAGGCCCACTCGGTGATAGGGGCCAGGTCGCCGTGCTCGGGGTGCAGCCGGGGCTCGATCACCTCCTCCAAGTGGAGTACGACGTCGTTGGCGGCCGGGGTGACCGGCAGCACGGCGGGGTCGGTCCAGTCGGCGAGGGTGAGGACGAGGGCGCGCAGGTTGGTGCGGTAGGTCGCGGCGATGGGTTCAGGTGTGGGCGGGGCGCCGATCTTGCGGCGGCCGACGGTCGAGGTCGGGATCGAGTAGAGGATGCGCGCGAGCAGACCGCGGCTGTGGAACCCGGGCATCTTCGCGATGTCGGTGAGCACGCCAGGCTGCACGGCCAGGCCAAGGGTGAGCGCGGCGTGTTCGACGTATTCGCGGTCGCGGCCTTTGCGGTCGACGGCCAGCAGGTCACCCGCGTGGCCTTTGAGGAACACCTCCAGGTTGGGTGTACCGGAGTAGCGCCCGGCGAGGGTGGTGAAGATGCCGCCCTCGGCAGAAAGGACAGCCAGGCGGCCGTGCTGTTCGGCGAGCAAGGAGGCGGCGGCTTCGGGGGTGATGTCATCGGCGACCAGCCGCGGCACGGGCGGGACGGTCAGCTCGCTGGCGGCCATGGCGGCGGCCTCGGCCTCGGCGAGTGCCTTGTCGGAATGTTCGCTGCCGTAGGCGGACTCGGCGACGTGCGCGGTCTGGTTCGCTCGCGCGCGGGCGGCCTTGGCTTCGATGTCGGCGCGGGCCCGGGCGGGGGCGCTGTTTTCTTGCATGGCCCGCTCGGCGCTCAGTAGCGGCGCGGTCATCGCGGCGAACACCGCCGACTTGCGCGAGCCGGGCGGCATCGCCACGACTGCGAACAGGTTGGTCGGCTCGATCCAGTCCGGGCGCACGTCGACCACGGCCCGCCCGCCCGCAGCGGTGGCCAGGCAGGCGAGTGCGAGGCAGCCGGCGAGGTCGGGCGGGGTTTGCGTGGACTCAGCGAGCGCGCCCACCATGTCACCCACCCACGGCGGCAGCGCATCGACCGGGAAGGGCGGCAACAGCCGGCGCGCGGACAGCGGCACCGGCTCGCCGTCCCATCTCTGCGACGGCCCGGGTGTCAGTGCGAGATCGGGCGCGACCTGGCCGAGGATTATGTCAACCGTCGGCCGGGCTTCGGAGTGTTCTGATGTCGGGCTCATCCGGCGTTCCTGTCGGTGTCGTCGTCCATGGCGGTGAACAGCGGGAGTTGCTCGGCGCGGCCAGCGCCGCGGCGTAGTTGGGTGAGTAGGCGCTGCCGCCAGGCCAAGGCGTAGCGGGGGCAGTTGGAGCAGGTGCGATGTCGGGTGCAGCCGGGCAGCGCTTGGGACCGGCGCGCGGCGACCGACCAGGCCATCGAGTCGGCGGAGTGCAGCAGGTGGCCGTAGCGGGCCAGGCCGAGGGTCTTGACGCCGAACCCGTGGAGGCATGTGAGCCCGACGGAGCGGAGCGCGGTGATGATGGCCTCGGCCTCGCCGGTGGCTTGCCGGCGGCAGACCGAGCCGAGCGCGACGAGTGGCTCGCGGGTGAGGTCGATTCCGGCAGCGGCGTAGCGATCTGCGCAGCGCAGGTAGTCGCCGACGCGCCAGCCCTGGAGGACGGGCACGAACGGCAGCTCGGGGTCGAGGGCTCGCAGGCGTTGATAGTTGGCGACGGTGCGGGCTTGATGCTCAGACACGGTGCGCCCGGTCTTGGCCAGGATGAACGGCTCACACATCCAGTCCTGCGGCGCGGCCCACGCGAGCCGACCCACCTCGCGGGCGTAGCGGCGTACGCGGGCCACGTACTGCGCCGGGGTCGGGGCGTGCTCCCAGGAGCCGTGGCTGGCGAGTTCGGTGAACCCGCCCGAGTCCAGCGCCCATCCCGCGGCAGCGCGCGGCAGCCGGCGATACCCCCGCAGCCGCCGATCGGACACGAACAGCGGTATCCCGGCGGTAGCCAGCCACCCCGGGTGGTGGGTGCCCAGCAGGAACCACGGCCGGATCGGCCGCTGCTCGTGCTCTGTCGCGGTGGGCATTAGGCGCACTCGCACTCGTAGCCGTATCCGCATGTGCGGCAGACGGGGTCGTGGTTGAACCACGGGCATGGGCAGTCGGGCACCGCGCAGCCGCCCTCGTCGAGAGTGTCGGGGTCGGTGTTGTGCTCGTACTGCTCGTGTCCGCAGATGCATTCGTCCCACGGGCTCATCACTCGGGTTCCTCTCGTTGCTGCGGTCGGTTAGGCGGCGGGTCGGTGGTCAGGCGCCGCGGTCAGCTGGTCGCGGCGGCTCATGGCGGCCGCCGGTTGACGGGGTGTGCGTTCGCCGGAGTCGAGTCCGGAGCGGATGGTGGCGGCGCACTCGCGGCCGCCGAGACCGATGGCCTGCCCGGCCAACGTGAGGGCGTCCTCGGCGAGGTGGCGCGATATCAGGCCAGCGGTGACGAGTTGGCCGAGCGCGAACGCGGCAGCGTTGAGAGTGTGGTTGCGGGTGCCGTGCACGGCGGCTAGCACGCGGTCGAGTTCGCCGCGCAGCGCAGCGGCGGCGTAGGCGCTCGGGCTGCCTGCCGACACGCCGGGCACCGTCGCGTCCGCGGTCGCGGTCGGTTCGGCATCGGCGAGGCGTTCGGCCAGCCAGCCCGGCAGCGGCGCCGGGTCGACCTCGGGAGCGAGCGCGGTGTAGGGGTGGCGGGTGACCGTCGAGCCGGCGGCCACGACGTATCCGCCCGTGGCGCGGGTGTCGATCAACCAGCCCAACCGCCCGGCGGTGTTCCGCAGAACGACGTCGGCGGGGGCGGCGTAGTAGAGGTGGGTGCCACCCGAGGCGGTGCGTACGACGTAGGTGTCGACAGGCAGGGGCTGGTCGCTGGTCTCGCACAGCATGGCGAGCACGTCGCCGCCGTCGCGTACGCCGGGCTGGTCGTAGGTCGGCGGCGGCGCCTGCCCGGGCTTGGGCCGGTCGAGATCGACCACGACCAGCCCCGACGGCCCGCAGGCGATGCCGATGTTGAATGCCCCCGTGCTCCAGGCGCGTTCGATCCGGGCTGGGTCGGTTGTGGCGCGGGGTTCCCAGTCCTTGACGGCGGGCCGCTTGTCGCCTGGTCGCAGCGGGAACACCCGCCACCCGCGGGCGGCGTGCAGGAGCGCAGCGTCGAGCAGGGCCCGGCGGGGGTCGCTGGCGGTGATGCTGGTCATGTGGTGCGTCTCCGTTCTCGGGCGGTGTCGCGGGCGGCTTGGCGTTGCCGGGCTGGTAGGTGGCCGATGTGCCAGCCGGTGCAGTGCGGGCAGCGGTAGGCGTGGAGCCAGTGCCCGCGGTGGGCCCCGCGCTGTGCGGCGGCGTCGGCGGGGTTCGGGCCGGGGTAGCGGACCTTGCCGAGGCAGGCTTTGCGCCGCTGCCGGCGTTTGCTGCTCACCGCCGCGCCCCGTAGTCGAGGGGAATGCCGCGGTCGGTGCGGTAGCGGCGCTGGTCGAGGGTGGACAGGACGCCCTCGAGTCGCTGGTAGAGCCGGCACGCTTCGTCGACCACGCCGAGCCCGGTCAGCCGGGCCGCGTGGGCGAGGCGCTGGGCTTGCGGGTGGCGGTTGCCGTCTGCGCACAGCTCGGCCCACTGGCGGAGCTGGTCGGCCAGGACGGCGCCGATGGTTACGGTGTGGCCGATCACCATGGACAGGTGGTCGAGCACCGCGTACGCCTCGGCGGGGTTGGCGGCCAGCTCACCGTGGCCGAGGCCCGCGAGCGCTTTGAGGGTGTCCTCGGCGCGGCGGGCCAGCGCGGCGGCGGGCGTCTGGTTGGGGGTGCCGATGGCGTCTGGCTGGTTGGTCATGGGGTGCGGGTTCCTTTCAGGGCGGGGTGGACCAGCTCGGCGGCCAGCGCGACGGCGGTGGCGATGACGGCGGCGTTGTGGGGGCCCATCGCCGAGAGCCGGTAGCGGTCCTCGCCGAGAGCGATCGCGAGGTCGAGCACGGCCCGCTCAGTGGTGCTGGACTGGTCGAAGCGGCCGGCGCCGAACGCCTCTCGGGCGGCGCGCCAGTTGATCCACCCGATGGCCGGCTCGCGGGAACGCACGGCGACGGTGAGGAAGTCGCGGCGGCCTAGCCACGCGTCGTGGCTGATGAGCAGCTCGACCGCGGCGTACACGTGCGAGTCGCTGGTGCGCGCCCAGGTGCGCAGCCGACGTTGGATCTGGAGCGGAGTGAGCTCGGTGGGGTCGACGGCGCGGCGCATCAGTCGTTCACCTCGCCGCTGTCGGCGTCGCGGTCGTCGACGATCTCGACGTAGGGGTCGGGACCGGTCCAGTGCGCAGCGCTGAGCGTTTGGCCGGCGTGGTCGAGCCCGACGTAGAGGTGTTCGGCGCCGGCGGCGGCCTCATCCAGCGCCGCGGTGACGGTGGCGAGGGCACCGGACGGGTTACCGGCAAACGGGGTGCCGCGGTCGATGCCGACGTGCCCGGCGGCATGCCATGCGGCGAGTTGGCGGTCGATCTGCCCGAAGGCTTGGCGCAGCATCGCCGCGACCGCGGCGAGACGGCTCAGCACGCTGTAGGCATCGGAGGGGTAGGTCATTCCGTGCGGCCAGCCGGTGATGTGGTTGATCGCACGCACGGCCTCGGCAGCGGCGGCGGCGTGTTCACGCACGTCGCGGCCGTCGAAGGTGGGTAGGTCGGGACGGTCGTCGCTCATCGGTGGGTGCCTTCCAGTGCGGTGGTGAGGGCGGTCTTGTCGGCGGCGGTGACGGGCAGCCGGTAGTGGGCGAGCACGGCGATGAACCCGGCCGCGTAGGTGGCGCGATAACTCGTGTTGGGTGGCATCCAGGCGGCGGGGCCGTCATCGCCTTTGGCGTCGTTCGCGGTGCCGTCCACGGCGAGCAGTACGAGGTGTTCGTCGTTGGCGTAGGCGGCGCGCTCGGGCTGCGGCCACGCGTTCGCGCCGAGGTCCCAGGCCAGCGCGAGGGGCACTAGGTGGTCGATCTGCACGAGCGAGGCGTGCGCCTTGGCGAATGCGATGGTGCGGCCGGTGTAGGGGTCGTGCAGCGTCCCGGCGACCACGACGCAGCGGGAGCCGGGCCGGTAGGTCGCACCCGTGAGTTGGGTGCGGAGGATGTCGTTGCGGGTGTCGCAGCCGTTGTGCCCGCCGGGCGCGGTGGTGTTGTCGGTCCAGGCCGGGCCGAAGCTGCATGCCTGCCCGCGGCCGCATCCGCGCTGGTAGCCGGCGTGGTGCGGGCGGGACGGCAGCACCCGCAGCGTGGCGAGCTGTGTGAGTGCTGCCGTGGCGTTCGGTGTGCTGTCGTGTCCAGCTGAGGGCGCCGTCTTCCCCGGTGCTGCCGGGGTGGTGCCGTAGTGGGCGGCGATGAGGAACAGCACGGTGGCGACGGCGGCCAGGGCGAGTAGCCGGGGCAGGGTGCGACCGGTTCGGGTGCGGCTCATCGCGGGCCTCGCCGGCTCAGGTGCTCGCGCTGCTTGGTGGCGCGGGTGGAGTGGTCGCGGATGCGGTGCAGGTAGTTGGTGATGTGCCGTCCCCAGCGCAGCCGGTGCCCGCTGCCCTTGCACCGTTTGCAGGGGTGCCAGGCCCGGCCGGTCGGCTTGCGGTACTTGCCGTTGCCGTCGCAGCGGCGGCACCGCGCGAACGGGGTCACCGCGCAGGCCATGGCGTAGATCAGCGCGGCGGTGCCGAGCGCGAGGGCGAGCAGCGCCCACCAGTGCACGTGCCCACCGCTGTGCGCGGCGGAGCCGTGTTCGGTGAGGTCGTACAGGAGGGCTGTGGTCCTAGCGGGGTGGGTGTTCATCGCGGATTTCCCTTGTTTCGGGCCTGTTTTGGGCGCGCTGGGATGGCCGCTAGAGCGCTAGAGGGCCGCTCTGGCGGGGTTTTGGGTGCTAGCGGTGCTGCTAGGTCTAGCGGGGGCTGCTGCTAGGCGAAGCGCTCACCGCCCTCGCTGTCTGGGTCGTCGAGGTCGCCGAGGTCGGCGGCCAACTCGTCGGGCTCGGCGGGCTGGTCGTCGGGGACGGCGTCATCCGGTGGCGGCTGGTAGGCCCCGACGCTGGGCCGTGTGGGTGGCGGCAGCTCGGCGCGTTTGGCTTGCCCGAGGGCCTTGTGCAGGTCGGCGCGGGTAATGCCGCGCCGGTTCGCCCCGCGGGTGCTGCCCTCGGCCTGACCCCAGACTTGCCGGGTCGGCACGCCGTGCGGTTTGAGGGCGACGGCGAGCTGTTGGGCGGTCCACCCGGCGTAGACGTCGGGGCGCAGGTCGGCTAGGCGGTCCAGCACGGTAACCGACCAGAGCTGATCGTCACTGCCCATCGCGGCGGCCAGGTCATCCAGCAGCGAGTAGCCCGGTCCGGGCTCACGTCCGGTCGGTTGCCCGGCGGCGTGCCCGGTGAGCCCGTCGTGGGCCAGGCGCAGGGCGCGGGCCCGGTCGCCGATCTTCTCCGCTGCCGGTCCGTCGAGGTAGAAGCTGCGGGTGATCTGCGCGTCGTCGCTCGCGCCGACCAGGTAGCCGATGCCCTTGTCCCGCGTGGTGAACGTCGTCGCGCGCACGCCGGTCTTGTAGCGGGACGTGCCGAGGATCATGTCGTTGGCGATCTGGTCCATCACCCGCAGGCAGAACCGGATACCCACGTTCGCCGAGATACCGGTCGGCAGCGAGTCCTTGTCCGGGCGCTGCGTCGCGAGAATCAAGATGATCCCTACCGCGGGACCGAGCTTGATCAGACGAAGGCACAGCTCGGCGGCCTCGGACCCGTAGACCGGGTGCATGAACAGCTCTTGGCATTCGTCGATCGCGAGCACGACCGGGAACAGCCCGAGCGAGCGCTTGCCGACCAGGTCGGGAGTGACCTTGTTCTCCGGGGCCAAGTCCCGCGGGAGCCCGGCGATGGTGCGGGTGCGGCGCGGGAGTTCCTCGTGCATGAGCTGACGCAAGCTCGCGACCACGGCGGCGATGGTGTCGTCGTGCTGGCCGGTGCCGTACTCGTGGGCGACCTTCTCCAAGGCGGCCAGGTCTCCGGTGCCCTTCAACTCGAAGACACGGAGCTGGACGTGCACGTCCAGGGCGAGCGCCAGCAGGATGACCCGCATGGCGGCGGTCTTGCCCTGCCGGGGCATCGCGCCGATCAGGACCGACTCGAAGATCAGCAGCAAGTACACGATGCGGCCGCGCTGGTCGGTGCCGAACGGGATCGGCCGGAACACATCCGCTGTCCCGGACTTCGCCAGCGGCCAGGGCGCTTGCCGGGTCTTGTTCATGTCCTCATAGCCGACCCACAGCACGAGCCGGCCCTCGTGCGCGTCGGTCGCGGGTTCGGGCCACACGCACCCCAGCGGGCGGCGCAGTCCCGACGCGAGCCGGGAACGGCGCTCCATGATGTCCACCGCCGTGACCCCGTACGGGAGGTCGACATCAGCGCGCCACCCGGGACCGTCCTTGGTGATCGGGGCCGGGAAGGTGATCCCGCCGCCACCGGGAGCAAGCGCTTTGTTGATCCCGGACAGACCGAGAGCGCCGAGCGCACGGATGATGTGCTCGCTGGTCAGCTTCGCGACCTTGTGCGGGACCACCGCGCGGTCCAGCAGCGGCTTGTCCCCCGACGAGCCCCGCCACACCAGTCCGGCCATCACGGCCCAGACCGTGAGCCACCGGGCGACTGGTGGCGCCAGCGCCACCGCTACCGCCGCGACCACGACGCCGAGGAGCCCGGCGAACAGCAAGATGGCGCGCCAGCGGGTGCGCTCCAGACGCTGCCGGGACAGCTTGACGTACATCTCCGGGTCGTTGCGCAGCACGCTCGCCGCGCGCAGCGGCACACCCTCCGCGTCCCCGGCCCAGCGGCTCAGGTCGCGGGCCAGCTTGGCGGCGCCGAGCGGGGCACGGGCGGCGATGCGAGCGGCGTACTTCGGTACCCGCACCACGTGATACGCCAGGGAGTGCCCAACGTGTCCGAGCAGCCAGCGCAGCGCGTAGCGCAGCTCGTCGCGGTCACCCACCCACCTGGGCAGGATCGGGCGCCGCTCGGCGGACTTGGCGGCCAGCACCGCCCGCAGACTCGCCGGGGTGTCATCCTCGGCCAGGTCGACCGCCACCAGCGCGCGAGGCTCGGCGCCGGTCACGTCCTCGGGCACCTCATCCGCCGCCGTGGCCAGGGCCAGCTCGGCGTCGCGGGGCGCGTAGAGCGCCAGCTCGGTCGAGGTCGTGTGCTTCAGGCGGGCCAGCCGGTCAGCCCGGCGGCGCGAACGGTTAGATCGGCGGCTCATGCCGACACCTCCCCTGCGGGCACGACCGACAACCCGCCAAGCGGCGCCGTCGCGGTGGCCTGCTCACTCGTCGTCTCACTCGTCGTCTCGGTCGTCTGGTTCGTGCTCGCGGTTTCGGCGAGCAGGGCCCGGCGGACCTTGCGGCCGTAGTCCCGCGTCCCCGCCACCCGGTCCAGCTCCGCCCCGGACGGGGTACGTCCCGCGGCGCGTTCCCGGTCCCAGTGCTCCCGCATCACGGCATCGGCCGCTGCGCCGTCCCGGGACCGGGAACGGGACTGCGCGCGGGAACGGGACCGGGTCTCGGTCGACTCCCGACCCGGTTCGGCGGGACCGGTTCCTGGTGCCGTGCTCGCAGCTGGTGTCTCACCCGCGGGTGCTGCGACGGTCTCGGTGACGCGGTAGTCACCGGAGACCAGCGCGTGCAAGTGCGCGACCAGGCCGAGCATCACCGGCGGCACCGCGGACACCGCGACGACTAGCAGCCAGCCCCACCCCGTTGTCGCTAGCGTGGTCACGCCGGCCGCCGTCAGGCCGTGGAACGTCGCGTTACCCGCGACCGACAACACGATCGCGCCGACCGCGTTCCGCCGCGCATACGCCGCGGTACGGGCGGTGCCCGCGGTGCGCAGCCACACCCGGGTCGCGGTCACCGCGTAGGCGTCCACGGCGATCGGCAGTAGCCACGACAATCGGAACCCACCCACGCGACCGGTCACCCCGGCCAAGTGCGCGAGCGCCGTGAGCGAGTCGAAGCTCAGCACCGCCGCCGCGACCGCCACCGCGAGAATCCCGATGTAGGTCCACCCGTCCCGGGTACGGGTCTCGGAGTGGTGGACGCTCATGTCAGCCACCGCCACACCATTGCGAGCAGCAGCACGACCACGACGCAGCCGGCGGCGTCGAGCAAGAGCAGCAGTCCCGCCCGGGATAGTCCGAGCAGGTTCGCCAACGCGGTACGCAGCCATGGCGTCATCCGGTCCGCGTTCGTCGACCGGAACTCGATCACCTCGCCGCCGTCATGGGCCTGGGTGAAGGTCACCTGGCGCAGTAGCCGCCCGCGGCGCTCGGCCTCATCCGGCCCCACGAAGAACTCCGGGAACCGGCCAACCTCGCCGCGCTCGTCCGGCCCGGCCGCGCCGTCGTAGTGGTCGCCGTTCATGCCGCCACCCGCCCGTCCGCCACCTGCGCGTCCTCGGCCGTGTCGTCGTCGGTTGCCTCGGCCAGCCAGGCGCCGAGCGCGGCGACCAGGCGGGCAGCATCGGCCGGAGCCAAAGCGACCGCGGGCGTGTCCGCACCAGGCCGGCCCAGCGCGAGCAGATACCGCGAGCGCGGGTCGAACCGCGACGGACGCCCGCAAAGCGCCCCGTCATCCGAGTCGCGGTCCAGCAGCACAACCGTGCTATCCAGGCGGCGGGTCATGACGTCAGCTCGTCGAGGAAGTGGCCGACCCCGCGGCCGGTGTTGGTCAGGAACGTGCCGACCTTGTGCGCGCCGTGCTGCGCGGACAGCGGCGCGCCCGGCACGTAGAGCAGAACCAGCAGCACCGCCAGGAACGGCACCAGGTATTTCTTGTTCATCACGCATCCATCCGTTCGTTGTCGTGGTTGTCGTCGGTAGCGGCACGCGCCGTGCTGGTCGTGGCATAGCTGCCGACGTAGGGCGCGCTGCCGCGTTCGCAGTCACACAGGAGGTGCTCGACCATCGCGGCATCCAGCGCCGCCATCAGCAGCCCGCGGCGGGCGGCCTCGCTGCGATGACTCTCGTAACGGGTCGCGCCTACCTCCACGCGGCAACGCGGGCAGTACACGTGCGCGTGCCGCTGGTTCTCGTCGTCTGCGAAGTAGCCGTAGCTGCGTGCCTGCCGAGCGATCACGCGCGCCTCGGCCTTGGTCAACAGCCGCATGGCACGCCCCATCACGACGCACCGCCAACGTTCCGTGGCACGAACAGTTCCGGGCAGCGACGCCGTAGCTCGGTCACGTTCGCCGTGTCCACCACGAACATCTCCGCAGCCCGCGCTGTCAGCGCGTACGGCACCGGCTCATCCGTCCCGGGGCGTGATCCGTCACGCGGGGCCCGGGCCGACGCGTCGCCCGGATCCGCGCGACGGCTTGATGAGGTCGAGGTCGCTGCGTAGCCAGCCGCCGTCAGTCGATACGGCACCGGGACATCCGTCGCGCTCAACTCACCGCGGCAGGTGTCCCCAGCGGTCCACACCCGGCGGCAGCGCAGACGCGTCCCGGCCGGCGCGGTGCTGTAGATCTCGCACGCCAGCTCAATGTCGCGACCGCGGTACAGGCACGTTCCGTCGCGGGCGATCACCTCGTGGACGGCGGCCATCACGCGGCCTCGCCGTCAATCTCGACTGGCGTGACTGCCCGGCTCCGGCGTCGCAGGCGTCGCCGCTCTTCCCTCGATAGACCGCCCCACACGCCGTGCTCTTCATTGGTCGCCAGCGCGACTGCTAGGCACTGCTCACGTACCTCGCACCAACCGCAGATGAGCTTGGCGGCCCGGTTCGAATCGCCCTTTTCCGGAAACCACAGTTCCGGATCGACCTGCGAGCACAACGCTAGATCGCGCCAATCGTGGGTGCTCGAATTCGTGTGGTTCTCGATCCGGATGTCCGTCAACATGAGCGATCCCTTCCACCTGCGAAGCCACCTGACTTCGACCAGGTCAAGGAGACCTGGAGTGGAGGGGACGCCTAAACCGTCTGAGCGGGCATCTCGGACGCGTAGGAACGCGCGGCGAGCGTGCCGAAACGTCCTACAAGGTCCCGGGCCGTGCCCTGCTGTCCGTCGTCAGCGGCGAGACCACAAACGTCACGATGGCGTCCGTGTCTGCAAGGCTCGGAACGACATAGCCCGCGCCAGCGGCGCGCAACTCGTCAACGTCGTGGACACCGGACGCGACCGCCAGGACCCGTGCTCCACCGTGCGCCGCAGCTTCGACGTCGCGCGGTGTATCGCCGATGACGATGGCGTTTGCTGCATCGCCAAAGTCGCTTCCGTACTTAGCGGCTGCTCTGCGTCGCGCCACCTCGACAAGGCGAGGCCGGAGCCGGGAATCAGAGCCGTATCCACCGACGTCGAGGTCAAGGGCCTCGGCAAGGCCTAGCGCTGACAACTTGACCTCAGCGTTTGCCCGGATGTTTCCCGTGACGACGGTCTGAACAACGTCGTCCCTTGCTGCGAGCGCTGCGACCAGGGCGCTGACTCCCGGCAGGACGGTACCGCGCTCAGCCAGCGCGGAATGGTGCTCTTCACCGGCTCGTTCGAGGGCGACCTTGACCGTCGACCACGCAACGGGCGCCGCGTCGTGGAGGCGGAACATCGCCTCCATGATGTCGGGATCGGTGCGCCCCTCGGTCGGCGCAAGATGGCTGGGCTGACGCCCGGTCAGCGCAGCGAACGCGGCGCCGTAGATCTCCTTGCTAACGCCTGCGTTCTCGATGAGCGTGTGGTCGACATCCCAGAGCACGAGGCGGGCCATCGGGCCACCCTACGGTACAAGAAACGTCCCTCGACGTCCTTGACATGTCCAATCACGTCCTTTCTAATATCACTTATGAACGAGCGGCTACGGACGGTCATGGTTCAGCGGGGATACTCGCCAGGCCGGCTAGCTCGAGCTTGCAATGTGGACCCGAAGACCGTGCAGCGATGGATCAGCCACGGGAGAGTTCCCCACCGCGAGACTCGCTGGACGATCGCGCGTGAGCTCGATATCGACGAGGTCTACCTGTGGCCAGAGCTGGTAGAGGGCCGCAGCACTGAGGAACGCGAGCAGTCCGTCGAGTCAGAGCTTGTGCGAGTACATCCGGACCGATCGTCCGTTCCGCGAGACACCTGGCTGCAGCTCGTCGGAAGCGCCACACGCCACATCGACATCCTCGTGTACGCCGGAACGTTCCTGGTTCAAACGAATCCGCGCATCGCCGACATGCTTGCGGAGCGAGCAGCCGCGGGAGTGAAGGTGCGACTCTGCTGGGCGGATCCAGACAGCCAGGCTGTAGACATCCGCGATCGCGAGGAAGGGTTACGGGGCACGCTCGCACACAAGATCCGCGCATCGCTGACGTATTACCGAAACCTTGTTGACGTGCCGGGCTGCGAGGTCAAGCTCCATGGGGCGACGGTCTACGCGTCGATCTTCCGTTTCGATGACGCCATGGTGGTCAACCCGCACATGTGGGGCGCGCCGGCCTCAGCGAACCCGCTGTTGCATCTTCGGCGTATCGAGGGCAGCAACTGGTTCGACGGCTACCTCCGTAGCTTCAACGCAGTGTGGGAAACCGCGCTGCCATGGGACCCGTCGAAGGATGGCCGGTGATGGGCCTTGTCGACGACGCGCGATCACTGACCGAGCAAGAGCTTGCGTTGACGCTGCCCCGGCGGTGGGTCCACGTGCAAGCCGTCGCGGAACGCGCGGCGAGCCTCGCCTCGGTGCCCAATTTCGATCGAGAGGCGCTGACAGCCGCAGCCTGGCTGCACGACATCGGCTACGCACCGCCACTCGTGGACACAGGCTTTCATCCGCTCGACGGAGCGCGCCATCTGCGTCGGCTAGGGACTGTGCCTGAGCGCGTGGTCGGCCTGGTCGCGCACCACTCGTGCGCCGTGATCGAGGCCGACGAGCGTGGCCTGCTAGACGAGTTGGTCACCGAGTTCGATCGTGAAGAGTCGCCAACAGCGGACGCGCTCTGGTACGCCGATATGACGACCGGCCCCGATGGACAGCACATCCCGGTCGACGAAAGACTCGCCGAGATTCGCGCGCGCTATGGGCCGGGACACATCGTGACCCGCTTCATCAATCGCGCTGAGCCGCAGATCGTCGCGGCCGTCGAGCGGACCAAGTCCCGCTTAGCCTCGGCACGGACGGACGGCTCCTCGTAAAGCAGAACGCCCCGTCTCCCGGGCTGGTGGGTATCAGGGGCGTTCTGGCCTAGGGCCGCTCGGCGCGGCTCACTCGTTCAGCCATTCCTCGGTGAGGTACGGCCGATACTTGACTAGCGCCTGCATGCCTTTGTCCGTGAGAACTGGCGGGCCGTCGTCGTACTCGCGAACGAGGCCGCTAGTAGCGGCCTTCCGGACAGCCGAACCGGTGTTCTCGCCCTCGATCAAGTACAGGGCCCTCAGACCCTCCCGCTCGAATCCTGCCTGACTGCGCGAGACGCGCCCGTCGAGGATCCACTGGAGCATCACTATCGTGCCCGGACCATGAGAAGCGCCGCGGGGCCAGCCGCCAGGGATCATCTTCGCACGCATGTTCGAACCATAGGCGAGCACCCGACGAATGGTCAAGGGCGCCAGCCGTGTGTCCGTGTCCGCGGACGCCGCGTCGCTACAGTTGGACGCGATGCCAGATCAGCCACCATTTCGCACAGGCCTCGGCCACGACGTCCATCGGCTCGTCGCCGGCAAACGACTCGTGCTCGGCGGCGTTGAGATTCCCGCGGACGTCGGCTTTGATACGCACTCCGACGGCGACGTCCTGTGCCACGCGCTGGTCGACGCCCTAGCCGGCGCGATCGCAGACGGTGACCTCGGCACACACTTTCCTGAGGATGACCCAGATGCTGACGACGCACGCAGCCTCGCCTTCGTAGAGGAGTTCTCTCGGTATGTGGAGCGAGCCGGATACGGCGTTGGCAACGTGGACTGTTTCGTCGTGCTAGGCACCGTGCGCCTACGGCCGCACATTGAGGCGATGCGCACGAACATTGCAGATGCACTTCGGGTTGACCTCGCCAGAGTGTCGGTTAAGGCGAGATCCAACGACGGCCTAGGTCCGGAGGGTGAAGGAGCCGCATGCGCCGCGTGGGCAAGCGTTCTCGTCTATCCGCTGAACTGAGGCGCTCTGCTGCCGCGTCTGCTCCGGGCCCGGAAAGCTCGTGTGCTCTCGCGGCGACGGTTCCGCCTGCCGCTACGAGCCGAGCGTCACTGCCGCGGTCCTGGCCTTCTACACCAGCTACGACGAGGAGTGGACCGATCGCGACGGCCACATCCGCGTCAAGCACGTCGTGCCCCTCAGTATGAAGGTCTCATTCGCATGCGTCCGGCCCAGTCCGCAGGCGGCTGAGCTATCGACGGGTACCCGAGATGGACGGGGCCGAAGCCTGCCAGTTATGCAGCGGCATCGTCCCGGCCTGGCAGAGGTTGGTCCCTTCGTCCACGTCGTGCGAGTGGATACCGCATACCCCGGTCAGCACGACCGATTCGGCCGCCGACCAGCCAGCCAATCTCAGGGATATTGCCGAGATCACGTCGTACTTGTCGCCGTACCGACGTGTTCGTAGCCGTAGACGCCCGCTGGTTGCCTGTGATCCGTTGCTCGGCGTCGCTCACGCCAAGTCCCGGGCAGGGCACCGCCGGTCCATGCGAGCTCAAGAAGCCTAGGTAACGGAGGAGACCCCCACTACGCGTACATGTCGAGCGAATCGTCCTAGTCGCGAGAGAGGGTCACCCAGAAGAGAAGGTGCAGTGCTTCGACCTGTCGAAACATGATGCCGTCGTGCAGACTCGACGCTGGCGACAACGTCTTGGTGCGTGTCAAGAGGTTTGGCGTGCTGACTCGACGGATCAAGTCCACTATCGCTGGGCCCGCGCAAATATACGTCGAGCGGACGATCTGCATCGCCTGATCAAGGTCCACGGCTCCGTCTGTCAGGCCGCCGCGCCACCCGCGGCGCGACACCATCGTACTTCCGGTGCCGGACAGCTACTATCCTCTGCAGCGCAGCCTTACCAAGCGGACGGTCATAGATGCGGCCCATAGATGCGGGATCAATAGAACTTGGCGCGCACGTCCCAATCGCCGCTACGCCGTCAGAAATGATCGAGTTGGTGCTGGATTTCAAACGTTACGCCGAGATCGAACCGACGCTGTCATACGCGGAATCGATGCCGGGTCCTACGCCGCCGGAGCTTGGTTCGCGCGTTCGTGTAAGGGCCAGCGTTCACTTTACTGTTCCTCTGGTTGCACGATTCGTTGGACAACCAACCGGCACAATCACAGTGACGGAATGGATCCCTGCAAAGAGAATAGTATGCAACCTTGAGAGTAGGCACTTCACCGGCTGGATTAGTGTCAGCGGCGAGCGGGAAAGTACCGTGCTTTCGGTGACGGGCGAATTGGTGGCACGCAATCGAGTGTTGCGTGCAGCTGTAAGACCCTGGACTCCGTTGCTCAAAGCGAAAGCAGCTCGATCAATTGAACGCGTCATCAACGATGCAGCGGAAGCGATACAGAAATCCAGACAGTAGCTACGTGAGGTGTCAACGAGCAGCATCACCAGCCGACGCAAGGTTCGCGCGCGCCGCGGATAGCATGCGCGAGTCGCGGCGAGCGAACCCGCCCGGGAACGGCGAAGCCCGGTAACCGGCGCATGCGCGTGATCACCTGACTGGCCCCGGCCGGCCTGCTTCGGGCAGCGAGACAGACACGGGCACTTCGTCCGTGTCACCGCCCGCCTTTCACCCGACGAACCACCCACAGCAGTGAAGCGAGGCTGGTACCACGCGGGTTTACACGACTGTAGGTACCGGCATATCAGAACCGATTGCCTAGCCGTTCAGTATCTTGTCGCGCGCCGACGGACCAGCTATTGCGCCGACGGCTAGCGCGAATCCTCGCCGGTACGCTCGGCCGAGTGCACGAACCCTCTCATCTGGCGAACGCTGGAGGCCATTTAAGCTTGCCAGCCGAAAGAAGATGTAGATCAACGAGTTCACAAAAAGCGCGCCAACGAGCAATAGACACGTACGAATGCCCAGTCCCAACCGTTCGCTCACGAGCCAAAGAACTGCGCACGCCAATAGCAAAGCTGGCCATTGCAGCGACACTCGAACCCCGGGCAGCGGGAGTTGCGCACCGACGGACACACCTACTATCACCGCAGCGACGGCTGACACGCACACAACAGTCGCGACTCCAGCCCCGGACAAAGCATGAGCAACAGCTACGACGGATCCGCTCACGATCGGAACGATCGCCCAGTAGCACAGGTTCCACCATGTCGGTCCCCCAACTCGCTTAAGCAGGCTCAACTGACCGACCCGCAGACCGCTTGTGGCATCAAAGACTTGGTCCACAAAGGAACAGTCTGGCCTCAGGACTCGCGCCTGGAGTCCCAATGGACCTAGGTGCGCCAACCGCTGTGCCGCAAGCCGCACTTCCCCGCTCGGCAGCGACTGGCCAATAACCTGATCGGCCAGCACGAAGGACCAGGCCGCAGTTACCGTCATGATTCCGAACAACCACCACGCGCCAAGCTGTAAGTACATTGCGCCTGGAAGGAAGCCAGCCGACCCGTACGTGCGCGCGGCGATAGCAATACCGATTGCCCCGCGCAAAGCGTAACCGGCGCCAGCTAGTAGGTACACCGCGACCTTAGCGCTCGAAAGCCTACAAAATGAGGCGGCAGATGAGCCGGCTTCGACGCGGGCTCGCGCTATCTCATAAAGCATCGCCTGTATCACGAGCACACCGATGATACCTACCAGAGCGGCCGAGTGAAACGCACGAATATCGATCCACAATGCGAGTCCGAGCCGAATCACACACGAGTAAATTGCGAGAGATATCGAGGCTCTCGTGACGGGGATAGGGAACCTTGTCTTTGCCTTGAACGCCGAAAATGCCGCGTCGGCCGTGAAGCCGCGCAAGTCATTGATCACGTACCGAGCCTGATAGACGAAGTACTCGAATACGAGCCCAGCAACTATACTGCTCCAAAGCCCATCAGCTGTAAAGCCATTCAACGTAATGGCGGCAAGCAAGTACGATAGCGGCACAATCGGCGCTCGGGCTAGCATCTCGTTTGGCCGCGGAAGGATGAGATAAGACACAAGTCCCCGAGACGGGCCAGGGGTTTGCGGACCTGTATTGCTCGTCAACGTTATATCGAGCGCCTTTACAGCATCCGCCCAAAGATGACGTGAACCGATCGTCCCCAGCCAAAGCAAGCGCGCTAGAAGGCCAAGAAGGGATAGGTACACCAGTATACCGACTATTTGCAAGTCAATCGGCCGAGCGGTCCTAAGTGCAAGGACGGTTAAAGCGAGTAGCGATGCGGAAACGACAAGATAGATCACAACCAGCGAGATCCGGTACCTTGGAAGCCCGCGCCGCTGGCCAAATAACGACGCGTTGAGCTCCCCGTACACGGCCGGCGTGAGCGGAAGGCCAACCTGCGGCCGGGCGATATGATTGCTAATACCCGACAGCCGCCGCAATTCTTCTTCAAGATTGCGTACGTAGTACGCCCGGATCGTGCGCGAGTTAGCGAGATCGGCAAATAGGAGCAGGAGGGTAATCGGCACAATCGGCATCAACGCATAGAGAGGCGGCCACAACGTAGGTTCGCAGCTTAGTGAATGCAGGTCGCACTTAGGTACGATGTTGGCGAGCAGAAGGCCTGTAATGGTCGTTGTTAAACCGAGCAAACTCAAGCCGGTAGCATCTATTCGTTCCCAAGCGAAACGCGAGGCTGCATAATCCGCGAGAAGCACACTCTGGTAATGAGCGCCGGACCTGGGATCTGGTGCAGATTGTGTCAACGGTTACCTGCCCGTTATCCGTCGCCAAAGAGGCTTGAGGGGTCGTCGATCACGTGCGTCTGGCGAGGTAAGCCAAAGACCCGAAGCAAGCGGTGAATCGGGATGGGCTCCCTGCCTGTCTCGACAGGCAGTCCAATGGCGACACCGAGCGACTCTAGCGCAGACGGCCCGCCATGCGTCCCTCGATGCCTCCCCCAGTTGTAGCCGGGTCGTACGCGTTTTCCGAAGTAGAACTCATCGCGCGAGACCAAAGTGACATCGGGCTCTCGGTCCGGAACCCTCGATTCAGCTATTCGCTGAAAAATATCAGGATATGCGTCAAAGAGGCCGACGGGCGGCGTCAAAGTAGGGGACACCGTGTGCTGTCCGCTGGGCGTAAGCAGGTGCTGCCCATCTGCATCACTAAGTACGGCAAGGGCAACCTTCCCAGACGATAGAGCGCGGCCTGCGACGCTCGACGCCATGTCGACCTTGCTACGTCGCGGCAGATATACGTGCAAGACGCTGCCGCCAGTCGTGAGTGCGTTGACTTTGTCAAGGTCTGCATGACGCGAGATCAGAGGGTTTACCCAAACATTGGAGGACAACCCGGGACACACGATGGACCGTATCTCGGCCGATCCGATCAGCTCGCCCGAGGGTCTCATACCGTGATCGGATGCCAACAAGACTTGCTTCGCAACGTCGATGCGCTCTAGCTCGCCGAAGAGTGCGTCAAGCGCCCGCGAAGTCGCGCAAATTGCCTCCAAAAACTCGGAACTGTCAGGTCCAAAACGGTGACCAGCGGCATCCACGCTTGGCAGCCAGCAAACATGAAGGCCGCGCCGATTAGCCCGAATCCCATTGATCAGGTGACGAATCAGCACTACTGGGTCTTTGCTGAGCGGACGTTTGATGCGAGTTGCCCCTCGCGTGATAAGGCCGTGAATGGCTGATCCACCGCCGACGTGCTCGAAGACAGTCCGTGCATTGACATCAATAGCCTGTGCAGCGCGGCGCGGCGCCGCCGTCTGAATATTGAATACGCGGGATTTCGGTCGGTCAATCCAAAGATGCGCTGGAATGCCGTGGACGGATGGAGGCGCCGCCGTCAGGAGGCTCGCATGAGACGAATAGCTGAAGCTCAGATACGGCGAAATAGTATCAAATATCCCCGATCCGCTTGAGGTCAGCCAATCTTGGATCTCCGGAAGGCGGCCGGCCGCTATTAGGTCATGCGTTTGGGCGCTCGGCCAAGCATCAAGAATGACGAGCACGCTGAGCATTAAGTCGGCCTCCAGGTTCAGCTCGACGATTCATCCCGCTACCGCGCATCCGCTGAGAATGTTTGCACCGCAGCTGCGTGGCTGCCTCAAAGGCCAATTGCGCGACCGTGACTTTTCCTACTTGGCGAGCCATGAGTGCGCTATAGCCGAGCTGATGCGGATTGCGGGATACCCCACTGTCCCGATCACCAATCTGACATCGCACCTCCTTCGACGATTGCTCTTACAAGTTGGGGCTTATCCGTGAGAATACCGTCTACTTCTAGACTGAGACATTCGGCAACGTCCAACGCGTCGTTAACCGTCCATACGTGTACGTATACGCCTTGGCGCTGCAAGTTTCGGAATATACGCCTCGCTAGCACGTGTCGCCGGGTAAGGCGAACGTGTGCGTGATAGATGAACAGACCTGCAACTCCGGGGAGAGCGGACTTAAGGCCGACAAGTGCTCGCAATGCTATGAAGCTCCCTCGCCTCAATCCCAAAGCACGTGTAACAGGCGGCGTCAAACGAGCGGCAGCTCCATCGATCCTGTAGTCCCAAAATGAGCTGATACAGACCCGGTTCTGACAGTGCAGGCGTGTGATGATCTCCGGAGCTGTTCGGCAAGATCGCAGGTCCTTAAGGTCAATCCTGAAATATGTGGTGGGGAAGTCAGTTAGTGCGTCTGTTAGCGAGTAGAGTGACACGTCAGATCGAGGGAGGTCGTGACTCAGCACTGCGATGCCGTTCGAGGTGGTTCTGACGTCAACCTCCACGTGAGTGACGCCAGACTTGACTGCGATCGCTATAGCCTCCCGGGAGTTTTCCAGGATACCTCTATACCTGCCGCCGCGGTGGGCTATAACTAGGGGTCGACTGGCCACCTCGTTCGGTCGCGGATGCAGATACGTCCCGCAGATGCTCCAATCGGTCATGGTGGGCACTCTCCCGCGATTCGATTAAGATCCGCTTGTCTCTAGGTGACGCCGCGATCAGCCCTGACTTTTCGGGAATGTTTTGGTTTTACTATAGACGAGGTATGCGAGGTATGCGAGATTCCGAATCCGCCCCTCCTGGCCAGGAATCTATATCACTCGAAGGCGTTGCCCTCGGTTGAATCCAATCCGTAGCTCGGCCGCATAGGGCTCGAAAGCCTAGATGGGTGGCGCCTGCGGCACACGTGTTGTCGCGTGAGGCGGTCGGCCGGCCGTGCGGCAATGCGTGGCGTGAAGCGCCAGCTTGGGCGGAGTTCCGTGGCGGCAGCCATATTGGTGTGGCTCGTACCGGTGGCCTAGATGCTGTGGGGACGACCAGCCAGTGATGACACCGTCGGCAGGGCGGAGATCGTTGGCGGTCTTGCAGGAGCCGCTGCGTTGGCGTTGGCCGCCGTGGGGTTGTGGCACCGGCGGGTTCGGCGGCGCTCAGGGCACGTGCGACAGCATCAAGACAATCCGGGCGAACGAGTACATAGCCTAGGGGACGCTGCGGCCTTCGGCTTAGGCCGCTCGAGTTCGGGAACGAACAACCAACTAGATAAAACCCTACGAGAAGGTTGACGAGCACAGCCACCCGTGACTGCTAGGCGACCTGCTAATGAGCCGGGCTGCGACGGCGCGCAACGGTTGCACCTCAACTGACCGGCGCCGGGCGGCAATTCCCGGCGGCACGGAGGCGTCCAGAGACGCGCCGGCCGCCTGAGACAGGCGCTACTAGCCTGCGACGTAGTCCCGACGATGGACTTGCGCCCAATCGCCGACTGTGCGAAGCGCAGGAGTCACAACATCGCGGCTATTTCAACGCCACGCTCCTTTAACCAATCAAGATAGGCGTCTCGGGGATAGCTCGCGGCGACCATCAGATCTACCGATTGCCGCAAAGCATCATCTTGCATGCCGGGATTCTGCACCAAGAACTCATCCAAGTCCGTAAGCCTCAAAAGCCGATCCGCAATCGCGCTAGCAAGTGCGCATTCGTCAAGCCCCACCATGGGTCGGGCTAGGCCAGCCGAATCTGGCCGCAGGTCATATTGAGGCTCGACCCGCAGCGTTAAGGACAGCATATCTAGATCAGCTCTCTCATATACGCGGTATCCAGCAGAATTGATTAACCTCAGCTTGCATCTTGTTTGGCTACATAGGTCGAGAATCCACTTGCAAGCAAGTAACGCCGCCAGCCGAAAGAAGATCATCCCATCCACAAGTTCAACGCCAGCTTCGTCGGCCTCCGCCAGCGAAGGATCAATCCTCGTAACGCTCCTTGCAAATGTCTCGCATTCGCGCCGATTCTTATCGAACAGAGAAAACAGCCGCGCAAACGTACTTCCTGAGAAACTCAGCCTATCAATCCGACTCGTCAAGGCTAACAACCACGGCTCACTGCGCCTGCTCTGAAGATCGAACACCCCGTGCAACGCGCCATAGATATTGCGCGGGGTCGAGTGATCCCGGCCGAGCGCGGGCTCACATAGGTCGAAGTTGACGAAGTCGTAAGTACCTAGCTGCTCCGCTTGACCCCAAGCGACAGATGACCGATCCGCCAAGTAGTAAATGTCATCGGGCAACACCTGACTTTCTGCCATCACCAGTGGTGATCGTAGCACCGTACTGAGGGACGTATTGAGCATCTCGTGACCCGGCTCCCCTGCGAGTGCCGACTTAACGAAGCCAAGAAACGCAAGCCTGCGATCCTCGGTAACACAAACGGCATTGACGAGCTCTCGCACATCGAGCAGATCGGGCCCCGGTAGTCCCAAATATTTGATCGGCTGTCCCGGGGGGAAACCCTCTACGAGAGTCTTAAGGGGCAGCGACCACTGCGCTCGCCGAACGGTCTGTTTCCGCGGCAGGTGCCAGCCCTCAAATAATACTGGAGGTGGGCCAACTAGCTGGAACTGCTCCAGGCCAAGATTCTCGTCTGGTGTCGAATCCCGGCCAGTCACGGCAGGTATTCCTCAACCAGCGCATACAGGGCCGAAACAAGCTTCTCACGTGCCTGGTCTTCGAGGTCGGTGAACTCCTCGAATGCTGCCAGCACTTGGGTAATTGACACAATCAGCTGCTCTCGCTGAGTCCTGCGCGCAGCGTAGTTTCGCCCCGCCACCGTGCCAATCGCTGCATCAGAAATCACGTAGTCGGCCTGACTCTTGTCCGCGGCAAAGCTGGTCACCGCTACGGTCGGCGGCGACTCTCCGGATCCTCTGTCGGCCCACACGCGACGGACGATTTGAGCGGCGCGAGCTTCGGTGCCCGCCTCAGTCTCCTGCCGCCGCGCGGCAGCCGCAGCAGCTCCGAGCCGCTTTTGCGCAGCGATCGCTTGACGTAAGGAGCCATGGAGCCAGCGCGTGAGCGCGACCATATGTGGATGTGTTTCGTTGATCGACTCGCGGTCAATATTAAGCGCACCATCCAAGCCTGTCGAGACAAATACCTCGCACATCATTTGGCTTAGTCGTGTTTGCTCGTTAACTGGAAATCCGAGGAAGTCTGGATCAAACAATGTGCCACTTGCGCCGTTAACGCGTATCAAGACGCCGCTGTGATCTCCCGGCACGAGCTTTGGCAGCCAGAGTATGTACGCAGTGAACTCTAGAGGCCCGCCAGTAAATTCAACGTCGTATCGGGGGAATTCCGTTCGATAGTGTCCCACAAATAAGAGCGGCTGTTGAAACGCAGCCGAGGTACTTACCGCGCTCTTGAACGTGATTGGCCGCTTGACGCTTAGCTCATCGACCATGACTCGAAAGTCCGATGGCACGTCGCTGAGTGACGCATACTCGTAGCTCTGACGAAGCGGCTCTTCGGTCGACGGCGTGATCTCGCGCGCTTCGGATCCTGAGATTCCTGTGATCTCGAAGAATCGTGCATCCGATCGCGTGAGGTCGAACGGACCCTTATCAACGTACGGCAAGGGCGCTGACAGGCTCAGCGACCAGAGCATCGCAAGATGATTGTCAAATAGATTCGAAACCCGAGGGTTCTGGCGCCCCTCATGTATAGCTCGAGCCGGGGCTTCGGCGAATTCGTGAAATGCCTGGTCAGGACCGACGTTTAGTGTCCAAGGTAGCCGCTCGAAGCGGGAGCCAAGCTCTGTCCGCTGTGACGGGTCTGCGTCGACGACTCGACCAATGTGGAATAGGGGGCGCTGCATTTTCTGCCCGTCGCCAGCCTCGGCGGCTAGTACGCGATTCCACAATTCGTCGCTACGGAGGGTCTCTTTGGTCTGCGGGCGAATTGCAGTTAATGTGATCGTCGTGCCTTGTGCATCAGGATCGGGCGCACTCTCCCGCCATAATAACACTTTGCCCGTCCGATACATTCCGTCTTCGTCCTCAACGGAGGCATCCGAATACTGGCTAAGAAGCACCGACGCGACCGTCTGGAAGTCGTCACCACGTACCTTTGTTGAAATCTGAAAGGCTTGAGTGAGCTGCGCTACGCTGAACAGGCCAATCCCAATCTTGCCGATCAGCCGCCTTCCTCCAGGGCTTAGATCTTGGTCTTCGGCAGCCGTTACTCCGAGGGTTATGCCTGTTCTCGAGCGCTTCGCACTGCCCCCAATGTTGTGAAGCAAATGCTGCAGGACCTCTGGCGACATTCCGAGGCCATCGTCACTTACAACGATCCGGTCAAACCTCGGTCGGTCGGTCCTAATCGAGACAGTTCTAGCGTCCGCGTCATAGGCGTTCGAGATCAGTTCCCGAAGCGCGGAGCCGGGACGTCTGTAAATACCGTCGGTCACGCGCGCCAGAACCTTCTCGCTGGTACGCAGCTCGGTTTCGATAGTCGTCTCGCCGCCAACCGGCAGCGATCTCAGGTCTCTCGCCAGGTTGTCTGCGTGACCTAGACGAGGATCAAGGGCGTCCACGGCCTGACGCTACCTCAATGTCTCCACGAGACAGCCTGACTTCGCTGCGCCGCGCCAGTAGCGGTGCTACCCCATCCGCTGCAACAACACCGCCGCGAACTGGCGTAGTTCGGCTGCTACCGGCCCGAGCCGCCCACCTTGACAACCCTGGTCCGGGTCGCCGGGAGGCGGCGGACCGCGGAGGCGTCGTTCCAGACAGGCGGAAGGGCCTGGCCGGGTTCGATCGTCAACGACGTCCGCCGCTGGGCCTCCTGGCACCGCCGACCGTCCAGCAATGCTCGCCCACGCCTTCCTTGCCGTCCTCACCGCCACCCGAGCGCGGCCGTCCCCCCACCAACGGACTGATTCCATTGACGTCCAACGAGATTCACCACCGCTTCAACGCCCTCATCACCCAGCCGGTCGGCGACCTCCGCACCGCCTCCGCTGGTCAACTTGGCGAAGAACGACACCAACACCGCGTCTAACCAGCCACCACCGACGACATGAACCGACTGAAGATCACGATCTACGGCTGCCGTACTAGCGAGCATGCACACGATCGAGCACGGCGTTCCCATCGTCGCTAAGCCGAGATGCGCGCACGGCGAGGAGACGGCGGCAGTCGCATACCAGTTCGGCGACCTGCTTGCCGACATAAAGCTCCTGCGGCAGCGCCCGGTCGAGAGCCCAGACCACGTAAAGCACCTGAAGCTCGACCAGCGCGGCGGGCACCGTCACCCGGGCAGCCGCTGTGTTGTGAACCGTCCCGGGTTTCATGCCGTCTTCTTGTTGGCGGCGTCGCCGGACGGTGAGCCGGTTGGTTGAGGGTAGTAGGCCTGCTCAAACTCCTCGGGGGTGACGAGGTCGAGCAGGCTGTGCAGCCGGTGGTTGTTGTACCAGTCGACGTAGGTCATCGTCAGGGTCTCGACGTCGGCGAGGGTGTGTAGCGGTCCGGTCCGGAACGGTGATCCGGCAGCGATCGCTTCGTTCTTGAACAGGCCCATGAATGACTCGGCGACGGCGTTGTCGTAGGCATCGCCGACCGTGCCGATCGATGCCGAGATCCCTTGCAGGGTAAGGGTTTCGGTGAACCGGATCGACGTATATTGCGACCCCGCATCGGAGTGATGAATCATCCCGGCGGGCACCGGTCGGCCGGCGTGGTCGCGTCGCCAGAGCGCCATCGCCAGGCACGACTCGACGAACGCGACGTCTTTGACGGTGGAGGCGGACCAACCCACGATCGCGCGGGAGTAGAGGTCGATCGCGAACGCAACGTAGGCGAACCCGGCCCAGGTCGAGACGAACGTGAAGTCGGTGACCCAGGCCCGGTTCGGTGCGCTGGTGCGGAAGCCGCGGTTGAGCAGATCCCCGGCTCGGCGTGCGTCCTTGCCCGGGATCGTGGTGCGGATCTTGCGGCCGCGGACCAGCCCGGCCATGCCCTCATCACGCATCAGCCGGTCGACGGTGTGCTTGGAGACGCCCTCGAAGCCGGAGCGGTCCAGCCACGCGGTCATCTTGCGGCGCCCATAGAGCACCTCCGGCACGGGTCTACCTGTCGGGCCACCGCTGCGCAGCCCTCGCAACGTGTCGATGATCTCGGCGTCGCTGAACACGCGCGCCGAAGGCGGGTTCGTCTTCCACGACCGATACGTGCGCGGGGCGACCGCCAGGCCCTGCTCACACAGGACCTGACAGATCGACTCGACCCCATGCCCGACGGCACGCTGCTCATCGATGAACCGGTAGATCAACGGTGGCGAGGGTCGAGTTCCCCCGCGAAGAAAATCGAGGCCGCACGCAGGATCTCATTGGCCTCGCGAAGGTCGGCGTTCTCCTTCTTCAACCGCTTGATCTCAGCGAGCTCGTCGCTGCTCGGGCCTGGCCGGGACCCGCCATCGACCTGGGCCTGCAACACCCACTTCCGCAACGTCTCCGGGCCGACACCCAGCTTCGGGCCTAACGCCTGCGCCGCAGCCCACGCCGACCCGCCCTAATCCTCCAGTCGATCAACGACCATCCGGGTCGCGCGTTCACGCTGCTCTGGCGGGTACCTCTTCGGCATGACATGCATCCTTCGCAAGAAAGGAAGCGGCATCAAACCCGGGACGGTTCAGTTGAGCTGTTTGGCACGCGGTTGAGAAGTCGTTGGGCGTGCCCACTGATCACGCCCATGCAGATCGCCGAGACTCACCCCTGCATCGTGCCGCCAGCTGGGGGCCTTGGTGCTTGGGACTAGATTGCGGTGCGTGGGGGCGCCGAGATGGTTCGTCGAGAAGCTGGGCTGGAAGAAGGCAACCAGCGGTAAGCCAAGCGAGAACTGCCAGCAGTTGTTCGGCGTCCGGTTCGGCCCCAACCTCGCGGACCTCGGGGGTAAGGGAAGCGCATCGGTCAGTGGGCTTCTATACGCACGCCTCGGAATTCCGAAGGAACGGACGACCGACCTCGACATCGAGAAGGCAGCAGCTGAGGCGGAGAGAGCCGGGAGCGCTGGGACGGGTCTGGAGGTTGATCTGGAGAATGATCTCCGCCAGTACCTCGCCATGCATGCGCCGGGCCGCGGCTTTGAGGTGACACGAACCGGCACCGTCGCCCAGTTCAGCCAGTACAGCCATCTCAATGAGCTACAGAAGTTGTTCAATGAACAGCCGACCTTGCGGAGCGCAATAGGCCGCGACTACCACGTCAAGACCGACGTGATGGTCTCGCTGCCGGACCCAGCGGACCCTGAGATGCCACGCTTCCTCCATGCAGCGGTGTCATCTAAGCTCACGCTGCGGTCCGACCGGGCACAGAACATCAGGTACGAGTTCGGCACTCTCGTCGCGAACCGGCGCGGGCGCCTGCCCCACCTGGTCGTCGTCACCGCCGAACCGCTCCCGAGCCGCCTCGTATCTCTCGCAAGAGGGACCGGAGCGATCGACGCCGTGTACCACCTCCTGTACGAGGAAATGGACTCGGTTATGCGGGCTGAGCGGATTGACCACTACGGAGAGCACTATTGGCTGGAGCAACAGCGGGACTGGCAGGAACTCGTTACGCAGGGGCGAATCAGGCCCTATGCGGAACTGCCCGCACTTCTCGCGACTGGCTGACGCTGCCGCACGAGGTCACTAACGTCGTCGGCGACCCTTGCGGGGTCGTCGTGCTCCCATACGCGGACTACCTGCCACCCAGCCTCGGCCAGCCGCCGATCGGTGTCGGCGTCGCGCGCCTGGTTGCGCGCCATCTTCGCCGACCAGTACTGCGGGTTCGCGGCCGTCTTCGGCCGGCCGTGGTCAGGGCACCCATGCCAGAAGCAACCGTCTACATAGACGGCGACTTTCGCCGGGCCGAACACGATGTCCGCCCGTCGCCGCAGCCCTTTCAGTGGTGCGCGGTCGACCCGGTAGCGAAGCCCCATGGCATGCAGGAGCTGCCGGACCGCAACCTCCGGCGCGGTGTCGCGCGTGCGCTGCACCTGCATCCGGCTCCGCACGCCCGGCGTACTCGCGTAGGAGGCCGCTTCTGATTCGGGCCGCCGGGTGCGGTGGCTAGCTGACGGCCGCCCGTCTCTGCTCACCACCAAAACTCCTTAGCCGCGACTGCGCCTGCGTCCCGGCAAACGCATGCCGGTGCCCATAGTCTCGCCGACATGATCGGTCCGCCTGGCGAGGGGTCGCCCTTCCCGGAGCCGCGAAACCCGGACTGGACACGGGACGAAGTGATCCTCGCGTGCAGCCTGGTCGCAAGCAATGGCTGGCGCTACCTCAGTGCTACGGACCAGCGCGTCATCGAGCTGTCCGGAATACTCCGGTCCCTCGAACTACACCCTGACGCCGAGCGCTCGTCCACGTTCCGCAACGCCAACAGCGTTGCGCGAAAGACCGCTGACATCGCGACGCAGCATCCGGGCTACATCGGCAGGCCGACGCGGGGCGGCAAGCACGACCGAGAGGTCCTGACCGCCTTCCTGGCCGATTCGGCCGGCATGAGGGCAGTCGCACAGTCTTTGCGCGCTGAAGCAGGCCGCAGCCCTAGCGGGCGCGAGCCGACAGACCCTGACCTCGGCGAGCCGGTGAACGAAGGTGGCGTGTTGGAGCGGCGGCACCTGGCCCGTGAGCGCGACCCGAAGCTGCGCGCCAACAAGATCGATGCCGTTGTACGCAGCGGCGGGGTGGTGGCCTGTGAGGTATGCGGCTTCGACTTTCGGGCGACCTACGGCGAACACGGCGAGGGGTACATCGAGGTTCACCACAGGCTGCCGTTGCACGCGAGCGGCCCGATCAAGACCGCACTAGCCGACCTCGCGCTGCTCTGCTCGAATTGTCATCGAATGATCCACCGCAGGCATCTGTGGCTGACCGTTGAGCAACTCGCCGAGATGGTTGTGCGGCCTGGGGCGAGCTAGCTGATTCGGGAGCGCAGCTTCCGCTCGGTGAATGCGCGATGGCGTTCGTGGCCCTCCTGGCCGCGGAATGCGCGCCATTCTCCGAGCCGGACCGCTGGCTCGCCCCGCACCGTCTTGATCTCGATGGCAAAGTCCCCGCCGAGGTGTTCGATGCGCTGCTCGATCTGCTCGACGGTAAGACGTCCTCCAAGCAGCCGCTCGATCCGGGAGTGTGTTATGAACGTGCCCTGGTCCCGCAGCACGCGGTAAACCTCGTCGTGAAACCCTCGCTCGTCCTTGTTCCCGGCTTGGCCGTCGCCCTCCATGCGCAGCGCGGCGGCGATCGAGGCACCTACCGCGCGCGCCACCGGGGGTGGGAAGGCGTTGCCGATCTGGCGGTATCGGTGCGTCTTGCGGCCCTCGAACTGCCACAGATACTCAGCGCCCGCCCAGCCCTGGAGTCGGGCCACCATGTCCGTCGTCAGCTTCGGTACGAATCTGGCGGGCTGATCGCGGCCTGGTACTTCGTCTGCGATGCCCAGGCCGTCCACGCCGAGTGCGGCCCACGCCTGCCGCGCACGGGTCGGGCCGAGGTCAGGGCCGCCGTGTTTTTTGCTGCCGCCGACGATGGTGGGTGCGATGCTGTTCGCGCCCGCTGCCCACCTTTCAGCACCCCGCCATCCGCGCGCAGCCATCAGGTCGTACAGGGCGGTGCCGACGGTGTCGGTGGTTGGTTTCGGGTCGGGCCAGCGGAAGTACGGCGCGTATTCGTGCTTCAACGCCACCAGGACGAACCGCGGGCGGAGCTGCGGGACGCCGTAGTCTCTCGCTTCGAGGAGCTGCCAGTCCGCGGCGTAGCCAAGCTGCTCGAACCGGTCGAGCACCGCCTGTCGGTAGCCGGCGAAGCGGGGCATCGACAGGCCCCTGACGTTCTCCAGCATCACCGCGTCGGGTTCCAAGCGGCCAGCTGTCTCGACCGCCCACGCGAACAGGTCGCGCTCATCTGAAGCGCCGAGCTGCTTGCCCGCGATGGAAAAGGGCGGGCAGGGCACGCCTCCCGCAAGCAGGGAGACGCCCTTGTGCTCCTTAGGACGCCACACTGATTCGTCGGCGACATCCCCGACCGCGATCTCCGGCGGCTTGTGGCCTGCCTCGTCAGCGACGCGGGAGAGGTTGGCGCGGAGTGTCCTGGCGGCCGTGTCGTCGATCTCGACCGCGAGCTCGTGCTGGAACCCGGCAAGGTGCAGCCCGAGGGACTGGCCGCCTGCGCCTGCGCAGATCTCGACGACACTCAGCTCGCTCACTGGATGACTCCTCCGGTCGGCTTGCCTAATCTTCGCGTGCGCTGCGAGCGGTGCTTGGCCGCCACGCCGCCAAACACATGTTCGGCTATCGCTCCGACGACCTGCGCGCCAATGACCAGCTCCCGCCGTAGAGCGCTGGCGGGAGCGGCGCCGCCTCGGCTGGCGTACTGACTCGCCAGTGTTGCCCAGCGATCTCCGCAGACGGGCCTGGGTGCGACGGGCCGGTTGGCGCAAGATAGGCGCTGACGAATTCGCCCTCCGCGGGTATCGGCAGGCCGAGCTGGTCGGCCGTCTGGCGCTGCCATCGGTAGTCGCCGCCGAAGATCGCGAGACCCTCCGGCGCGAGGTGCTGCCGAGCGCCGCCGTTGCCGCGGACCCGCTTCATCGGGTCGCGCTGTTGCGCCACTGTCTCCACTGCGGCGCGGCTGACCCGCTGGCCGACGGCACGACGGAACAGCTCGTTGACCTTCTGCTGCCCGGACCTCTGCGCGAATATCGCGCCGACATCGGCAGGCGGGAGACGCAGCAGCACGTTCGGCGGCAGGACGGAGTTTCGGTGCAGCCAGACGACCGCATCTCGGCCGGGCGGCGCGAGCGTCTTCTTCGCGTCCCGGTTCGCGCCGAGGTTGAGGTATTCGCGTGCTGCGCGGACGACGCCGAGGGAGAACATCGACCGCTCATCGCTCGCGGTCACCACCAGGCACAGCTCGCCGACCGCCTCGGGCGGCAGCATCCACGCCCACATGGTCTGGCTGTACTTGGCGTCGACCTCATACCCAGCGATGCAATAGTCCAGCTTCGCGCCATCAGCGAACTCAAATTCGCGCTGAAGGTTGATCTCGACCAGCGTCCCGAAATGGGTCTTCTCCGTCTTGAACAACTGATCCCAGCCGTATCTGCCGGTCCGGCCCCCGTCATACAACTGGTCGAACGTCTCCCGAAGCACCCGCCCAGCGCGGGCCCCGTCCGCATCCATTGCCCCCAATGCGGCCACAACCTCATCACGCGCGGGATCGGCTGGCGGCATCGACGGTGCACCCACCGCCGCAACCTACCTAGCCGTCGCACGGTTACGTTCACCGGTGTCGCGCCAACCCCCGAAAGCGCCGCTCCCGTCCTCACGGGCGATGCGACGGACGACCGGCGGCTCGGTGATCTTAAGGCTGCAGACAGTCACGTGAACGTGTGATGTCCGGGATGGTGGTCTGGGCGACGTCGTGCCTGAGGCGCCAGCACCTGACCAGGACTCGTGCTGGGCAGCGATCTGACACCTAGGTGACCCAGCCCTACAGCTGCTCGAGGTCGCGGGATCTGACGCTCGAGCACGGGCAGACTTGCGGCCGCGGAGGCCGTTGCCGAGGTGGGCCGGGGGCAGACGGTCGTACTCTCCGAGCCGTGGGACGCGACAAGCCGACTCAGCGCCCGCTCGATGACCTGGCCGAGTGGTCGCCATGGGCTCCTTGGGCGGAAGCTGTGATGTCGGCACCCCGGCTGCCTGGCGTGTACGTGATCCGATCCAGAGGCGAGGTGGTCTATGTCGGTATGGCGGGGGAGCGGTCCGGGAATGGGCTGATGGGGCGGCTCGCGCGGTACCACTCTGGCAAGGCGGCCGCCTCGGGGTTCGGCGAGGCCGCTCTCGACAGGGCGCTCGCGGACGCGGTGTTCGTGCGGTGCCGTCTTGCCGAACTGGAGTCGGGCCGCACGCTCCGGGCGGTCGGGTGGGCGAAGGCGGCCATCGCGGCGTGCGAACCGGAACTCTCCTGGACGGTGACGCCTGACCGGGAAACCGCGCTGGTGCTGGAGACGGCTGTCGTCGACGGATTGAGATCGGCGGGCGTCACACTATGGAACAGGTGACGACCGCCGACTCCGGTCGAGTGCTTGGATTTTATGCATGGAGTTGGCCGAGAAGTCTCTAGAGGACCTGGGCGCCCGGGGCTTCGATAGCACGGGAGACGTGGCTGTCTGCCTCGACTGCATCCTCGACGAGGACAACTGTCCGCCGAGGGCAGAGTGGCGTCCAGTCCACAATTACTACGGCCCCTTAACCGGATCCGGATCAATGTGCCCAACATATGCTGGGCCGATTACTTTGAAATCCTTCTTGTCATATGTCGCCCCACCGAAGGACACCTTCAAGGTCTGTATCTTCTTTAGGTGGGAAATGAGCCTTACCTGTTACCGGATTAGCACAGGTCACTCTGGAACCGCAGCGTTGGATAGATCGGCGCTTCGACACATCGCACGTCGTCTCGCTTGTGAGACCTGACGAGAATTCGGCCCGCCTACCTCGTGAATGAGATCTGACCCGAAACGTACGACGGTGAAGCTGGGCCGGGCCGTGCGCCCGGGGGATTTCCCCCGGTGCATGCGGTGCTGAGGGTGCGATGCTTCCCCTGCCGTGTGGAATGGTCGGCCACCGCAGGTGGAAGTCATCGCAGCATCGTTTGGTAGAGGACCGCGAGATCAATGGGTAGCGCAATGGACTTTCCGTTCGGCTTCACAACGGTCGCGCGCTTCATCGAGACCGCCAACCAGGTTGGAGCTTTGGTCCGAGCTGTCTGCATGATCACGATGGTCGCCTGTCTGTGGGCAGGCGCCGCGGATCGTTGGCGGATCGTGCAAATTCTTCCAGCGGTTGTCGGTCTTGCGCTGTCCTGGTACGAGTCCAAGTCGGAGCGACTGATGCGCCTGCAGCAACGCGGCGGCCCGCTCCGACTTGTCGGCTCGCATTTCCTAGGCCACAAGGAGACCGCTTCAGCGACGGTATCTGGGTTGCTGGAGGGCGTCGGCATTGTCGGCGGAGCGCTGCTTTTCGCAGGGCCGTGGCCGGTGACGCTGTCCGGCGGGTTGCGCACCGTGGCCCTGATCGGGCTGACGGTGTACGTCTGGATCGCATTCGGCCAGATCGCGACTGATCCGGGCTACTACAATTCAGCCCGACCGCCCGGGCGGGCACTAGTCGCGTTTCGGTGGGTGTTGCCGGCGTTCACTGCCTCCGTCGCCTTTCTTGTGTTCTGCGGTCCAAGTGATCCGCCGCCGATCCGGCTGGGCACCGCAGTCGCGCTCGCGACCCTCTTACTATTGTTGTGGCCATACATGGGCGTCGTCGATCTCCTTGTGCGATCGGCCCAGTCGGTCGCGCGTGAGTGGCTGTCGGCTGTCATGTTCGATGAGCGCGACAACCACGCAGAGGCTGTGCACGCCGCCAAGGGTCAGATGCGAGTGCGGCAGATGCTCGCTCGAAGCGACGTTGAGCACGACGCTTACAGCCACGCGCTGGTAGCGATTGAGGCAGCACGACGTCAGGTGCTCGCCGACCGGTCCGCGGCCGGCCAGACGGACGCTGCCTTCTCGGAATTGTGGGCGACCTATGCATCGACGCTGGTAGATGCAGCAGTACGTGACCGTGTCCAAGTGCGCGACAGGACTGGCGGGCGGTTGATGCCATTAAGCACTGTCCAGCTGATTCTGTACGCGCTGGTTGATCTTGTTGGAAACGCCTTGCGCGCCTCCACGGACGGTCGTGTAGGGGTAAGCGTAAGTCTGGCGGACCGGTCGCCCCACACTCACTGGGTCGGCATCGTCGTCGAGGATCGAGGAGCTGGATACAGCCCAGGGGCTATCGCCGGTGATTCGAGCATGGGCACGTTGGACCGCATGTGCCGTTACCGCGGCGGGCAACTTTCCGTGGGCCCGAGTGACGGGGGCGGCACCCGCGTGGAGGCAGCCTTCATTTCTTCGATTTCGACCGTCTCCACCGCTGTTGACATAACTGCACTTGGGGGAACGCAGCCATGATCGGCCATTTTCGTGTACTGGTGCTCGACGATGCCACGGGCTACGGGTTCGCCTTCGATGAGCTGCTGCGGCTCGGACGCAGCAGCCTGCCGGGTCCGGCCCAGGTCCGAGCAGCATCGAGCGTGCGAGAAGTCGTAGAGCTGATCGACGCGGGTGAGCGGTTCGATGTAGCGATCATCGACCTCGGGCTTGGTGCTCGCCAGCCGAGCGGCCTGGGAGCAATTCACGTTCTGGGACAGCGGACAGACACCCGCATCGCGGTACACACCGACTACCACGAGCAGACCCGTCGGCTGCTGTTCCTTTATGCTGCATTTACTTGGTACGACCCGGTCGCGCTGCTACCGAAGACTGGTGACGCACCGGGCCGCGACCGCGCCGCCGTCGCTACCGACCTCGCAGCGAAGATCGCGATGATCAATCGGGGGCAGTCGCCACACCCTGATCTGGCCATACCCTTTCGTGCGCGTCTTGGCAAAGAGAGGGCGTTTGAACGCATCCTCAAGACACATGAAGACCTCGATAAGTGGATCGCGTTCGTCGAATACAGCAACATTACTGACGTCGCACGCGCGCTTCATCTCGGCCGCAAGACCGTCGAAAATTGGGTGAGAAGCAAGTACGACGCTACGCAGGCGCTACTCAACGACGCCGAGGCCGCGAAGATCGATGTGACCGACGCTCGCGTCAACGTGTCTAGTTTAGGCCGGGCGAACCAGTCCGTGATCCATCAGTTCGCGCGCTCCCAGTCGTGGTTCTTCACTGATCCGGTCGTCCGCGACCGATTCCAGCGCAGCTGAATACGCATGTTGGAGTACCCATTCCTTACGACCGCGCTTGGTCACGGCCCGCTTGTTGCCGGCATCGCTTCGATCGCCGTATCGCCTGGCGCTATGGCACTTCTCGCGTTCGTGCTGGAGCGGCGTCGGCTGCGTTTGGCCAACACCGCACTCGGGTTTCTTCTCGGCGACCCCCTTCTTGCGCTTGCCGTCGTTATCGGTGTCTCGGTCAGCGGCCCGGGCGAAGCGCGAGTTGTCAACGCCCCGCTCATGCAGCTCACGATTGCCGCGGGATGGCTGATCTTCGGACTGTGGCAATGGCGAGCTGATGTCCTTACCGGTGTATACAACATGGAGCAAGCAATGAGTCCGACTAAAATCTGGCACCAGATCGTCATTTACCCTTTCCTCGGATGCTGGACGTTCACTGCGACGCTTCCCGTGCTGATCCATCCGCTGCGGGATAGCGGTGCGACTGCCCTCATCGCGGTCTGTACTTGCGCTTGGGCCGCTCTGTGCTTTTATGACGTTCGACACCCCAAGCTGGGCCATATCCCATATGACTGGTTACGCTTGCGGCCCCGTCCGCGGCCCTGGTCCGGTGACTCCCGCACATTGCGGGCTGACTTGCAGCGACAACTCTCAGGCGACTGAATCCAGGGGCTTTCCCTGCTGTCTCACCGTACGACGTGAAAGACGCTTAGTCAGCCCCTCAACAGGGGCCGTCAGCCGACTTCAAACGGTGGCGACGAGCCGGCACCGGGCCGGCGCACTAGAAGGGAATTGCCATGACACTGCTCTCGAAGCGTCCAGGAGGCCCAGGGCCCAAGCCCGCGCGTCGCCGCGGGCGGTTATGGGTCGCAATGCTAGGCGTCGTTACAGCGCTAGTCGTAATCCTGGGGTTCGCCCCCTTCGCCGACGCTGCACCCGGGTACACGATCTCCTCTGGCACCTGGAACGTCCGATCGTGCCCGGCAACCTGCCAGCCGGTAGACACCATTGCCACTGGAGGCATACCGGATCTGTTGTGCCAAGTCAGCGGACCTCCGGTAACGGTCGTAGGCTTCGGCACGTCGACCATCTACGACATGATCCGCACACCCCGCGGACTGCTCGGATACGTCAGCGATCTAGCCGTCTCGCAGACGTTGTACGCGAGGTATTCGTCGTGGCTGCCGTTGTGCGACGCCGCTACGACCTACAACAACTCGGTAGCTCCAACCGCCAGTCGCACGGGCTATTCCTGGATCGGTTCGTGCGCCTACCAGGTGTCCCAAGGCAAAGTCTGGGCTTGCTGGGTGTACGGCGCAGCCTGGCTGTTCGCGCCAAGCAACGCTAGCTAACCGGTTGTGATGCTTTTCAGAGCCCCGCGGGTGCCTCGGCGCCCGCGGGGCTCTTCTGTCTGCTAGGACTCGCTTTCCAAGGACCGGCAAACCGTGCAAGGCGAATGTGTCGGCGAGATCCCTCAGGCGGCAAGGGTCGATGCGAACTCGATGACCGTTGTCGGCTCGACCTGAAGTTGGCGCGCGAGCTTCCTCACATCGGATCGTCGGTGACCAACTGGAGATCGAGCTGGTCCGCGGTCATCAGTGCAGCGAACTGCCGCCGTCCGGTCCGGGCACCAGCGCGTGGCCCCTGCAGTCGGCTGGGCATGGTGGCCGGCCCAGCCGACGGTGTCTGACAGTCTCAGTTTTAGTCTCATTCGCCTGCGTCTGCCGCCGTCCGCCGGCGGCCGCGTTTGTCGGAGAGACCAGCGCGTCTGGACAGCCGTACCCGCCCGGATGCGACCGCGTAGAACTTGAAAGCGTGTAAGGCGCAAGCCTTCGTGGGTTCAAATCCCACCGCCACCGCCATACGAAACAAGGCGAAACGCCGAGTCTCAGTGGCCGCACCCCGAGAATTGATCCGTCGCGAGTGAGAGTCGCTTCTTGGGTCTTGCAGTCCACAGCCTAGGCCGGGCCGACGTGGGATTCATGGCCAGGCGGTGTGCCAGTACGCGGCGATCGGACTCGTCTGGCGGAGGATCCGATCCAGGGCAGGCGGCGCGGGCCAGAACTGGAGGGCGCAGGAGTCGACTGGGACTCCATTAGCCACAATTACGCACAGTCTTACCTTTAGTCTCAATTCTCCTCGACTTCTGCTCATCGCAACCGCCGAATGGCGTACGACTTCGGTAAGGACGAGAATTACGAGGACCCGGGCCCGCGTATCCGGGAGGGGGCAGGTTTGCATGGTGAGGAATCCCAGTCAATCCGGATGGGCAGCTCAATCGTCGGTTCGGACGGTGGGATGCGTTCACCGAGCTACCTCGAAGCGCTCGTTCGACATCCTCCGCGCCCATGTCTCCTGAGGCGGTCGACGAGGCGAATCGGCGGCTCGCGACCCTCGCCGACCACCGCCTCGACCTGTCGAGCACCAACCTCTGCGATGAAGACCTGCGCATCATTCGATCAGCACTCGAAAACCTCAGGGCCGTTACCGAACTCGACCTGAGTGACAACCGGCTCACCGCGGTGCCGGACTGGATTGGCAATTTGACCGCGCTCACCGAGCTCGACCTGAGTGACAACCGGCTCACCGCGGTGCCGGACCGGATCGCTAACCTCACCGCCCTCACGAAGCTGCATCTCGGGGGTAACCGGCTCAGCACGGTGCCGGACTGGACTGGCAATTTGACCGCGCTCACCGAGCTCGACCTGAGTGACAACCGGCTCACCGCGGTGCCGGACTGGATTGGCAGTCTGACCGCGCTCGCCGAGCTCGACCTGAGTGACAACCGGCTCACCGCGGTGCCGGACTGGATTGGCAATTTGACCGCGCTCACCGAGCTCGACCTGAGTGACAACCGGCTCACCGCGGTGCCGGACCGGATCGCTA
>DASXYL010000109.1:0-59898 GCA_036502575.1 Jatrophihabitantaceae bacterium | reverse complement strand
GCGCCCGGAGCTCGCGGGCGACCTCGACGTGGTCCTCAACTCCGTCTCCCGCGCCATCGACGACACGGTCGCTGCCGCGCAGACGGCCGGGCTGGTCAAGGCGAGTGATGCCGACCCAAAAGCCCCAGCTGGCGTGACGGCCCCGGGCTTGTTCCGCAGCATCAATTCGACCTACCGCTGACCGACCACTACACGCCGCTCGTCGCCGACGCCCTGAACCAGGCGTTCCCCGACCATCTCCTCGACACCGCGATCAACGCCGCCGGCGGCACCGTGGCCAAGGCCGCCAGCGGTCACGACGCAGCCCGCGACGCCGCCCGCGAGGCACTGGCCGACGGGCACCTCACCACCGGCGAGCTCGAGCAGCTCATCCGCGACCTGTGGGCCGACTCCTACTTCGCCGGGACGCACGCCGCGCTCGAGCAGACCGGCGGCAGCGTCACCGGCACCCTGGGCGGTGCGCTCGCCGGTATGGACTGGGGCACGTGGCGGCCGGGGGACATGACCGCTGCGGCGCTCGCTGCCGATGGTGGCCTCGCGTCCCTGCTGGCTGAGGCTGGTGCCGCGGTGCGGGGGATCACCGGCACCACCCTGGACATGCTCGGCAACCGCATCGCCGACGGCCTCGCATCCGGCCTGTCCGTCGACCAGGTCGCCCGCACGCTGCGTGACCTCGTCGGCGGGGCGTCACGCGCGGAGATGATCGCCCACACTGAAACGGCCAGGGCGATGGTCGCCGCGACGATGGGCGTCTACAGCGGCAACGGCATCGGCGACTGGAACCTCATCACCACCGAGGGCGCCTGCCAGACGTGCCTCGACGTCGAAGCCGGCAACCCGCACCCGGTCGGCGACACCACGGGCCTGCCGCCGCTGCATCCCCGCTGCCGCTGCGCGCCCGCACCAGGCGCCTCGGCGACCACGGCTGCCACGACGGGCCTTCCGATGGGCTCCGGCCTCTCCCTGGCCGATCTGGGCCTGTCTGAGGCCGACCTCGCCGGGGCTGGCGAGACGGCCGCACCAGGCGCCGAGGTGGGCGAGGTGGGCGAGGATCTGGCGGCGCTCTCCGATGAGGACCTATCCGGCCGGCTCGGCGACGCCGCGGCCGACCCCGAGCAACTCGACCGGGTCCTCGCCGAGCTCGACCGCCGCGACGAACAGGCACGCACCGCAGCCGCGAAGGAAGCGAAGCGGGCCGCGCGGGAGGAAGCGAAGGACGCCGAGTTCAACAAGCTCGTCGACGCCGGCCACGACCCCACCGAGGCCTACGCCCAGGTGTACGGCGTGTCGGCGGAGAAGCAAGCCCGCGAGCAGGCCATCTCCTCGCTGCGCGGCAACGGCTACCACGGCAAGGGATTCGACGAGCTCGCCCGGGCGGCGTTCAAGGACCACGCCGAACAGTCGTTCTACGACGCCGAGGACGTCACCCGCGGCCACATGCTCAACAAGGCCGGGCAAGCCGCCGGCATCGACCCCCGGTCGCTGTTCACCGGGGCGGAGTCGAGGGCACGGAAATACGCCTCGGAGGATCTCCTCGAATACTTCGAGCGGCACGGTAGGTTGACGCTCAACGACTTCGTCGACGGACTGCTCGGCGGGGCGAAACGCTCGCAGGCAACGGGGTACTGGCGATGATCAGCGCAGCTGCTCGGGCTGAGGCTTTGGGGACGCGCGCCGGGAAGGCGTTCGTCGACACCGGCGCGCCCAGCCGCAACCCGTTCCTCGACAACCCCAAGCTCGAGGACCTCGCCGCCACCTGGCGGCGCGCCTACTTCGCAGCGACCGCCCGCAGCTAGCGGCGGATCGCGACGCCGCGGCGTCGCATCTCCACCAGCAGCCGAGACCACACCCGCGCCGGCCGCAGATCCTCGACCCCGCACTCGGCGCAGACATGCCGGTGCTCCCGCCACGCCCAAGCGTGCGAGTCGTAGTCGGTGCCGCATGCCATCGCCGACAACCGTAACCGAAGGGGGTGCCACCTATGCCCGTGCAGCCCGAGCAGCGGTACGTCCTCGGCGTCGCCTACCAAGCCGGCCCCGACCCGAAGATCAAGAAGGGCGCCGACGGACACCGCGACTACATCAGCGGCGAAGAGCTCGAGAAGGCCGCCTGGTCGTTCCTCGCGGGCGGCCAACCCGAGGTCGGCCTATTCCACGCCGAGCACACCACCGGCCACGCCCAGGTCGTCGAGTCCTACGTGTATCGCGGCCCGGACTGGGACCTCGGCGACGGTGTGATCGTGAAGGCGGGCGACTGGCTCGTCGGCGCGGTCCTCGACGACATCGCGTGGGAGCTCTACAAGTCCGGCCACGTCACCGGCTGGTCGCCGCAGGGCAAGGCGCGGCGCCGCACACCGACGGCCACGCCGTGACGCTGATCGCGCAGTTCCCGCACTGCGATCAGCGGGTGCTGCACGCCCCAGGCGAATGCGAGTACTGCGACCGGCGCCCCGAGTGGCAGGAGCTCCGCACCGCGTGGGGCATCGCGTTCACCGGGCACAAGCCGGCCGGTGACTGGGTGACCCTGCCGTGCCCGGCTGACGTCGCCCGACCGGCCGGTTCGCCGGCTGACCACCGGCAGTGGGGCGGCAACGTCACCACCGGCTGGACGGGCACGAGCAAGCCGGCACCGCGCTGGCGGCACATCTGGCGAATCTGGTGGAGGAAGCGATGACCGCACCCGGCGACGACGAGTTCACCGAGATCCACGAGGCCGACATCCCCCGCGTCGACCTCGTCGGGAAGTCCGCGAACGGACTGTCGTTCCTCATCGCGAAGAGCGAGGACGGGCCGGCCGGCATGTTCGCGCCGGAGTTCGTGCGCTCGCTCGTCGCGAAGTCCGACAGCACCGGGCCGGACGTCGCCGAGACCGTGACCGTGACCGGCTCGCCGGGCGCGATCGCGCACATGATCCACAAGGCCGCGCAGCGCGCCACCCCCGAACCGTCCGACGTCTCCAAGGAGCACACCATGACCGCACCCGCAGACGTCGCGAAGGCAGACGGACCCGACCTTGAGGTCGGTGACATCGTGGCCGAGGCCCCGACCGGCGGCACCGGGGACTCCGTGCCCGGGTCGGCTGACTGGGAAGAGCTCGATGCCGAGACCGCGTGGGGCGCGATCTCGGTTCTGGGTCGGGCGAAGTCCGCCGTCGAGTGGCTGGCCACCCGCGAGAACACCGAAGCCGTCAACAGCAACGACATCGACTCCGCAGCCGACTCGTCGATGGCCGCCTACGACCTCGGTGAGGTGTGCTACGCGCTGGACTACGCGATCAGCTGCCTCGGGTCGTTCGCCGCCGGGGAGAAGCTCGAAGCCGAGATGGCCGAAGAGCTGCAGGCGGTCGGCAAGGCGTTCGCGGGGCTCGACGCTGACCTGTCGCCGCTGTCGACGATCGAGCGGTACGCACCGGTCGTGAAGGCCGGCAAGGTGCTGTCGTCGGCGAACGAGACCGCGATCCGCGGCGCTGTCGAGCAGCTGCAGAAGGTGCTCGCATCCCTCCCCGCAGCCCCCGACGCGGCCGACGGGGTCGCCAAGAGCAAGGAGACCACCGTGACCGCAACCGCTACCGCCGCCACCGCTGAGACGACCGAGGTCGAGAAGGCGAAGGGCGACCCGCAGGTCGCCGTCTACGACGCCAACGGCAACCTCGTCGGCGTCGCCGACCCATCGTCGATCACGCCGCTGTCCGACGCCAAGGCACCCGGCGCCGACGCGGCCGACGACCTGGAGCCCGCGCCCGCGGCCGAGGTCGGCACCCCCGCTGACGCCCCCGAGGCGGCACCCGCCGCGCCTGCGCCCGTCGCAGCCGCCGCGCCCGCAGCCGACGACGAGGACGTCACCAAGACCGAAGCAACCACCACCGACACCGACCCCGCGGACCTGCTCAAGAGCATCGCGGCCGACCTGGTCAAGGCAGCCCTCGACGACTACAGCGCCAAGCAGGCGGACGTCGTCAAGGAGCTGGAGGACCGCGTCGCCAAGATGGAAGAGCTGCCCGCACCCCCGAAGGTCGGCTCCAACGGTGTCCGCCCGCCGGTCGCTCCCGAGCACCTCCGCGGCCAGGACACCGGAGCAGCAACCGCCGACGTGACCAAGGCCGACGATCTGCGTGAGCGGCTCGCCAAGGCCCAGGACCCCGCCGAGCGCGACGCCATCTCCAACGAGATGAACGAGATGGCCTCCACCGCGCTCGCGGCGCTCCACGCCACCCGGCGGTAAATCCCAGCCACTCCCAAGCCCCGCCGACCTGAGGGTCGCGGGGCTTTCGCATACCCCGAGGAAGGGGTGACTCAGCATGACCGCAGCACTGCAGGACATCACCGAGCAGAGCCTCCAGGAGATCCAGAAGGCGTTCTCGGCTGGATTCTTCAACACCACCACCGGCGCGTACTCCTACGACCTGACCGGCGTCGTCCGGCTCATCCCGGTCGTCACGCCGTTCCGCGACAAGATCGGCCGCAAGGGCTCCACGGACGGTTCGCCGTTCGCGATCTGGCGCGCGTTCATGAACATCAACAACCAGCAGCCGTCGCCGTTCCCGGGCTTCGACAAGGCAGGCAACGAGGTCAGCTTCAGCGAGCAGGACTTCCAGGCTCAGTACCGGCCCATCGCGCTCGCCGGCCTCGTCACCCAGGACTCGGTCGACCTGGCGAAGGGTCTGATGGACCCCTACGCCGAGGCGACGATGCAGGTCCTGAACCAGGTCCTCATCGGCGAGGAGAAGTCCCTCGTCGGTGCGCAGTCGTTCGCGCTGCCGCAGCCCGCGGCCATGACCGCGACCGCGGCGAACACCGGCGGCAGCCTCGCGGCCAGCTCGACGCAGGGTGTCGCTGTCGCGGCCCGCACCGCATTCGGCTACTACTACAGCGGCAACTCCCGTGGTCGGGCGTCAGGGCTGGCCCTGACCACGACCGGCACGGCCGGCTCCATCGCCGCGTCGATCCCCGCGGTGAAGGGCGCTGTCGCCTACGACTGGTTCTACACCAGCAACGGCGGCACCAACTGGTGGTACTACGGCACCACCACCGTCTCGTCGATCCTGATCGTGAACACGATCGCCGCGAACGCCACCCCGGCCGCGTCCAACCTGCTGCCGGACTTCTCGACCTGGGCACCCACGCTGAACCAGGCCGCCGACAACGGCTCGGCGAACCCGGACGCGTTCGATGGGTTCCTGGCGTCGCTGACCGGCGACTACAACGCCGCCGGCCAGTTCGTCACCCCGGGTACCGGCACCGCGAACGGTGCGGTGTTCATCGACGGCGGCGGCGCTGCCCTCACCCTGGCCGGCGGGCAGATCGGGCAGATCGAGCAGCTGTTCCAGGGCCTCTGGAACGGTCCGAAGGTGTCCCCGACGGCGCTGATGATGAACGGCGCCCAGGTCCAGGAGATCGCGAACCTGATCCTGGCCAACCCCTCGGCGGTCACGTACCTGAACACCGACGAGGCCGGACGCGTCGACGTCACCGCCGGTGGCCGGGTCGGGCACATCGTGAACTCCTACGCCAACACGGTCGTACCGATCGAGGTCGAGGTGGCCGTGCCGCCCGGCACGATCGCCGCCCGCAGTGACCGGGTGCCGTTCCCGCAGGCCAACATCTCCAACGTGCTGGAGGTCCGGACCCTGCGCGACATGTCGCAGTTCGATTACGCGACCGGTCGCCAGGCCGGCGTCAACGGCGGCCCGCGCAAGGAGTTCGAGATCCGGTCGGTCGAGGCGTTCGTGAACCGAGCGCCCGTGGCCATGGGTGTTCTCACCAACATCCTCTGACCCTCCAGCAGTCGGGCGGCCCACATCAACTGGGCCGCCCGACTGCCACCCATCCAACAAGGAGCACCAAGCATGAAGGCACTCGCGCGCAGCCGAAAGGCGCTCGCTCTGATCGCCGTCGGCATTCTCGCGGCGATCGGCATAGCGCTCGGCGTCACGGCAGCCACGGCCAGCGTCCCCGACAGCAGCGGCATGATCCACGCCTGCTACACGACCAGCAGCGGAGCGCTCCGGATCATCGACACCGATGCCGGCGGCGCCTGCTACAGCTACGAGACCGCGATCTCCTGGCCGTCGTCCACCCCGACACTGAAGTACTTCGCCGGCACGGCGACAGCCACCCTCAATGGCAGCAGCGTCCAGTTCACGGTCACCTGCACAGACGGTGGCGTCCCCGCCAACATCTTCGTCAACGACGGAAACGATGGGAACTACCGCTACCCGAATTCGGTTTCCGCCGGCGGCCCATACCTCCATTTCAGTAACAGCGTCCCGGACGGATTCACGGTGCCAGAGGGAACGTCTGGCAGTTCTCATCCCTACGTCCTGATCTGCTCATAGAGGCGGAGACACCAGCATGAAGCTCTACACCCTGACCGGCGCGGCCGGCGTGTCACACGAGGACCACGGCGAGTTCGAGGTCGACGACGACGGCGGGGTCGAGCTCCCACCGGAGTTCGGCGAGTACCTGCACCGCACCCATGTCGGCGGCGTCAAGTCGTGGGAGACCCAGACCGAGCGCCACGACCGCCTGATCGCCGAGGAGCTCGAGCGGCGCCGCGACCCGGCGCAGCTGTACGACCTCCTCGCGCAGCAGATCGACCCGAAGCCCACCGACCCGGCCGAACTCAACGCCGAGGTGTTGCAGGCCGTCGTCGACGAAGCCGTCGCGAAGGCGGTCGACGCTGAGCGGGCCCGTGTCGCTGCCGAAGCCCAGGCCAAGGCCGCAGCGGACGCTGCCGACGCCGCGACGCAGCCACCGGCCCCCGCCAAGCCCGCAGGCAACGCGCGCGGCAAGAAGCCAGCCGGCGACTGACCGATGACGCTGCCGGCTGTCGCGGCCTATGTGCCGACCTACGCGACGGAAACGCCGTACCTGACGGTGCAGGAATTCCTGACCGCGCAGACCGGGGTCGACACGTCGCAGCTCGTCCCGAGCGGCACCAAGGCCGACAACGCCGCCGCCCTGGCGGAGCTGATCCTGCAGGCGTCGTCGGTCGCGAACGACTTCTGCCGGCAAGTGCTGGCCGCGACCAGCGACGTGCAGGTCGGTGAGTACCGGGTGTTCCCCGACGGCACGATCCGAGTGTGGGTCGCGTACACGCCGCTGATCATCGTCTCCGGGGTGAACGTCGGGGCGGTCGCCGGCCAGCTGGCCGCGTTGACAGACCTGTCGGGGCTGTGGGTGCGGGAGAAAGTGGTCCGCATCCCGACAGCTGGCCTCGCCCGCGCCTCGAGCTCACTGGGCGCGGCGACCGCCGGGCCGGGCTACCTGTTCGCCGAGGTCACCTACATCAACGGCTTCGCGAACACCGTCCTCGCCGCGGCGACGGCCGTAGGAGATCAGTCGGTCACGGTGAAGTCGCCGCTGGGCATCGTGCCTGGCCTCAGCCTCGGCATCTACTCCGGCGCGAACAGCGAGCAGATCACCGTCGCCCCGTCCTACACGATCGGCTCGACGACGGTGCCGCTCGCCGCCCCGCTGACCTACGCCCACGATCCGTCCACGGTCGACGGGCAGGCGATCGCCGTGTCCGCGCTACCCGGTGCGGTCCGCCGCGCCGTCATCGCGTTGACCGCCTATCTGATCAAGACCCGCGGCGCGGAAGCGGTCGCGCTGGTGTCGCTCATGGAGCAGCCCAAGAAGACGCAGAAGATCGAGCCGGGCGGCGATGAGGACCTGATGATCGCGACCCGGCTGCTGCTGCCGTTCCAGCGGGTCGCATGAGCTCCGCCGACGTCCGCGCCGCCGTCACCGACTTCCTGCAGTCACCGGCGCTGCCGGGCCTGTCGCAGTGGTTCAAGTCGCCGCCGTGGTTCGTCGACGGCGACACGTGGAACCTCGCCGACCAGCTCGGCTCCGGGTCGGTCGGCATGGTGCACCTCACGGAGAAGTCCGAGTCGCGGATCACGATGCCCGCGATGCAGCCGCTGCAGCCGGGCGCCCCGATCGGGCAGAAAGCGGTCCGGTACAAGGTCGGCCTCGTCGTCCTCTACCAGTACCTGCTGCCGTCCTCGACGCTCACCCCGGTGCCGTCCGACGACTACGTCGGGCAGCTCGACGAGACCCTCGACGCGATCGAGGACCGCCTGCGGTCGGACCCGAACCTCGGCAACGCCGACGTCGTGTTCCAGGCCGGGCAGGACCAGAACGACATCACGATCCACCGGGACCTGCCGCGACGGACCACGGCGAAGGTCCTCGCCTGGACGGTCGTCGAATTCGCCCTCACCGAGATCATCAACGCGTAGGAGACGACACCATGCCTGAGATCCGCCACTGCCGGTACACCAACGCCACCGAAGCGATCATGCAAGGCCTGTCCGTGGACGTGCATGCCACGATCGACGCCGGCCACGACCTCCCCGCGGGGTCCACAGTGGTGCTGCGCAACGGTGACGTGATCACCATGATCGACGAGGACCCCGACGCGCGGTACGAGCACGCCTGGCTCGAGGACCTCGACGACGAGCAGTGGGCCGAGGCTGTGGCCGCGCGCACGGCCGAGTTCGGCGTCGAACGCGCCGCAACCGAGGCGGATGCCGAGGAGAGCGACGAGGCGACGCCGAAGGCGAAGCGGCCACGCCGCGGCCGCCCGCAGACCGACGACACCAGCGGAGACGCCCAGCCGCCCGCAGACGCCGCGCCGAGCGGCGAGCAGCCACCCGCCGAATAGCCACAGCCCACCTGCACAACCCGCCCACGGGCGGGGTCCTTGTCGCGTCTCCAGGAGGAGCCCGCCATGCCCACCACGAACTACTACCCGTCGAACCTGCAGTGGGTCGGCGCGGCCAAGGAAGTCACCTACGGCACGGCGATCTCGGCTCCGACGTTCTGGATCCCGGTCGACTCGCCGAAGTGGTCGCCGAAGATCAACCCGCTGACCGACCAGGCGACGCGTGGCCTGATGGGCATGGACTACCAGCAGGTCGCCGGGATGCGTTACGACGAACTCACGTACAAGACGTACATGTACATGGACTCGGTCTACCAGCATCTGATCGCGACGTTCGGCGGGCCCGACACCATCACCGGATCCTCGGACCCGTGGACCCACAAGACGTCGCTGTACAACGGGTCCGGCACGAACGGGGCGCAGCCACCGTCGTACACCCTGTTCTATACCGACGCGGCCGGGAAGTCCTGGCAGATGCCCGGCTGCATGATCGTCACGAATAAGCTCGACGTGAAGGTCGACGAGCTCGACACGATGGAGATCACGTGGAACGGGATGCCGGCCACGCCGATCACGATCCCGACGAACACGCCGACCACCGCGAAGCCGATGCCCGCCTGGAACTCGATCATCACCATCGGCGGGGCCGCGACGTCGGCGTTCTCCGAGGTGTCGCTGGAGTACAAGCGCGACACCAAGGCCCTGAACACGATGAACAACACCCAGTCGCCGCTGGCGATCTACTCCGGCGCGTTCTCCGTCGCCGGGTCGCTCACGGCCGTCTACCAGGGGTCGACCGACGTGAACCTCGTCGACTACCTCACCAACGTCCAGCCGCCGCTGACGGTGAAGCTGGCGCCCGTCGGTGACGCCGTGCACTCACTGACCCTGCAGCACTCCGTTGTCGCCTACGACGACGCGTCGCCGCAGGGATCCGGTGACTGGATGGAGGTGTCCGCGACGGTCAAGGCGCTGATGAACGCCACCGACGCCCTGGACTCCAAGCAGTCACCCGGGCAAGTCGTCTTCCTCAACGCCGCCGCAACAGCCTTCTAAGGAGCACATCCGTATGTCGATCACCGTCGAGATCCCCGGTGGCAAAGCCACGTTCCGTTCCTCGCCGGAGGAGTTGACCGCGCGCCGCAAGCGCCCGGTCGAACTGATCGGCGCCCGCATCGGGCAGGTGTTCGGGGCGTTGCCGGCCGCTGCCCGGATCCTCGTCGACGGCGAGGTCCTCGAAGACCGCACCGAGGACCTGAAGGAAGACGGGACGCCGCTGTTCGCCGGGCCGGCCGTTGACCTGTCCGCCAAGCAGATCGAGCTGCTGTCGATGCTCAACGACGCGGTGACGTGGATGCTGCTCGAGTCGTGGACGCTCGACCTGCCGCTGCCGGAGTCGCCGGACGCGATCCTCGACCTGCCCGGCCCGCTGTACGACGCGCTCCGCACCGAGGCGGCGAAGATCAACGCGGAGGTCGGTGACGGCGGGTTCACCGCCGACAGCGCCCTGCCGACCGACGATGACGTCGAGCCGGACTTCTCTCTCCCTTCTTTGGCCTGAGGAGATTGCGCCGCGCTTATCAGGCCAAGCCCGGGTCACGCGAATACGTCGACCCGGCCACTGCGGCTATGGAACGGCAGTACCGGTACCGGCAGATCGTGCCGATGACCTGGGATCAGTACTTGGACGAGCCGCCCACGGTCGTGGAGTGGACGCTGCGCATCCACCAGATCCGGGAGGAGGCGCAGCATGCCCGTTCTCGGCCTCAAGGAACTGACGGCGGCCCTGCACAAGGTCAGCGCGGAAGCTGACCTCGCCGCCCGGGCGACGGTCCTGGACGCGGCGAAGCTGCTGGAGACGGCGGCGAAACACAACTTCGGCGGCGCCCACAAGAAGGGCGAGCCGCACGTCCCGGCGTTCCAGAACGGGCACCCGATCCCGAACGTCGTCACCGGCACGTTGCGGCGTTCGATCCGCCATGACCCGCTGACCCGGTACGGGCTCGGCGAGTGGGGCACCCGCGTCGGCCCGTCGACCGCGTATTCGCGGCGGGTCGAGCTCGAGTACGGGTACGCGTTCTTCACCCCCGCCGCGGAGGGGATCGCGTCGAAGCTGCCGGAGATCGGCGCCGCGCACTGGCGGAAATTCCTGAAGCTCTGAGCCCGGAAGGGGGCCGTCGTGTCGACCATGCTGCCCCCTCTGATCCAAGAGATGCGCGCCCGCTACGGATCCGTCTACGCGGAGAACGCGAAGGTCGAAGCGTCGAACGCGAAGATGGCGGCCGGCGCTGAGACGTCGACCGGCCGGGCCGGGCGGGCGTTCAACAAGACCGCTGCGGTCGGGAAGGCCGCGTTCCTCGGCATCGCCACCGGCGCGGTCGCCGTCGGGTACGAGTCGGTCAAGATGGCGTCGAAGTTCCAGTCGTCGATGACGCTGCTGCAGACCGCCGGCGGGGAGTCCGCGGCGAACATGAAGACCGTCTCCAACGGCGTGCTGTCCCTGGCGTCGGCGACGGGTACCTCGACTGATCAGCTCGCTGAGGGCATGTACACGATCGAGAAGGCCGGGATCCGTGGCGCCGACGGCCTGAAGGTGCTCCGCGCGGCGGCGGAGGGCGCGAAGGCGGAGAACGTCGACCTCGGCACCGCCACGAACGCGCTGACGTCGATCATGATGAGCTACCACATGTCGGCCACCCAGGCGACGTCGGCGGAGAACATGCTGATCGCCGGGGCTGGTATGGCGAAGACGTCGATGCAGTCCTACGCCGGGTCGCTCGCGTCGGTGCTGCCGGTTGCGTCGGCGGCCGGGATCTCGTTCGCGCAGGTCGGTGGCGCGATCGCCACCCTCACCCAGCACGGCACCTCGGCGGAGGAAGCCACGCAGGAACTCGCGAACACCATCCGCTCCCTGCAGGCCCCCAACCAGGTCGCTATGAAGGCGATGCAGCAGCTCGGCCTCAACGTCACCGACGTGTCGAAGAACCTCGGTAAGCGTGGCCTGACCGGCACGATCGACCTGGTCACCAACGCGATCAAGGCGAAGATGGGGCCGTCCGGGCTGGTCGTGGTCGACACGTTCAAGAAGTCGCAGGCCGCCGCGGCGGACGCCCAGACCGAACTGTCGAAGATGCCTACGTCGCTGCAGCAGATCGCGAAGGGCTACCTCGACGGCACCGTCACCCAGACGAAGTGGCGCTCCGAGCTCAAGGGCATGAGCGTGGAGCAGCGGCAACTCGCGCAGCAGTTCGCCGGCACCGTCAACCAGTCCCGCGGCTTCAACGACCTCCTCAAGTCCGGGTCGCCTGCCGCGCAGACGTTCGCCGGCCAGCTGAACAAGGTCATGGGCGGCGCGACCGGCATGAACACCGCGCTCATGCTCGGCGGGGAAAACATGACCTACTTCAAGAAGGCGACCGCCGAGGTGGGTGCTGCCGGGCAGAAGACCGGCAAGGACGTGTCGTCGTGGGCGCAAACCCAGAAGAACCTGTCGGTGCAGCTCGCGCAGGCCAAGCAGGCCATCGAAGTGATCTCGATCCGCATCGGCACGTGGCTGATCCCGAAGGTGTCCGCCGCGTTGAAGATCGGCGCGTCGTGGATCACGTGGCTCGGTAAGCACAAGACGGTCGCGCTCGCCCTGGCCGGGGTGATCGGCGGGGCGCTGGTGCTGGCGATCACCGCGTGGATCGCGAAGATGGCCATCGCCGGCGCCACCTCGGTCATCAACTTCGTGAAGATGATCGCCCTCGGTCAGAAGTTCGCCGCCACCCAGGAGGCGTCGTTCTCCCGCGGCGCGGCCGCGGCGATCCGGTGGGTCGCGATCCAAACCGCATCCCTCGCGAAGGCGCTCGTGAAGGGCGCGATCTGGGCCGCCACCTCCATCGCCGAAGCCGTCAGCGTGGCGGCCGCGAACATCGCCTCAGCCGCCTCCACAGCCGCCGCGTGGGTCGCCGCGAACGCCGTGATGCTCCTCGCCGGCGGCGCGATCCTGCTGCTCCTCGCGGCGCTGGCGTTCGGCGCCTACGAACTGTTCAAGCACTGGTCCACGGTGTGGAACGGGATCAAGCGGATCGTCGGTGACGTCGTCGGGTTCGTGAAGAACCACCTGACGCTGATCCTCACGTTCCTCCTCGGCCCCCTCGGCACCGCGATCGGTGTGATCGTCAAGCACTGGACGGGTTTCACCCAAGGCATCGCCGCCGCCACGAAGTGGGTGTGGTCGGTGATCAAACCGGTGTTCGACGCGATCGTGAAGGTCGGGCTGTGGATGCTCCGCGCCGACATCCTCGCCCTGGAAACGGTGTGGCGGGCGGTGTGGGGCGCGGTCACGGCGACCGCCCGCGGCACGTGGGCGGTGCTGCGCCCGATCTTTTCCGCGATCGTCACCGCCGGGCTGTGGCTGATCCGCAGGGAGGTCACGATCCTGCGGGACACGTGGCGCGCGATCTGGACAGCGATCGCGGTCACCACCCGCACCGCGTACAACGTCATCTCGACGATCTTCGGCTGGTTCGGTAAATATCTGTTCAAGCCGCTGCAGACCGCCGCGCAGGGCCTGTACAACTTTTTCCACACGATCTTCGGGTGGATCGCTGACGTCGTGCGGGCCTGCTGGAACGTCATCAAGCCGATCGTCGACGCGATCACCAAAGCCATCGACGCGGTCGCCAACGGCGTCGGCAAGGTCGGCGGGGTCCTCAAGAAGATCGGCGGCGCGGCAGGGAAGGTCGCCGGCTGGATGGGGTTCGAAGACGGCGGCATCGTCCCCGGCGGGAAGGGCTCGCCGATGCTCGCAATCGTCCACGGCGGCGAGTATGTGGTGTCGAACGCGATGCAAGCCGGCACCCAGCCGATCGCTAACAACGTCCTCAAGAACGTGTTCATGACCAGCGGCGGCGGCGGAGCCGGAGGAGGTCTCACCCCGGGCGGCGCCACCGCAGCCATGTCCGGCGGCGGCAGCGGCGACGTGTATGTGCAGGTCACGGTGCAGGGCAACGTCACCGCCGAGCGCGACCTGACGAAGTCGATCCAGGCGCAGCTTCTGCAGATGGGCACGTTCCGGTCGCAGACCTACCAGCCTTACCGGCGGTCATGACCTACCCGTCCGGGCTGGTCGTCGTCGGCATCGCGAAAGAACCCGCCTACGGCACCGCGACCGTCCCGGTGATGTACCTGCCCGTCGCGCCGCCCGCACCGGGTGACGTCCACACCCCGATCCCCGACACCGGGTGGCGTTCCTCCGCGGTCGACTCCTACGGCCACCAACCCGGCCCGCTCGAGGGCGCGGTCGCGTTGGCCGGCCCGGTGTTCGCCGACACCATCGGCTTCGCGCTGGCCGGGGTCCTCGGCGATGTGACCTCGGCCGGGTCGAACCCGACGACGCACACCATGGCGGCGTTGAACTCCGGCGAGCAGCAGCCGCCGTCGTACACGGTCACGACGTCGGATCCGGTGGGTGCGCTCGCCTGGGCCGGTTCGAAGTTCGCGTCGCTCACCCTGTCGGCCACCGCTGACGGTGCGCTGACGTGGGCGGGGCAGGTGCACAGCCAAGCTGCAGCCGCCGCCACCACCCCGGCCGCGGCCTACACCGCGCTGTCGCAGTTCGCGGGGTGGCGCGGCGTCGTGCAGCTCGGCGGCGCCACCGATACCAGGGTCGAATCCCTCGACGTCACCCTCGCCCGCACGGTCACGGCGAAACGCAACGTCGACGGCGCCCGCGCGCCGTGGCTGCAACGCTCGGGGCCGCTGTCCGTCGCCGGGGCCATGACGATCGTCATGGCCAGCGACACGTACCGGCAGCAGTACGTCAACGGCACCGTCACCTCCGTCGACATCAACTACCAGCAAGGCGCCGGTACCGGCTTGCAGCAGATCAAGCTGCACTGCTCGACCGTGACGTTCACCAACGTCGCCCGCACCTACAGCGGCTCGTGGGTCGAGCTCGCCGTCGCGTGGACTGCGGACGCCAACACCGCCGACGTCGGGGCGTCCGGCGGGTACTCGCCGGTCAAAGCCACGTTGAAGAACCTCGTCGCCGCCGGCGTCTACGCATAGGAAAGGGGCCCGCTGTGGTGCAGAACCCGCAGTGGCCTGTGATCGATGAGGCGATCTCGTTCCCGTCCGGCCCGAACACGCCGCCGGGGCTCGCCACCGACCTGTGGTGCTCGGTGATTGGCCGCACCGAAGGCGCGACGACGTCGGATCGGGGCCGGCTCTACGAGCTCGACCAGGTCCAGACCGGCGAGTCCACAGTCATGCTGCGTAACACTGACGGCGCGTTCGACCCGGACAACGCATCCTCGCCGTTCTGGCCGCAGGTGATCCCGTACCGGGCGCACCGTCGCCGCGCCCAGTACCCGCCGACAGTGAACCTGCTGCTGCCCTCGCAGGCCACCTCCGGGCTCGCACCCGATACGCCGGGCGGGTCGCCGCTGGCTTTGGGCGCGACGCTGCCGCCGTCGGTCTACACCAACGCTGGAGGCTTCGCGACCACGGTCGCGGACACCGGCAGCTACAACGACTACCAGCTCGCCTTCCCGGCCAGCCCCGGCGTCCACGGCCGCGAGATCTTCCTCGGCGCATGGTCGGCCACGCCGGGGCAGGCGCACACGGGGCAGGTCCGGGCCCGGTTCACCGCGGGCGTCGCGATCCAGATGCAGCTCTCGATCCAGTGGATCGGCGTCGACGGGCACACCCAGGTCGGGTTCACCTCCGGCGCCGCGGTCACTTTGACCGGCGCCGATCAGACGTTGACGGTGACCTCGACCGCGCCAGCGAACACGGCCGGCGGCGTGCTGATCCTCTGGAACACCACCAGCCCCGCCTCCACGTCGACGGTCCGCGCGTCGCAGTTCCAGATCGAGCTCGGCTCGACCCCGTCGGCCTACGCGCAGCCGTCGATCTGGTTCCCGCTGATCACCGACTTCGTCCTCGAATGGCCGCAGACGTGGCTCGACAACGGCAACTACGGTGTCTCCAGCTTGCGGTGTGTCGACGCGTTCGGGTACCTGTCGCAACGCAACCTGAAGTCGCCGGCGTATATGGAGTTGCTGGCGTTGGGGCCGTCGTTTTTCTACCCGCTCGACGAAGCCACCGACACTGTCGTATTCGCTGACCTCACGGCGAACCGACCCAACGCCGGTGTTCTGCTGTCGGCTGCCGCGAACCCTGCCCAGGTCACGGCGGGCAGCAGTCTGCAGTCGACCGCGTCGCGTGCAGCGTCGGGGTTCCTGCCGCAGGGCATCGGTGGCCCGGTCGTGACCTTCTCCAACGACCCGGCGGGGCTGTCCGCGGCGACGATCAACATGGCGGCGTCGGCGCAGGCCCCGGTCGGGCCGCCGACCGGGGCCGCGTGGACGCGGCTGTTCGCGTTCCGGATGCCCGCCGCGCCGAGCACCAACGACTTCGCCCTGTGGTTCGCCTCCGATCAGCCTGGTCTCAACGCGATCGGGATCACCACGGGGTTCGCGTCCGGGGTCCTCGCGGTGACGGTCGCCAAGAACGGCTCGGTGGTCCTGTCGAACTTCATCACAGCGACCAGCATGGCCGACGGCGGCTGGCATCTGGTCGGGATCAGCATGAGCTCGGACGGCAAGTCGCTGACCACGTGGCTGGACAGCGGCCCGACGAACACGTACACCACGGCCAGCGACATGCGCCCGGTGCTCACCGGCGGCGCGGACCTCCTCGGCGGCGAAGTGCTCCTCGGCAGCGGCACCGCCTACAACGGGTTCATCGGCGACCTCGCCCTCGCCGCCGAACTGCCCTACGCCATCACCAACGCGCAGTGGACGGCGATCTACTCCGCGTTCCGGTACGGCGGGTCCGGGCGCGGTGTCGCATCGTCCGGGACCCGCTACCAGGACATCCTGCGCTGGGCGCAATGGGTCGGCCCGCAATCTGAGGACACCTGGACGACGGGGGAGACGAACGCCTACGGCCCGGCTGTGGACCTCCTCGCGGCCGCCGCCGACCAGGGCACTGACGTCGTCACCGCCGGGCAGAACGTCGTCACCACCGAGAACGGCAACCATTTCGTCGCCAAAGACGGCACGGTCACGTTCAAAGCCCGACGGGCCCGATACAACCTGACCGTCCCGGCCGCGACGTTCGGTGAGAACACCGCCGGCGGGGAAATCCCTTACACAACCGCCAGCTTCGGCTACGACGTCACCCGCCTCGGCAACGACGCGTCGATCAACCAAACCTCCACTGGTGTCCCGACCCGCGTCATCGACCAGCCCTCGATCACCACCTACGGCGATGTGCAGCTGCAGCGTGACGTCAACACCCTCGACGGCAACGAGCTGTTCGACGCCGCGACGTTCCTCGTCGACCGGTACCGCAACCCGGCGCAGCGGCTGCAAACCATCAGCATCGACCTCGCAGCCAACCCCGCCGCGTGGCCGACGCTGCTCGCCCTCGAGCTCGGGTCGCTGGCCCAGGTGATGCGCCGCCCACCGAACGCCCCGGCCCTGTCGTTCCTCGGGTTCGTGGAGAAAATCACCTGGAACATGACCGACCAGGTCGGCGCGGTCTGCTCCCTGGAGATCTCCTCAGCGACCGGCCTGCAATATGAGGTCGCCGGGTCGACCCGCATGACGTTGAAGAACGCGGTCACCGCGGCCGCGACGTCGATGACGTGCAACCCGCTCGCGGATGCAGCGACCAACCCGATCCAGGCCAACATTTCCGGCTCCGACGGGTACGCGACGTGGGTCATCGACTGGGGCACCGCCAACGCCGAATACGTGCAGATCAACGCCGTCACCCCCAACAGCCCGGGCTACACGTCAGCCGTGTTCGGGATCGGGCTGTGCACCGACGTCGTCACCCTCGCCACCGGCACCGGGTTCCGGCACGCGCACGCCATCGGCGCGACGCTGCAGGACATCGGCGGTGCCGCGAACATCTACACCCTCGCGCAACTCACGCCGCTGCTCACCCCCGCGAACCAGCTCGACGCGCACGCGACGCTCGGCGTCTCCACCATCCTCGGCTACTGAGCCGCCCCACCCGCCCCACCCGCTGCACCCCTGTGAGGAGGCTTCGTGCCGCTGCCCGTACCCAGCCCCAGGACGTGGTCAGTCAACGACCTCGTCTCCGCAGCGCTGCTCAACACCAATGTGCGTGATGCGGTCACCTTCCTCGCCGGCCGGCCGTTCTTCGTCGGCTACCAGTCCACGTCGCAGTCAGTCGCGTCCGGGAGCACGTTCCACTGCTCGATCGACACCAACCTGGTCGACACCTACAACGGCCACTCGACGACCACCAACAACTACCGGTACACCGCGCAGGTCCCCGGCTGGTACCGGCTCGAAGCCCGCGTCGGGTGGCCGAACAACGCAACCACAGCGAGCCGTTACATCCTCGGCTGGGCGCTGAACGGATCCACCACGAACGTCGGCCGTGCCGACACCCCGAACAACAACAACGGCAGCGGCGGCCTCACCGCCGACATCGACGACTACATGTTCCTCAACGCCGGTGACGGCCTCGACCTGCTGATCTTCCAAAGCTCCGCCGGGGCGTTGTCGCTCACGACCGGCTCGCGGCAAACCCAGATGGCCGTCACCTGGGTCCACAGCTAAGGACGGATCCAATGCCCCGCTACGGCCACGACGCGTCCCACTACGACTGGGGCCGCGGCGCCCTGAACCTCGCCGCCGAGCACGCGGCCGGCATCGACCTGTTCACCTACAAGGCCACCGAAGGCACCAGCTACGTCGACGAGGTCCTGTCCTCGACGATGATCGAGGCCCGGCCGGTCGGGTTCCCGGTGCTCGGCACGTACCACTTCCTGTGGCCCGGCAACGCTGCCGCGCAAGCCGACTTTTGGCTCGCGGCCGTGGAGGAGTTCGCCTCGTGGTGGCGTGATCATCCGTGCTGGATTTGGCAGATCGACGCCGAAACCACGTCCGCCGGCAGCCACCCCACCGTCGCGGACATCAACGCCTGCGGCGACCGGATCGTCGCCCGCACCGGCTGCTCACCGAAACGGGTCGCGGTGTATGCGCCGCACTGGCTCTACGGCGGCAAGCCCCGCGGGCTGCGGTCCGACCTCCCCGCGCCCGCGGCAACTGGTGGCCGCGGCGCCGTCCTCGACGCCAGCTACCACGAGCCGACCGGCACGTGGCGTGTGCCCGCCGCTGAGGCTGCTCTCGCCGCGTCCGGTGGCCTCGCCGGGCTGCGTTACCAGCTGTTGTGGGCGTCGTCCTACGTCGGCGGCAGCGGCGACTTCAAGACCCTCTACCCGGGCGACGGCGCGTCGCAGTGGGGCGCCTACGACGGCATCACGCCCACGATCCTGCAATACACGTCGTCGGCGACCATCGCCGGCCAGCACACCTGCGACGCCAACGCCATCCGCGTGAACAGCGTCGCCGACCTGCAAGCACTCTTCGAAGGAGACAACGTGACGAGTCCAAGCCAGTGGAGCGCCGCCGACTGGGCTGCGTTCGACGCCCACGCAGGCTCCGCCGCCAACCACGCAGCGCTCGCGATCGAAGCGCAGGTCGCGGGCAACCTCTCCGGCACCATCAACCGGATCGTCTCCGACCTGTCCCTCGACCAGGCCGCCGACAGCAAGCTCAACACCCTGACCGCGAAGCTCGGCGACCTCGTCGGCCAGGTCACCGCCGTGCAGACCACGGTCGGGAAGTTGCAGACCGGCCAGGTCGACGTCCAAGGCCTCGCCGACGACCTCATGGCCGGCGGCCTCCCGCTCGAGCTCGCGCAGCAGATCGCGGCGCACGTCACCCTCGCCGCCAAGTAGGACGCGTGCGCCCCCACCAGGGGCAGGGACGGAGCCGAGGTGACGGGTGAATGAAGTGCCCAACGGGAGGCAGCCGTGACCGCTGCGGAATGGATCGCGCTCGTCGGCGTCCTCATCGCGTTCCTCGGCGTCGTCGTGCCGGTCGGCCTGTCGATCCGCAAGGACGCCCGTGAGCAGGCGCAGCAGCAGGCCGAGGCGACGCGGCAGGCCGTTCTGGACGCCGAAGCACCGATCGTCGCCGACCGCGACTACTGGCGGACCCGGGCCGACCAGCTCGCCGACGAACTCCGCCGAGTCGGCCGGGCCATACCCGCCCCCGCGTACCCCGCACCATCCGGCTCAACCCCAGCCGCAGCCGCAGCATCAGCCGATCCTGCAGACGGAGGCCGGCACAGTGACTGACCACGATCTGAACCAACTCGCCGACGACATCACCGCCGGGCTGCCGCCGGGCTGGACGCGGCCGCAGCGCCGGGTCGTGGCTGTGCTGTTCGCGGCGTTCCTCGCGGCGTGTGTCGTAGCGGCCGCCGCGCTCATCGTCGCGATCCACACCGGCGACACGGCGAGCAGCGCAGCGAAACGGGCGTGCCAGCCGAACGACCAGCGCGGCCCGTGCATCGCCGCGAACCAGGCCAACGAGGAGATCAAGCATCTCGGCGGTAAGACGGTGTCGATCCCGCCGCCCGGCCCGGTCCCGACCGTCACCAAAACCGTCACGGCACCGACCCCGGCCCCGGTGATCACGAACGCGATGCTCGACGCCGCCGCGGCACGCTACTTCCGGCTGCATCCCCCGCCGGCGGGTAAGGCCGCGGTCGTCGACTATCAGGCGCTGCGCGCGTTCATCGTGCAGCAGGTCGCGCACATCACCCCCTCACCCGGGCCGTCCGGGCCGGCCGGGCAGGACCTCACGCAGGCCCAGGCCGATCAGGGCATGGCCGACTGGTGCACGTCGCACAACGACTGCATCGGCCCCGTCGGTGCGTCCGGGTCACCCGGCGCGACCGGCCCGGCCGGCAGCGACGGCGCGACCGGCCCCACCGGCCCGGCAGGACCGACCGGCCCCGCCTGCCCGACCGGCTACACGCAGGTCACCGTCACCCCGCAACCACTCCAATCACCCGGCGAGACGTGGGTCGTGTGCGACTCGAGCGGGCAGTGATGCACTGGCTCGCGCAGCTCCTCGGCCTCAACGACCCGTCGGGGCGCGCCTACGCGTGGTGGTCCGGCGCCGGCTCCGACCTCGGCGAGCTCGCCATCCTCGGCGGCATGGCCGGTATCTACCGCCGCCACCAATGCCATGTGCGCCGCTGCTGGCGTATCGCCCGGCAGCAGGTCGAGGGCACCACCTGGCACGTCTGCCACCGGCACCACCCGGCCGGCGCGCCCACCGCGGGCGACCTCACCGCATAGCAGCACCATCCCCTGCCGACCGTCCCCCGCCCCGGGGTGCCGGTCCTTCCCGCACGCCCACGTACACCCCTGGAGGGTCGGAGTGAAGTTGCCCAAGCTGTCCAAGCAGCAGGTCCTCAACGCCGGCAAGGCCGTCGCCGGCGTGTTCGTCGCCGCGTTCGTCGCGTCGATCATCGCGTCCGGGCTCGACCTGGCCCACATCCGCGACCTCGCCATCTACCAGAAGGCGACGCTCGCCGGCTACTCGGCGGTCCTCGCGCTGGTCGGGTCGGTCGCCCGGTCGTGGTTCGGCGGGTTCGCCGCGCTGCGCCGCCTCGTGCCGGCCCGGGTGAAGCTGCAGCTCGTCGACCGCCGCGGCCGCGGCGGCCCACTGCGGTTCGGGAAGCTCGCCCCGCGCCTCGACCCACGCACCCTCTGGTTCCACCACTACGCAGGCGACCTCCCCGAACCGGCCGCAGCAGTGTCGTGGACGTCGAAGCTCCCCGACTGGCTCGGGTACATGCTCAACGACCGGCTCGGTGACTGCACCTGCGCCGCTGTCGGGCACGCCATCCAGGTCCTCACCTCCCTCGCGTCGACCCTGGTCACCGTCGCCGATTCCGTGATCCTCGCCGCCTACGAAGCGGTGTCGGGATACAATCCGGTCACGGGCGCCAACGACAACGGCGCGGTCGAGCTCGACGTGTTGAACCGGTGGCGCAAGCAGGGGTTCGACGGGCATTCGATCGCCGGGTACACGAAGCTCGACGAAACCAACGTGACCCATCTCAAGCAGGCGATCAGCCTGTTCGGGTTCGCCTACATCGGCACCGCCGTCCCCGCCGCGTGGGAGCAGGCCCCCGACGTGTGGGACGTCGCCACCGGCGCGGACGGTGAGATCGTCGGCGGCCACGCGATCGTGTTCGTCGGCTACGACGACCAGTACCTGACCCTGATCTCGTGGGGCCGGCTGTACCGGATGACGTGGGCCGCCTACCACGCCTACGTCGACGAGGCCTACGCGGTGCTGTCCCCGGACTGGATCAAAACCGACGGCACGTCGCCGTCCGGGTTCGCCACCGCCGCGCTCCTCAACGACCTGACCGCGCTGAAGTGACCTGGGGCCGGCACTACTGGCCGTTCGCGCTGCTCGCCGTCCTGCTGATCATCCTGGGCCCGGAGATTTACGCGCTGGCCACGAACTGGGAGAACAGCCTCTCCTACTGGGTGTGGACGCAGCTCCGCGTCCAAGACGGCGAGCCTCTCGGCGCCCACTCGGTGCTGTGGTTCTTCACCCTCGTCGCCTACCTCGGGCTCGTGGGCTGGCTCGGCCCGCATCTGTGGCTCAAATGGTGGCGCGGCTAACCAGCCGCGCCACCCCCCGCTCCGTTACGTCAACCTGCCGCGTGAGCGGCGACCATCCTGGATAGGAGCACGTCCGATGCCATCGATCCCCACGGGCTGCGAGCAATGCGGCCAGTTCGACGACCACCCGAAGGTGCATTACGGGGGGCGGACGTGGCACCACGACTGCACCCCGGCACCGGTCAAGGCTGAGATCCTCGCTGGCGCCCACTCGGTCAGCGCCGACGTCACCGCGGCCGTGTTCGCGGCCTGCGAAGGCGGCCTACGCGGTCACGAGCTCCGCGCCCACATCCTCACCATGCACGAGGAGGGCTGATGTCCAAGTTCACGACCTACGCCAACGACATCCTGGACATGGAGTACGGGGGGTGGGCCGCAGCCGGCTACACCGCCGGCACGACCAGCATCGTCCGGCTCGGTGGCACGTCCTACACCTACCCGATCATGGTTGTCCTCACGTCGACGCTGTCGGTAGCGGCGACACCGGGAACGGAGTTCGTCAACGCCGGCGGCTCCACCTATGCGCGGCTGAGTCTCGCGACCGGGCCAGTGTTCGCCACAACCGGCGCATCGGCCCAGTCGAAGACAAACGCGGCTGCGGCGACGTTCACGAACTGCCCGGCAACGACCTGGGCCGACGTATACACCGCTGACTCGACGGGCACGCCGAAGCCGATGAACTTCAAGGGCACCCCGTCGCTCGCGAAGACGGTGAACCTCGGCGACACCTGCGTGATCCCGATCGACAACTTCACCGGCAACGAAATCTAACAAGGGAGCCTGACCATGACTGTTTCCGCAACCCTCACCGCTGACAAGCCGTCCTACGTCGCCGGAGAGACGATCGTCCTGACCTACGCCCTGGCCGGTGCCGACTCGCACACCGTGTCGTTCTCTGGGACGGTCACGGTCGACGGGGTCACATTCCCCGCAGCGACCGGTTCCCTGCAGATCGACCATGTGGAATCGTTCGGGCAGCCCGCCGCAGACGGTATCGCGCCAGCGACGCAGGACTCAGGCAACCCCGCCGTGTGGCGCGCGACCGCGGCATGACCGCACGCACCTTCACCGGTGCAGTCGTCGTCGACGGCCAGACGTTCCACCCCCAAGTCACCATCGATGTCGCCGCGGCCACCGGATGGCCGGACGCATCCACCACGGGGGTACGCCCCGGAGTGGCGCTCACCGCCATCACCGGGGACGTCACCGTCAGCGTCGGCGGCACGCAAGCCAGCCCTCTCGTCTATGAGGGCAAGGACATCTCCGGTGGGCTGGATGTGTCGGCGCCGTGGGTGATCGTCCGGAACTGCAAAATCCGGGGCATCGGCAGGAACGATTGGGTGCTGCGGCTACTCGACGGTGACATCGTGATCGAGGACTGCGAGATCGGTGACCCGGCGAAGTTCTCCTACGCCGCCGGGGTGTGGTCCGGCCCTGACGACGGGCACAAGAACACGATTCAACGCACCAACATCTACCACTTCACCCGCGCCGTCGAGCTGAACGGCAACACAGATGTGCTCGACAACTACTGGCACGACTTCCCGATGGGCGACGACGTCTGGCGCTATTCAACGAACTCGTGGTTCTCCGGGGCGCATTCGTCGAACATGTTCATCTCGAAGGGCTGGCACATCCTCATCCGAGGTAACAGTTTCTCCCACGGCAACTCGGCGAACGTGTTCGTGCAGGACTACGCCAACGACGCTGCCGGGGTCGGGGACATCACCTTCGACCGGAACCGGTTCCATGCCGTGTCCCGTAACGGGCAGTTGACCGCCTACGGCATCGGGTTCGAAAACAAGGACGTCAAAGGCCCCGTCGTCGTCACGAACAACGTGTTCGACAAGGCCGGCTGGAACGTCGCCCCCGCCGAACTGCCCGGCGGTACGGCAGCGCACTTCACCACCCACACTGGGAACACCTACGACGACGGCACCCCGGCTGACCCTGACCTGCTGATGAAACCCGTCATCTACTGAAGAGGGAAGGGCTGACCCGGTGGCGCCTACCCTGTCCGGTTCGTGGTTCGTATCTTCCGGTGGTGCCAACACCGCCACGCTGACCACGCCCGCGTTCACCCCGGCCACCGGGGACGTCATCATCCTCAAAGCCGGCAGCGAGGACAGCGCGGCAACACGCAGGCTGGGGGCGCCCTCGTCCACCGGCAGCACATTCTCGGCGTGGACGAAAGCCTGCGAGAACATCGTCGGCAGCAACACCTACGACGTGATCTACTACGCCACCGTCACCACTGGCGGCACCTCGTCCACGGTGTCGATCGCCGGGCCGTCCGGGGCATGCAGGCACTCCATGACCGTCGAGCAGTGGGCCGGCGCGCAACTCGCAGGCACCCCGGCGGTGTGCAACGCGGCCGGCGGGTCAGCACCATCCGGGACCGTTACGACCGTCGCCGCCAACTCTGTCGTGTCGTGGATGAACGGCGACTGGGCCGCGAACGACCCAGCAACCGCCGCCTACCGTTCCAGCGCCACCCAGGACGGTCTGGACGACCAGCACGCAGTCGGCGCGTATGTCGCCTACTACGCCTACCAAACCGCTGCATCGGCGGGCGCTCAAACCATCGGCCTGACCGCGCCGACCGGGCAAACGTCGTGGCTGCTCGGCATCGAGGTTCAGGCAGCATCGTCCGGCGGGACCGTCACAGCGACCGTCGTCCTGGCCGGCACAGGCTCTCTGAGCATCGCCGCGGTCGACACCATCCCGGGCGTCGTCACGATGGCTGGCGCCGGGACCCTCAGTGCCACATCCGCCATCACACACTCAGCCACCGCGACCATGGCGGGCAACGGAACGCTCGCTGCCGTCTCGCCAATCGACACGATCCCCGCGGCCGTGACGATGGCCGGAGCCGGCGTGCTGGCCGCCGGTGGAACCGACACCATTCCCGCGTCGGTAAGCATGGCTGGGACGAGCACGCTCGCGGCAGCAACGGTCGACACGATCCCTGCCGGCGTGACGCTCGCCGGGGCGGGGACGCTCGCCGCGACGGCCCTGATCACGCACCCGGCCACCGTCCCGATGACCGGCGCGGGCACGCTGGCGGCCACCGGGACGGACACCATCCCAGGCACGGTCACACTCGCCGGGTCGGGCAGCCTGTCCGCAGTGATCGGTGGATCGGTCCCGGCCACCGTCACCCTGGCCGGTTCGGGTGCGCTCGCCGCCACGGCAACCGACACGACCCCTGCCCTGCTCACCATGGCCGGGGCTGGCACTCTCTCCGCAGCGATCGCCGGAACGGTCACCGCTTCGATCGCGCTGGCCGGGGCGGGCACCCTCACCGTTACTGGCGCCGACATCATCCCTGCCGCAGTCGCGTTCACCGGCTCGAGCACCCTCTCCGTCACGCCAGGCATCACCCACACCGCGGCCGTGACCATGACGGGCGCCGGGACGCTCGCCACCGCCGTTGCCGTCACCCGCGTGACCAGCATCGGCATGTCGGGCCTCGGCGCGCTCACCGTCATCGGCATCGACCAGATCGCGGCGCTCGCGCTCATGCAAGGCGTCGGCACCCTCACCGCGGTCGCCACCGTCGGGCCGCCCGGCCGGAACCTGATCGCGTTCGCCGGGCCGGCAGTTACCCCCATGGCGGCCGCTGTCGCGGTCGTGCCCGCGTCCGCCGGACCCACAGCCGCACCGATGTCCGTCGGCGCAGCTGCCGCCACCATCACCGAGTAGAGAGCGGGTACCCACACCGTGTACGAGGCCCTCTCCGTGCTCACCTACGTGTTCGCGATCGACGCCGTGGAAGACCTGTCGAGTGACCTGTTGAAGTTCGCGCTCGATAAGAATGTCCTGCCCGCAGGCGGCGGCGCCGCAGGCACCCACGTCGTGCCAGGCGCCGACCCGCTCCTCGACACATGGCTCGCCGGCCTCACCCCGAAGGCGCCGAAGAACATGACCCGCTACTGGTGGACGCTGCTCCTCGGCGCTGGCCAACCGGTGAGCCCCCAGCAGGGCACATCGCTGCTGTACGGCCGGCTCGTCGACGCCCCGAACCTGCCGATCTTCGACTGGCGGATCACGCTCCGCAACTAGCCCGCGCCGCAACCTAAAGGCCGCCCCATCCGACCACACACACCTGGTCGGATGGGGCGGCTTTTTTGCGTGCCCGGGGTCAGAACCAGTGCCTAGCCGACCTTGGTGAACGTGGCGTGCGTGATCACACCGAACGCCCCGCCACCGGTACCGGAGCGGTCAGGGTTGTATCCGAACGCGTCGAGTTCGGCGGTCGCCCCGGCGGCCGGGACAACGATGGTGGCGTAGCCGGACGCGGTCTGCTCCAACCCGTTCGGGGTGCCATCGGCGGCCAGGCCGACACCCTCAGCGGCGTCCGCCGGGAACGCGCCCGTGTAGGCCGTCACCTGCTGCGCAAGGCCGTTGACCTGGATCTGCAGCACCGGCGTGGCATCGGTGTGGGCGGCCTTATAGAAGTCGCCCGTCACCGCCACGAGGTAGGTGCCCGCGGCCAGGTCCTTGCTGCCCAGGTTCACGTGCCCCGCCGTCCAGGACCCGCCGATGGCCGGCAGGGTCGTGCCGGCGACGTCCACCGACGCCACGGTCGGGGCCGGGGCTGGGTCGCCCTGCGCTCCGGTCGGCCCGGCTGGACCCTGCGGGCCGGCAACGCCGCCGCCGTTCTGGTCCCAGGCGAACCAGGCGTAGCCGGCCGGGCAGGTTGCGTGGCCGGACGTGTTCAGGTAGATCGCGTTGTTGTACAGGCGGCTGGAACCGTCACGCTTGACGCAGGCGTGAAAACCTAAGCCGTTCGAGTGGTAGGTCGGGTCGCTCGGCCCGGCCGACGCGGCGACACCGCCGAGGGTGACCGCGGCGATGGCTGCCGCCGCGAGTACTCCGACGATCAGCCGGCCCCGCAGAGTGCGGGACGGTGTGAGGTTGTGCTTCAACTGGGGTTCCTCTCCCTTGGTGGGGGCGCGCGGGAACATCCCGCACGCGGTTACGTCTGTGTGTCGGGTCGTGCTTGCGGGGTCAGCGGCGACGACCGAACCGGAACGACAGGCCGGGCAAGATCCGCACCCGGCCACCGCCACGCGAGTTGACCGTGACCCGGCCGACCCGCCGCGACACCGACGCGCCCGAGCGCGACACGTTCACCGCCGTGTTGTCGCCGACCTTGACCCGCTTACGGAAGATCAGGCCCATGATCAGCGTGCCCCGCTCGGTGTGGTGACGACGGTGACCTGTTGGATGTCGACCGGATGTTGGGTCGCGTGGACGCCGATCAGTGCGGCGATGATGGCGACGCCGACGGCGATCTTCGCGTTGGCGCGCGCCCAGCAGAGGGTTCCGAGGAATGTGGCCGCGACCGCTGCGCCGAGACCGACGACTGTGGTGCCTGGCAGCGCGGCAAACACGACTGCGGCGAACGCGAGCGCGAGGCACAAGCTGCCGGCGGGGCGCGAGCAGATGGCCTGGTAGGTGAGCAACCATGGAGAACGCTTTGGCATCTGCCCGTAGCGTAAAACCTGCGTCAAGTCTGGTGTCGGGTTTGCGCGGGGACTGCGGGGACACGGACGCCCGAGCAGGCCTGACACCGCCCGACGCCACCCGAGCAACCCCCCGTATTTCCGGGGCTGCGCCGTTCCGGTCCAGCGTTCATGGGAGATTTCAGCGGGTTCGATTCCCGCCACCTCCACCGCTTTAGGTCCCATAATCCAGGGACTCTAGCACGGGCCCGGCCCTCGCGGGAACACGCGGGGACTGGGCCCCGGCTATGCTGTCCCCCGATGGCAAGCGTGGAGAAGCGAGAGAACAAGACGACAGGCCCGTCGTGGCGGGTGATCTGGCGTGAGAACGGGGACCGTCAGACCGAGCTGTTCCTCAGCGCGGAGGAGGCCGACCGGTTCCGTAACCTCGTCGAAGGGTCCGGCAACCAGTGGCCCCACGGATGGGTGAAAGGCCACGGGTTCACCGGCGCCGCGAAGACCGGCGCCGGGCTCACGTTCCGCGACTGGGCCGAGCAGGCGGTCACGCTCCGGACGAAGGCCACCGGCCGCACCCGGGCCGACTACCGCCGCGACCTCCGCCGCCACGTCTACCCGCACCTCGGGGCGCTACCGGTCGACGGCGTCACCGCCCGGGACGCCGTCAACTGGCTCGACAAGATGGTCGCCGCCGAGCTGGCCCCGAAGACGATCTCCAACATCCACGGCCTCGTCTCCTCGATCATCGCCGACGGCATGTCACACCGCCCCCCGGTCTGCGACCACAACCCGTTCGCGTCCCGGCTCAACGCACGGCCGGAGGTGCGGGTCGAGGAGATGGTGTTCCTCACCCCAGACGAGTTCGAGCTGTTCTACCGGCACATCCCGGCTTTCTACAAAGCGCTCACGCTGCTGCTGTGGGCGACCGGGCTGCGCTACGGGGAGGCGACCGCGCTGCGGGTCGGGGACCTGGTCCTCGACGGCAAGCGCCGCACCCTGACCGTGGTCCGGGCGTGGAAACGGCAAGACGGCGGCACCTACGAGATCGGTGAACCGAAGACGCGCCGCTCCAGGCGCACCCTGCCGCTGTCGCCGAAGCTCGCCGCCGCGCTGCGTCCGCTCGTGCGGGGCCGTCAGGCCGACGCCTACGTGTTCCCGGCCAAGGAGGGTGGGCAGCTGCTCAACTCGACGTTCCACGACGCGGCGTGGGTGCCTGCAGTCCGCCGTGCCCGCGTCTGCGACGAGCACCACGACGAGCAACGCAAGGCGTTCGACGAGGCCCGCGCCGCCCGGTCCGCTGCGCAGCGCGGCACTGGCCGGCGGATCCGGTTCGTGCCGGCGCCGTGCGCCTGCGAAGGGACGCTGACGAAGGAACCCCGGGTCCATGACATGCGGCATTCCCACGCGTCGCAGCTGATCGCCGAAGGGCTGCCGCTGCCGGTAATCTCCCGCCGGCTGGGCCACGCCTCGATCCAGGTGACGATCGACCGGTACGGGCACATGATGCCCGAGCTCGACGACGCGGTGAACGCCGCCGTCGACCGGGGCCTCGCCTGGCTGGACGAGGACGTTTAGACGCGGCGGAACAGGTAGATGCCGCGCACGACACCCTTCGTGACCATGCCCTGCCCGGAGCCGAGCGCCCGGTTGGTGGTGGTGGCGCCCGTCTCGACGAACACGTACCCGGCGTGTTCCAGACGCCAGCCGACGTCCTCGATCTGCCCGAGCAGGTCCGGGCGCCCACCGGTGTGTTTGAGCCGGCCGGTGGAGGATCCGACGCTCGACGCGCCGGTCAGGTGGCTGATGTCGAGCTCAAGCTGGAAGAACCCGTCGCCGGATTCGTGGGCCGCCTCGGCCCGGCCGAGTGGGCTGGACGCGTAGGCGTCGGCTGCTTTCTGCTCGGCGCGCGCGGCGCGTTCCTCATCGCTTTTGAACAAGGCCATCGGTGCTTCCCCCGGGGCGGCTCGGTGCACGCGGGGCCGCGTGCGCGGGGTGAAGCATGCGCCAGTGTGTGACCGGTGTCTAGTGCCGCCGTGGAGGCACCCGGCAGGGGCGATAGGAACCGCGGGTCGATCGGGGGCGATAGACCGGAGCTCCTAGCAAATGCCCCTGCCGGGGCCGCTTCCGGGATGCAGCCGCCAGCGCCCTCCCGGGGTTACTGGTCGGCTGCGCCGCGTGCGATGAGCAGCAGCGTCGCCCGGGTCTTGAGGTCGATCCGGGGCCACAGGTCGACGAGCTGCTGTAGATCTTCGGGGAACCCTGATGGGCGTTTACCGCCGAGCATCCGGCGTAGTTCGCCTTTGGGCCATCTGAGTTCGGCGTCGATCGCGTCCAAGGTGGTGTCCTTGAAGTTGGCCCGCACGCCGAGCTCGAGGTTGCTGATCGTGGTGACGGAGACGCCGGCGGCTTTGGCGAAGCTGGCGATGGTGGTGTGCCCGGCGCGGCCTCGGGCGGCGCGGACTTGCCGCCCGACCCGCCTCGCCGTGGCTGTTGCCATGCCCGGAGTTGAGCAGGGGTTACCGCGCGGCGCCCGTTAGACGCCGCTATTGGAATGATCTTGTAGCGTTTGGATGTCAAAACATGCTTTTCTTAGCGTGTCCTACACGGCATGTCAATCGTTGGTTACGGTGGGTCGGGCGTGGCTGACCTTCTACGGGGGTTGCGCCCGACTCCGGGGGGAGCTACTTGCTTGCGACGGTTACTTCGTCGTCCCTGCGAGGGAGCGGGACGATAACGGGGCGCGCGATGTGACGTCCGCGCCGGTATCCGATCCGGTGTGATTCTGCGTGGCCGTGCAGAATCATCGACCGGGCGCGGCACTCGACGAATGCCGCGAGGAACAGAACAGCGCCGACGAGGCGCATGTCCGCTCCGGGTTTGCCGTTGCTCACGAGTCCTGCCGTGATGACGGCGACGCCGACCACTAGCGCGATGGGTCCTGCCCAACGGTGCTCGTAGCCAGCACGCACTAAGTGCATGACTTCCCCCCTTGCAGTTGTAGGTGGGGATAGCTAACACCCTTATAACGTGATGCGCCAGCTACTCTCCGGTGTTGATCTTTAACACGGGGCTTAGCTGGCGTTGCGTTGCGGCTCGTCGCCCTCTTGTGCGGCCTGCCGGGCGGTCTCCATGACGGCTCTGATGTCCAGGTCGAGGTAGCGGCAGACGGAATCCAACTCGTCGACACCCCACGGGACCGCACCGCTGAACCGCTTCGACAGAAAGTTCTGTGCCCACCCGAAGCGGTCGGCGATGGCCTTCTGCTGGATCTGCCGACTGCCGATGACGCCTCGCAAATACGCCGCGAGGGCGGCGTTGAGGGCCGCTGCCTCCGGCGTTTGACGCTGCCGACCGCTGGTCATCACTCCGAAGCATAGATATCCCGAACCGGGAAGGGCAAGCCCTGATAGGGAAAACTCGCCGGCTCTCCCTATTGACGAGCACATCCCTATTAAGGATAGACTCTCGCTATGGCATCGAGGATCCCACCCAGGATCGCAACCCCCATCCGAGAGCGCCTGGCCCGACACGGTCTGCGACAGACCGACCTGGCCGAACGGCTGGGAGAGCGCCAGAACTGGGTCTCCAAGCGCCTCACCGGCGCCGTGCCGTTCCGCCTGGACGACCTCGAACGCATCGCCAAGGCCCTCGACACCAACGTCTCCGAGCTCTGCGGGGACGAGCTGGAAAGGCAGGTTGGCTGATGCCCCGCCACGACCGCTCCCACGGCGAGCACCACACGACCCGGCCCGGCGGCGGCAAGCTCACCCGCCGCACCCGCACCCCCGGCTCCGGCTACGACGCCGTGTATCGCCGCGAGGACTGGCGCGTGCAGCCCACCACGGTGGCGCCAGCTCGCCGCGTGCCGGTGTTCGAGATGAGTTCACAGAGCCGCGCCGGCCTGCTCCACGGCGCCGAGAAGGTGTCGGTGCTGGTCGAGATGAGCCGCAAGAACGGCTCCTCGACTAGGCCGCAGACGCCGAAGGCTCAACCCAAGGGCGGTTCCAAGCCCGCCGGCACGCCGCGGCCCAGGCCCACGCCGCAGCCAGCGAGCAAGTGATGACCGTGACCGAGCTCCCCACCTTCCACGGCTACGTCGAGGCTGCAGCGAAACTCACCGCCCACGGCCTGGACGTGTCCGTCTACTGGCTGCAGGACCACATCAAGGAACTGCCGCACACCCGGATCGCGGGCAAGGTGAAGTTCTCCGACGCGCACCTCGCCGCGATCGTCGAGCAGCACACCCACACCCCGGCCGACCCGCGCGCGATCCGTCCCGCTGGCCCGTCCCGTCGACGCCGCGGCGGGGGGTGATCCAGATGCGCAAGCTCTTGCTGCTTCTGCTGGCCCTGCTCCTCGACTGGTGGTGGTAGCCACCCCGCAGACCTCGGTGCTGGCGGGTTGACCGTCCCCGGCGGTCCCCGCCAGCACTGAGAAACAGCATCACCCGCACGTAGAGCGGGCGCCCGGAAGCCCCCGGACGCCCACCAACCACCCCCGCTAGGAGGGGCAATGAGAACCGTAACCCAAACCGACGTGCGCCCGAACGAGGTGACGGCCGTGATCAACGCGTGGCCGCCCGCAGGCGTCATCAACCGAGTACTCCGTAAGCCCGGCTGGCACCGCGGCGCCGTCGCCGTCGTCGACCGGCCCGCCACGACCTACCAGCCGCGTCACTACGCGGCCGAGACCACGGGCTCCACGTTGCTGCCGCTGCTCGGCATGCTGACGCTCGGCATGCTCGCCGCCGCGCCGTCCGGGCCGTCCGGCGTCCAGAGCGCCGTGCTCGGCGCGCTGCAGAAGGCCCGCAACCTGTACGGCGGCACGGTCTCCCCTGAGACCGTCGCACGGCGCCGCGCGAAGAACCGCACCGCTCGCCGCTCCCGCGCCATCAACCGCCGGCGGTCCTCATGACCGCGACCGTCACACCGATCGCGCCGGAAGGTTCCAACGCCTGGTGGATGAGCCCGCACCCGGACTCCGAGCTCGCCGCGTCGATCGAGAAGTTCATCGCCGCCCACGGTGAGGACGCCTGGATCGAGGTCCGGTGGCTGTACCGCGCCGCCGGCAAGGACGAGACCCACGCGTTCGTCGACGACGCCGTGGACCACATGCACCGCCGCGACACCTGGTTGCACGACCCCCGCCACGCGTCGGACCTGTACGACGACATCCCGCCGCAGCCCGGCTGCCTCTACCACTGGTCCGAGCTGCAGGCCGAAGCCGAAGAGCAGCAGCTACGCGACCTGATCCTCGGCTGGGTCCGCAGCCACGAAGCGAGCCGGCCATGACCGCGCCCACGGTGGAGCGGCCGAGCGTGGACGTGCGGGCCCGGCAGGCGGTGCTGACCCAGTACCGCAAGGACCGGCGTCGCAAGCTCCCGCATGACGTGATCGTGGAGCGGCGCGACTCGTGGGCGCTGTATGTGGCCAGCGCACTGGCCGAGGGCGGCCCCGAAGGTGTCAGCGAGTTCGCGCTCCGGTGTTTCGCGGTCGCTGACGAGTACGAGCGGCAGGTCTGGGCGAAGTGGATGGCTAAAGAGCGCCCGAACTTCTGGCGCAGCGGCAAGCTCGGCGGTGCGTCGTGAAGTGGACGCTGATCGTGTTCCTGGCGTGGCTGGCCGCCATCGTCCTGATCATGCTGGGCTGGAACCTCTCCAAGCGCCGCGTCCACGCCCGCAGCGTTCGCCTCGCGGCCTACATGGCCCGGCCCACCCCCGAGCCAGAGCCCGAGTACGCCACCGTCGAGGACATCCTCGACCGCATCGAGCCATACAGGCAGGCTGCCGATCAGGCGATCGAGCAGGCCAACTCGTGGCCGTCGCACACCGTGCCCCCGCGGTATGTCGCGCCGAACCCCTACCCGCCGCTCAAGCGGGGCGGTGAGCGGTGATGGCCGAGAGCAACGAGTTCGCGCGCGAGTTCGGTGAGAACTCGAAGCTGGCGATCGTGCTGCAGGCGCTGCGCTCCGCCGACCCCGTCGGCACGCTCGGCAGCGTCTACTACTGGGTGCCGGCCGACGTGCGGCAGCGGTACGTCGACGAGGCGATCCCGTTCGACAACGTCGGCGACCTCCACAACCTGCAGGCTGCGGGGGAGCGGTTCCTCCACGGCGCGATCGCGTCGAAGCCGGAGGTGCCGCCGCTGCCCACGTGGGACCGGGTGCGTGTCGTCGGCATGCTGTTGGCAGGGTTGATGGCGGTCGCGCTGATCACCGCAGTGGTGATCACGCGATGACCGGGCGTCTGATCCGCCACCCGCGGTACGCCCCGGGCAGCCCCGACTGGCATGCGCAGCGGGCGCTCGCGGTGGGCGGCAGCGAGATCGCCGCTGTCCTCGGCGTGTCCCCGTGGGAGTCGCGTTTCTCCCTGTGGCACAAGAAGAAAGGCCTCGTCGACCCCAACCTCACCGACACCGAGCAGCTGTACTGGGGTCGGATGCACGAGCCGACGATCGCCGCGCGGTTCGCTGCTGACCACCCGGAGTGGAAGGTGAAACGGACCGGCACGTTCACCCCGTCGGGGCGGCCGTTCCAGATCGTGTCGCCGGACCGGGACGTGCAGATCGAGCGGGGCACGCATCGTCCGGTCGAGATCAAAACGTCCCGGGACGACGTCGGCTGGGGCACCCCAGGCACCGACGAGGTTCCGATTTATTACCGGGTGCAGGGCATTTGGCAGGCCGACGCGCTCGGCGCGGACCGCTGCTACTTCGGGGTGCTGTTCGCCGGCTCCGAATACCAGGAGTACGTCGTGCCCTACGACCGCAGCGAGGCGACCATCCTGCTCGACGCGGCCGCCGAGTTCGTGCAGACGCTCAAGCGGGACGAGCGCCCCGACATCGACGAGCACGGCGCCACCTACCAGGTGGTGCGCGAGTTGCATCCCGAGATCGACGGCACCGACTACCAGGTCGGCGCCGACCTCGCCCGCCGTTTCTGCCTCGCGAAGGAAGCCGCCAAGGCCGCCGACGCCGAATCGCAGTACGCCACCTCGCTGATCGCTGACGCGATGGGCAACGCCCGCCGAGCCATGTTCGGCGACGTCCGTCTCGGCACCCGCCAGTCCAAGTCCGGTGGGCTGCCCTACCTCCAGTCCGCCAAGGCCGACTCGCTGCCGGCTTTCCCGACCACGAATCGAGCCGCATGATGACCCACGCCCCCCACCGTCTCTTCTGCTGCTACCTCGACACAGCGGCCCAGGCCGAGATTGCCTCCTGGCAGCCGTTGGACGCATCCGCCTCCGACGCAGAGCATCAGCGCCGCCACGACCGTGTCCGCGAGCTCACCTGCCAGGACGTGGGCGACATCTTCGAACTGATCGATGGACCCTCCCCGGACGACTACACCCACAGTTGCCGCACCCACCTCGGCGTGATGGTCAGCGACGAGAACACCACCGCCGTAAACCTGCGCCAGGCGGCGCAGTCATGACCGACACCACGACCACCGACCCCGGGAAGGCTGTCGCGCGACGCGAGACTGGCCCCGAGGCGCTGATCCGGCAGTACAGCGACGACTTCGCGACCGTCCTCCCATCGCACATCAAGGCCGCCACGTGGGTGCGGGTCGCGCAGGGCGCGCTCAAGAAGGGCAAGAAGACCAAGGTCCGCAACGCCAAGGGCGACTACGTCGAGGTGTTCGAGCTCGAACTCGCGGCGCACAACAACCCGGCCGCGTTCGTGTCCGCGCTGCTGGACGCCGCCCGGCAGGGCCTCGAGCCTGGCACGGAGCAGTACTACCTCACCCCCCGCAAGGTGGGTAGCCAGCTGGAGATCCTCGGCATGCGCGGTTATCAAGGCGAAGTCGAGCTCATGTACAGGGCCGGCGCCGTGTCCTCGGTGATCGTCGAGGTCGTCCGCGACCGCGACACGTTCATCTGGACGCCGGGCAAGATCGACCACCACCAGCCGCCTCGGTGGCAGGGCCCGATGGAGCGGCCGTACCACGAGGTCGACTGGTTCGGCGAGGACCGCGGCGACCTCCGCGGCGTCTACGCCTACGCGGTGATGAAGGACGGCGCGACCTCCCGCGTCGTCATCCTCAACCGCCGCGACATCGACCGGATCAAGTCGTTCGCGCAGGGCACGAAGTCGGAGTACTCGCCGTGGAACACGAGCGAGGAGTCGATGTGGCTCAAGTCGGGCGCGCACCAGCTCCGCAAGTGGGTGCCCACGAGCGCCGAATACATCACCACGCAGGTCCGCGCGGTCCGGGAGGGCAACACCCCGGACCCGGTGTCGGTCGCGCCGCTGCGTGTCCAGCAGGACATGCCCGACGTGAACCCCGACCTGAACGGCGACACCTTCATCGCGCCGGACACCGTCGACGCCGAGGTCGTCCCCGACGACGAACCCCCAGCCGACGACACGCCGCCGCCTGAGCCGGGCCCGGAGATGGCCAGCAAAGTGCAGGTCGCGAAGCTGAACGCCACCCTCAACGGGTACGGCATCCGCGAGCGTGAACGTCGCCTCGCCGTGATCAGCCAGGTCCTCGACCGGGCTGTCGAGTCGCAGGAAACCCTCACCAAGCAGGAAGCGTCGACGGTCATCGACACCCTGGAGCAGATCCAGGGCGGCCGCGAGGCGTTCGAGGCGATCTTCGGCGGCGGGTCATGACCGGCCCGGAGCACATCGGCGAGGCGGAGCGGCTGCTGAACCTCGTCGAGACGTGCGACGAGGCGTCGGTGAAGGAGTGGGGTGCGCTGAACCTGGCCGCCGCGCAGGTCCACGCGACCCTCGCCCAGGTCTCGTACCTGCGCGAGATCGGCGACCAGCTCGACACGCTGCCGCGCCCTCGGACCGTCCCGCTCAGCGCGGCACGGCGGCCGGTCACGATCGACCGATCCGCGCGCGCTGAGGCCGCCAAGCTGTTGGAGTCGATGGCGATCGGCGACGACGGTGAGGAGCGGCAGCGGACCGTCGACCGGCTCGTCGCGAACACGCACCTGAACGCACGCGACATCGCTCACGAAGCCCTCGCCATGGCCCTCATCCCCGAGAGGGTCATCGCGGTGCTGGACGCGATGAAGGTGCTCGGGCTGGACGGTGCGCTGTGACCGCCCTCGTCGCGATCGACCGCGACAACACCAACCGGCCCATCTTGCCGACGAGCGCGGATGAGCAGGAACGGTTCTGGAGCCGCGTCGACAAGGCCGGCGACGGTGGCTGCTGGCTATGGACCGGGAATGCGAAGAGCCGCGATTACGGAGTAGTCCCGAGGAATCGCGGCAGCGTCCTGGCCCATCGGTATTCGTGGGCGCTGGCGAACGGCCGCGAGATACCCGCCGGCCTGGTCGTGATGCACACGTGCGACAACCCACCATGCGTCAACCCAGCGCACCTCACGGTGGGCACTCAGGCCGACAACATCCGTGACGCAAAGGCCAAGAACCGAATCCTGAGCGAGAAGAACCGGGCCGCCCGCAGCATGAGCAGGGCTCTAACCGATGAGCAAATCGCGGAGATCCGTGCGGCCTATTCGGCGGGTGGCGAGACGCATCGGTCACTGGCGCAGAGGTACGGCGTTAGCCACGGATTCATTCAAAAGGTGATCACGGGAAGGCGGCGGTCGGCATGACTGTGCTCGCGATGGATCGCGCCTACGAATCCAGGTGCATTCACGATCAACTGGAGTGGCCGACGCTCGGCAAGTCGAGTTGCAGCATCTGCCTCCGTCTGCCCTACCTGGTGTCCTCGATGCTCGCCGAGTTCGAGCCGGTGCTCGCCCCTGACGAGCCTGAGCGCGAGTTGCTGTGGCTGCCGTCCGAGTTGCGCGGCGAATGCAGCCGCTGCCAGTCGCCGATCGGCGTCGGCCAGCCCGCCGCGAACATGCCCGGCCCGGCCGCGTCCGTCCGGGTCGTCGGGTCCTGCTGCCGAGACGAGGTCGCGTGATGGGGAAGGACTACGCGCCGAAGTTTTGCCGGACCCGTCGGTGCACGCTGCGGTTCGGGCACGAGGAGAACTGCAACCTCCCGCAGCGGGTCGCCGTGCCGTGGCCCGGCAAGACCCCGGTCGCGCACGGCGTCACGGTGTTCTACCGACCGCGTAAGAGCCCCCGCATGCGGCACGGTACGGACCCGACGCCGCGCCGCTCCGCCGTGCTGCGCGTGGTCAACGGCGAGCAGCGCCGCCGCGCTGCGGAGCGCCAGTCATGACCGCGCCTGAGGTCAACGTGACCGAGTGGATGAACGGTGAGGTCCGCGCTGCCGTACCGGAGAGTGGGCCGTTCGTCCCGGCAGAGTTGGCCATCAAGATCGTTGATCGGCTGGAGCGCTCCGACCCGGAGCAGTTCGCAGCGTGGCTGCGGCAGAACGCAGTCGTGCTGCTGACCGATCAGATCGGTCGCATGCTGCGGTCCGAACGTGCCACGGCGCGTGCATCTGCTGGCCCGAGCGCGTTCGCCGAGTGGGCCGACAAGTCCGGCGCGGATGGCTCGCTGCCGTCTCCTGCGCTGCGGCTATGGAATCAGCGGCAGTGCGTGAACGACGCGAACGAGTGGAAACGCGAGTTCGAGCTCACCAAGCCTGACGCTCTCCACATCGCCAGCAGGGAGGAGACGCGCGGCCGAGCGGCTCTTATGCAAGGGGCGTTCTACAAGGCCGTCGCCAAGAAGGTTCCCAACGGCCAGACGATCGCCGACGTGTTCACCCCCGAGACCTACCAGGCCATGCGCGACTCAATCGTCGGCGGCGCCTGATGCACACGACTTCCCCCCCCAGCCCCCGTCTGCCCGGCACCCCTCCGCCCACACCCGACCACCCAGCCCACTCCACCGCTGCACCCGTCACGCCACTCCGTCCCGACAACCCGGCCCACCCCAGAGCTACTCCCTCCCCGCCTTTCCGACCGCCCAACCCAGCCTTCCCCAGCCCGACCCTGCCCCGCTCTGGCCGACTACCCCCCGCCCGCCCCACCCGAATCGCGCCCAGCCGCCCCAGCCCGCTCCGACAGCCCATCCCTCCCCTGACCCATCCATCCCTGCCCTTCCCCACCCGACTAGCCGAAGGAATGAGTCATGACTGATAGCCCGTTCGCGAAGTTCACCGAGAAGGCGTGGCCCCACCGATTCGAAGGCACGCTCACCGTCCCGACCCTGGTCGGTGGCATCCCGACTGACCCGAACGTGGCTGAGGCGTGGCTGCGGTCGAAGCTCGCCGACAGCGACGACCTCATCCGCGCGCAGGTCGCCGAGACCATGACGGAACGCGGCGTCGGCGTCGACGAAGCGACCGAGATCGTCAACGCGAACAAGCACCTCAACGGCTTCAAACGCGACCAGGCCCGTGGCGGCGAGTTGTACATCGAGGGCCGCCAGTTGAAGGCCGCGCTCAAGGAGGCCGCATCGGTCGCCGTCGCGGCCGGGAAGCTCGACGCCCGCGGCTGGGGCAAGACGAACAAGGGCCTGCTCGGCTTCCTCGCCGAGCACGTCAGCGTCACCGAAGACCGCATCTACCTCGGGGTGACCAAACCGACCGGCATCCTCCAACGGTTCGTCCACACGTTCCGCGGCTCCGGCATCCAATACGAGGAGTACGTCGAGGACGCCGAGATCACGTTCACCGTCCGCTCTGACTGGCCATTCACCGACGAGCAGTGGGCGATGATCTGGCTGACCGGCCAGGAGCAAGGTATCGGCGCGTCCAGGTCGCAGGGCTACGGCCGCTACACCGTCACCCGCTGGGAGCAGACGACCGGCGGTAAACGTCGAGTGTCGAGGGTCGCCTGATGAGCGCCCCGCAGCAGGTGCAGCAGCCGGTGCCGACCCCGGTCGACCTCGCCACCGGCACCGTGCAAACCCCGGGCGGTCCGCTCGTCAACATCGTCGTCGCGACCGTCGTCGGGCAGATCGTCGTGTGGCTGCCGCCGGACAAGGCGAAGGCGTGGGCCGCGGCGATCGAACGTGAAGCCAGCCAAGCCCAAACGGGATTGCTGCTACCGCCGGGGGTGAACGGCCGATGACCTACCCCGCCGTGCGGTTCCCGAGCAAGCCGCCAGCCGACTACGTCCAGTGCGCCGGCACGACGCAGACCGAGCATCAGTGCCGGCGCGGCGCCCGCCTCGGCAGCCAGTACTGCCCCCAGCACGCCCCCGGAATGACCGACCGGGAAGCCGCCGAAATGTTGGAGCGGATGGCGATCGGCGGCGACGGCGCCGCCCGGGACCGCACGATCGACCGGCTCATCACCCGCTCCCACCTCCACGGCGTGGAGATCGCTCGGGAGGCGCTGCGCGTGTCCCGGCTCCGCCACGAACGGGTCAAGACCGCGATCCAGCGCCTGGACCTCGACGCCGCGTTCCGGAGCGCGCCGGCCACCCCGTCGGATCCGCCGTGACCGCGGCACCAAAGTGCCCGATCTGCAGGCTCCGGCAGCACGGCGAGCTGCTCGACCACCTCGCCGACCAGCACTCCACCCGGGTCCTCGCCGAGGAGTTGCTCGCGTCGATGGAACGCACCACAGCGGCGCAGCGCGCTTTGAACGACGCCCGGCAGATGTGCCGTAAGCGTCCATTCCCGTCGGAGGCGGACGCGTTGCAGGCGCTACTGCAGGGCTGGCAGTCCCGGTCCCCGAAACGGAAAGAGATCCGCGCATATCGCTGCGACCAATGCCCGGACGCGTGGCACCTGACCAGCCGACCGCTGCTCGCCGACGTCGACGACGGGGTGGCCTCGTGAAGGGCCGCGCTTGCACGGAATGCGGACTCCGCATCGACCCAGCGGCCGGCACCACCCACCCGACGTGCGAGCCGGCTGACCCTGACGCGGCGCAGATCCGCAGCGACTACCGCGAATGGATCGACGCCGGCATGCCCGCTGGTGGGGCGACCCTGCCGCAGCGCGCGCTGTCGATCATTCGCACCGCGGCGTCCCGTACAGCCGAGCTGGACTCCAACCTGTGCCGGGAAGCGTTCGACCGGGCGGCGATCCCAGGGCCGCTACGTGGGCCGGCGTGGGCCCGGGCCGTGCGCGCCGGATACGTCGAGCCGGTGGGGCATGTGGCCTCGACGGGCGACAAGACGAACAGCCACCACGTCCAGCGGTATCGCAGCCTGATCACCCGCCCAACCGAGAGGAAACCAGCAGCATGACCGAAGCCAAACCCGAGGAGGAACGGCAGACCCGGCCGTTCGCCGACGTGCTCAACGGGCTGCGCCGCGGCCGCACCCACCGCGAAATGTCCGAGCACATGCAGGACCTCACCGCCGCCGTGATCGAGACCGGGAAGCCCGGCACGCTCACGCTGACGATCAAGGTCGTGCCGACGAAAGACCCACGCGTGGTCGAGGTCGCCGACAAGGTCACGTTGAAGGCCCCGGAGCAGCGGGCCGCGTCGCTGTTCTACGTGACCGACGACCACCAGCTGTCCCGCACCGACCCCGAGCAGGCCGAACTCGACCTCGGCCCGCGGGCCGTCCCCGCCACCCCGAACAGCCAGGAGGCTGCCCAGTGACCGAACTGACCGCCCTGTCCAGCCAGAGCGTCACCGCCGAGATCCTCCGCGACGCGATCGACGAGGCCCGCTCCCGGGAGCTCCTCGATCTCGACCCGGGCGGTGCGCGGCTCTACGGGCTGGTGCTCGCAGAGGGCCAGCGGCTCGAGAAGGTCGACGTCGAGGCCTACGAGGACAGCATCGCCGAGCGGCCACGCGCGAAGACCGGGCACGTCACCGTCGACGACGCCGGCTCGTTCGTGCTGTACGTCGACCGGCACAAGGACGAGTTCGGCACCACGTTGTGGGCCGACATCGACCGCGGCCTGGTCGTCGCCGTGTTCGACGACCACGAACAGACCAGCGACGTCCCCCCGGACGCGTCCGCGCCGTCCCCGTCGGGGCGGCCCGGGCATGGCCGGCACCGCGCCACCCTCACCCTCAAGCAGACCGAGGACTGGGCCCACTGGGCCAACGCCGATGGCAAGGCCATGGCGCAGGGCGTGTTCGCCGAGCACATCGAGGACGGCGCCCACAACGTCACCGACCCCGACGCGGCGACGATGCTGGAGATCGCGCAGACCCTCCACGCCAAGACCGGTATCGCGTTCAAGTCCGGCGTGCGCCTCTCGTCCGGGCAGACGCAGCTGCAGTGGGAAGAGGAGACGACCGCCAAGGCGGGCGTCGCGGGCGACCTCGAAGTGCCGACCGTGTTCACGCTGTCGCTGCAGCCGTTCGAGGGCTCGCAGGTCTACGACATCGAGGCCCGGTTCCGGTACCGCCCCACCCAGCAGGGCGCCGTGCTGAGCTACAAGCTCAAGACGCCGAACCAGGTCAAGAAGCTGGCGTTCGACGACCTCACCCACGAGATCGCCGAGCGGCTCACGCTGCCCGTCATGGCAGGCAAGCCCCGCGCATGACCTGGGACGCGCTCGCCGCTGCGGCCCGGGCTGAGACGGCCGCCGTCTACTCCCGGCCATGTCCGGAGTCCCGCAGCGGCGACGCGCGCCGCATCCTCTCAACCGCGAAAGCGAACGAGTTGGCCGTCCGCCGGCTCGTGAAGGACATGGAAACCCAGATCGAGCAGGGCGACCTAGCCGACGAGGTGGCTCACCTGAAAGCGATGGGCCTGCCGGTGCTGGAGATCGCTGAGCGGCTCGACGTCACGGTCGCCGAAGTCAGAAAAGCAGGAGCCGCATGAGCCGCACCAAACTGACCGGCAGCGAACGCGCGGAACTCACCTTCCCCTGCGCCTACTGCGGCGCGAAACCCGAGGACTGGTGCCGCGTCCCCGCTACCGGCCGCGCCCAGAAAGAAGCCGACGGGCTGCACACGAACCGGTGGAACCAGGTCTGGCGGATCGTGGAGCTTACCGGCATGCGCCAGTCGTGGGATGACGCCCAGGACAGGTGGCGCGCCGCACGCGCAGCCCTGCGCACGGTCCGCGATGACCTGCGCCCCGTCGCCGAGCGGGGCGAGCTCGTGCACCCGCAGACGGTCATCGACCGCATCACCACCCTCCTGGAGTCGGTGTGAGATCCCTGCTCGACGGGCCGTCCCGCACCGCGGAGAAGTTGCTCACCGGTGCCGCGTTCGGCCTCGGCGTCGCCCTCGTCGCCGGCCTACGCGCCGCCGGCGTGGCCCTCGCAGTGGTCGCCGTACTGGCCGCCGCGCGCATCGCCACCCGAAGGAGAAGCCGATGAGGCTCACCTACGCTGTCCCGCTCGCCGCCGCGTACATCGCGACCGTCGTCCTCGCGAACGTCCTCACCGAGCACTACGGCCTCGTCCCGGTCGGGTTCGGGCTGACCGCCACCGCCGGAACGTTCGCCGCCGGCGCCACGCTGCTCGCCCGCAACCTCGCCCAGGACGTCACCGGCCGCCTACTCGTCCTCGGCCTCATGCTGGTCGGCTGCGGGCTGTCGTGGTGGCTGGCGTCGCCGCAGCTCGCGACGGCGTCAGCGTGCGCGTTCGCGCTGTCCGAGACCGCCGACATGGCCGTCTACTCACCCCTCCGGGATCGCGCGCGCCGGACAGGGAGCCGCACCGGCTGGTCCCGCGCAGTGCTCGCCGCGTCCATCGTCGGCGCTGTCGTCGACACCTTCGTGTTCCTGCACGTCGCCGGGTTCCCCCTGACTGCCGACTCCGTGACGGGGCAGCTCGTCGTCAAGATCGGCATCAGCGCAGTCGTAGCGGCCGCGGGGGTGGCGCGTGCGGTACTTCGCCAACCCGTCAACGCAGAGCGTGCGTGACGCCATGACAGCCGGCCTCCTCGACTTCATCGACACCCCCGCGCAGGGCAATGTCCGCATCCCCGGCGTGCCCTGGTGCGCGGACAACGGCTGTTTCAGCGATGCCTACCCCGGCGACGACGCATGGTTCGCGTGGCTCGCACGCAACGCCCCCGACGCCGACACGTGCAGGTTCGCCGTCGCGCCCGACGTCGTCGCCGACGCGCCCGGCACCCTGGCCCGGTCGCTGCCGTGGCTGCCCTGGATCCGCTGGCTCGGCTACCCAGCCGCGTTCGTAGCGCAGAACGGCCTCACCCCCGACGGCGTGCCGTGGGACGAGTTCGACGTGCTGTTCATCGGCGGTCTACCCGAATGCCTGCCGTGCGGCTACATCCGGCCGGCCCGCGAGTTCAAGCTGAAGCGCTGCCCGCACTGCGATCGCCGGCTCGCTGAGTGGAAACTCGGCGCTGCCGCGCGCCGCCTCGTCCGCGAAGCTAAGACGCGCGGCAAGTGGGTCCACATGGGCCGCGTCAACAGCCGCAAGCGATACCGGTACGCCGCCGCGATCGGCTGCGACTCCGCCGACGGCACCACGCTCGCGCAGTTCCCAGACGCGACGCTGCCCGACGTCCTCTCCTGGGTGGGCCAGCCCGCGCTCGACGAGGTGACCGCGTGACCGACCTCGGTGACAGCCTCGACCTGCCCTACCAGAACGGCCCACCCGGGCAGGACATGCCGCTCGACCCAGCCACGCTCCTCGCCGCCGGCATCATCGCCATCGCCGTCACGGTGCCGCTCGAGGACACGTTCAAACCCGGGCTGCTGTTCCGGTTCGCCAACCCCGAAGGCGAGTTCTACCAGCCGATCCTGCTCGTGTTGGACGACGAGCAGGCCGTGAAAACCCCACCCATGATCCGCGCCGCCGTCGCCGCCAGTGTCGCGGCCGCGCGTGAGGCCATCATCCGGAAGGCGCGAGGCCAGTGACCGCACTGCCCTACGAGGAGTTCCTGGCCGCGAAGTCGCAGCTGGCCACGGCGGCCGGGTTCGACGTCCACCCCGACGAGGTGAACCTCGCGTTGAAGCCGCACCAGGTCGACGTCGTGCGATGGGCGGTTGCCGGCGGCCGGCGCGCGATCTTCGCGTCGTTCGGACTGGGCAAGAGCATCATCCAGTTGGAGGCGGTGCGGCTGACGCTCGCGCGGACCGGGGGCCGCGGGCTGATCGTGTGCCCGCTCGGCGTGCGGCAGGAGTTCATCCGCGACGCAACGGAGCTACTCGAGACCGACCCGCCGCGGTTCATCCGCACCGCGGCCGAGGCCGACGCTGACGGCATCTACCTGACCAACTACGAGACGGTCCGCGACCGGAAACTCGACCCGCGCGGCTTCGACGTGGTCAGCCTCGACGAGGCCGCGATCCTGCGCGGGTTCGGCGGCACCAAGACGTTCCGCGAATTCATGCGCCTCTACGAGGGCACCTCCAACTACCGGTTCGTGGCCACCGCGACCCCATCACCGAACGACTACATCGAGCTGCTGGCCTACGCGGCGTTCCTCGACGTCCTCGACGTCGGCCAGGCCAAGACCCGGTTCTTCAAACGCGACTCCGAACACGCCGACAAGCTGACGCTGCTGCCGCACATGGAGGACGAGTTCTGGATGTGGGTGGCGTCGTGGGCGCTGTTCATCCAGAAACCCTCCGACCTCGGCTACTCCGACGAGGGGTACGCACTGCCGCCGCTGGACATCCGCTGGCACGAGGTCCCCGCCGCCGAACGCGGCGAAGCCGTGCCGGACCGGTCCGGTCGGGTCGAGCTGTTCCGCGACGCGGCGCTCGGCGTGCAGTCCGCGGCCGCGGAGAAGCGGGCCAGCATCGACGCCCGCGTCGCGAAGACACGCGAGCTGGTCGACGCCGCGCCGGGCGAGCACTTCCTGCTGTGGCACGACCTCGAAGCCGAGCGGCACGCCATCAAGGCCGCTGTCCCGGCCGCGACCACCGTGTGGGGGTCGCAGGACCTCGACGAGCGTGAGGCCGCCATCGCCGCCTTCTCCGACGGCAAGATCACCCACCTCGCGACGAAGCCGGTGATCGCCGGATCCGGGTGCAACTTCCAGCGGCACTGCCACCGCGCGATCTTCACCGGCATCGGGTTCAAGTTCGCCGACTTCATTCAGGCGATCCACCGCATCCACCGGTTCCTGCAGACCGAGCCGGTCCGCATCGACCTGATCTACACCGAGGCCGAGCGGGAGATCCGCCGCCGGCTTGAGCAGAAGTGGCGCAAGCACGACGAGCTGGTCGCCCGCATGGGCGACATCATCCGCGAGCACGGCCTGTCCCACGAGGCGATCGCCGGCGGCCTGCGCCGCTCCATCGGCGTCGAACGGCAAGAAGCCAGTGGCGAGGGCTACCGCCTGGTCAACAACGACTCCGTCGTCGAGACCTCGACCATGGCTGCCGACTCCGTGGACCTGATCGTCACGTCGATCCCGTTCGCCACCCAGTACGAGTACACCCCGTCCTACAACGACTTCGGTCACACCGACGACAACGACCATTTCTGGTCGCAGATGGACTACCTGACCCCGCAGCTGCTCCGCGTCCTCAAGCCCGGGCGGGTCGCCGCGATCCACGTCAAGGACCGGGTCGTGCCCGGCGGCATGACCGGCCTCGGATTCCAGACCGTGCACCCGTTCCACAGCGAAGCGATCGACCACTACCGCCGGCACGGGTTCGCGTTCCTCGGGATGAAGACGATCGTCACCGACGTCGTCCGGGAAAACAACCAGACCTACCGCCTCGGCTGGACCGAGCAATGCAAGGACGGCACCCGCATGGGCGCCGGCCTCCCCGAGTACCTGCTGCTGCTCCGCAAGCCACCCACCGACGCGAGCGACGGGTACGCCGACGACCCCGTGGTGAAGGACAAGGACGCCTACACGCGCAGCCGCTGGCAGGTCGACGCGCATGGGTTCATGCGCTCCAACGGCGACCGGCATCTGCTGCCCGAGGAGTTCGCCGGCATCCCGCACGACCAGATGTTCCGCCTGTTCCGCGACCACAACCTGGCCAACGTCTACGACTACGAGGACCACGTCGCGGTCGGCGAAGCGCTCGAAGCGAAACGGTTGCTGCCGACGACGTTCATGCTGCTGCAGACCCCGTCATGGCACCCGGACGTGTGGACCGACGTCGCGCGGATGCGCACCCTGAACATGCTGCAGCAACGCAAGGGCCTCGCCCAGCATCTGTGCCCGCTGCAGTTCGACATCGTCGACCGGCTCGTCACCCAGTACTCCATGCCCGGGGAGACGGTGTTCGACCCGTTCGGCGGCATCATGACCGTCCCCTACTGCGCGGTGAAGCTCGGCCGAGTCGGTATCGCATGCGAGCTCAACCCCGACTACTGGCGAGACGGCGTCGCCCACGTCGAAGCGCAAGCCGCCGGCGCATCCACGCCCAGCCTGTTCGACCTTGAGGAGACAGCGTGAGCGAGATCCGGTCGCAGGCCGACCTCGAGCTGATGCGCCGCACGGACCTGATCACCCGCTCCCTGACGCGCCGCCGCTGTGAGGCTGCGGTCCGCGCGCACCTCACCGTCCGCCCGGCGACGTCGGCCGAGATCTTCCAGGCCATGCCCGAGGACGAACCGCTGGAGATCCAGGACCTCCTCATGTGGCACCGCGGCTGCATGCAGTCCGACGTGCAGCAGGTCCTCGTCACCCTCGAACGCGCCGGGGTCACGACCCGCCTCATCCTGCCGAGCGTCAAGGCCCACCTGTGGTGGCTGCTATGAGCACCGGCATCTGGGCGGTCAGCCTCGAAGTGCTGTGCACCCGGCTGCCGTGCTCCGTGAAGGACGAGGCCACCGTCCGGTCGACGAACTGCGAGGACGCCCGCACCGGCGCGATGAAAGTGCTGCGCTACCGCGGCTGGCTCCTCGGTGGACGCGACGCGACGCTGTGCCCGAAACACGCCGGCCCGATGCCGTGCTGTGTGCGCTGCGACGACCCGACACCCCGCCTGTACCTCGACACCGTGCCGTGGACCGGACCCGAACTCGCCGACCTGGCCAAGCCGACGCTGCTGTGCCCCGGCTGCCGCAGATGGGCCCGTGAGCTGTGGCTCACCCGACTCCACACCGAACGAGAGGCCGCGCAGTGACGCGGGCACCGGTCGAGCGGTTCAAGACGTCCGTCGTGGTGATGGGAGAGCGGCAGGTCGACGAATTCCAGGCACTGTGCGCGCTGCTCGGCCGCCGCCCCCACCAACTCGCCGCGGACATGGTGCTCACCGAGATCCGCCGCTACCGCCGCCGCAAGCACGTCGCCGAGGCCGTCCGCCACCTGGTCGACGCGCGCCGCGCGTGGCGCGAGCGCAAGGCAATCGAGCCGATCGACCTGAACGCCTACCGGAAGGCCCACCGATGAAGGCCCACCGATGAAGGCGCTAACCGTCCAACCTCCCTGGAGTTGGGCCATCATCCACGGGGGAAAGTCGGTCGAAAACAGGACGCAAAACTGGTCGTACCGGGGGCCGCTCGCGATCCACGCCGGCGCCCGCTGGTCCGAGCGTGGCGCGGCATTCCTGCCGCTCCGCACCGCCTGGTGGAATGAGCACGACTGCTGCGCGGACGGCGAGCCAGTACCAGACGAGCCGCTACCGCGTGACCTGTTCGACCCCGAGGACTTCGGAGCGATCATCGGCGTCGTCGACCTGGTCGACGTGCACTGGGCCGACGACTGCTGGGGCCCGATCGGTGGGCATTGTTCGCCGTGGGCGGAAGGCATCGACGCGCGCGGCGGTGACAAGCCGATCGCGCATCTGGTGCTGACCAACCCGCGCGCCGTGGACCCGATCCCATGCCCCGGCCGGCTCGGTCTGTGGACGCTGCCGCCCGACATCGAGGAGGTGCTCCGTGCCTGACGCGAAGGAATGCAGCCAGTGCGGCAAGGTGAAGCCGCTCGACGACTTCCACCGCGACGCCGCCGCGCACGACGGCCGGTACACGGTCTGCAAGAAATGGAAGGCCACCGCCGAGCGCACGGATCCGACCGACACCCGCGTCCGGAACTTCACCCGCGCCTGGGGGTATGGCGCCTACACCATCGTCAACCTCTTCGCATACCGCGCGACGGACCCCGACGAGCTCCCCACCGGCCCGGAAGCGATCGGCCCGGACCAGAGCGACCACGTGGATCAGGCCCTCGCTGACGCAGTCCTGACGGTCGCAGCGTGGGGCGCGTCCTCACCTGCCTGGGCGTCCACCTACACCAGGCTCGTCGGCCGGCTGCTGCGCCGCGACGGAGCGCACGTCCTCGGCCTCACCGCGTCCGGCCAGCCACGCCACCCGCTCTACATGCGCGCGGACACGAAACCCGTCCTCTGGTCGACCCTCGGAGACGCCCGATGACCGAGTCCATCCGCGACATCCGCGCGTTCCGCGAAGGGCTCCCGACACACGCCCGGCAAGCCCTCCACGACACCCAGATGGCGTCCGCGCTCGTCATCAAAGCCGTCGCCCACGGCTGGACCGTCCCCGAACTCATCAAAGAATGCTCCCGCGACCTCGGGGGCCTCGCGAACCCCGGCGCCGTCATCACCCACCGACTCGCCAACTGCGCCGACATCGACAAACGCCGAACGAAACCACCCGACTGGTGCGGCCAGTGCGACCGGACGACCCGGCACACGTTCGACGTCAACGGCTGGCCCAGCCCCGGAAGGTGCCCGACGTGTCACCCCCTCGCGCGAAAGGCGCCCGCAGATGACCTGGTTCCGGATCGATGACGGCTTCTACGACCACCCCAAGGTCAAGTCGCTGCCCCGCGGAGCGGTCCGGAAAGGCGCCGTCGCGCTCTGGACACTCGCCGGCTCCTGGTGCTCCCGATACAACACCGACGGACTCGTCCCCGCACACCAAATCGAAGAGTTCGGATCCTCACTCAAAGACGCCGACGCGCTCGTCGCCGCGGTCCTCTGGCACGCACCAGGACACGACTGCGACACCTGCCCCGACGTCCCCCAAGGCCACTTTCTGTACCACCAGTGGCCCGAACACCAGCCACTCAAGGCCGAAGTCGAACGCAAACGCGCACTCGCCCGCGACCGCATGCGCAGACGCCGCCACCCCGACCCCGAGCCCGAAACAACCGAACAAACAGCCGAAGTACACGACATGTTCGCGCGAACACACAGCGAACGTGCACGCGAACCGTGACCGAACTTCGCGCGCAGTGCGCGACCCCGTCCCGTCCCGTCCCGTCCCGTCCCGTCCCGACCCGACCACAAGAACTCCCTTCACTCACCATCCACACCAACGACGAGAACCAGCACACGCGAGCGACCGTCGGTGGATAGAAGCCCACCCCATGACCCACATCCGAAGGGACACCACCACATGACCCCACAGCCCGACTGGCGGAAAGCCGCCCGCTCGAACGGCTCCAGCGCCTGCGTCGAGGTCGCGTTCCCGCCCGACGGCACCGTCGCGGTGCGTGATTCGAAGGACCCGTCCGGGCCGGTGCTGACGTTCACCGCGGCGGAGTGGGATGCGTTCGCGGCTGGCATGGCCGGCGGGGAGTTCACCCGCCCGGGTGCTGCTCGCGCTGCTGTGGCGGCGGGGCGTGGGCCTCAGCCGGGGGACTTCGTCGAGTTCACGGCGTCGTGGGATGGCCTCAACCGGATCACCGCGAGGGTGGTGGAGGTGTTTCTGCGGCCGTCGGTGGTGTTGTCGCCGCCGGGGCGGTTCCTGAATGGGCAGTGGACTGGCACGTGGACGCCGGCGCCGGTCGAGCAGCACGAGCACATCTACAACGACGCCAGCCCCTACGTCTGCGGCCGCTGCTGGACGTTCGACGAGGAAGGCGCACTGGCCGAGATCGAGCGGCTACGAGCTGAGCGGCAGGCCGCGCTCGACATGTGCGACCGCTACGTCCAGTACGGCCCCGCGCCATCCGGTCTGTTCGCGACCGAACACGAGCCGCCCAGGGGCACCATCGTCGCCTCCGCCGGCAACAGCCCATGGCACCGCACCCACCCCACCGACCGCGGCTGGCGGCTGCTGAGGTCCGGCCTCGGCGGGCAGGGTGACCTGATCCGCTGCGAGACATGGGCGAATGTCCTCGACCTCGCCGGCGGCCCGCTCGCGATCCTCCGCTGGGGATGGGGCACCGACGACGACGACCCGTTCAAGGCTGAGATTGATCGCACCGACGAGCAGATCCGTCTCGCCACCCGCCCCACGGTGCGCGTGCACGTTGACGATGATCTGACCGCCGCCGTCACCCAGGTCCTCAACGACCAGGCCAAGCGCGGGAGGCCGCATCGTGTCTGACCTCATCGAAGTCTTCATCGGCTGTGCCGAGCAGCGCCGAGTCGACATGGCCGACTGCACGCTCGACGACGGGCACGCCGGTGACCACCGGTACGTGCCGGCCGAAGCGCTCGCCGACGAAGTCAAGCGGCTGCGGTCCGAGGTCGACGAGACCAGCCAACTGTGCGGCACCCTGGCCGGCCTCCTCACCCGCACCGCGGACGCGCTCAAGGGCGACCCCGGGCCGCTCACGCTGCACGACTGGTCCGACCTGCCGCAGGTCGCCGAGATGGCGTTGCGGATGCACCAGGTGCAGCTCGAGCGGGCGAACCGGCTCGAGGCCGAGGCCGCGACGGAACGCGCCGAGAACGCGCGGCTCCGGGGCGTCATCGCCGGGGAGCTCGTCCGCGACGGCCAAGCCATGGACGCCGACCGCCGCGAGGTCGTCGGCTACGTGCTCGTCGACCCGAACACCAACGCCATGGACTGGGACGGCCTGATCCACGACACCCGAGACGGCGCGATCAAGGAAGCCGTGTCCACGCTGAACCTCGACGACGGCGACAAGCAACGCCCCTGCTGCGGGGCGGACCTGTGGTACGAGGTCGGCGAGGTCCGCCGCCCGGCCGGCCTGAACGAGGCCGTGCTCGCTGCCGCGCAGGCTGAATGGGACCGGCACCGGACGGAGTTCCTCAATGGCTGACGCGTCCATCACGATCAAGTTCGAGGACATCCGGGACAAGGTCGCGGCGCTGATCGACGCCGAGATGCGGGCCGTCATCGACGAGCGGAACACGCTCCGGGCCAGCGTCGACGCCGTCACCGCCCTCCTCGACCAGCAGGACCTGATCTCCCCGAACGCGATCGTCGAAACCCGCTACGTCCGGATGGCGGTCGACACCGGGCAGGTGCCGTTCATCCTCAAGCGGCGGCAGTGATGGGGCTCGCGTCGCTGCTCCGGCACGTCGGGATCCACACCCCGAACGGCGTCACCGTCGACGGCATCCCGGTCGAGGCCGAGGAGTTCATCGAGACCGCGGCGATCCTCGCCGAGCCCTACAACGAGGAGATCACCCAGCTCCGCGACAGCCTGCAACGCGAGCTCGCACTGCGGGCGGCTGCCGTCGAGGCGCGCGCCAAGCACCACTGCCGCCACGTTGGGTGGCTCACCGGCCGCGCCGCCGCGTTGCGCCTCGACGCCGACCGCGCCGACCGCGACTCCATCGCCGCGGAGACAGCCACAGCACAGGGCGTCCTATCGGAGCGGGCCCGCGTCTACCGGCTATGCGCGCTCGAGCTGGACAACCTCGCCGCCGAACTCGGCGCCGCATGAGCTGCCACATGCCCAAGGGCGGCACAGACGAGGGCGCCTGCGACCAGCCCCCGCGGTACGCCGCCCGGCTGACCTGGTCCTGCCAGCCCGAGATCCATCTCTGCGAAGACCACGCCGCGGTCGAGCGGGCCCACGGTGACGTGATCGAGATCCGGTCGCTGCCACGCGAACAGGCGGCCCGGTGATCCTCCGCTGGTCCGAGGACGACCTCCTCAACAACACCGTCGAACTCGCCATGACCTGCCGCTGGGCGGTTAACCACGGCCGCCCCGCCCGCACCGCGGACGGCCGCTGGCGCACACCGATCATGGGCCACAAAGGCTTCCCCGACCTGGTGCTCGCCCGCGCCGGCCTGGTCCTGTTCCGCGAGCTCAAGGGCTACGACAAGCGTGGCCGCCTCGGCAAGCTGAGCGGCGAGCAACGCGACTGGGGCAAGCAACTCGACCCGCTGTGGTCACCAGACCGCGGCGCCGAGCAATGGGCGTCGGGCGGCCCCGTGTTCGACGTCTGGACCCCTGACGACTGGCCCCTGATCCAAGCCACCCTGACCGCCCGAGCACGGAGGACCGCATGACCCAACCAGACGACGACGCAGCGGCCGCCGCACGCGAGCAGCTCCTCGCCTCCATGAGCGCGACCGCCGACCTCGTCGCCACCATCTCCGGCCAACGCCAGCAGTACCTCGACGCCGGCTGGGACCTCGTGTCCGCGTCGCAGATCATCACCGCGATGTGGCAGACGGCGGCCGCCGATAAGTGGCTCGAGGTGCTGCGGTTCTACCCGGCCGCGCAGCAACCGACGCAGGGAGACTGAGCCGTATGAGCGACCTGACCGAGTTCCTCCTCGCCCGCATCGCCGAAGACGAACAGGGAGCGCATGCGATCCACGACCGGCGAGAGGATCGGTTCTCAGAGCCAGATATGCAGGGCATCGATTGTGCGTGCGGCGTTCCGGCTCGGGTGCTGGCCTTCTGCGTCGCGGCCCGAACGATCATCGCCGACTACGACCCGATCGAGCACCCCACTGGGCCGCTGCACGCGCTCGCCGGCATCTGGTCAGACCATCCCGACTTCCGGCAGGAGTGGCGCCCATGACCAACCCCGCTGGCCCTCGGGCGCTTGAGGCGCTCCGCGACGCGACGCCGACAGCACGGCAGGCAGCGCAGGCAGCCGACAACGCGATCCGTGCAGGGTTCGCCGAAGGCCCCGAGCACGTCGTCGTCGGCTACGACCTCGTGGCCGTCAGCGTCTGCCCGGTCTGCGACGAACGGTTCCCGCACCCGAACGCCCCGCCGCAGCACTGGCTCGAACAAACGATCCGGGAACACGCCGAGGCCCACACGCCCCGCGAATACCTCGAGGCGATCGCCCGCCTCAACACCCAGATCGCCGAACTGCGAGCCCGGCTCATAGGCGGTGACCCACCACCACCGGACGTGGACACCGCGCTCGCCCAGCTCGACGCAGCCACCGAGACCTACCGCCAAGCGCTGGAGGCCGAATGACCGATCCACGCACCTGCCCCGGCCACGCCTGCACGGCCGCCGTCACCGACGAATTCTTGTGCCGGGCGTGTCAGCGCCGCGCCGAACGGATCCTGGGCGACCTCCCCGCCCTGACCCGCGAGTTGGAGACGACCGTCACCCGGCAGGACCGCATCGCGTCCGGCGGCAAGAGAGGCAAGGGCCACGACCAGCCCGCCGTCGCCAACCTCTCCGCATCCGACCGCGGCCGCCGCGAGCTGGAGTTGCTGTTCGAGTGGGCTGACGCTGTTGCCGCCTGGCGCCGCGTGAAGGGCCTACCCCTGTTCGCCCGCCAGGTGCCGCTGACGCAGCTGGTCCCGGCCGCCGTCGCGATCCTGCTGCGGTACTCGGACTGGATGCGGACCCACCCCGACGGCCCCGACCTCGCCTCCGCGATCTGGTACGTCCGGCAAGGCGTCCGCCGCATCATCGACGTCCGCGAAGAACGCCTCTACGCCGGGCCGTGCCACGAGCCGATCAGCGGCGACCCGGGCGACCTGTGCCGGCTGCCGCTGTACCGCAAGTGGGGCGCCGACGACATCGTCTGCGACGGCTACGAACCTGGCGGCCATGTGGTGGGGCTGCGCGGGTTCGAGGGCTGCGGCCACGTCCACCGAGCGGCCGACCGGCACCTGTTCCTCATCGCCTCGGTCGAGGAGTATCTGCTGCCGCTGAAGCTGGTCTGGGAATCGCTGTACGTCCTGATCCCGGGCTGCGAGATCGCGTGGAAGACGGTGCATCAGTGGACGAAGGTGCGCGAAACGCGCACGACAGTTCCGACTAAAGCGGGAGGAAAGCGCACGCGCGTCACTCGGACCCCGGCCCGTCTCAAACGCGCCAGCGAGGACGCCCTCGGTCGGCCCCTCTACCGCGGCGCCGACATCCTCCGCCTCGCCCAAGAAGACCTCGCCCCCGCACGCCCCAGACGCGGCCGTCGGCGTGTCACCCGCGCCAAAGTTGCCTGATGATCACCGCGTCGTGCATGATTTGAGGACGCGAAGGCCTATTCAGCGTGCCCGCGTAACCCCTCGACTACCAATTGCGCAGCCCCGATCACGCGCCACAAGGTACGGAAGCCCCGGTCCAATCGGGTGGGCCGGGGCTTCACCATGTCTACGCCCGGTAGGGGAGTTCGGCTGTCCCCGCCGCCCTCATACAGCGGAGATCGCAGGTTCGAATCCTGCCCGGGCTACTGTCCCCGCGCCCCGTGCGGGCATCCGCCGAGTGACCCCCATACGCGCTGTGGAAGAACGGCTGCAACGGGGCTGCGCCCATGGCGGCGGGTGAACTCCCGCAACCTGTGGAAGGTCGGGACGCGGGGACTCCAACCAACCGACGAGGGGAGGCGCACACCATGACCGACACCACGCATCGACACACGCGGCAGCGGCTGTGCAGCCTGCCCGGCTGCGGCGAGCCCGCCACCCGGCAGTGGCAGCGCGCCGCGACCGACAGAGAGACCGCCGCCTACGTCGACGGGATCGCGGCCCGGGTCGCCGACCAGCACGCCCTCGCCGCCGTCAACCTCCAGGTGCGGCTCGCCGAGCTCGAGCACCGGCAGATCATCCTGCCGCCCACGGCTGAGGGTGAACACGTCGCCCGGCTGTTGGCCGACAACATCGCCGAGACGCAGCGCCAGCTCGCCGAGTTGGGCGACGCCGGCCCCGTGTCCGTCGAGCATCACCTCCCGTGCACCGTGGCGGTGTTCGGCTGCGACGCCCACGCACCAGACCTGGACCACGCCGCCGAGCTGCACGCCGAGCGCTGCCTCACCGCCGACCCGTGCGGCTGCCCCCGATGACCGCCAAGACCTGCCGGAAGTGCCAGCAGGTCCACGAGCGGTGCACCGCGCACAACCGCCGCGGCGGCCCATGCGGCGGGCATCCGTCCGCGGGGTTCCGGGTGTGCCGCCTCCACGGCGCCGAGTCACCGAACGCGAAGGCCGGCGCTGAGAAGCGGCTCGCCGAAGCCCAGGCTGTCGCGCTCGCCGCACGCTGGGCCATCCCGGTCGACGCCAATCCCGTCGAGACGATCCTCGACCAGATCAAGTGGTCGGCCGGGCACGTCGCGTTCTACCGCACCCAGGTCGACGCCCTCAACACCAAGGACATGGTGTGGGGGCAGACCAAGGAGAAGCAAGGCGGCGAGGACTGGGGCGCCACCTACGAGGCGCAGCAGTCCGCGTGGCTCGTGCTGTACAACCAGGAACGCGAGCGGCTGGTCAAGTTCTGCTCCGAAGCGATCCGCGCCGGCATCGAAGAGCGCCGCGTCCGCCTCGCCGAGCAGCAAGGCGCCCTCGTCGCCGAAGCGATCCGCGCGATCCTCGGCGAGCTGCACCTCACCGCCGAGCAGCAGGCCCTCGTCCCCGAGGTCGTGCCGAGGCATCTGCGGCTCCTCGCCGGAGGCGCCCAGTGAGCGGCTCCGACTGACCGAGGGGGCTCGATGACGGCCTCCCTCGACTGGGTCGAACACGCAGCCCGATCGTTCGAACCCGGCGGCACCACCCGGATCGCGCAGTGGGACACCCCCGGTGACCTCGCCCGGGCGGTCAACCCGCACACGGTGCAGACACCGGCGTTGGACCTGATCGACCGCGAGCTCGTGCAGGCGTGGAACACCCCGGACGCGCGGCTGATCATCTCGATGCCGCCGCAGGAGGGGAAGTCCGAGCGGGTCACGAAGACCGGGAACCTGTGGGCACTGACCCGCAACCCGGACACCCGCATCGCGATCGCCTCCTACGCCCAGTCGTTGGCGGAGGGGTTCGGCCGGGAGATCCGCAACTGGATCACCACGAACAACGGCGACGACGACACCCTCGACCTCGGCCTGGCGATCGCCCGCGACAACGGCGCCGCCCGACGCTGGCAACTCTCCGGCCACCGCGGCGGCGTCATCTGCGTCGGCATCGGATCCGGGTTCACCGGCCGCCCCGCCGACGCGCTGGTCATCGACGACCCGTTCGCCGACGCCGAGCAAGCCGACTCCGAGTACTACCGCGACCGCGTCTGGGAATGGTGGCAGGCCGTCTCCGGGCCGCGTCTCGCCCCCGGCGCGCCGGTCATCGTGATCCTGACCCGCTGGCATGAGGACGACCTCGCCGGCCGCCTCCAAGCCGCCGAGGACGGCCACGTGTGGCGGGTCCTGAACATCCCCGCCCAGGCCGACCACAAACCCGACGAAGGCCAGACCGACCCGCTCGGCCGTGAGCCGGGGCAGTGGCTGCAATCGGCGCGGCGGCGCAGCCGTGAGCAGTGGGAAGCGATCCGGATCCGGTCCGGGTCCCGCGTGTTCAACGCCCTCTACCAAGGCCACCCGTCACCGGACTCCGGGAACGTGTGGAAACGGCCGTGGTGGCGCCGCTACCGCACGATGCTGTGGACGCAGCACCCCAACGACCCCGCCGCGTACCTCGTCCACGACATGGACGAGGTCATCCAGTCCTGGGACATGACGTTCAAGGACACCAAAGGCAGCGACTTCGTCTCCGCCACCGTCTGGGCCCGCCGCGGCGCCGAAGTGTTCCTCCTCGACAAGATCCACAAGCGGCTCACGTTCACCGACACCCTCGCCGCGTTCCGTGCCCTGACCGCGAAATGGCCGCAGGCGACCGCGAAACTCGTCGAGGACAAAGCCAACGGCACCGCCGTGATCAACATGCTGCAGTCGGAGATCGGCGGCATCGTGCCGGTCAACCCGACCGAATCGAAATACGCCCGCGCGAACGCCGTGTCACCGTTCATCGAGGCCGGCAACGTGTACCTCCCCGACGACGAGATCGCGTTGCCGGGCGTCGACGTCGACTCACTGATCGACGAGGCCGCGGCGTTCCCGAACGCCGCCCACGACGACGAGGTCGACTCGACCTCCCAAGCGCTGGCGAGGCTGCTCTTGGACGGCACAGGCGCACAGGCCTGGATGGAGTACCTCAAGCGGCTCGCTGCCGGCGAGCCCGCACCCGGCAACCAACCCGCTGCGCCACCGGCCGTCGAGCCGGCCGCCGAACCCGATCCCGACGACGGGTTGAGCCCGCTGCAGCGGGCCCGCAACGAAGCGTTCCGCGCCAACTACCGGTAAAGAGAAGGGGGGCACCACTCGATGGGTGTGGTCTCCCGCCTCCGGAAGGTCTTCGGACCTCCAGCCTCGGCAGCGATCCAGGCGTCTGAGCAGACGCAGGGCATGACCCCGGACCGGGCGTTCTCCCCCGGGGAGCCGATCGGCCCCTACGACGGGTACTCGACCACCCCGCGTAGCCGTGACTTCGTCACCGGCTACAACATCGCCGCCCGTCCGCGCCGCAACGAGCGGGTGTCGTTCGAGACGCTCCGGGGCCTGGTCGACGCCTACGACGTCGCGCAGATGTGCATCTGGCACCGCATCGACTCGATCCGTTCGTTGAAGTGGTCCCTCGTCGCCGGCGACAGCGTCGAGGGTGACGTCACCGACGCCATCAAGATCGGTAAGGCGGCGCTCACGAAGCCGGACCGGCGGATGCCGTTCAAGCCGTGGCTCGGGAAGTGGCTCTACGACATCCTCGCGTTCGACGCCGGCACCCTGTACCGGCTGCGGAACCGCGGCGGCCGGGCGATCGGGTTGAAGGTCGTCGACGGCACCAGCATCGCCCCGCTGCTGGATGCGTGGGGCGACTCACCGGAATCGCCGGCGCCGTCGTTCGTGCAGTTCGCGCAGGGCGTGCCGTGGGTGTGGCTCACCGAGGACGACCTGATCTACTCGCCGTTCCGGGCCACCAGCTCGACGCCGTATGGGAAGTCGCCGATCGAGACGATCCTCCTCAACGCCAACACCGACCTGCGGTTCCAGTCGTACTTCCTGCAGCGGTTCACCGACGGCAACATCCCCGAGGCGTTCGCTTCCGCGCCCGAGACGTGGACCGCCGACCAGGTGCAGCAATTCCAGCAGTACTGGGACACGTTCATGCTCGGCGACCAGGCCGCGAAGCATCAGGTGAAGTGGATCCCCGGCGGCGGCGGCATCGAATGGTCCAACGAGAAGGACTACAGCGACGCGTTCTCCCTGTTCCTGATGCGGAAGACGTGCGCCGCCTACCACGTCACCCCTGCGTCGCTCGGGTTCACCGACAACGTCAACCGCTCCAGCGGCGAGTCGCAGGCCGACGTGCAGGACACCGTCGGGGACCGGCCCCTGGCCGAGCACATCCAGGACGTGCTGACCGCGTTCATCCATGACGACCTCGGCCTGCCGCTGAAGTTCGAGTTCGACCTCGGCGACGAGGAAGAGGACCGGCTCGCGACCGCCCAGTCCGACGGCCACTACATCGACCGTGGCGTCGTGTCCTCGTCGGAGATCCGGCAGATGCGTTACGGCCTCCCCGAGCCGAACGGCGTGCCGGTGCCCCGCTACATCTACACGCCGCGCGCCGGGGCGATCCCCCTGTCGGCGCTGTACGCGGTCGCCGGCCCGACCGACCCCGAGTCGGCCGCGCCCGCCCCGGGCGCTGAGCTGCCCCACAAGCCGTTCGCGCTGATCGAGGGTGTCGCCCCGCAGGAGCCGCCGAAGGCGCCCCCGCTCGCGGTCGTGCGCTACCCCGAGGACAACGCGCCGTCGGTGGCGGCTGCGGTCGCCACGCAGGACGATCCGGTTCTGAAAGAGTTGACCGCCGGCATCACGTCGGACACCGGCGTCACCTCCTACGACCTGATCGGCCGCGACGGCGAGGTCATCGACGACGGCGACCCCGACGAGGTCGCCAAGTCCGTCGAGCTGGCCGCGTACCGCCGGTTCGTGAAGGCCCGCGCGCGCGCCGGGAAGTGGCGCGACTTCACCTTCGCGTCGCTCGACCCGGTCACCGCGCACCGCCTCAACGACCAGGGCCGCGCCGCCGTGCGGAAGGACGCCGGGCAGACCATCGCCGCCGGCCTCGCCGTGCAAGCGGTCGACACCGGCCGCGTCCTGATGCTGCAACGGGCCCTCGCCGACGGCGACCCGGCCGGCGGCTGCTGGGAGTTCCCCGGCGGCCACGTCGAGGACGGCGAGACCCCGGTCGCTGCGGCGCGCCGTGAGTGGCAGGAGGAGGTGGGCTGCCTCCTCCCCGAAGGCGACGTCACCGGCCAGTGGGCCAGCGGCAACGGCATCTATGAGGGCTTCGTCCTCACCATCGCCGCCGAGCAGATGGTCGACATCCGCGACCGCGGGCAGGTCAACAACCCCGACGACCCCGACGGCGACATCGTCGAGGCCATCGCATGGTGGGACCCGACCCAGCTCGTCGGCATGCCGGCGCTGCGCCCGGAGCTCGCGGGCGACCTCGACGTGGTCCTCAACTCCGTCTCCCGCGCCATCGACGACACGGTCGCTGCCGCGCAGACGGCCGGGCTGGTCAAGGCGAGTGATGCCGACCCAAAAGCCCCAGCTGGCGTGACGGC
>DASXYL010000108.1:0-37267 GCA_036502575.1 Jatrophihabitantaceae bacterium | reverse complement strand
TCGACGAACCACGGCAGCATGCACGGGCCGGGGTACTCCGGGGGCAACCCGCTGACCGGTACGTACTCGATCAACGGCGCCTTCGCCGACGACTTCCACACCTTCGCTGTGGACTGGGGTCCGAATATCGCCCAGTTCTCGGTCGACGGCAACGTGTACGAGACGCACACGCCGGCCGACACGAACGGCAACCCGTGGGTTTTCGACCACCCGTTCTTCATGCTGCTGAACGTCGCCGTCGGCGGCAACTGGCCGGGATCCCCTGATGGATCAACGCAGTTCCCGCAGACGATGGCCGTCGACTACGTGCACGTGTACAGCTGGGCCTCTGGCGGGGGCGGCTCGACCGGGCAGATCACCGGCCTGGCCGGCAAGTGCCTGGACGTCAACGGGGCCAACCCCGCCAACGGAACCGCAGTCCAGCTGTATACCTGCAACGGCTCGAGCGCCCAGCAGTGGACGCGCCCGGGCGACGGCACGATTCGCGCGCTGGGCAAGTGCCTGGATGTGCCGGGCGGCTCGACGGCCAACGGCGCGCAGATGCAGATCTACGACTGCAACGGCTCCGGCGCCCAGCAATGGAGGGTGGAATCCGCCGGGGACATCGTGAACGTCCCGGCCAACAAGTGCCTGGACGTCACCGGCGGCAACTCCGCCGACGGTACGCGGACCCAGATCTGGGACTGCAGCGGAGCCGCCAACCAGAAGTGGGTCGTGTAGCGGGGGATTGACCGTCCGCGGGCTAACCCCCAGGGCCCGCGGCCTGTTCCAAGGAGGACAACCATGTCCAGATCCAGGCTCCGCTATGCCTTCTTCGGCATCGGCGCCGTCTCGGCGACAGTGGCGGCGTTCGCGGTGGCGGTCGTCGGCGGCGCGGCGAAGGCCGGTGCGCTCACCAACAACTGGTACGCGTCGGCGCCGTACCTGATGCCGGAGAGCAACAACCCGCCCGACCCGACGGTCGTCATGGCCGCCACCGGGCAGAAGGCGTTCCAGCTCGCGTTCATCCTGGCGCCGAACGGTGGTGGCTGCTCACCGACGTGGGACGGCACCTCACCGATCTCGTCGGACACCACCGCCGGCAACGTCATCAACAGCATTCGCAACGCCGGCGGCGACGTCTCGGTGTCGGTGGGCGGATACGGCGGCACGAAGCTCGGCCAGACGTGCGGTGACGTCGCCTCGACGACGGCGGCCTACCAGCAGGTCGTCAGCAAGTACGGCCTCAAGGCGATCGACTTCGACCTGGAAGAGCCGGAGTACGAGAACGACGCCGCGGTGAACAACGAGCTCGGCGCGGCGAAGGCGCTGCAGCAGAACAACGCCGGGCTGTACGTCTCGGTCACCATGCCGGGGACCAGCGCCGGCACCGGGTGGTTCGGCACGCAGTTGCTGGACAAGGCGAAGGCGATCGGGTTCACCCCGAACAACTTCTCGATCATGCCCTTCGACGGCGGCTTCAACGGGTCGGCGGCGCAGATCTCGGCACTCGAGGCGTTCCACGGCCTGTTGACGAGCCATATGGGTTGGGACAGCACAACTGCCTACAACCACGAGGGATTCTCCGGCATGAACGGCAAGAGCGACTCGTCGGAGTTCTTCTACCAGTCCGACTTCCAGGCCGTGCTGGACTACGCGACCGGCCACGGGCTGGCCCGGTTCACGTTCTGGTCGGTGAACCGCGACCGGGCCTGCGGATCGTCCACCGACAACGGCATCTGCAGCAACGTGCCGCAGAACGACTGGGACTTCACGAAGTACACGACGCAGTTCGCCGGCGCGACGCCGCCCGACCAGCCGCCGCCAACCAGCCCGCCGCCCGGCTCCTGCAGCGCGACGGCCTGGAGTGCGACGACCGCGTACAACGGCGGAGCTGTCGTCTCGTACAACGGCCACAAGTGGACGGCCAAGTGGTGGACCCAGGGCGACGTCCCCGGCAACAACGGGCAGGACGTCTGGGTCGACAACGGGGCGTGCTGACGATGAAGATTCGGCTGACCGCGGCGCTCGTCGCCGCGGTCACCGTTCTCGCGGGCGCGGTTGCGACGCCGCCCGCGAGCGCGGTTCCCACCACCATCCCGCTCACCGTCACGAACAACTCCGGCCGTTCCGGCGCGGTCTACCTCTACGACCTCGGGACGCTGCTGTCGACCGGTCAGCAGGGCTGGGCCGATGCCGCCGGTACGTTCCACGCCTGGCCGGCCGGCGGCGAGCCGCCCGTCCCGGCACCCGACGCATCGATCGCCGGGCCGGCGGCCGGGCAGTCGCTGACGATCCAGCTTCCCAAGTTCTCAGGACGGCTGTACTTCGCCTACGACCAGAGGCTCGTGTTCAAGCTGGCCACCGGCGGCCTGGTTCAACCGGCCGTGCAGAACCCCGCCGATCCGAACCGCAACATCCTGTTCAACTGGTCGGAGTACACGCTCAACGACTCCGGCCTGTGGCTCAACAGCACGCAGGTCGACATGTTCTCAGCGCCGTACGCGGTCGGGGTGCAGCGGGCCGACAGCACGACGGCGACGACCGGACACCTGCGAGCCGGTGGCTACAACGCCGTCCTCGATGCGCTGCGCGGGCAGCCGGGTGGTTGGGCGAACCTCATCCAGACCGATCCCGGTGGCGCGGTGCTGCGGGCGCTCTCGCCCGGACACGGCATCGAGACCGGCGCGCTACCGGCCACGATCATGGACGACTACGTGAACCGGGTCTGGGCGAAGTACGCCACCGACACCCTGACCGTCACGCCGTTCGCCGACCAGCCGAACACCCGATACTTCGGCCGGGTGTCCGGCAACGTTATAAACTTCACCGACAGCTCGGGAGCGACCGTCACCACGTTCCAGAAGCCGGACGCGGACAGCATCTTCGGTTGCTACAAGCTGCTGGACGCGCCGAACGATCTGGTGCGCGGCCCGATATCGCGCACCCTGTGCGCCGGGTTCAACCGGTCCGACCTGCACAACGCCAACCAGCCCGACACCAACTCTGGGGACTTCTACCAGGATTCGGTCACCAACCAGTACGCCCGGGCGATCCACGCGCAGATGGTCGATGGCCGGGCGTACGCGTTCGCCTTCGACGACGTCGGCAACTTCGAGTCGCTCGTCAACGACGGCAACCCGCAACAGGCCTACCTCACTCTCGACCCGTTCAGCTGATCCTGGTCTTTCCTCGATTGTGCAACTCTGTGCGGTCTGAGATCGCACAGGGTTGCACGATCGGGGACACATCGCCGTCACCACGTACTGCAACATCCCGGGCGGCGCGACGTGCCTGGCCGTCCTGATCGACCGGTCGTGACCTCCGGTTTTGGCCATTCGGGCGGCGCTGGGCCGCCCGAATGACCAAAACCGCGTCAGGTTCCCGCGTCAGGTCTGAGCGGTGACACCGGCGCAGATGACGCGGTGGAACGCGGTGAGGTCGACGATCAGCGTGGTGACGTCGGGCGCCACGGCCGGGTCGCTGTCGTGCAGCCAGTCGGCGATCAGGTCGAACAGGCCGCCAATGGTGCCGATCGCGATGCGATGCACATCCAGCCGTCGAGATCGACGACTGGGCGCGACGCCGTACTGCTTCCACGCCGTCTCGAGGAAGGACGCCGCCCAGCGACGGTTCACCCGGCGTTGCCGCTCGACGGCGCGCGAGATGCCGATCGCCTCGCCGAACGTGACGTGGGCGATGCGCGGGTCGTCGACGAGCGCGTGCGCGAACGCCGCGACGAGATCGTCCATACCGGCCGGCTTCGCGCGCAAGACGTCCTGCATGCGCGCCTCGAGCTGCTCGCTGACCTGCCGCAGCAAAGCGAGGTAGCAGGCCTCCTTGCTGTCGAACAGCTCGTAGAAGCTCTTGGTGCTGACGTACGCCGTCTGACAGATCTGCTCGATCGAGACGCTCTGATAGCCCGTCGTCGCGAACAGGTCCAGCGCCGTGGCCAGCAGCTGGTCACGGCGCTGTTCGCGGCGCTGATCAGCGTCCAGGCCGCGCACCCGGCGCCCGGTGCCGGTCTCCTTGACCCCCGTCATGGCGACGATGCTACCCGCTGCCTTGTTTCGGAAACGTCGACTTGTTCGTAACCGGTATGCGTGCTCTACTGTGACGGCCCGCACACCTTCGGAGGATTCATGACCTCGAAGCTCATCCGCGCCGTGCTCGTAGCCCTCGCCTTTGCCGGAGTCGCGGTCGCCGCGACCCCGGCCTCAGCCGCACCCTCGTCCGGGTTCAACAACTGGAGCTGCCGCTCGTCGGCGGCCCATCCCGAGCCGCTGCTGCTCCTGCACGGGCTGGGCGGAAACGGCCCGGGCAACTACGCCACGCTCGGCCCCTACCTGGCGAGCCTCGGCTATTGCACCTACTCGCCCACATACGGCGAGGAGTTCCCGCCGTTCCCGGTCGGCGGCCTGGTGTCGATCCAGCAGTCGTCGCAGGAGATCGCCGGCGTCCTCGACCACATCCTTGCTACGACCGGAGCCGCGAAGGTCGACATCGTCGGGCACTCCGAGGGCGGTTTCCAGTCGCTGTACATCCCCAAGGTGCTGCAGTACAGCAACAAGGTCGCCCGCGTGGTCGCCATCGCACCGCCATCGCACGGCACGACGTTCGCCGGACTGGTCGACGTCGCTGGGCTGCTCGGCATCCGCTCGCAGGTCGACTTCGTGCTCAACACGTTCGGCTGCCCGGCCTGCGACGAGTTGATCATCGACGGGCCGGCGGTCGCCGCGCTTAACGACGGCCCGATCGCCCAGCCCGGCGTCGCCTACACGATCATCGCGTCCCGGTCGGACGAGCTGGTCACCCCGACGTCCACGGCGTTCGTCAACGAGGCGGGCGTTCACAACGAGTATGTACAGGACAGCTGCCCACTTGACCCGGTTGGCCACGTTGGGTTGGCCTTCGACGGCGACGTCGCCCGAATGGTTGCCAACGCACTCGACCCGGCGCACACCGCCCCCGTCATCTGCACCGTCGGGGCGCCGCTCTAGTCCCCGGGCGACCGTCTGTCCCGGAGGGAGGCGGTCGCTCGGCCCCCGCAAGTTGTCCGCGTTCGGCGATGCGATGGCATCGCAAAGCGCGGACAACTTGCGTAGGCAGCGAGCCCAGTCCGGCTGATCGACGGACGCAACTCAATTCAATCCGCGTTCGAATATCGCCAATGCCCGCCGAAGCAGACGAACGGCGCCGGTGCCGGTGCGTCCAGCTGATCGGGCAAGGCGATAGCCAGGGCTTCGGCCGAGTCGCGCCCCGCGGCGAGCTCGCGGTGGTAGCGCACCATCACCTCGGCGGCGACGTCGTCGTCGACGCGGGCGACACCAGCAATCACGCTGCGGGTACCGAGGTGCAGCAATACGCTCGTCAGCCCCAACGCCTCGTCGCCCGGACGGATCGTCGCCAGGCCCAGCTCACAGGCCGAGAGGATCACGTGCGGGGCCGCCTGGTCGAGCTCGTAGGCGAACAGCGGTCCGTCGGCGAGCCGGATCGAGGAGAAGAGCGGGTTCTCGGTCTGATGCCGCCCGTGCGCGGCGACATGCACGATGCCGGCGGCGGACAGCGCGCCGCGCAACTCGGCCCGCGTGGCCGCCGGGCTGGTCCGAACCCGGCCGCGTGGCCAGACCCGCCCCAGCGTCTCGATCTCGGCGACGCCCCGCGCCAGGTCGGGGCCGGCGAGCGCCACCAGCGCGGCCCCGGGCCGAGCGTCGGCCGCGGGGGCGGCAACCCAGGCAGTCGCCGACGGCGCGACCGTCACCGGAACGCCACGACAGGACGGCAAGAGCCCCCAGGGCAGCGCGCCGAGTGGACCGGTCGGCACGACGACCAACCGCGACGACGACAACTCGAGCGGCGCCAGCAACGCGCGGTCGAGCTCGTCCAAGCAATGGCGCAGCGACGCGTGCGCGGCGCCCCGCAACCCGCCGGGGAGCCGCGAGTAGGCGAGGACGTCGAGGTCCGCCCGGGCCCGGCGCAGTAACTCGTCGACGGCGGACATCGGGCCGAGGGCCCGCATCGCCGTGGCGCCCGCGCCGACCACGACGGCATGCAACCGCGGCCCGGCCTGGACGTAGGTGACGATCGCGCTGCCGGTGGCGGCGGCCTCGGCCCGGACCGCGCCGAGGCTGGCCGGGCGGGCCATCGCGCCGTCGCCCGCGAGCGTCCACGACCGAGCGATGATCTCGCGCTCCTGCTGGCGTCGGGTGCGGCGCAGCGCCGCGGCCGCGGCCCCGTCGACCGCGCGCAGGTTCTCGACGGTCTGACGCAGGTCGGCGAACAGCTCTGCGGTTCGTTCGTCGGCCGGTGGGCGAATCGCGGGCAGCCGGGTCGACGCGGCCCGTCCCCGCTCGGACGCGGCGAACACCGTGCCCGGACGCCCCTGCGCCAAGGCGATAGCCACGCCGAGCTCAGCCAGGCGGCGGCCGTGAACGGCGCTGGCCGTACGCAGGTCGATGCTGCCGAAGCGCGCCTGGTGGGTCGCGAGGTCGACCAACCCGGCTCGGACCGACCGGGCGGCCGCGCCGTGCTCGCCGGCGCACTGGGCCAGCCGGGCTCGCAGGTAGCGGGTGTGCAGCCGCGCCGCCACCGGATCCGTTCGGCGGGCCGGTCCCACGGTGTTGGCGACGGCGCGCGCCTCCTCGACGCGACCCCGGGCCAGCAGCGCCTCGGCGGTGACGAAGGCGGCCACTCGAGATTGCGTGACCAGTCCCTCGCCCGAAAGCTCAGCCGCCAGGCGACGGCCGCGCTGCTCGACGGATGGGCCGATGCGGCCGCGGGTCACGTCGGCCTGCAGGATCATCAGCTCGGCGCTGCGCCGCCACCGATCGTTGCCGAGCCGGGCGAACCGATTCCGGGCCCGGATGGCGAGGCGCCGGGCCGCCACCAGCTCGCCGTCGAGCAGCGCGCACTCGGCCCGCGCCAGGTCGCCCTCCGCCCGGTCCTGGGACATCCGGTTCGCGGCGAAGAAGTCACCGGCCTCGGCGAGGGTCTCGTCCGCTTCGCGGGTCAGGCCCGCTTCGACGAGGACCCGCGCGCGGTCGAGCCGCGAGATTCCGGGTATGACGTCCGGACCGAGCAGCATCGCCTCGTCCATCAGGCGCAGCGCCGCCGGCAGGTCACCGCGGAGGAACTCCAGGTAGCCGAGGTTGTGTCGCGCCTTGCACTCGATCGAGGTGAGCCCGCCCTGCATCGCGAGTTCGGCGCAGCGCCGGGAATCGACGCGAGCCCGGGCGAGTTCGCCGCGCACCAGATGCAGGTGGCCCCGGTTGAGCAACATCCGGCACTGATCGGCGGGCTCCACGTGTTCGAGCAGCGCGATGGCCGCGTCGAGCTGCCGCAGCGCCTCGTCGAGCCGTCCCGATCGAAGCAACAGGAACCCGTGCTGGCCGTGCAGGAGAGCACGCATCTCCAGGTCATCGGACGCCGCGGCGATGCGTTGCGCATGGACGAGATACGGCAGGCCCTGCGCAACGCCACCGATCTCGGTCTCGCTCGAGGCCAGACCCAGCAGCAGTCGCGCGGTCAGCGGGTCCGAATCGGGGCCGGCGGCGTTGGCGAGTAGGGCCAGGCCGCGGCGAAACGCGCGCGCGCCCCGCACCGGGCGGCCGGCCGCGTTCGCCGCGACGCCTCGGGCGTGCAGCGCGAGGACCAGCTCCGTGCTCGACTCCCCCGGCACGCCCTTCAGGCTGGCACGTCGCCCGCTACAAGTCGATCGAGGGGGTGACCACCGGTGGGTGCACATCGCCCTGCGGCGCCCGGAGCACGAACTGGGCCAGCCCACGCGGCACGTCCTCGAAGACGAATCGGCCGTCCGCGTCAGCGGTCACCTGCAACCGGCCACCGGCCACGCGCAACTCGACCGAGACGCCACCACCCGGCGCGGCCCAGCCGTCGACGCGCACCTCGTCCAGGCCGGACGGGGTGATGGTGATCATCGTGGTCAGGCTCTCGCTGGTGAAGGTGACGGTCTGTACCTCCGTCGCGCCGAGGTCGTCCGTGCGGGCGCCGGCGAGCTCGGGCTCGACCCGCTGCAGCTGCGCCACCTCGGCGTTGAGGGCTTCGAGCGTCACGGCGAACTGCAGCCGCTCCACCAGGCCGGGCGGCACCGGATCGAGCTCGTCGTAGGTCTCGGCGAGCTGACGGAGCGCGCGTTCGTCGACAGCGTCGATCGGCTCGGCGGCGAGCCGGTCGGCGTCCCCGTCCGCGATGGCCATCACATCTCCCAGGCCGGATCGGCGGCCAGCTGCGCGCGCAGCTTGGCGAGGCATCGTCCGCGGGTCGGACCGATGCTACCCACGGGCATGCCCAGCGCCTCGGCGACGGCCGCGTAGTCGGGACGATCGGCGAACGCGATCACCCGCAGAAGCTGTCGGCACCGCTCCGGCAGCTGCTGGACGTGGTGCCACAAGCGGCCGAGCTCGACGTTGCGCAGCACCTGCTCGGGCACCAGGTCCGGCGATGTCGCGATCACGTCGGTATCGAAGTCCTGCGGCTCGACCCGGTCGGCCTGGCGGGTCACCCGCCACGCTTCGCGGCGGGCCGTCACGAGCAGCCACTGCAGCACGGCGCGGGGGTCGGCGATCGACTCGGCGCTGCGCACCAGGGTCAGCCACGTGGTCTGCAGGACGTCCTCGGCGGCCTCGCGGTCGAGGCGCTGCGCTCGCACGGTATGCCACAGGATCGGCGTGAGCAGCGCGATCAGTTCGCCCATCCGATGCTCGTCGCCGTCCCGATACGCGCTGAACAGCGCGCCCGCGCGAGCGGCGAGCGTGTCCGGGCGCTGCTCGGCGCCGATCACTCGTCCAACCCGATGAGATGCCCGAGCGCTGCTTGTGCTCGAGCGACGGCCGTGGGCGCATCGATGGGATCGACCGTTCCGTACCGGCCGGACACGAGCGCCGCCGCGATCTCGCCGGCCAGGTGCGGAGCGGCGAACGACGTGCCGCTCCAGGTGCCGAATCCACCGCTGAAGTCGTCCTGGTCGATCGTGGCGCGCGGGCCCTGGCCGGGGATGGTGACGGCCGCGCCCGGCTGGATCGACGCGTTGAACGTGGTCGGGAACGTGCTGACGATCGCCGCGCCCGGGCGGTAGCACCGCACCCATTGACCCCCGTTGCTGAACAGGGCCACGGTGCGCCGATTCGGGTTGAGCGCGCCGACGCTGACGAGGGGCACGCTGTCGGGATCGGCCTTGGCGACGATGCCGGCGAGGTAGGGCGTGAACGCCGCCGGGAACATCGGCCGCGCGGTGGCGTCGTTGCCCGCCGAAGCCACGACGGTGACGCCCAGCGCGCCGAGTTCCTGCAGGGGCGCGAGCAGCATCGGGTCGAACGCGGCGTCCTCGGGTTGCTCGTGGTAGTAGCCCAACGACAGCGAGACCACGTCGATGGCCAGCTCCGGACGGCCGGCGCTCACCGCCAGGCGCTGCCGAGCGAGCAGCCCGGCGAGCGCGCTGAGCAGGTCACCCTCGGCCACCACACCGTCGCCCGACATGACCCGCACCGCGAGGATGTTCGCGTCCGGGCACAGCTGCCGGATGATGCCGGCGATGAAGGTGCCGTGGCCCGCGTCCGAGTCGAGCACGCCCTCGTACGGATCGACGAGCACGCCGGTCTGCTCCGGATCACTCGTCGGGTCGGTGAGGCCGAGCGGGACTGCGCCGGGCGTGCCGTCGACGGTCGGATTGCGGACGACGACCGCACCGTCGTCGAGCCATGGATGCGCGCCGACGCCGGTGTCCAGCACGGCGACGACCGGACGCCGGCCGGCGAGGTTCGTCCGGCGCGCCGGCTCGGGACCGATCCAGTTCACCGGTGCGCGCCCGCCCCACCCCGGCAGGCCGTACTGCGAGGCCGGACCGACGCCATGACCTTCGGACGCTGGCAGGCCGTCGACACCGTGACCTTCCGACGCCGGCAACCCCCCGATGCCGGGGCCGGCCGTGGCGGTGAGGAGATGTTCGAGGGCGACGTCCTGCGGCACCTGCTCCTGGGCGACCATGTTGCGGTAGGCCTGCAGCACCGGCCAGGCATTCGCCGGGGCCGCGGGCGAGGACAACGGGGTGAGCACCAACCGCTGCGGATACGCCTCGCCGATACCGTCCGCGCGCACGGCCGCGGCCCTCTGGTCGGGAGCCGAGTCGACAGACAGCCCGTACTGGCGCGCCGCCTGCTCGAGCAGGTCGTAGCGCACCGAGCCGGCGGCCACGCCGCGGGTCAGCAACCGGTTGCCGACGTAGACCGTCGGACGGACGATCTCGTCCGGGCGGCGGCGCACCGCGCTCGCCGGGTCGAGGACGCGGGCGTTGTAGCGCACCAGAACGTCCGCGGAAGGGGTCAAGAGTGGCTCGCGCCCGAGTGGCGGGCCCTGCGGGCGCCGGGTAGTCCGGGTGGACCGCTCGGGATCGGGGCGCTGGTCTGCTGGGTTCATCGATACCTCGTCACATCTCTGTGGGGGCGCCGGTCGGAGCGTAGAGCGAACGCGCCGGCGCTGACCAGGGCGATCGGGGCAGCCATCAATCCGGGCATTCGAAGGGGAGGAGACCGGTCGCTCGCGACTGATACGCGAATCGGCGTATCAGAACGCCGACAGCGGGTTCCTCTGTCGTGTGACGGGTGCCGCGCTGCTGCGTTGGGGGACGCCGCGCGGGGTCATTCGAGACGGGCGGTGGCCGCGCAGCGGGGGGCGGCTGCCGGGAGGGACCGTCAATCACAAGCGGTCACGGCCGGGGTGACCCGGTCGTGACCGCGAGGGCGTTATTCGGGGGGATACGCCAGCGCTGGGGATCGGCCCCGAAGGGGGTACGGCTGCACGCCAGGACACGTGCGCCGCTGGAACGGGGCCGATCCCCAGCGCAAAAAAAACGCGATGAGCGCTCGCGCATAGAGCGGCGACCGCGCAAGGCGACCACCGCCAACGCAACCCCGAGCGCGATGAGCGCTCGCGCGAAGAGCCCGCCGGCCGCGACTGCCCTATTGCGCGGCCAAGCCGGGAGTGCCGGCCAGAGGGGCGGCGCAGGCACGCCGACCGATCCGATTCCGGCGGATAGGGACAGCTCCGGCGGATTTAGACCGTGTCTTCGAGCAGGTTGCGGGTTCGGTTGGCGTCGACCGGGATACCCGGGCCCATCGTCGTCGAGAACGTGACCTTCTTGAGGTACTTGCCCTTGGCCGAGGACGGCTTGGCCCGCAGTACCTCGTCCAGCGCGGCGGCGTAGTTCTCGACCAGCTGCTCGGGCGTGAATGACGCCTTGCCCAGGATCAGGTGCAGGTTGGACTGCTTGTCGACGCGGAAGCTGATCTTGCCGCCCTTGATGTCGGCGACCGCCTTGGCCACGTCCGGTGTCACCGTGCCGGTCTTGGGGTTCGGCATCAGGCCACGGGGGCCCAACACGCGGGCGATGCGGCCGACCTTGGCCATCTGGTCCGGCGTTGCGATGGCAGCGTCGAAGTCGAGATAGCCGTCGGTGATCTCCTGGATCAGGTCGTCGCTGCCAACCTTGTCGGCACCCGCGGCGCGCGCCTCCTCGGCCTTGTCGCCGGTGGCGAAGACGATGACGCGAACGGTCTTGCCGGTGCCGTGCGGCAGGCTGACCGTGCCGCGCACCATCTGATCGGCCTTGCGCGGGTCGACGCCGAGCAGCATCGCCGCCTCGACAGTGCCGTCGAACTTGGTGGGCGAGGTCTGCTTGGCCAGCTTCGCGGCCTCGAAGGGCTCGTAGGTCGTGTCGGCGTCGATGAGCTCGGCGGCCTTGCGATAGGCCTTGCTGTGCTTGGTCATGCTTTCTCTCCTTGATAGTGGTAGTCGCGGACGCCGTCCTTCGACGTCCTCCCACGGTTTTGGTCACCCAGCCGTCCATACGACGGCGGGTGACCAAAAGCGATAAACGCTCAGCCGCTGACGGTAATGCCCATCGAGCGAGCCGTGCCCGCGATGATCTTCGCGGCCTGGTCGATGTCGTTGGCGTTGAGGTCTTCCATCTTGGTCTGGGCGATCTCGCGCACCTGATCCATGGTGACGGTGGCGACCTTGTTGACGTGCGGCTCGCCACTTCCCTTCTCGACACCGGCGGCCTTCAGCAGCAGCCGCGCGGCCGGCGGGGTCTTGGTGACGAACGTGAACGAGCGGTCCTCGTAGACCGAGATCTCGACCGGGACGATCTGCCCGCGCTGCGACTCGGTGGCCGCGTTGTACTGCTTGCAGAACTCCATGATGTTCACGCCGTGCTGGCCCAACGCCGGACCGACGGGCGGCGCGGGGTTGGCGGCGCCCGCCTGGATCTGCAGCTTGATGACCGCGGCGAGCTTCTTCTTGGGAGGCATTCTTCTTTTCCTGACTAGATCTTGGCGACTTGACTGAAGGACAACTCGACAGGCGTCTCACGTCCGAAGATGGACACGAGCACCTGCAGCTTCTGGTGGACGGGGTCGATGTCGCTGATGGTGGCCGGCAGCGTCGCGAACGGACCGTCCATGACCGTGACCGACTCGCCGACGCTGAAGTCGACGACCTCGATCTTCGGCTTCTCGGCCGTCTGCGTGCCGGTGCGTCCGACCCGATCGGCCTTCTGGGTCACCGGCGCGAGGATCTTCGCGACCTCGTCGAGTGAGAGCGGCGAGGGCCGTGACGTTGCGCCGACGAATCCGGTGACCCCCGGGGTGTTGCGGACCGCGCCCCACGACTCGTCGTTGAGCTCCATCCGCACCAGGATGTAGCCCGGGAAGACCTTGCGCTGCACCTGCTGGCGCTTGCCGTTCTTGATCTCGACGACGTCCTCGGTCGGCACCTCGACCTGGAAGATGTAGTCCTCCATGTCCAGGCTCTGGATGCGGCTCTCGAGGTTGGCCTTCACCTTGTTCTCGTAGCCGGCGTAGGAGTGCACGACGTACCAGTCGCCGACCTGTATGCGCAATTCGCGGCGCAGCGCCTCGAGCGGGTCCTCGTCGTCGTCCGCGGCGTCGGCTGCTGCCTCGGCCGGCTCGCTGTCAGCTGACTCGACGGCGTCCTCGACCGGCTCAGCCTCGACCGGCTCGGGGGCGGCGTCCTCGCCGACCGCGCCGAGCGCCTCGGCCTCGGCGGCGCCGTCGGCGTCACCCTCGCTCGCACCGAGCAGTCGCGCGGCCTCAGCGACTCCGCCCCGGTCGTTCGGTCGAGCGTCGCCGGGCGCGCTCTCATAGTCGGACACAGCTTCTTCTTCCTCTTGCTTCGTTGTGGGATCAGCGGGCCCGTCAGCCCAGGTTCGCTCAGCCGAAGATCTGCAGCACCAGCTTGGCGAGCCCCAGGTCCAGCCCGGCGACCAACGCCACCATGATCACCACAAAGACGATCACGACGATCGTGTATGTCGTCAGTTCCTTGCGCGATGGCCACAGGACCTTGCGCAGTTCCGAGATGATCTCGCGGATGTACCGCCCCGGTCGCCCGCCAGGGCCCCCAGCTGCGGGGCGCGGCGACGCTGTATCGGTGCGGGTCGCAGTCACGTTGTCTCCTCTCGGGACGCACCGGGTGGCACGCCGTCTTGCGCAGGGGCGACAGGACTCGAACCTGCAACCGCCGGTTTTGGAGACCGGTGCTCTACCAATTGAGCCACGCCCCTAGGGAACCTGCGAAGGCGCCGGCGGTCCTGCGCAGCGCATGCTGACGCAGGGCCACGATGGAGCCCCGCCCAAGTGTACGGGGCCACGTCGCGTCGCTCCAAGCCGGACAGCACGGCCGACAGTACGCCGGCCGAGCGATCGGGCCGGCCGGGCGAGGTGCACGCATTCCGAGTGGCGCGGTCTGGGACGATGGCCGACATGGGAGCTCGGATTTCTGACCGCATCGCCGCCATCGCCGAATCGGCCACCCTGGCCGTAGATGCGAAGGCCAAGGCCCTCAAGGCGGCCGGCCGGCCGGTCATCGGCTTCGGCGCCGGCGAGCCCGACTTCCCCACGCCCGACTACATCGTCGCGGCTGCGGTAGAGGCGGCCAGGAATCCGAAGTACCACCACTACACCCCGGTGCCCGGCCTGCCCGAGCTGCGCGAAGCCATCGCCGCCAAGACGTTGCGCGACACGGGCTACGAGACCAAGGCGGCGAACGTCCTCGTCACGAACGGTGGCAAGCAGGCCGTCTACAACACCTTCGCCGCGCTGCTCGACCCGGGCGACGAGGTGCTGCTGATCGCGCCGTACTGGACCACCTACCCGGAGTCGATCAAGCTCGCGGGCGGCGTTCCGGTCGAGGTCGTCACCGACGAGACGTCCGGGTACCTGGCCACCGTCGAGCAGCTCGAGGTGGCCCGCACCGACCGGACGAAGGTGCTGCTGTTCGTGTCGCCGTCCAACCCGACCGGCGCCGTCTACCCGCGCGAGGCCATCGTCGAGATCGGCCGCTGGGCCGCCTCGCACGGGCTGTGGGTGGTCACCGACGAGATCTACGAGCACCTCGTCTACGGCGACGCCGAGAACGTATCCATCGCGACAGCCGTCCCGGAGCTCGGCGATCGGGTCGTCATCGTCAACGGCGTGGCCAAGACCTACGCGATGACGGGCTGGCGGGTCGGCTGGATGATTGGTCCGGGCGATGTCATCAAGGCCGCGTCCAACCTGCAGTCGCACGCCACGTCCAACGTTTCCAACGTCGCCCAGGCGGCGGCGCTCGCGGCGGTCAGCGGCGATCTGTCCGCCGTGGCGCAGATGCGCGAGGCGTTCGACCGGCGCCGCCGCACGATCGTGTCGCTGCTGAGCGAGATTCCCGGCGTCGTCTGCCCCGAGCCCCTCGGCGCGTTCTATGTCTACCCGTCGGTCAAGGGCCTGCTGGGCAAGCCGCTGCGTGGACGGACGGCATCGACCTCCGCCGAGCTAGCCGCCCTGATCCTCGAGGAGGCCGAGGTGGCCATCGTCCCGGGCGAAGCGTTCGGCACGCCCGGCTACGCCCGGCTGTCCTACGCCCTGGGCGACGCCGATCTCGCCGAGGGAATCGGCCGCATCGCCAAGCTGGTCGCCGACGCGGGTTAGCTCGCGACGAGGTCGGCGTAGTCCGGATGCCGCTTGAGGAACGCGGCCACGAACGGGCACAACGGCACGATCTGCTTGCCCTGCCGGCGCACGTCGTCCAGCGCCCAGCGGATCAACGTGCTGGCCACGCCCTTGCCCTCGGCCTCGGGCAACACCTCGGTGTGCGTGAACACCACGCGGTCATCGGCGAGCTGATAGTACGCGAAACCGAGGGGCACGCCGTCCAGCGCCGCCTCGTAACGAGACTCGCCGGTGTTGTCACGTACCTCGATCATGCAGACCTCCATGGGTCATGTCTGGTCAACTCAATGCTCGAACCACGGCCGGCCACGACCGCTTCCCGTCACGGCAGGGCGTGGGCCTTGTGCAGGACGGCGGTCGCCGCGGGTAGGCCGGCCAGTGCCGTCGCGAGGTCGGACGGGTTGGCGATGCGCCAGGCGTTGGCGTTCACGTAGCACCGGATCGCCGCATCGAACTTGGCATCACCCACAGCGGCCCGAGCGGCGTGCAGCGCTGCCGCGCCCTTGGTGTAGGTGACGGCGTAGTAGGCGCTCTCGCCATCGCCGTAGGACGCCGTGGGTTTGTCGACGTCGCCGGGCATGTCGAGCGCGGAACCGGGCGGCGCGTCGTTGTCGACGAGTTGCTCGGCGTAGGTGGCGAAGGCCTCGTCCAACCATGCGTGCAAGGCCTGCGAGTCACCGACCATCGCGTAGAACCACTGGTGCGCGGTCTCGTGCACGGCGACGAGTTTCGAGGTGTCGAGCATCAGGATCGAGCTCGGGTACTCGATGCCGCCGCCCTGCGCCGGCACACGGGCCACGGAGAGCGACGGGAACGGGAACGGCCCGAAGTGCTTGCTGTGCTCGGTGATGGCCAGCTTGAACAGCTCGACGAGTTGGTCCCGTTCGTCCGCGCTGGTCGCACCGACGCGCAGCTTCACCCCGTTCACGGTCGAGTCGGAGACCACGAACGGACCGACGGCGACGCTCACGTCGCGGGCGGAGTCGAGCGTCGAGTGCCAGGTCTTGGTGGCACCGCTCCCGCCCGGATCGGCCGGATCACCGGACATGATCACCGTGCTGGACGAGGGCGCGGTGACGGTCAGGTCGGTCTGCATCGCTTCGCTGGTCGCGCTCTCGGCGGTGAACTGGATCATGGGCTCGGTGTGCCAACCGTGGCCGCCTTCCCACGCGAGCAGCGGCTGGGCCGAACCGAACCACGCGTAGCGCGAGGCGCCGACGCCGACGCGCCCGAACCGGTCGAAGGACCCGTCGCCGAGGGTGAGCGTGAACGTGATGTCGGCGCTGACGGTGGCGCCGGCCGGGATCTGGGCCGCGAACGGGATGTGCAGCAGGCCGCCCTGCGTGGACGGGGCCGCCCCGTCGATGTCGTACTTCGGCGCACCGCCGCCGTGGTCGGCCTTCGCCGAGTTGATGACGATCTTGTTGCCGGCCTCGACGGTCGGCGCGGTGTTCGCGGTCAGCCGGAAGACGAGCTCGGTGATGGGCAGGTCCGGGGTGAACTCGACGTGCTCGCTGCCCTGGGCGGTGCTCAGGTCGTCGCTGACGGTGAACTGCAGCGCCACCTTGGGACGCTTCGGGTCGGGCGCGACGTAGCTCGCCGGGCAGTTGGACGACGCACCGCCCGACGGCGCGCCACTTCCCGCCTGCGGCGCCGAAGATCCGGCCGCCGACGGTGGGCCGGTCAAGCGCGTCCCGTGCCCGGATGTGCTCGAGCTGCACGCGGCCAGCGTGATCACGCCCACGGCGACAACGCCGAGGGTGCGGATCCTCACCGCCGTACCGTGGCTCGCGCCTTGGCCAGCACGGTCTGCCCGTTGACGGTCGCGGTCAGGTCGACCACGGTCCGGCCGTCGTCGCCGACCGCCGACACCACGCCGGCGACGTCGAGCACGGCGCCGTCCGGATCGGGCACCACGACCGGCCGGGTGAACCGCACGTTGTACTCGACGACCGCGCCCGGGTCGCCGGCCCAGTCTGTGACAACCCGCACCACCAGCGCCATGGTGTACATGCCGTGCGCGATCACGTTGGGCAGCCCGACCGACGTGGCGAACCGTTCGTTCCAGTGGATCGGGTTGAAATCGCCCGACGCCCCGGCGTAGCGCACCAGGTCCGCGCGCGCGATCGGGAAGCTCTGCCCGGGCAGGACGGCGCCGACCTCGGTCATGACTCCACCCCTCGCACGACAAGCGTGGCTAGCGCGGTGAGCACCGGCTCACCGTCCACTGTGGACACGTCACCGCGCGTCGACACGATGTCGTTGCCGGCCGCCGAGCGGATGTTCTCCACCGTGACGACGACGGTGAGCGCGTCGCCGGCGTGGATCGGCCGGACGTGGACGAACCGCTGCTCGCCGTGCACGACGCGCGAGTAGTCGACGCCGAGCTCGGGATCCATGATCACCTGGTGGGCGGCCCGCGAGGTCAGGACGATCGCGAACGTCGGCGGCGCGACGACGTCCGGATAGCCCAGCGCCTTCGCGGCGTCCGGATCGTGATACGCGGGGTTGGCGTCGCCCACAGCGTCGGCGAATTCGCGGATCTTCTCGCGTCCCACCTCGTACGGCTCGGTCGGCGGATAGACCCGCCCGATGAATGACTGGTCCAAGGGCATGAAGGGCACGCTAGCGCGAGTCGTAGTGGGGCAGGTCGGTCAGGACCTCGAACGGCGGCGCACCGAACCCCTCGACGCGGTACCGGCCCCAGGGATCGACGTCGGTCAGTGGCGTCTCGGCCTCGCCCTGCGGAGTACGGAGCGTGACCGTGCGCGTGCCGCCGTCGACAAGTGCGGCGACCGCCGGGTCGGCGGCGATGCGGCCGTACCAGCTGTACGAGCCACTGATCGCGTCGAAGTGACCGGCGAGGCGCACCGACACGGACAGTGAGGTGCTGCCGCTGATAATCTCGGCCGGACCGTCGTACCCGTCGTCTCTCACTCTTGTCCCGCCTTTCGCCGCGCCGCGGCGGCGGGGCTCTTCGCGCGAGCGCTCATCGCGTTTCGTCGATGAAGGGCAGCGGATCGTCGATGCCGAGCTGGATGTGCGATCGCCGCAGCTCGCCGTCGATGACGTCCCAGATCGCGAAGCGCAGGTGCTGGACGAGCTCGTCACGGCTGACCTTGCGGCCCTTCATCCACCAGGCGATGGTGTGCTCGACCATGCCGACCATCGACTGCGAGGCGGGCTCGGCCAGCTCCGTCCGCAGCCCGAACTGGGCCATGAACCCGCTCAGCAGATCGGCGAGCTGGTCGGCGATGGTCGCCTCGACATCGCCGAGCGCCGAGTCGCCAGAAGTGCCGCGTTGGCGCAGGAAGTTATACAGCCGCGGATGCGCGTCGACCCACAGGGTGAGCGCGTCCAGGGTGCCGCCGATGATCTGGTTGGCGGTCTGGCCCGAACGCAACGGCGGCAACAGCTCGGCGATGACGATGTCACCGACGCGCCGCGAGATGGCGTTGCGCAGATCTTCCTTGTCCCGGAAGTAGCGGTAGAGAACGGTGCGGCTGACCCGCGCCGTGGCGGCAATCTCCTCGGCGCTGGACTCGGGGCCGTAGGTGTCGATGGCGGTGACGCCCGCCTCGACCAGCACAGCTCGACGCCGAACGCGATGATCGTTCCACCGCTCGCGGCGCCCGTCGCCTGACCTTTCGGCCGGCACCGTGCGCTCGGTGCGCTCAGCGCGCTCCGGGCGAGAGATGGGCTCCGTCACACGGGCAGCATACGCTACCTGTGACGCAGCGTCATATTAACTAGCGGGTCTCGCGGTGCTCGGTGTGCTTACCGCAGTTCGGGCAGAACTTGTTCATCGCGAGCCGGTCCGGGTCGTTGCGCCGGTTCTTGCGCGTGATGTAGTTGCGGTGCTTGCAAACCTGGCACGCCAAGGTGATCTTGGGTCGAACGTCGGTGGCTGCCACGGGTATTGCCTTTCCCAGAGTTGGACGTACGTAGTAGCGAGGGCCGGATTTGAACCGGCGACACAGCGATTATGAGCCGCTTGCTCTGCCAGACTGAGCTACCCCGCCGCTGATATCAGTGTGCCGCACGGCACCGAGCCCCTTTACGGAATCGAACCGTAGACCTTCTCCTTACCATGGAGACGCTCTGCCGACTGAGCTAAAGGGGCCGGACTGCTCGCGCCGCAATCACGCGGCGTTCGCGCCGACGGCCGAGCTTACACGACCCCCCGGCTACTCTTCGACGCCGATCGACCCCGCTGTCTTGTGCTCCTGGTCATGGTGGGATCTTTGGATCAACGCGTTGTGATACAAGAATCCTGCAAGGGCGCAGGAACGATGAGGAGTGGACGATGCTCCAGACCGCCGAGCTGACGAAGCTCGCGCAGCTGCATCACACAGTCAACCGGCAACCCAGCGGTGTCGGTGCCGATCACGAACGGCTAGGCGGCTACCACCGCGGCTTCGCCCGGTGAGCGCGCCGACCAAGACGGCCCCCGGAGTCGCCTCGCCCGGCCGAGCCAGCATCGCGGCTCGCACGCTGCGCACCGACCGCTGGTGGCTGCAGCCGCTGATCACGTTCGGCGGGCTGTCGATCTGGGTGCTGTACGCGCTGGTCCGCACCGCCAGCCAGCGGGCCTACTTCGTCGACAAGTACCACTACCTGTCGCCGTTCTCCTCGCCCTGCGTCTCGTCGTCGTGCGCCTCCGACGCGCGCGACTTCGGCACCTGGTTCGGCCACTTCCCGCCGTTCATCCCGTTCGCGATCCTGATTTTGCCGTTCCTGCTGGGCTTCCGGCTCACGTGCTACTACTACCGCAAGGCGTACTACCGCTCGTTCTGGTTGTCACCGCCGGCCTGCGCAGTGGCCGAGCCGCACAAGAGCTACTCGGGCGAGACCCGCTTCCCGCTGATCTTCCAGAACGTCCACCGCTACTTCTTCTACGCTGCGATGGTCGTCTCGTTGATCAACACCTACGACGCGGTGCGAGCGTTCCGCGGCGCGGACGGCGACCCCGGCGTCGGGTTGGGCAGCCTGATCATGACGCTCAACGTCGTGCTCCTGTGGGCGTACACGTTCTCGTGCCACTCGTGCCGGCACGTCGTCGGTGGCCGGCTGCGCAACTTCTCGCGGCACCCGTTGCGATATCGCGTGTGGGGGATCGTCTCCAAGCTCAACACCCGGCACATGCAGCTGGCCTGGACGACGCTCGGCACGCTGATGTTGACCGACGGCTACATCGCGCTCGTGTCGTCGAACGCGTTCCACGACGTGCGCATCATCAACTAGTAGAAGGCATTGTGACTGAAGTCGAGAAGCACAACTACGACGTCATCGTCATAGGGGCCGGGGGCGCCGGACTGCGCGCCGCCATTGCCGCCCGTGAGGCCGGCATGCGCACCGCGATCCTGTCCAAGTCACTGTTCGGCAAGGCGCACACGGTCATGGCCGAGGGCGGCATCGCGGCCAGCATGGGCAACGTCAACAGCAACGACAACTGGCAGGTCCACTTCCGCGACACCATGCGCGGCGGCAAGTTCCTCAACAACTGGCGGATGGCCGAGCTGCACGCCAAGGAGGCCCCGCAGCGGGTCTGGGAACTCGAGACCTACGGCGCGCTGTTCGACCGCACCAAGGAAGGCAAGATCAGCCAGCGCAACTTCGGCGGGCACGAGTACCCGCGGCTGGCGCACGTCGGCGACCGCACCGGCCTCGAGCTCATCCGCACCCTGCAGCAGAAGATCGTCTCGATCCAGCAGGACGACGACGGCGACGGCAAGCTCAAGGTGTTCGCCGAGTGCACGATCACCGAGTTGCTGCGTGACGAATCCGGCCGCATCAGCGGCGCATTCGGCTACTACCGCGAGACGGGCCAGCTGGTCCTGTTCCGCGCGCCGGCCGTGGTGCTGGCCACCGGCGGCATCGGCAAGTCGTTCAAGGTGACGTCCAACTCGTGGGAGTACACCGGCGACGGTCACGCACTGGCCCTGCGCACCGGGTCGGCCTTGCTGAACATGGAGTTCGTGCAGTTCCACCCGACCGGCATGGTGTGGCCGCTGTCGGTGAAGGGCATCCTCGTCACCGAGTCGGTGCGCGGCGACGGCGGCGTGCTGCGCAACTCCGACGGCAAGCGGTTCATGTTCGACTACGTCCCGGACGTGTTCCGCAAGAGCTACGCCGAGACCGAGGCCGAGGCCGACCGCTGGTACACCGACCCTGATCACAACAAGCGTCCACCGGAGCTGCTGCCCCGGGACGAGGTGGCCCGGGCGATCAACTCCGAGATCAAGGCTGGCCGGGGATCACCCCACGGTGGCGTGTTCCTGGACGTCTCCACACGCCTGCCCGCCGCCGAGATCCTGCGCCGGCTGCCGTCCATGCATCACCAGTTCAAGGAACTGGCCGATGTCGACATCACCAAGGAGCCGATGGAGATCGGCCCGACCTGCCACTACGTGATGGGCGGGGTCGAGGTCGAACCGGACACGGCGGCCGCGGCGCGCGTGCCGGGACTGTTCGCGGTCGGCGAGGTCGCGGGCGGCATGCATGGCTCGAACCGCCTGGGCGGCAACTCGCTGTCCGACCTGCTGGTGTTCGGACGCCGCGCCGGTGACGGCGCTGCCGCGTACGTGTCGCAGCTGGGCGGCAGCTACCCGCCGGTGCGTCCGGACCAGGTCGAATCCGCGACGGCGGCGGCGCTCGCGCCGTTCACCTTGGACGGCGGCGAGAACCCGTTCACGGTGCACCAGGAACTGCAGCAGGCGATGAACGACCTGGTCGGACTCATCCGCACCGCCGATGAGATGACCGAGGCGCTGAAGCGGCTCGAGGAGCTCAAGGCGCGCGCCGCCAAGGTCAGCGTCGAGGGCGGCCGGCAGTTCAATCCGGGCTGGCACCTCGCGCTGGATCTACGCAACATGTTGGTCGTCAGCGAGTGCGTGGCCCGGGCGGCGCTGCTGCGCGAGGAGAGCCGAGGCGGTCACACCCGCGACGACTTCCCGGTCATGGAACCCGAGTGGCGCAAGAAGAACCTGATCTGCTCGCTGACCGACGACGGCGCCGTCGACGTGGTCGAACAACCGATGCCGTCGATGCGTGACGACCTGATCCGCCTGTTCGATCGCGACGAGCTGGCCAAGTACCTGACCGAGGCCGAGTTGCCGACGGTCCCCGCAGAGGAGTCTGCATGACCTACGACGCGCAGTTCCGGGTCTGGCGTGGTGACGCCGAGAAGGGCGACCTGATCGACTACAAGGTCGAGGTGAACGAGGGCGAGGTCGTCCTCGACATCATCCACCGGCTGCAGGCGACCCAGGCCGGCGATCTCGCCGTCCGGTGGAACTGCAAGGCCGGCAAGTGCGGATCGTGCAGCGCCGAGATCAACGGCAAGCCGCGGTTGATGTGCATGACGCGGATGTCGACGTTCGAGCCGGACGAGACGATCACCGTGACGCCCATGCGCACCTTCCCGGTGATCAAGGACCTCGTCACCGACGTGTCGTTCAACTACGTCAAGGCCCGCGAGGTCCCGGCGTTCGCGCCGCCACCCGGCGTCGAGCCGGGCGAGTACCGGATGGCGCAGGTCGACGTCGAGCGCTCGCAGGAGTTCCGCAAGTGCATCGAGTGCTTCCTGTGTCAGAACACCTGCCACGTGGTGCGCGACCACGAGGACAACAAGGAATCCTTTGCCGGACCGCGGTATCTCATGCGAGTGGCCGAGCTCGACATGCATCCGCTCGACGCACTCGACCGGCAGAAGCAGGCCCAGGAAGAGTTCGGGCTGGGCATGTGCAACATCACCAAGTGCTGCACCGAGGTCTGCCCCGAGCACATCAAGATCACCGACAATGCGCTGATCCCGATGAAGGAGCGCGTCGTCGACCGCAAGTACGACCCGCTGGTGTGGCTCGGCAACAAGATCACCCGCCGCGGGACGTAGTCCCTCGCGCCCCCGCGAACTTGTCCGCGCTCGGCGACGCTATGACGTCGCGAAGCGCGGACAACGTGCATTGGGCATGAAAATGCTCAGGTGGTCGCACGGGGGAACGGCCACCTGAGCTAGATCAAGTATGCACACGGTGTAGCCGATTCGCAACCCGTCGTGAGAAGTTTTGATCTTGTCGCTGCACGTTTAGTTGAGGTTAGTTGGGATCGCTCGCGGTGCAGAGACCGGTCACCACTCTCAGCCGGTGTCACGCGCAGTAGTCGGCGCGCGCCCAGAGCACGTCGGCAACCGCGGCCCATCGGGCGGCCAGCCACTACGCTCGCGCGCGTGGTCACCGAGACCGACGTCGAGCTGAGCGACGGACGCACGCTGCATGTCTACGACACCGGCGCCGGTGGGCGTCTTTCGGTGTTCTGGCACCACGGCACGCCGAACATCGGCGCACCGCCCGAGCCTCTGTTCTCGGCTGCCGCCGAGCGCGGCATCCGCTGGGTCTCCTACGACCGGCCCGCGTACGGCGGATCGTCGGCCCATCCCGGTCGCGACGTGGCCTCGGCGGCCGCCGATATCTCCGCGCTGGCCGGCGCCCTGGGCATCGACGAGTTCGCGGTGATGGGCCACTCCGGCGGCGCTCCGCACGCCCTGGCCTGCGCCGCGCTGCTGCCCGACCGCGTCCTGGCCGCGGTGTGCGCGTCCGGGCTCGCTCCTTTCGACGCCGCCGGCCTGGACTGGTTCGCCGGCATGACGGCCTCGGGTATCGCCGAACACCGCGCCGCGATCGAAGGACGTTCGGCCCTGGAGCGCTACGTGACGTCGCACGAGTTCGATCCGGAGCAATTCACTCCGGCCGATCACGCGGCGCTGTCCGGTGCCTGGTCCTGGCTGGCCGACGTCGCGGGCCAGGCTATTGACGGCGGTCTTTCCGGCCTGCTGGACGACAACCTGGCCCAGGTCGGCCCGTGGGGGTTCGACCCGGGCGAGGTCAGCCCGCCGATCCTGTTCCTGCACGGCGGCCAGGACCGGATGGTTCCCAGCTCGCACAGTGAGTGGCTCGCGCGCCGGCCGCGCTCGGCGGAGCTGTGGCTGCGGTCCGACGACGGCCACATCTCGGTCCTCGCCGCCGCCCCCGCAGCCATGGACTGGCTCGTAGCGCGAAGCTGACCGCGGCCGAGGTGCGCTCAGGCGCGGCCGATGCTCGGCTCGGTCGTGGTCCCGGGATACGGGACGCGTTCGCCGGGCGGATCCTCCCCGGTGAGCCCGTCCACCGACTCACGGATGAGGTCGGCGTGGCCGGTGTGCCGCGCGTACTCCTCGATCAGGTCGACGAGGATGCGCCGCAGGCTGGGTGCTCGACCGTCGGGCCAGGCGCGGCGGGCCAGCTGCTCCACCCCGCCGTCGGACAGTGCCTCCGTGACCGCGCCACGGGAGCGGGCTACGGCGTCCTGCCAGAGCGTCATGAGTTGCTCGGGGGTGTCCTCGGCGGCCACGTGCCACTCCCAGTCGGGGTCCGCGTCCACGTCCACGTCGTCCCACGGAGGGCCGAGCTCTCGTCCGAGCAGCTTCTGCGAGAAGTAGCTGTCCTCGACCAGGGCCAGATGTTTGAGCAGCCCGCCCAGCGTCATCGACGACGCGCCGACCGTCGCCGTCAGCCCGGCCGCATCCAGTCCTCCACACTTCCAGGCGAACGTCGCGCGCTGACGCTCCAGCGAGCCCAGGAGGGTGGCAGTCTCGTCACCCGCGATCGGAGGTTCCAGGAAACTCATAGGCAACGAACCTACTTGAGGGCCACCCGGCCGCGGAGCGCTTTTGATCGACGCAGTACGGCTCCACTGCGTACGGGGACCCGTCCCCTCCGGCTCGTGCCACCGTGAACCATGCTGCATATGGGCTTATTGCGCGGGTCCTTCCGTGCACGCGACCGTCGGCTTCTTCTGGGCCTGCCGGTGCTCGCCGTGGCCCTGGCCGGTTGCTCGTCCTCGACCGAACGGCAGGGCGCCCACAGCACCAACGGAGTCCGACCCTCCGACGCGTGCACGATGCTGACCTCCGACCAGGTGTCCGACGCCGTGGGCACCCCCGGGCCGTACACGGGCGCGACCGAAGACGCGGCGGAGGACGGGAGTCCCGTCTGGGGCTGCACCTGGGGTACCCAGAACTCGTACGCAGACATCCGGGAGACGAGCGCGTCGCATGTCCCGAAGGTGGGTTCCGACTCGGTGAGCGTCACCACGCGGCTGAGCGGAATCGGGAACAAGGCCGTACTCCAGACGTTCAAGGGCGGCGGCGAACCGTACGTGTTCTTCGCGGCCGCTGGGCGCTCCTACGAAGCCCAGGTCACGGTGGACCGCAGGGAGCTGGACGCGACGAACTCTCCCCGGGAGACGAGCGCCGCCCAGGAGCTGGCGAAGATCCTGGCGAAGGAACTGTCGAACTAACCCCGCGCGCTGTGCTCCGTCCAGCGTGAACGCGCGTCTGGCCCAAAGCTCTAGCCCATGGATTTCCGAGGGCTAGTTGCTGCGGCGGTCACGATCTTGAGTTGTCGGTCTCGCCCGTACTTCGACAGCACGCTGAGACGAGCGCCGAACTTCCACACGACGATCCAGCCCCACGGCAGCAGGCCGACGAATGCGTCGCGGCGGCGATACAGGACCAGGGGTGCGACCAGGGCCAGCAACGCTAGGGTTCTGCGCTGCGTGGCGCCGGCCTCGGTCTGGTGTCCAGTTGGATGTCGTTGGTCTAGGACCGGTACTCGGGGTTGGCGTAGTCGAATCGTGCGCCGGCGTCCCATTGCCGTCGTTGGTTCCCGTAGTCGGGGAAGCCTCCGGCTCGGGTGAGCATCCGGGCGGCGTGCAGAAGGTTCCAGGTCATGAACGTGGTGTTGCGGTGGGTGAATTCGTTGGCCCAGCCGGCGCGGGTGCCGTCGGGTAGCTGGTCGCCGTAGCTGGGGCCTGGTCCGGCCTCGCCGATCCAACCGGCGTCGGCTTGGGGCGGGATGCTGTAGCCGATGTGCTGCAGGCTGTACAGCACGTTGGACGCGCAGTGTTTGATGCCGTCCTCATTGCCGGTGATCAGGCAACCGCCGACCTTGCCCAGCCGTGCTCGCGCATGTCCGGATGTATGCCGGTGGCGATGTCGTGATCGACGGCGCGGAACTGATCGACGGTCACGCCGTGTTTGGCCATGATCGATGCGCTCGCGTCGATGAGCAGCTGGGTGTGGCTGGGTCCGGGTGAGCGGGTGAGCGTCGTGTTGATGAACAGCGCAGTCAGTTCGGAGAAGTCCAGATCGATAGCGGACACGCGCGCTCCTTCCGATCGCCGAGCCGACCGTTCCGGGCGTTGCCTGAGCTGGCCTGCGGTCGGCGCCTACAGCGTGGCAGCTGCGGGCGGCGGCCGCGTCTTACGAAGCACGGAACGGCACTCGGCCTGCGCGACGACGGGGCGGTCGCGACGAATGTCGGGCAGTGGCGACGGCTTACGTCGGTGCCGGGTTTGCCGCTGCGGTGACGGCGAGCCAGCGTCCGCCGTATTCGGTCACGTTGTGGCAGAGGACTTGATGCTTGCCTTCGTGCGCGTAGAAGTAGAGCGGCTTGCCGCCGTAGGTGACTTGAGTGTGTCCGCCGATCCTGCTGGTCACCCCGAGCAGTCCTGGCCGGACCGCGCCACCGGCTACGGGTTCGCCGGTGGTCAGAACGGGTGGCCAGGCTAGGGCGCAGTCGCCGTAGCAGGCGGGTTTGCTGCTTGTCTCGATGTCGAAGGTGTAGATGGCTTGGCCGGTTCGGTCGAACAGGATCGACCCGAACTGGCCGATCGCGGTGGTGACCACGGTGACGGTTGGGGCCGGGGTGGTCGAGCGTGGTGTCGTCGGTGCTTGTCGAGGCGCCGCGCTGGTAGTGGGTGTCGGTGAGCTGAGAGCGGTGAGGTCGGTGCTGGATGAACCGCCATGACGGTCGCTCGCACATCCACCGACCAGCGTGGCCGACACGAGGAGCACCGCGACCCTGCGCATGGTTGGCAGGCTAACCGGCCTGGGCCGCCCGGGAGTCCGGCGTCATCGGACCGTAAGGAGATCGAATCAGCGCGCCAGCGCCGATCGTGCACCTGCCTAAGCGTATGACCGCTGAGTGGTGCGGGTTTCGATGTGGGTGAGCATCGTGTCGAGGGCGGCTTTGAGGGGTTTGGTGGTGCGCTGAATCTGGGTGAGGAGCAGGCCGCCTTGCAGGGCGGCGAGCAAGGCGAGCGCGAGTTGGTCGGGGTCGGCGTCGAGTTCGCCGCGGGCGTGCATCGCTCGTAGTCCGTCGCGGATCGCGGACTCCCAGCGTTGAAAGCCGGAGGCGACGGCCAGGCGGGCTTCGGGGTTGTTCTCGGCGACCTCGCTGCCGAGTGAGCCGATCGGGCAGCCGCCGCGGCATTGCAGGCGTCGCTGGTATTCGACCACGGCGTTGCGCCAGCGGCGTAGGCCGGCGATTGAGTCCAGCCGCCCGAGGTGGGGTTGTTGGATCTGCAGCACGGCTGCGGTTTGGTACTCGATGACGGCGAGCAGGAGTGCTTGTTTGTCAGCGAAGTAGTGATAGATCTGCGATCCGCTGACTCCGGCCGCGGCGCGGACGTCGTCGAGGGTGGCTTCGGTGAGGCCGTTTTCGTACATCAGCTCGGCCGCGGCCGCGACGATGCGCTGGCGGGTCTGCTCGCCCTTGCTGGTCAGCTTTCGCGGTTCCGCTGGGCCGGGTGTGGTCGTGGACGCCATGGTCTCCAGGCTAGCTCATTTCTGGATTGGACAACCCATTTTCCGCTGGTGATTCTGGGTCATGCAACCCAACCAGTGAGGGAGTAGGACATGGAGTTCACGGGCAAGACCGCGCTTGTCACCGGGGCGACCGGTGGCATCGGCGGGGAGATCGCGAAGCTGCTGGCCGCCTCCGGGGCGGCGGTGGTGCTGTCCGGGCGGGACAAGACGCGCGGCGACGACCTGGCCGCCTCGATCACGCCGGCCGGTGGTGCGGCCCGTTTCGTCGCGGCGGAGTTGACCGACCTGGACTCTGTGCGTGCGCTCGCGCGCGATGCCGGGGAGGTGGACGTGCTGATCAGCAACGCAGCCCTGTTCCCGGTCGCGCCGACTGTCGAGCAGGACGTGGAGGGTTTCGACAGTGCGCTGGCGGCCAACATCCGCGCTCCGTATTTCCTGACCGCCGCGATCGCACCCTCGATGCTGGCCAAGGGCAGCGGCGCGATCGTGAACGTGACCACGATGGCCGCGCGAATCGGCATGGCCGGCCTGTCCGTCTACGGCGCCACCAAGGCGGCCCTGGAGTCGCTCACGCGGACCTGGGCCGCCGAATTCAGCCCGGCCGGAGTGCGGGTCAATGCCGTCGCACCCGGACCCACCCGGACCGACATGGTCATCGAGACGATGGGCGAGGACGGCGCTGCGCAGGTCGCCGCCACCACCCTGCTCGGACGACTGGCCTCGCCGCGCGAGATCGCCGAGGTGGCGGTCTTCCTCGCTTCGCCACGGGCCAGCTTCCTCACCGGCGCCGTCATCGCGGCCGACGCCGGGCGAACCGCAGTGTGATCACCTCGGCCAGCTAGCTCGGTGTATGAGGAGTTGTCGGCCGGCTGCCTGGCTCGGGCGCGCAGTTGGCCGGGGTCGTGGGCTGGGCGCTCGGGCGTGTCGCTATCGGGGTTGGCGGCGTGGTCGACGGGCAGGCGCTGCGTTGGATGGTCGGGGTGGGCGTCGGCGAGCTGGCCGGTGTGTCGATCTTCTCCGGCTTGGATTGGCTGCGCACGCCGCAGCCGCTGAGCAGCAGCGCGGCCGCGAGAGCAAGGACAGGTCGGGCGTTCATGGCTGGACCTCGGAGAGTTCGATGACGAACCGGGCGCCGCCACCTGGGCGGTCTTCCACCCAGGTGTCGCCACCGTGCGCGCGCACGTGTTGGGCCACCAACGCCAGCCCGAGGCCGGTGCCGGCGTTGTCCGGGTTGCGGTCGGCCGGGGATCCGCGGGTGAAGCGTTCGAACACGGTCTCGCGCTCGGTGACGGGCACGCCCGGTCCGCCGTCGTCGACCTCGATCCGGGCGCGCCCTGCGCGCCGGCTGATCGTCAAGCAGGTCAGTCCGCCTCCGTGTTGCTCGGCGTTGGCGATCAGGTTCGCGACGGCGCGTTCGAGTCGCCGGCGGTCGGCCAGCACGATCGGATGGGATTCGGCGGCCGTGACCGACCGGGCGGCGCCGCGGGCGGTGTGGTTGGCGGTCTGGGTGACCAGCTCGGCCAGGTCGACCGGTTCCAGGGCCAGGTCGGCGGCGCCCTGGTCGGCGCGGGAGATTTCGAGCAGGTCCTCGACCAGTAATTGGAAGCGGTGCAGATCCAGGTCGAGCAGATCGAGGGCTTGCTGGGCGTTGTCGCTCAGCTCGGGGCGTCGCCGCCGCAGCACGGCCATCGCGTTCGTCATCGTGGTCAGCGGTGAGCGCAGTTCGTGGCTGACGTCCGCCGCGAAGCGTGCGTCGCGCGCGACCCGTTGCTGCAGGCGTTCGGCGGTGGCATTGAACGCCTGTGCCAGTGGCGCGAGATCCGGGTCGCGGGTGTCGGGCAGGCGGACGGTGAGGTTTCCGGCGGCGGCGGTGGCGGCCGCGGTCGTCAACCGGCGCAGCGGATAGAGCGCTCGGCCGGCGGCCCAGCGGCCGAGTAACGCCGCGGCCAGCCCGCTCACGAGCACGCCGGCGAGCAGCATCCAGCTCAGGAAGTGGAAGGTGCGGTCGAGCTCGCGGAGCGGGAAGATCTCGCGTCCTGGCCCGGAAACGTCGGCACTCGGTCAGCACGATCTGGAACGCCGGGGGTTCGATGCTGCTGCCGCCCGGTCGCGGTGATACCCGCTCTGTGAGGCTCGGTCAGCGCAGTCTGGCGAGGGTGTCGAGAAGCCCGGGGAAGCGATTGTCGAACTCGATTCGCCGCAGTCGTACGAAGGTGCCGTTGCCGGCGTCGCGCTGGGTGACCAGACCGGCCTCGCGCAACGTGCGCCAGTGATGGGTGCGGGTGGACTTGGCCACTGGGAGCTCGAACGAGGAGCACGCTCGTTCGTCGTCGTTCGGATCGGCGACCAGTTCGACGATGACCCGTCGCCTATGGGGGTCGGCCAGCGCACGCAGCACGCGGTCGAGATCGACGTCGCTCAGTGCTGGTGCGGCAAACTCCACGACTCCCTCGACAAGGTTCGATCTTCCTCGTACCTTGATGTACGAGCTGCATCGTACCTAGGGAGTCGTCGTGCTGGTCATCTTCGATGTCAACGAGACGTTGCTGGACCTGGCCGCGCTCGACGAGCTGATTGCCGAGGTCCTCGGGTCCGGGACGGGCGACTCGTTGGCTCGGCGGAAGTGGTTCGACCGCATGATCCGCAGCGCGCTGACGCTCACGGCCGCAGACCGCTACGTCGCCTTCGGTGTGCTCGCCGGGGCAGCGCTTCGCGATCTGGCCGCTGAGCAAGGTCGCGAGGTCAGCGACGAGCAGGTGCGCCGGCTCGGGGCGGGTATCCGGCAGTTGCCGGCGCATCCCGACGTCGCGCCGGGATTGCGGCGGCTACGCGCCGATGGTCATCGGGTCGTCACACTCACCAACTCGGTGCTCGAGGTCGCCGAGGAACAACTGGCCACGAGCGGTCTGCGCGCATCGGTCGATGGCGTCTACTCCGCCGATGAGGTGCACCGGCTCAAGCCGGCCGCGGAGCCTTATCGTCTGGTGCTCGAACGCGAGCAGAGCGGCACCGGGCTGCTCGTCGCGGCGCACGACTGGGATGTCGCCGGGGCGGCAGCCGCTGGTCTGGACACTGCCTTCGTCGCACGCGAGGGTCGGCGTCCCTTCGGCGCGGCACCCGCGCCAACCTACGTCCTGAACAGCATCGACGAACTCGCGGATCGCCTCGCCGCGCCCTGAAACGACGTCAACGGGCCGAGCGCGCTCGGTAGGGTTGGCCTCGGTGCGCCGGGAAGTCTGGTCGGCAGTCGTATCCGCCTGACCGACATTCCTCGCCGGGAGACCACGCATGTCCGACACTCGATCCTTCGCCTGGCTCGTGCTCGTCACGGCCGTGGTCGGCTTGGCCGCCGTGTTGTCGAACCGGCTCTCGATCCGAACCAAGGTGCCTACACCGGCGATCGTGCTGCTCGCGTCGGCGATCATTGTGAAGGCGGTGCCGTCGTTGCACGCACCGTCGGAGCGCACGGTCGAGCGGCTGGTCACGCTGGCGCTGGTGTGCATCTTGTTCGACGGCGGCATGCACATCGGACGCGCCCGATTCCGATCCGTGGCCGGGGTGATCACAGTCGTGGGAGTCGCCGGCACGTTTCTCACCGTCGCGGGCACGGCAACGTTCCTCAGCGTAGCTGTGGGCCTGCACTGGTACCCGGCGTTGCTGGTGGCCACGGCGGTGGCTCCGACCGACCCAGCTGTGGTGTTCTCGGTCCTGGGTCAACGCGAGGTGTCCGGCCGTAGCGGCACGCTGCTCGAAGGCGAGTCCGGGGCGAACGATCCGGTCGGCATTGCGCTGATGGCCAGCTTGATCAGCGCCGGCAGCCTCAGCGCCGGCGCGTTCGCCCACGTGGCCTGGGAGTTCGCACTGCAGATGGGAGTCGGCGCCGCGATCGGACTGGTCGGCGGGCGGGCGCTGCTGTGGTTCATGCGCCACGTCCCGCTGCCCAGCGAAGGGCTCTACCCGTTGCGGACGTTGGCCGGTGCCCTGCTGCTGTTCGCCGTCGCGGTGCTGGCCCACGGATCCGGATTCCTCGCCGTCTTCGTCGCGGGCGTGATCCTCGGCGACGCGCGGGCGCCGTACAAGCGTGAGATCAAGCACTTCCACACCGCCCTGGCCAGCCTCGGGGAGATCGTCGCGTTCGTCGTGCTGGGCTTGACCGTCGATCTCAAGGAGCTCACCCGCCTGGACGTCTGGCTGCCCGGCCTGCTGCTGGGCATCGTGGTTGCCCTCGTGGTCCGGCCGCTGCTGGTCGGGTTTTGCCTAGTGGGTTCCGGGCTCGGCCGCAACGAGCGCGCCTTCGTGCTGCTCGCCGGGCTCAAGGGCGCGGTGCCGATCCTGCTCGGCACCTCGCTGCTCACCGCGCACCTGGCCGACGCGCCCCGTCTATACGGGATTGTCGTGATCGTCGTGACGTTCTCGGTCATCGTCCAGGGCAGCCTCGTGCCGACGCTGGCCAGCACGCTGCGGATCCCGATGCGCATCGTCCAGCCCGAACCCTGGGCGATCGGCGTCCGGCTGCGTGAACGACCCGACTCCGTACACCGGCTCACCGTCGCGCCCGGATCGCTCGCGGATGGGCGCGCCATCGATGACCTGGACGAGTTGCCCGAGACGGCCTGGATCAGTGTGGTCGTGCGCCACGGCCGGTTGGTGCCGGTCAACCGATCCACGACCTTGCGCGCCGGCGACCAGATCATCGTTCTCGCCGAGCCAGAACTCACCGACCAGCTGAGCGATCTGTTCGAGACCACCTCGGAGGCGTGAGTGCGGCGGTCACTGCCGCCGCTGATAGAGCACGGCGGTCAGCGGCGGTGAGCGTGGTGGTGGCGGCCAGGACCCAGACCAGTTCGGTGGCGCTGGGTTGGCCGGCCGTCAGCCCGCGCGCGGCGGTGACCAGTTGCGACATCGGGTTGACGTCGGTGATCGTACGGAGCCAGTGCGGCATCGTGTGCGGATCGACGAAGACGTCGCTCATGAACGTGATCGGGAACAAGATCACGAAGCCGATGCGCATGACGGCGTTCGGGGTCCGCAGCAGCAGTCCGAGACTGTCCGCGCCGACCACGAGCGCGGCGTCGTCTTCGCCGACGTTTCCCCAGCCGCGATCGGCACGCTGCTCGGTGCCCGAGGCGACGGCCTGCTCATGCACGCCCTGCTCGACCCGGACCTCGACGTCGGGAGGAGCCTGAAGGCACCGCAGCGCCTACTGTCGCGGCCTGGCTAGGCGTGGGACCCTCCAGGCCTAGCGAACAGGGGGCACGCTATGAGCGACACCGTCGCGAGGATCAGCGACCTGCTGCAGGAGGCCGCCGAAACCCACCATCAGGTGTATCGGATCACCGACGGCACGGACCAGGACTGGGCGAGCTGGTACGCGGACTGGTTGACCCGCCTGTCTGAGCTACCCGATCTGCTGGCCCGCCGGCCGGTGCGCAGCGAGCTGACCTACCAGCTCGTCGCGCTCGATCGCGAATACTCCTCGGCCAGCCCCGCACCGGACGTGCCCTGGCCGCGCCACTACGCTCAGCGTCTCGCGGAGGTCTTCGCCTAACCCAGCGGATTTCTGGATTCTGATCCGGGCGCGGGACGGAACGCGACGACGGAAAGTTGCCCGACGAGTCGGCGCCGGGCCTCGTCGGTGCCGTCGTAGCGCCAGCCGATCAGCCAGCTCAGGACGCGGTGCACTAGCGGGGCGATCCAGCGGTTTCGGCGCTCGTAGTCGGCGAGCAGCGTGCTGGGTTCGGCGGGGTCGAGTAGGCGGTGGGTGGGGCGGAATCGGCGCCGGTTGATGGCGACGTCGATCGCGCCGTGGGTCTGGATGTTGCGGTACCAGTCGGCGGTGGGGCCGAGTCCGGCGATGACGATGACGTCGCCGTCGTGGCGGGTGCCGATGACCTCGAGCGTGGTCTGCTAGGTGCCTCCGCTGCGCCGCCCGATGTGGGTCAGGCGTAGGAAACGGTTGCCCAGCAGCCAGCCGACATGCCAGTCGTAGAGCCGGCCGGGCGCGCGAAGAAGCCGTCGCAGCGCGGGCCCTGGCCGGTGGGTCGTCACGCGTCGACCCGCTGAGTCGAGGAGACCTGGTGCAGGGCGCGCAGTACCCGTTGATGGGTGAGCCAGCCGAGTACGTCGCCGGTTGCGATGTCCAGGACGGGGATTGCCGGCACGCTGGATTGGTCCAACGCATCCAGGGTGGTGTCCAGGGTCTGGTCGGCGTGGACGGTGGTCGTCTGTTCGAGGATCCTCTCGACGGCGGTGCTGTCGTGCTGGCCGTCGGCGAGGGTGTCGGCGACGGCCCGCGCGGTGGCGATGCCGAGGTATGCGCCGTTCTCGTCGGTCACGGGCAGCTGGCCGTGGCGGCTACGACCCAGCGGCTCGGCCGCATCCAGCAGAGTGGTGTTAGCGCCAAGGGTGCCTCCGACCGGTTCCATCACCTGTGCGGCGGTGGTCGTGGTGAGCTGGGCGGACTGCGGATGCGCGTCGAGGTCGATACCGCGTCGGCGCAGCTTGAGGGTGTAGATCGTGTCGTGGCTGAGCAGGTGGCTCACCCCGCTGGCCAGCACGATCGCCGACATCAGCGGCAGGATGATCGTGTACTCGCCGGTGAGCTCGAACAAGATGATCACCGCGGTGATCGGGGCCCGCGCCGCGCCGGCGAACACGGCGCCCATACCGATCAGGCCGTAAGCACCGGGGGGCCCGGCCAGGTGCGGGGCCAGATGGTGCAAGGTCTGGCCGTAGGCCGAGCCGAGCATGGCCCCGATGAACAGGCTCGGGGCGAACACGCCGCCGGAGCCGCCGATGCCGATGGTCAGGCTGGTCGCGAGCATCTTGCCGGCCAGCAACACCAGCAAGAACGCGATCGTGTACGCGCCGCCGACGCCTTTACCGAGCACCGGATAGCCGACCCCGTACATCTCCGGCAGCACGAGCAGTACCCCGCCGAGCAGCACGCCGCCGGCCGCCGGGCGCAGCCACTCCGGCCCGCCCAGCCGCGCCCACCCCCAGTCGCAGCCGTCCTCGACCAGGTACAGCACCCGGGTGAACACCACACCGACCGCGCCGGCCAGCAGTCCGAGCGCGGCGAACAGGAGGTATTGCGCCACGTTGTGCACCGCGAACGGCGGCAGGAGCAGGAACGGTTCGTTGCCCAACGCGGCCCGCCCGATCACGCTGGCCGTGACCGAGGCCAGCACCACCATGCCGAACGACTGGGTGGCGAAGTCGCGCAGGATCAGTTCCATCGCGAAGAACACCCCGGCCAAAGGCGCGTTGAACGTGGCCGCGATGCCGCCGGCTGCGCCGCAGGCGACCAGCACCCGCATCCGCGACTCGGCCACCCTAACGACACTGCCCACCGTCGAGCCGAGCGCCGACCCGATCTGCACGATCGGCCCCTCTCGACCGACCGATCCGCCGCCGCCGATGCACAACGCCGAGGCCAGCGCCTTCACCCCGGCCACCTGCGGGGCGATCCGCCCACCCCGACGGGCCACGGCGTACATCACCTCGGGCACGCCGTGGCCGCGCGCCTCCCGGGCGAAGTACTGCACCAGCGGGCCGTAGACCAGCCCGGCGACCACCGGAGCCAGCAGCACGAACCACCGCCCCAACGCCGGAACGTGCGGGTTGGCCACGTGTCCCAACCCAGCGTAATCGGCGTGCCCGGACAACACTCGCGTCAAGGACTTGATCAACCATCGGAACACCACCGCTCCGCCGCCGGCGCCCGCGCCGACCAGAACCGACAGTGCGAGCAGCCCGCTGTTCGACGACCGCAGCAGGGTCAGTCCACGAGCCACGCCGGTCTGCGCCGGCACCGCCCGACGCCGGACTGGATCGGTTCGCCGCCGGGGCAACACCGAACTACCGATCCGAAGAGGCATGATTGCATTATGCAAACATTGGCGTGCGCGGGTAAGTGGCAGGATGGCAACGGTGAGCAAGCCGACACCGGCTCGCCGGCCGCATGACTCCGCCGACGACCCGTTCGTGACTGCCTTGCTGACCGCGTCGCGGGTGCTGGTCGGAGTCTCAGCACGCTCCCTCGCCGAGGTCGAGGACACCGTCACGTTGACCCAGTTCCGCACCCTGGTCGTGCTCGACGGCCACGGCGAGATCAACCTCAACCGCCTCGCCGAGTTGCTGGGCGTCAACGCGTCCACCGCCATGCGAATGATCGACCGGCTGCTGGCGGCCAGCCTGGTCACCCGCCGCGACAATCCCACCAACCGCCGCGAGGTCCTGCTCGGCCTGAATACGGCCGGGCACCGCGTTGTTCGGCGCGTCACGACCAAGCGGCGCAGCGAGATCTCCCGGATCGTCGCCGCCATGAACGAAACCCAACGCCGCCAACTCCTCGCCGCACTGCAGGCATTCGCCGCGGCGGCCGCCGAGCCCGAACTCGGTCCGGAAGCGGCCAGCCAACTCGGCTGGTGAGAGCCGGGAACTTCAGCGCTCGTAGTTACGACGTAGACAACAGAGCCATCGTGTTGTCGTGCGGCGCTGCCGCAGTCGGGAGTGATCGCGAAGTGTCGAGTCAGATGCGCGGGTCGGCGTGACGGGCAAGAGCAAGCGCGCGATGCCGCGCCCGGGCCGCGCGTCGGCGGCGGCTGCTCGCAGTGCTGTCGCCGGTGCCGGTCGTCCTGCTGGTCGTGGTGGTCTTCGTGGCGGTGAAGGCGGCGTCGGGGTCCAATCACCCGAAGTCCGGTGTCAAGGCCGGCGCCGCGGACGCCTCGGTGGCCGCCGAGGTGACCGGGGCGCCGGCCTCCGTGCTGGACACGGTCGGCAAGGGCAGCATCGAGCAGGTTCCCACGGCGCTCACCGGCGCGGCGTTGACCGATAGCGGCAAACCCCAGGTGGTGTTCATCGGTGCGGAGTGGTGCCCGTACTGCGCGGCCGAGCGGTGGCCGCTGACGGTGGCGCTGTCCCGGTTCGGCACGCTCACCGGACTGGGCCAAGTGCGCTCGTCACCGAGCGACGTCGACCCCAACACCGCAACGTTGACCTTCCACGGCGCGTCCTACACCAGCCCCTACCTGAGCCTGACCGCGAAGGAGATCTACAGCAACCAGGCCGTCGGCAACTCCTACGCCAAGCTGGAGAGGCTCACCGCGGACGAGCAGAACCTGTTCATGTCAGTGGGCAAAGGCTCGTTCCCGCGCCGGACGGCTCGACTATCGGTGCCGGACCGGGCTCCTCAGCGCGCGCGGTCGGTGATCCGCAGCCGGCAGCCGCGCCTGGTCGTTCACCCCGCCGAACCTCTGCGGGCGGACCGCGTATGACCGCGACTTCAGGCTTCAGCGCTGATCAGCCGGCGTTCGCAGCACATCAACCGCCCCACGAGCAGCGCTCTTTGCAGTGCTATAGGCGGATATCGTCCGTTCGCCCTGCTCCCGTTCACCGTCGCTGAGAGAACGGGAGCGGTTTGGAGAACCGCCGGCTTTCCTTGAGGAAACCTACAAAGCCAGAGGTCGAAAACGAAATTGCCTAGGACTGTCCTGAATAATCCGCGTGCCGGTCGGCCCGTTGGTCTTGCTGGTTGGGGATGATCTTGGGGTGCAGGGTCGATCAGAGCAGCAGCGAGATCTGCTGGATGTGGAATCGGTCGCGGGGCATCTGCTGAAGC
>DASXYL010000107.1:0-42889 GCA_036502575.1 Jatrophihabitantaceae bacterium | reverse complement strand
CGCGAACTGGGCCAGCTTGCCGCCGACGCGCAGCACCGCGACGTTGTCGCCGAGCTTGATCGCCTCGTCGATGTCGTGCGTGACGAACACGATCGTCTTGCCCACCTCGGCCTGCAGCCGCAAGAACTCGTCCTGCAGCTCGGCGCGCACCACGGGGTCGACGGCACTGAACGGTTCGTCCATCAGCATGACGTTCGGGTCGGCGGCCAGCGCCCGCGCCACGCCGACCCGCTGCTGCTGCCCCCCGGACAGCTGCGCCGGATACCGCTTGGCGAAGTGCGCGGGCAGACCCACCCGTTCCATCAGCTCGAGCGCTTTCGTACGGGCCTGGCGGCGATCCTGCCTGAGCAGGTACGGCACGGTGGCGATGTTGTCGACGATGGTGCGATGCGGAAACAGGCCCGCCGCCTGGATGACGTAGCCCATGCCCCGGCGCAGCTCGGCCGGACGGACGGTGGAGATGTCCTTGTCGTCGAGCCAGATGCGTCCCCCGGTGGGGTCGATCATCCGGTTGATCATGCGCAGGCTGGTCGTCTTGCCACATCCGGACGGACCGACCAGCACCGTGATCTCGTGCGAGGGCGCTTCCAGGGTGAGTTCGTCGACGGCGACGGTGCCGTCCGGGTAGCGCTTGGTCACGGACTCGAATCGGATCACTGCGGTCGAGCCTCCTCCGTGGCGCCTTCGTGCGGGACGCCGAGTTGATCCGCCAGCGCCCGGGCCTCGCGACTGACGATCTGGCCGTACTCGTGCAGCGTGTGGTCGTCGATGCGATACGTCGGCCCGAGCAGGCTCAGCGCGCCGGCCACCCCGCCGGGGCGCCGGATCGGGGCGGCGATCGCGGTCACGTCAGGCTCCTGCGGGTCGCGCTGGGCGACGTAGCCGGCTTCGGGGACGCGACCGAGCAGCGCATCGCCGACGGCGATTCCGGCCATCGGGAAGGCCCGGCCGACCCAGCTCGTGTGCCGCACCGCGTGCGTCCCCTCGACCATCGCGACGTAGATCGTGGTGTCGTTGGAACCGGCGATGCTGAGGTAGGCCGACTCGCCGGTGGCGGCCACGATGCGCCGCAGCGCCGGCTCGGCCCTCGCCACCAGGGCTTGCCGGCCCAGCGCCGCCGCGCCGAGCTGGATGAGCCGGGTGCCGGAATGGAAGTGCCCCGCATTGTCGCGACGGACGAACGCGGCCCGTTCCAACGTTCGCAGCAGCCGCAGCGCCGTACTGGGCGCCAGCCGGGTGCGGCGGGCGCATTCGGCCAGGCTCACCGGTTCGGCCGCCGACACCTCGGCGAGCAGTTCGAGCGCTCGCTCGACGGCGCGCGTGGGCGCAGCGGAAACGCTCGTCACCCCGCTCATCCCTTCGCCGGCCGGTCAGAAGTTTATCTTGCCTACAGGAATGTAAGGCAAAGACATTGCCGCCTCGTGGAATGCTCTTGCCGATAGACGGGAGAGCGTGGCACTGTTCGGCCGCCAGCGACAGGGCCGGGCCAGCCTGCCTCCGCCCGTGTTACCGGATCGTTACCACACAGGGACAGCCATGAGCGCAGCAGCCACCGGGCCGACGGCGACGTGTCCGTGAGCCAGGCGGACGAGGAGCCCATCCCCATCGACGGTGCAAAGCTGTCCGTTGCCGACATCGGGGCGCTCGCCGCCGGATCCGCGGCCGTCGAGCTGGATCCGGCCGCCCGCGACCGAGCCGCCCGATCGCACGAATTCGCCCAGCAGGTCAGTGCGCAACGCCCCGTCTACGGCCGCTCGACCGGGGTCGGCGCCAACCGCGACATCGTGATCGACGACCCGGACCGGCACGCTCTCGCCCTGCTGCGCAGCCACGCCACCACGGCCGGGCCACTGCGCTAACCGCGGCGCGTCCGGGCCATGGTGGCGGTGCGGCTCAATCAGCTCGCCGCCGGCGGCAGCGGCGTCAACCCGCTCTTGCTGGACGGGCTGGCCGACATGCTCGCCGCCGACGCCCGGCCGCCGGTTCGCGAACTGGGCAGCATCGGCACGGCTGACCTACCGGCGCTGGCCCTCATCGCGCTGGCGCTCATGGGCGAGGCGCCCACGTCCGCGCCGCTGCGGACGCGCTACGGGTGCGCCCCGCAGGATGCCGTGTCGATCATGAACAGCAACGCCGGCGCGATCGCCGACGCCGCGCTCGCCCAGCACCGGCTGGCCACACTTGCCCGAGCCGCCGTCGTGGTGGCCGGCCTCACGTTCGTGCTCGTCGACGGCAATGCCGAGGCGTTCGCCCCGCTGGTCGAGACGGCCTCGCCGTTCGACGGCGTCCGCCACGTCTGCGCCTGGATGCGTTCCCTGGTCGGGGATGCCGGGGACGCCGCGTCGCCCGCCCGCATCCAGGATCCGTTCGGGCTGCGCGCCCTGCCCCAGGTGCACGGCGCCCTGCTCGACGCGCTCGGGCGAGCCGACGAGGTCGTGACCCGGATGGCCAACGCCCCGAGCGAGAACCCGTTGCTGCTGCCAGAGGCCGGCGTCGCCCACCACGGCGCCTGGCACGCCGCGTACCTGAGCCAGGCCATGGACGCCGTGATCTCGGCCGCCGCCCAGTCGGCGCAGCTTGGGCTGGCCCGGTTGTCGATGCTGAGCGAGCCGGCGTTCACCGGCTTGGCGCCGTTTCTCGGCGACGGCACGCCCGGCGCATCCGGCGTGATGATCACCGAGTACGTCGCCGCTGATGCGCTGGGCGGGTTGCGGGCGCTCGCGACGCCGACCGGCGTGCAGACCGTCTCGCTGTCGCGTGGAGTCGAGGAGGACGCCAGCTTCGCCTCGCTGGCTGCGCGGCACGCGCTCGCCGCCGTCGACGCCTACCGCACGCTGGTGGCGTGCGAGCTGGTGGCGGCGGTGCGCGGCCTACGGCTGCGGGGACGGGCCGCCGCGGGGCTGGCCGAGTGCGCCGTGCTGCCGGATCAGGTCGCCGACCGCGATCTCACCCAGGACATCCGGACGGCCGAGCAACTGCTGCCCGCGCTGGCCGCCCTGCCTCACACCAGGTCGACCGCACACTGAGCGGCCCTGCTCAGCCGGACGTCGGCGGTCAGCAACGGCACGCCGAGGTGGGCGGCCAGCGCTACGTAGAGCGCGTCGTAGAAGGAGAGGTAGTCGCGGTATTTCCAGGCCAGCTCGGCCAGTGGCCCAGCATGCGGATACCTCTGCTGCACGAGCACGCGCAGCGACCGCAACGCCGTGCTCGCCTCGGCGGCGCTGACGAGCCCGGCCCGCAGATGACGCCGCAGCACGTTGCCGACCTCGGCGTCGATCAGGTGCGGGGCGTGCCGGCGCATAACCGGCAGCCGGGCCCGCAAAGCGCGGGCACCCTCGTCCTTGCCCACCAGCGCCAGCACGAGGGCCGACGCGTCGATGACGTAGTCCGCACTCACCGGCGATCGGCCGCGAGGTCGGCCAGAACCGACTCGCGGGTGGCGCCCGGTGTGTCGCTTGCCGCGTGCAGCGATTCCAGCTCGACCAGCACCTCGGCCGTGGTCGGCTGGTGGGCGAAGTCGATGACGACATTGCGCATGTAGGACTGGATGGAGCGCCCACTGGCGCGCGCCCGTTTGCGAATCACCTCGTAGGCGTCCTCGGGGATCTCCCGTATCTGAATCGTTGCCATAGCGCTAGAGTAGCGCTACAGCGCTAGTTGTGCCAGATCACGTGGACGGCCGGCGGCTTGCGGAATACCAGCCCACGTGCCGCCGCCTCGTCGGCCAGACGCAGCCCGGGAAGGTCGAGTAGCGCGCCGAGCGCGGTGGCCGCCTCGAGCCGGGCCAGGTCCAGGCCGATGCAGACGTGCGGTCCGCGCGCGAACGCCAGCTGTTGCCGGACGTTGCCGCGCCCCAGGTCGAACCGGTGCGGGTCGGCGAACACGGCGGGGTCGCGGTTCGCGCCGGCGATCGAGGCGGTGACCAGGTCGCCGGCGCGGATCCTCGCCCCGCCCAGCTCGACGTCGCGGGTCGCGTAGCGGTCGACCACGGCGGCGGCCGGCTCGAGGCGTAGCGACTCCTCGACGGCCGCCGGGATCAGCGTCCGATCGGCCCGCAGGGCCGCCAACGATTCCGGACGGGACAGCACATGTACAGCCAGGTTGCAGATCATGCCTTCGGTCGTCTCGATGCCCCCGAACATCAGCACGGCCGCGTTCGACACCACCTCATCGACCGCCAGGTCGGCCGCACCCACCAAGGACGTCTCATCCCGGCGCGCGACGGTCGCCGCGACGCTGGCGTGCAACTGCGCGAACGCCGTGGTTGCCGATTCCGGGATGGCTCGACCGGCGCTCACCCCCGACACCGCCGAGACGATCGCGTCGTACCACTGCAGCACCGTCGGTGCGTCCACTGTGGACAGTCCGAGCGCCGTGGCGACGACGGCCACCGAGAGCGGCCCGGCCAGGTCGTGGCGCAGCTCGGCCCGTCCGGGCGGCAACTCGGCGATCAGCCGCCGCGTCTCGTTCACCACGAGCGCGGCGAAGCGGTCGTGCACCTCGCGGGGGCGAAACGACCGGGTGAACGGGGCCCGGTGGCGGGCGTGCTCGGCGCCGTCCAGCGACAGCATGCTCGGGCCCACCACCTGGGCGGTCGAGAACCGCGGATCGTCCACGGTGAAGGTCGCCGGGTCGCGCAGCAGTTGGTCGACCAGGTCGTAGCGGGTGACGAGCCAGCCCTGCAGCGCCGGCAGCCACGACACCGGCTCGGCCGCGCGCAGCCGGGCCAGCACCGGATGCGGATCCCGGTCGAGCTCGTCGACCGTGACCGCCGCCCCGATCGACGTCACAGCTTCTGCAGGACGTACTGCGCGACCTGCTTCTCGGCGTCGAGATCCTTGAGCGGTCCCCGCGCGGCGAAGACGTCGACCTTGACGTACGAATCGCCCTTACGGAAGTAGAGGATGTGCCCGGCCTGACCGGTGTCCGCAGCGAAGGCCTCGTCGCCCACGCCGTCCGCCGGCATCTGGGTCACGCCCTGCGGCGGCACGCGGTGCGCCAACCCGTCGTAAGCCGTCTTCGACAGCAACGCGACCCGCACGTACGGACCCGGGCCCTTCGTGCTGTCCCATCGGCACTCCGCCCCGATCCGGTGGCCCGGTTCGGCGGGCTCGCCGATGATGCCGCTCGCCTGGTCGATCGTGAGCAGCGAGCACGGATCGTCCGGATTCTGCGGTGCCCCGCCCGACGACGTCCCGCTCGAATCCGCGGACGACCCGCCCGGTCCGGACGAGGAGCAACTGCACGCCGCCGGGAGCAGCAGCCCGACCGTCCCGATCACGACCACTCCGACGAGGCGCGCGCCCTTGACCAGCATGTCGATGATCGTCGCAGTACGGCGGCGCCGGCGTACCCGGGATACCACCTGTCTACCGACGTGAGGCGTGCCACCTAGTTACTGGCCAGTAACCTACGTAGGCTTCGATAATCCCCGGACCGGAGGAGTGCTCCAGTGGCGCTGCGTCTGACCATCGCTTTGCTGATGCTCGTCGTGACGGCCGCGATCGCCGGGCGACGCGTCGCTTGGCTGGCCAAGCTGATCCGATCGGGACGTCCGGCGCCCGGTCGCTGGGACGGCATCGAGAAGCGGCTTCAGGCCCAACTGGTCGAGGTGTTCGGTCAGCGCCGACTGCTGCGCTGGTCGGTGCCGGGAGTGGCGCACTTCCTGACGTTCTGGGGCTTCATCGTCCTCGGCCTCACGATCATCGAGGCCTACGGCGCACTGGTGATCGACAAGGACTTCGCGTTCCCCTTCTTCGGCCACGCCCGCTGGCTGGGCTTCCTGGAGGACTTCTTCGCTGTCGCCGTGCTGCTGGGCCTGATCACGTTCGCGATACTGCGGCTGCGGCAGGCGCCGGCCCGCGAGCATCGGGCCTCGCGCTTCTACGGTTCCCACACGCGCGCCGCCTGGGTGATTCTCGGCATGATCACCCTGGTCGTCGTCACGCTGCTGCTCTACCGGGGGGCGCAGTACAACACCGGTCACTTCCCGTGGGGACGTTCGAAGGCGCCGTTCGCGTCCTACGTCGTGTCCCGGATCCTCGGCGACGGGGCCTACAACCAGGGCGTCGAGACGTTCTTCCTGCTCGCGCAGATGGCCGTCATCTTCGGCTTCATGATCATCGTGGTGTACTCCAAGCACCTGCACATCGCGCTGGCCCCGCTGAACGTCACGACCAAGCGGTTGCCCGACGCGCTCGGCCCGCTGCTGCCGGTGGCCGACGCCGAGGGCAAGCCGATCGACTTCTCCGACGTCGAGAACCTGTCCGAGGACACCCAGTTCGGCAAGGGCAAGATCGAGGACTTCACCTGGAAGGGCTACCTCGACTTCTCCACGTGCACCGAGTGCGGGCGATGCCAGTCGCAATGCCCGGCCTGGAACACCGGCAAGCCGCTCTCGCCCAAGCTGCTGATCATGGACCTGCGCGACCACCTGTTCGCCAAGGCCCCCTATCTCATCGGGGGAAAGTCCGTTTCTGATGGAGCGACGGCCACCGGGCACGAGCCGCACGGCGCGCACGTCCCCGAATCCGGCTTCGCGCGCATCGAGGGTTCGGGCCCGGACCAGGCCGTGCGCCCGCTCGTCGGCGACCTGGCCTCCGGCGGCGTGATCGACCCGGACGTCCTGTGGTCGTGCACCACCTGCGGGGCCTGCGTCGAGCAGTGCCCGGTCGACATCGAGCACATCGACCACATCGTCGACATGCGCCGCTACCAGGTGCTGATCGAGTCGGCGTTCCCGTCCGAGGCCGGCGTCATGCTGCGCAACATCGAGAACAAGGGCAACCCCTGGGGGCTCTCGGAGAAGGCTCGCGAGGAGTGGACGGACGGGCTGGCGTTCGAGGTGCGTCGCGCCGTCCCGGGCGAGAAGCTGCCGGCCGAGGTCGAGTACCTGTTCTGGGTGGGCTGTGCCGGGGCGCTCGAGGACCGATCGAAGAAGGTCACCCGGGCGTTCGCCGAGCTGCTGCACACCGCCGACGTCGAGTTCGCGATCCTCGGCGCGGGCGAGACGTGCACGGGCGATCCCGCTCGACGGCTGGGCAACGAGTTCCTGTTCCAGATGCAGGCCATGCAGAACGTCGAGACGCTCAACTCGATCACCCGCGCGGCGCCGTTGAAGATCGTCGCCACCTGCCCGCACTGCTTCAACACGCTCGCCAACGAGTACCCGCAGCTCGACGGGCACTTCGACGTCGTCCATCACACGCAGCTGTTGGGGCGGCTGGTCGAGGAGGGCCGCCTGACCCCGGTCGAGCCGGTCGACAAGAAGATCACCTACCACGACCCGTGCTACCTGGGCCGGCACAACAAGGTGTACACGCCGCCCCGCGAGGTACTCGGCGCCATCCCCGAACTCAAAGCGGAGGAGATGCACCGCTGCAAGGAACGCGGCTTCTGCTGCGGCGCGGGCGGGGCGCGCATGTGGATGGAGGAGAAGATCGGCAAGCGGGTCAACGTCGAGCGCACCGAGGAGGCCCTCGGCCTGGACCCCGACCTGATCTCCACGGCCTGCCCGTTCTGCATGGTGATGCTGTCCGACGCGGTGACCGCCAAGCAGGCCGAGGGCGCCGCCCGCGAAGACGTCGCCGTGCTCGACGTCGCCCAGATCCTGCAGCAATCGCTGGGCACTCCGTCATAATCGCCGGTGTGCCGAAACCACCGCTTCCCCCCGAGCTCCAGGCCGTGTTGTCCCAGCCGAATCCGTGCGTGATCGCGACCCTGAAACCCGACGGCGCACCCATCACCGTCGCGACCTGGTACCTGTGGGAGAACGGTCGCGTGCTGGTGAACATGGATGAAGGCCGCAAGCGGGTCAGCCACCTGCGCGCGGATCCGCGAGTCTCGCTCAACGTGCTCGACGGTGAGCGCTGGCACCGCAGCATCGGCCTGCACGGCCGGGTCGCGTCGCTCGAGGACGATTCCGACCTCCGCGACATCGATCGGATCGCGACGCACTACACGGGCCGCCCGTACCGCGATCGCACGCGCGGCCGGGTGAACGCCTGGATCGAAGTGCTCACCTGGCACAAGTGGGGATTCGATCGCGGATAGCTCGCGTCAGCGAAGCGGCCGTGTCGGCGGCGCTGGCTAGCATTCGCACGTGGCCTACCGGGAATTTCGCGCCCGGCCCGAGCTGGCCGATCTGGTTGCGTGCACGTGGCAACGTGACGTGCCGCCGACCGAGGCTACGCGGGTGCTGCCCGATGCGTGCGTCGACCTCGTGTGGCGGGCCGGCGAACTGTTCATCGCCGGCCCCGACCGGACCGTGTTCATGAGTCCGGTCGGACCGGGTGCCGCGATCGTCGGGCTGCGGCTGCGCACCGGTACCGCCGGCGCTGTCCTCGGCCTGCCGGCGCGGGAGCTACAGGATCTGCGGGTGCCGCTGGACGCCGTGTGGGGCAAGCCCGGTGCCGTCCTGGCCGATCGGGTCACGGCGGCCGGGCATCCGGCCGCTCGGCGCCAGCTCCTTGAGACCGCGATCCTCCAGCGTCGCGACGACATGCCCGACCTCGACGCGGTGGTGCTGGCGGCGACCCGCAGACTCGGCCGGCCGGGCACCCGCGTCTCGTCGCTCAGCCGGGTCTTCGCGACCAGCGAGCGCCAGCTGCTGCGGCGCTTCGACGCCGCGGTGGGATACGGGCCGAAGACCCTCGACCGCATCCTGCGCTTCCAGCGCCTCATCGCCCGGGCGCCCGAGCAGGGCCTGGCCCAGGTCGCTACCGAGCTGGGCTACGCCGACCAGGCCCACCTGAACCGCGAATGCGTGAAACTGTCCGGGCTCACGCCCACCCAGCTGATGCCGCCGGGTGACGTGGAACACGTGGCGTAGCGCGCACAGCAGATCCGAGGAGCGGCAGCTCGGCCGCACTGACTTCTCTCCGGTTTTGGTCGCCCAGCCGCGTATATGACGCTGGGCGGCCAAAACCGTGGGTGACCGGATGCGGCCAGAGGGGGACCGGTCCCGCGCGGGCGGCACTAACGTCCCTTTCGTCCGCGTACCCGACCCGGGAGATATCGGCCCATGCCAGCCAGCAAGATCGCTCAGCTGATCTGCACCGCCGCCGCGCTCGTCCTGGCCCTCGTGCAGTTCACCGCACACGAGGGGCCGGGCAAGGACTGGCTGTCCATCCTGCTGGGCGCGATCGTCGTCGTACTGGCCATCACGTCGTTCACGCTGGCCCGCCGGGAACGGGTGGAACAGCGCACGCCCTCCGACCGCAGCCACTGAGCGGTTTTGGTCATTGGGACGGCGCTGCGCCGTCCGAATGACCAAAACCGTGAGCCGGTCAGTCGATGTGGAACAGGTGGCGTAGCGGCTCGATGGCGAAGTAGATCGCGAACGCCGCGGACACGCCCCACATCAGCGGATGGATGTCACGCGGGCGCCCGACCGCGACGCGCAGCACCACGTAGCTGATGAAGCCCGCGCCGACCCCGTTGGTGATCGAGTAGGTGAACGGCATCAGCACCATCGTCAAGAACGCCGGCAGCGCAATGGTGAAGTCGCTGAAGTCGATGTTGCGCAGCTGAGAGATCATCAGCACGCCCACGACGACCAGCGCCGGGGCGGCCGCCTCGGACGGCACGAACTGCGCGAGCGGTGACAGGAAGATCGTCACGACGAACAGCAGCCCGGTCATGACGCTGGCCAGCCCGGTCCGAGCGCCGTCGCCGATGCCGGACGCGGACTCGACGTAGGTCGTCGCCGACGACGCACCGGCCACCCCGCCGGCCATGGCGGCCACGCCGTCGACGAGCAGCACCTCCTGGATCCGCGGCAGCGTGCCGTCCGGACGCAGCAACTGTGCCTCGGACGCCAGGCCGATCGTCGTGCCCATCACGTCGAAGAAGTCCGACAGCACAAGGGAAAACACGAGGATCAGCGCCGAGATGATGCCCGCGGCCGAGAACCCGCCGAACAGGGACACGTCGCCGAAGACCTTGAAGTCGGGCGCCCCGAAGTGCTTGTGCGCGAACGTCGGCACGTTCAACGCCCACCCCTCGGGGTTCTTGTCCGACTGCAGACCGAGGTGCAGCGCGGACTCGAGGATGACCGCCAGCACCGTGGCCGCGACGATGCCGACCAGGATGGCGCCCTTGACCTTCCGAGCGAACAGCACGGCGATCACGAACAACCCGAACACGAACACGAACGTCGGCCAGCCGTTGAGATGCCCGTCGATGCCGATGTCGACGGGCGTGCCCGTGCCGCGCCGGACGAAGCCGGCGTCCACCAGGCCGATCAGCGCGATGAACAGGCCGATGCCGGCCGCGATCGCGCTCTTCAGTTCGGCCGGGATGGCGTTGAAGACGGCGACCCGAAAGCCGGTGAGCACCAGGACGGTGATCACCGCGCCCTCGAGCACGACCAGGCCCATGGCCGCCGGCCACGACATCTTGCTCGCCACCTGGAACGCGACGAACGCGTTGAGGCCGAGCCCGGTGGCCAACGCGAACGGGTAGCGGCCGACGATGCCCATCGCCAGCGTCATCACCGCAGCCACCAGGGCCGTGACGGCCGCGATGGCGCTGATGTTCGGGACGTGCCCGCCGCCGAGCAGCTGCCCGTCCGCGTCCGGAACCGTGCCGATGATCAGCGGGTTCAACACCACGATGTAGACCATCGTCACGAACGTGACCAGGCCGCCGCGCATCTCGCGCACGAACGTCGAGCCGCGTTGGGTGATCGAGAAGTAACGGTCCATCGCGCTGCGATACCCGGCGAGAGTGTCGGTCATTGACGCACCTTTCGCGACGGTCTGGGAGACGGCGCCCCGTAGCGTCCCGCATCCTTACCCGGCGAGACCAGTCGCAACGCGCCGTTCGTCCCGCACAGCAGATCGGACCGCCCGCGCGTTGAGGGATGACATGATCGTGTTCCGGGAGGCGGACCGTGACGTTTAGTGACTTCGTGACCGAGCGTCAGCGGCCGCTACTGCGGTTCGCGATGGTGCTGATCGGCGACGCCCGCCTGGCCGAAGAGATCGTGCAGGACGCCCTCGTCCGGGCGTTCGAACGCTGGGAGCACATCGCCGGTCTGGAGCATCCGAACGCCTACATCCGCCGGATGATCGTCAACGAATACCTGTCCTGGCGCCGCCGATTCGGCCGGGTCGTACCGTTCGATCCTAACGTCCATGCCGGATCGGTGGCCGATCATGCCGGCACCCACGCCGAGCGTGACGCGGTGCTCGCCGATCTCGCCCGGCTGCCGCGCAAGCAGCGCGCCGTCCTGACGCTGCGCTACTACGACGGGCTGTCCGACCCCGAGATCGCCGACGTGCTCGGCTGCACGGCAGGAACCGTGCGGGGCTACGCCTCCCGGGCACTGGCCACGTTGCGGATCGCGATCCCAACTGCCATGGCCGTCAAGGAGGCCACGTCATGAGGACCGAGCAGGATCTACGCGCCGCGTTCACCGTGCTGGAGGACAACGCGCCGCTCGAGCTATCCGAGCTGGTCGAGATCGCCGACGAGCCGCGTCCCCGTCGTCGGCTGCGCAACAACCTCACGCTCGCTGCGGTCGCGGCAACCGTCGTGGCGGTCGCCGCTGGTGCCCCGCTGCTGGTGTCCGGACACCACGCGTCCCAGCAGCCGCAAGTGCCGCCTCCGGCGAAGGCCGAGAAGAGCGTGACCGTGCGGTATTCGTTCACCGTGGGACATGTGGCGGGCTACACGATCACGCCGACCACCATCCACCGCGACATCCAGCAGGCCAGCATCTCGATCGGCACTGGCAGCGGCAACGGCAGCACGAACGGTCCGGCCGGGGCGCTGTATGTCTTCGCGCGCGGCGGGTTCAATCCCACCGACGCCAAGGCCGGGCATCCGGTCACGGTCAACGGTCACGGCGGCTACTTCGCGACGCTGACCTCACCGTCCCTTCTCGACGACCGGGGCAACCCCGCGAAGCTCCCCGCCGTGGCGTGGCAGTTCGCGCCCGACACCTGGGCGATGGTGCAGGCCGACTTCCGCGACCTCGAGGCGATCCGCGGCCAGGACGTCAGCGCGCAGGCCGAAGAGCTCAAGATCGCCCGAGCGGTGCACACCGATGCGCCCCAGCCATTGCGCGTCCCGTTCCGATTCGGCTACCTGCCCCCGGGCCTGGTCACGGAGGGCGGCGCGCCCGACCAGGATGGCGCGTGGATCTACCTTGGCGACGGCCGTCGCAGCAACCCCCACGGCGCCGGGTTCGGGTCGGCACTGAGCGTCTGGGTCTACGGCGCAGCCGACCCCGACGGGGTCTTCTGCGAGAAAGCCCGACCGTTCAAGGTGAACGGATACGGCGGATGCTTCACCACGGTCGACAACAAGCCCGGGGCACCCACCGCCAGCCTGTACCTCAACGTGGACGGCGGCCTGATCGAGATGCTCGTCGACGCCGAGCACGTGGGCATCTACAGCGACGCGCAGCTCGAGCGCATCGCGACGTCGCTGCACCTCGCGACGATCCACGACCCGAGCACTTGGTTCGACGCTACGACCGCCGTCCCGCGCTGAGCGAGTCGGGCGCGATGGGGTTCTCCAGCTCGCCGACGAGCTGGAGGGCCCCGGCCGGGTCCTGCAGGTCGAGCAGCTGCCGGTTGTTGCGCAGCTGCAGGCGGTTGAGGCAGGACAGCGCGAATCGCTCGGCGAAGATGTCGTAGCGGTGGAACTGGTCCGCCAGGTGCGGGGCACTGTCCTGGTAGTCGGTGACGCACTCGGCGACCGTCAGCCAGAAGGCGTCCTCGCCGAGGATGCCTTCGCTGGTCAGGATCCCGTTGAGAAACCGGAAGAAGCAGTCGAAGACGTCGGTGAAGATCGACAGCAGCTTCAGCTCTTCCGGGACCTCGGCGCGAATGCGCTGCACGGCCGGCGGCAGCGGCGCGTCGGGGTCCATGACGCAGATCTCCTCGGCGATGTCCTTGAAGATCACCCGTTCGACGGCGCCGTCCTCGAGCACCAGGATGACGTTCTCGCCGTGCGGCATGAAGACGAGGTCGTGGGCGTAGAAGGCGTGCAGCAGCGGGACGAGGTACGCGTCGAGGTAGCGGCGCAGCCACACCTGCGGTGCCAGCCCGGACGCGGCGATCAGCGCGCCGACGACCGAGCGGCCGTCCTCGTCGGTGTGCAGCAGGCTGGCCATGGTGGCCAACCGTTCCTCGCCCGACAGCCCGGGCACGGGGCTCTCGCGCCAGAGGGCAGCGAGCATCTTGCGGAACGGCGAATAGCGGTCGGTGGCGGCCTCGTACTGGCGGTGGTGGTAGCCGACGGCGGCGTGCTCGCGCAGGATCGAGAGCCGGGTGCGCTTGAACACCTCGTCGCGATCGATGAGCTCGGCCAGCCAGTCGTTGATGGCCGGGGTGGCCTCCATGTAGGCGGCGGACAGCCCGCGCATGAACCCCATGTTCAGCACGGACAGGGCGGTCTTGACGTAGTGCCTCGACGGGTCGGTGACGTTGAAGAACGTACGGATCGACTGCTGGGCCAGGTAGTCGTCGTCGCTCTCACCGACCAGCACCAGGCGCCGCTGCGCGATCTCGCCGGCGAACGTGCCGGCCAGCGTGTTCGACCACTGCCAGGGATGGACCGGGACGAGATGGAACTCGCGCAGGTCCAGCCCGAGGTCGGCCATCGTGGCGCCGAAGCGGCCCAACGTCGCGTCGCCGAGCTCGCCGCGAACGAGTCGGTCGTAGTCGAGATCGGCCCCGCAGCTGAACGTGGAGTGATCGCGGTGCGCCGCCAGCCAGATCAGCCGGACGGGTGCCGCCGCCTCCGGCGCGTAGGTGAGGTACTCGTCGGCGTCGAAGCCGAGCCGACCGTTGTTGGCCACGAAGCAGGGATGGCCTTCGGTCATTGCGGTCTCGACGGCCTGGAAACCCGCCCCGATCAGGTCGGCGGCGCGCACCGGTTCCTTGCCGAGCTTGTAGGCGGTGCTGGCCAGCGTCGAGCTGATCTCCTGCAGGTACACCGGCAGGATCTCCGCGGACAGGCCGAGCGTCTCGCGCAACTCGATGAAGAAGTCGAGGGCGTCCAGGGGTTGCTCGACGCCGTCCCGGTGGCGGGTGATGCTGTCGGCGTCGACGAGCCAGTGGTCGAGGGTCAGGACGCGAGCGGCGAAGCGGTACTCGGTGGCCCCGTCGTCGCTGGTGACCGCGTACCGGCCGTCCCCCAAGAGCCACGGCGTGAGCAGGCGTTCGTGGGCGAACTCGGCCAGCGCCTTGCGGATCAGGCGCCGGTTCGCCACGGCCCATCGTTCGGGCGTCAGGTGCGCCGTCATGCGCTGACCGCCTGGCTGGCCCGGAACTGCTCGCGGGTGCAGATGCTCAGCAACGCCAGCTTCTCGGGCTTGCGAATCGTCCCGACGACCTCGAACCCGACCGCCGCGTTGAGCGCGCGCACGGCGGCGTTGCGGACCTCGGGCTCGACGACGATGCGGCGCGTGGCCGGGTCGTCGAAGAGGAAGGTCATGACGGTGGTGATCACCGCCCGGGTGAACCCGTGAATCGGGGTGTCGGTGGGCGAGCACAAGAAGTGCATGCCGACATCGCCGGGGCGGGTGTCGTAGCGGCCGGCGAGTTCGACGTAGGCCGGGTCGTAGCGTTCGACGAGAAATGCCGGGCGGCCGTCGTGCCGGCCGAGGAACGCATCGTGGTGCGGGTGGTCGGCGATCTCGCGGTACTCCAGGGCGACCTCGTGGACGTCGGCGCCCAGCATGAGCCAGTAGGCGGCCTTGGGATGGGTGACCCAGCCGTGCAGCAACGGGGCGTCGGCCTCCGGGTCGACGAGACGCAGTGAGAACACGCCGAGCTGGGCATCGATGCGGGTGAAGACGGTCATGTGGGTGCTCCGAACTCCTGGAAGGCGATGGCCTTCTCGACCGGGTAGTACTCGCGGCCCAGCAGCTCGCGGACGATCCACGAGTTGCGGTACGGGCCCAGGCCGAGATCGGGCGAGGTGATGCTGTGCGTGTGGACGCCGGCGTTCTGCAGGAAGATCCCGCGTCCGGTGATGTCGATGCTGTAGTTGCGGGCGACGCTGAAGCGACCGGAGCCGTCCCAGCGGATGCGGTCGCGAATCGGCTCGAGGAAGGCGGGCAGCTCGTAGCGGTAGCCGGTGGCGAGCACGAGCCCCTGGGTGGTGAGGCTGAAGTCCCGGCCCTGCTCCTCGTGCCGGAGCGCCAGGGTGTACGACCCCGTTACGCCAACGAGCGCGGTGTTGGTCATGAGCCGAGTGGGCACCGGGCCGCCGACGCTCTTCTGATACAGCAGGTCGAAGATCGCGTTGATCAGCTCGGCGTCGATGCCTTTGAACAGGCCTTTCTGCCGCTCGACCAGTCGGTCGCGGGTGGGCTCGGGAAGGGCGTGGTAGTAGTCCACGTACTCCGGCGAGGTCATCTCCAGGGTCAGCTTCGTGTACTCGAGCGGGAAGAACCGCGCCGAGCGGGTGACCCAGTCGAGCCGGTAGCCGTGGACATCGATGTCGGCGAGCAGGTCGTAGTAGATCTCGGCCGCGCTCTGCCCGCTGCCGACCACCGTGATGCTGTCCTTGGCCTGTAGGTCGGCCTTGGCGGACAGGTACCGCGAGCTGTGCACGACCTCGCCGTCCAGACCCCGGCAGGATTCGGGGACGTACGGCGGGGTGCCCGTGCCCAACACCAGATGGCGGGCGCGGTGGCACCCGTCCTCGCTGCGGACGAGGTAGTGGCCGTCGTCGTAGACGACCTCGGTGACCGCCGCCTCGAAGCGCACGTTGGCCAGCTTCGAGGCGGCCCACCGGCAGTAGTCGGCGTACTCGCTGCGCAGCGGGTAGAAGCTCTCGCGGATGTAGAAGGGGTACAGCCGCCCGTTCTCCTTCAGGTAGTTCAGGAACGAGTACGGCGACGTGGGGTCGGCCAGCGTGACCAGGTCGGCCAGGAAGGGGGTTTGCAGGGTGGCGCTGTCGAGCAGCAGGCCCGGATGCCACTCGAAACGCGGCCGGGCCTCCAGGAACAGTCCGTCGAGCTCGTCGATGGGTTCGGTCAGGCAGGCCAGGCCGAGGTTGAACGGGCCGAGCCCGATCGCGATGAAGTCACGAAGCTCGGACACGAGTGACCTCCTGCGACATGAACCGGTCGGCCTGAACGGCGAGAACGTCGAGGACGTACGCGATGTCGTCCAATGAGGTCTCCGGGTTGAGCAGGGTGAACTTGAGGTAGTGGCGGCCGTCGACGACGGTTGCGGCGACGACGGCCTCGCCGGCGGCGGCGATCGCCTCGCGAGCGTGGAGGTTGGCGGCGTCGGCCAGGCCGTGGTCCACCGGGTGGTCGACCGGGCCGGGCGGCAACCACCGGAAGACGAGGGTGCTGAGGTCGGACTTGGCGACGACCTCGAAGCGCGGGTCGTCGTCCAGCAGTCGCCACGCGTCGGCGGCTTGGTCGATCACCTCGTCGAAGAGCTCGCCGACGGCGTCCGCCCCCATGACGCGCAGCGTCAACCAGAGCTTGAGCGCGTCGAAGCGCCGGGTCGTCTGCAGGCTCTTGTCGACCTGGTTGGGCTCGGTCGTCCGGGCCGGATTGAGGTAGTCGGCGTGGTAGGTGACGTGGCGCAGGCTGGCCCGGTCGCGCACCAGCACCGCGCTCGAGCTGACCGGCTGGAAGAAGGACTTGTGGTAGTCGACGGTGACCGAGTCCGCGTGCTCGATGCCGTCCAGCAGGTGGCGGCGCGTTCGGGACGCGAGCAGCCCGCAGCCGTAGGCGGCGTCCACGTGCATCCACACGCCGGCCCACCGGCACAGGTCCGCGATCTGCGGCAGCGGGTCGATGGAGCCGAAGTCGGTGGTGCCGGCGGTCGCGACGACCGCCATGACGAGTTCGTCGGCGCTGCGGCAGCGGTCGATCTCGCGGGCGAGGGCAGCGGGACGCATCCGGCGCTCGCGGTCACATTCGACGGCGACGACGGCGTCCGGGCCGAGGCCGAGCAGTTCGGCGGCGGTGCGGACGCTGAAGTGGCTGACCTCCGACGCGAGGATGCGCAGCCTGGGCAGGATCTCGTGCTTGCCCAGCGGCGTCGGGGCGTTCTTGGCCGCGAGCTCGCAGGCCTCGTCGCGGGCGAGCAGTAAGGCCTGCAGGTTGGACTGGGTGCCGCCGCTGGTGAAGACCCCGTCGGCGTCGGGACCGAGTCCGACGCGGTCAGCCGTCCAGTCGATGACGCGGCGCTCGATGAGCGTGGCGCCGGCGCTCTGGTCCCAGGTGTCGAGCGAGGAGTTGACCGCGGCCAACACCGCTTCGCCGAGCAGGGCCGGGATGACCACCGGGCAGTTGAGGTGGGCGAGGTAGCGCGGGTGGTGGAAGTAGACGGCGTCGCGGAGGTAGACGTCCTCGAGTTCGTCGAGCGCCGTGGCGGGATCGCCGAGCGGGACATCGAGGTCGACGGCCGCGATCTCGGCGGCCAGCCGGGCCGGCGTGATGCCGGTGAACGGCGCCTCGGTGCGCGCGAGCCGGGTCGCGACCCGGTCGATGCCGGCGGTGAGATCGCGGCGGTAGCGCTCGGCGTTGCGGTCGTTGAGAAGGTGGCGGCGGGCGGCGGAGGCCTGGGGGTTGGCGAGGGGGCTCATGCGAGGGCGGGTCCTCTCAGGTTAGGTTAGGCATGCCTAAGCTAGAGACAGAACCCGAACGCCCACAAGGGGGACGTACACCACACGACTATTCGACGTTGTCCGCGCTTCGCAGTGCTAGCGCATCGTCAAGCGCGGACAACTCGGGAAAGTTGGCCGGCGAGCACGGTCGGGGCGTCGACGAGCGACGGCCCGTACCAGGTCAGGTGCCGGCCGCTGACGAGCGCGACGTCCTGGCCGGGGAAGCACTCCGGGCCGTCGTCCGGGCTGAACGGGTAGGGCTCGTCGGGCAGCACGACCAGCTCGACGCCCCGCAGCTCGTCGAGCGCGACTTTCGGGTAACGGTCGGTGTGCTGCGTGTAGGTGTTGTGGACGCCGAGGCGGGCCAGGACGTCGCCGGCGAAGGTGTCCCGGCCGAGCACCATCCACGGGCGCCGCCAGATCGGGACGACGGCCGTGCGGCGCGGCCCGGGCGCGACCCCCGCCCACGCGTCCGTCGCCTCGTCCAGCCAGGACGGGCGGGCCACCCGGCAGACGAGCCGCAGCATCCGGTCGAGGGACGTGAGCGCCTCGTCGACGGTGCGGACGTCCGTCACCCACACGGCCAGGCCGGCGGCCCGCAAGGCGTCGAGGTCGGGCGGGCGGTTCTCCTCCTCGTTGGCCAGCACGACGTCCGGCGCCAGCTCGGCGATGCGGGCGACGGCGGGGTTCTTCGTCCCGCCGATACGCGTCACGGCGAGCCCAGGCGGATGCGTGCACCAGTCGGTGGCGCCGACGAGCAGGCCCGGGGCGGTCGCGGCCACCGACTCGGTCAGCGACGGCACGAGCGAGACGACGCGCACCACCTGATCCGGCACGGCGACCGGCGTGCCGAGATCGTCCGCGATCAGCGTCACAGCCATTACTTCACCATGCCGGACAACGGCGCGGTGCAGCGCCGGCGTTGCTTATCTGAGAGCCTGGCCGAGGGCGCAGGAGGCGCAGGAGGCAAAGGGAGGCTCGGTGACGTTCGACGAGTTCGCGGCGACGCGGCTCGATGCGGTGCTGCGCTTCGCCGTGGTGCTCACGAACGACCGGGGGCTGGCCGAAGACGTCGTCCAGGAGGTGCTGATCCGTGCCCACCAGCGCTGGACGCAGATCGCCGAGATGGAGCACCCGGAGGCCTACGTCCGGCGCATGGTCGTCAACGAGTTCCTGTCCTGGCGGCGCAAGTGGGCCCGCTACGTCCCGCAGGCCGACGTCGAGCCGGACACCCGCCAACCCGACCACGCCGAGGTCCACGCCGAGCGCTCGGCCCTGCTCGCCGAGGTGGTCAAGCTGCCGCGCCGCCAGCGCGCGGTGCTCGTCCTGCGCTACTACGAAGGGATGTCCGACGCGCAGATCGCCGAGGTGCTCGGGTGCGCCGAAACCACGGTGCGCGGGTACGCGTTCCGCGGCCTGGCCGCACTGCGCATCGAGCTGTCGTCGGAAATGAAGGAAACAACATGAACCAGCCCCGCAGCGAGGACGAGCTGCGCGCCGCATTCGCCGCGAAGGCCACCGAAGCGCCGCAGGCTGAGGACGTGCTGCGCGCCGTGCGCCGCGAGGTCTACCGGCCGCCGGCGCGGCGCCGGTGGCTCGCCCCCGCGGTCGCGACGGCGGTCATCGCGGCGATCGGCATCCCGCTCGGGATCGGGCTGTCCCACGGCAACAACACCAGCGAGAAGAAGGCGGGCGATGCTGCGATGGGCGCCAGCAGCGGCGCCGGCAGCGGCAGCGCAGCGGCGGGGCGCTCAGCCGGCACCGCTCCCCGGGCGGCGCGGCTCGCCGACTCCGTGTGCCGTCCCAGTGATGTCACGGTGACCGTGCGCCGGGACGCCGCCGGCGCGGCCATCCTGACCGTGACCTCGCGCGGCACCGCCTGCCGGCTCGACCGCGTGCCGCGAGTGCAGTGGACCGACAACGGAACCGCGATCGACGCCCAACCCGAGTCCGCCGTACCCGGCCCGTCCGGCCCGTCCGGCTCATCCGGCTCATCCGCTAAGGCGGCTGACCAGCTCGGCGTCCTGCCGGCCGGGTCCACCGCCACGGCCACAGTGCGGTGGGCCGGCAACTGTGGCCAGCCCGCGGGCGACGTGGTGCGCGTCGACTGGGGAGCGGGCACCGTCGAGGCACACGCCGGCGCCGAGACCCAGCGCACGTGCGCACGGCAGACCAAACCGGTGTTGCGGGTGAGCGCGTTCACCGGCCTGTCCTGAGGGCTTCTTCATCAGGTCCATATCAGCTCGGTCACGTACCCTCATCGACGTGAGAAGTCGGGCCGTCATCGACTACGCGCTGCAACGACGCGCGCGGTTGACCGACGTCGCCCGCGGGCGCATATCGCTCGAAGAGGTCTGCGATGCGCACCCCTACCTTCGCCTCGCGGCCCGCCATTACGGCGAGCCGGCGGCCCAGTCCTGCCCGGTGTGCGACAAATCCCGGCTGAGCCTGGTGCACTACGTCTACGGCGACGCGCTGGGCCGGACCGCCGGGCAGGCGAAGACGCGGGCCGAGATCGCCCGGATGGCGGCGACCACGCCCGAGTTCGACGTCTACGTCGTCGAGGTGTGCCCGGACTGCGGGTGGAACCACCTGATGCGCTCGTACGTCATCGGGGCCGTCTCGGCATGACCGAGGCGGCACCCCCACGAATTCCCCGGCGGCTCAACCCGTACAAGCGGCGTCGCATCGAGGAGCGGCTGCCGCAGTGGTGGCAGGACCGTCGCGTCCGCAAGCGCGCCCGGCTGCTGCAGATGTCGCGGGCCCGGCGGTTCTGGCGACGCGTCGGGCTGGACTTCGTCTGGCTGCTGGGCTTCGTCGCGACGATCATGGTGGCCGCCGTCGTGCTCTTCTACACCCTGTCCAACGTGCCCCGCCCCGAGGATCTGCCGGTGCCACAGGTGGCGCTCGTCCAGTACTCGGACGGCTCGACGCTGACCCGCATCGGCACCACCAACCGCGTCCCGGTGCCGCTGTCGAAGGTGCCCGAAGGAGTGCGCTGGGCGGTGCTCGCCGCCGAGGACCGCAACTTCTACAAAGAGCCCGGCGTCTCGATCAAGGGCACGTTCCGGGCGGCGTTGAACGACCTGCGCGGCGGCGATACCCAGGGCGGTTCGGGCATCACCCAGCAGTACGTCAAGAATGCCTACCTGAACTCCTCACGCACCCTCACCCGCAAGCTACGCGAGCTCGCGATCGCGGTGAAGCTGTCCCGGCAGTACTCGAAGGACCAGATCCTCGAGTGGTACCTCAACACCGTCTACTTCGGACGGGGCACGTACGGCATCGAAGCTGCGTCCGAGGCGTACTTCGGGGTGAGCGTCAGCAAGCTCAGCGTCGGCCAGGGCGCACTGCTCGCCGGGCTGCTCCGGGCGCCCAGCTACTACGACCCGGCGCAGAACCCCGGCCCGGCGAAGGACCGCTGGCTCTACGTCATGGACGGACTGGTGAGCACCAAGCACCTGTCGGCGGAGCAGGAAGCGAAGATCACGTTCCCGAAGACGAAGCCGGACCGCTCGCAGCCGGTGAGCGATCCGAACGGCCTGATCGGCAACGCCGTCACCACCGAGCTCGAGCAACTCGGCATCGACGAGGCCACGATCAACACGAAGGGCCTGCGCATCCGCACGACCGTCGACCGCGCGGCGCAGGCCGACGCCATCGCCGCGATCGGTCAGACGTTCACCGGCCTGACCGCAAAGCAGCGCAACATGAAGAACGCGCTCGTCGCCGAGAACCCTCAGAGCGGCGCCATCCTCGCCTACTACGGCGGACCCAACGGCAAGAACTACGCCGGCCAGCCCGACTACTTCGACTACGCCGGGCAGGGTTGGCGCCCGCCCGGATCCTCGTTCAAGCCGTACACGCTGGCCGCCGCCCTCACCCAGAACCTGAAGGGCAAGAAGCCGGCGTACGCGATCAACTCGGTCGTGGACGGCAGCCAGACCCGGGTCATCGACGGCACGACGATCAGCAACGACCCGAGCGACGCCCAGTACAGCGGCCACGTCACGCTGTCGTTCGCCATGAAGGTGTCGCTGAACACCGCCTTCGACGGGCTGGCCAACGACGTCGGTCCGGCGAACGTCGCCACGGCCGCGTACGCCGCCGGGATCCCGAAGACGCACAACGGCAAGCCGACCCTGGCCAGTAGCGATGGCAAGACCAATTTCGGCATCGGCATCGGCGACTACCCGGTGCGTCCGATCGACCAGGCGGTCGGCTACGGCACGTTCGCCGACGCCGGCGTCGCGCACACCGGCTACCTCGTGCAGGAGGTCACCGACGCGGACGGACACGTCTTGTACAAGCACAAGGACACGAGCCGCCGGGCGCTCGATCCACGCGTCGCCAACGACGTCGCCCTCACCCTCGAACCGGTCGCCGACTTCTCCGGGGTGGGCCTTTCCGGGCGGCCGTCGGCGGCCAAGACGGGCACCGAGGGCATCCTGTCCGGGAAGGACGAGGGCAAGAACAGCGACGCCTGGATGGTCGGTTACACCCCGCAGGTGAGCACCGCGGTCTGGGTGGGCAGCGGCGACTCCACCCACGCGATCTACAACGCCAACGGCGGCAACGAGTACGGACGCGATCTGCCCGGCCAGGCGTGGAAGCTGTTCATGGACAGCTACCTCGCCGGCAAGCCCAGCCTGCCGCTGCCGTCCACGCAGCAGATCACCGAGGGGCAGGACGTGTACAGGCCACCGCCGTCGACCCCGACGCCCACTCCGACACCCACGCCGACACCCACGCCGACCCCGACGCCGTCCACGTCCGCGTCGTCGACGCCGACCACGCCCACCCCAACACCGACGCTGCCCACCCTGCTGCCGCCCATCACCGGCACACCTACCCCGCCGACGTCGCGGCCACCGAGCCGAACCCCCACGCCGACCCCGATCGGCTGACCCCCTCCGGTTTTGGTCACCCGCCGTCAAATGGCCAGCCGGGTGACCAAAACCGTTCCAAATGCCATCATGCGAGGATGCCCACGTGACGCATGCGGCCCCGGCTGATCCGGTCCCGAGCCGCACCGATCCAACCGTGTGGCGGGCCAGCCGGCTCATCGGCGGACCGTGGGGGCGCTACGCCGTGGCCACCTCGTGGTGGACGCCGCTGCGCGCGCTGCTGCTGCTCGCATCGTTCACGTTGCTGCTGGCCTACGGCGAGAAGGCCTCGTGCGCCGACGGGAACTGGACGGCCAACAAGCAGTACACCCACGCCTGCTACTCCGACGTGATCCCGCTCTGGGGGGCCGAGCGGCTCGACGTGGGAGCCGTGCCCTACCGCGACAACGGCGTCGAGTACCCGGTGCTGACCGGCGGGTTCATGTGGGCGACCGCCAGCCTGACCCGCGGCGTGCACGCGATCTTCGACACGCAGAACGAAGGCGTGCTGTTCGCGATGATCACCTGCTTGTTCCTCGCCGCCTGCGGGTTGGTCGTCGTGGCCGGCACCGTCGGCGCGGCGGGCCGCCGTCCGTACGACGCCGCGATCTTCGCGCTCAGCCCGCTGCTCGTCTTCCACGCCTACTCGAACTGGGACCTGCTCGCCATGGCGCTGGCCGCCTGCGCGCTGTGGGCGTGGGCCCGCGAGAAACCCGTGGCCGCGGGCGTCCTGATCGCACTGGGTACTGCGGCCAAGCTCTACCCGGTGTTTCTGCTGGTGCCGATCGCGATCCTCGCCATCCGTACCGGGCGGTATCGAGCGGCGGTGTGGTGCGGGGTGGCGACCGCGGCGACGTGGCTCGCGGTGAACCTGCCGATCGCCGCCGGCTACTACGGCGGCTGGCGGGAGTTCTACTCGTTCAGCGCCGATCGCGACACCGAGGCCAGCACGTTCTGGTTCATCGGCCACTACCTGGCCACGACGGGCATCGGCAACGGCTACCCGTCCGGCTGGTCGCCGCCGGGCGTCGCCGTGGCCCTCGTGCTCGTCCTCGGGCTCGCCGCGGTGACGGCGCTCGGGCTGCTGGCACCGATACGTCCACGGATGGGGCAGCTGGCGTTCCTGGCCGTGCTGGCGTTCCTGCTCACCACCAAGGTGTGGAGCCCGCAGTACTCGCTGTGGCTGGTGCCGCTCGTGGCGCTGGCTCGTCCGCGCTGGCGGATCACCCTGCTGTGGCAGTTCAGCGAGATCGTCGTCTGGGTGGTCACGCTGCTGTGGCTGCTCGGGTTCAACGACAGCTCGCACGGCGCGGACTACGGCTGGCTGATGCTGACGCTGATCATCCGCGACGGCTTCCTCTTCGTCATCGCCGGACTGGTGATCTACGAGATGTGGCACCCCGAAGCCGACGTGGTGCGGGCCAGCGGTCTGGACGATCCGGGCGGTGGGCCCTTCGACGACGCGCCCGACCTCTGGCGCGAGCGGCTCCTCGAGCGCACCATGCGCCGCCAAGCAATAGCCCGCCACACTGTCTAGTCCGCCGGGGTCGCGTCCGCGGCCGGCGGGCTCGCTTCGCTTCGAGGGCAATCACGGATCCGAACGCGACTTCGTCGCGTCCGCGTCGCGGCCGGCGGGCTCTTCGCGCAAGCGCTCATCGCGTTCGTGCTTCCGTACCTCGAATCACCCTGGCGTGCTGACCGGCGGTTTCGCTCAGATCGTTTTGCGCAAGAACTCGATGTCGTCGGCGTGGCCTTCCCGGGGCGTCTCGATGATCGCGTCGCTGCCGGCGTCGCGGACGATGCCGGCGATGACGTCCGGATCGATCTGACCGTCGGCCAGGTTGGCGTGCCGGTCGGCCCCGGAGTCGAACGCGTCGCGGCTGTTGTTGGCGTGGACGAGGTCGACGCGGCCGGTGATGGCGCGCACCCGGTCGACGATGCCGTCCAGCTCCTCGCCGCCGGCGTGCGCGTGGCACGTGTCGAGGACGAAGCCGGGATCGAACTCGCCGATGACGTCCCACAACGCGGCCAGTCGATCGAAACGCCGAGCCATGGCGTTGCCACCGCCCGCGGTGTTCTCGATCAAGATCGGTAACGGGAACCCACCGTCATCCACGGCGCGGGCGAAGGTCTTGCGCCAGTTGTCTAGGCCGACACCGGGGTCGTCCTTGGCGTTGAGGTGACCGCCGTGCACGATCAGCCCCTTCGCCCCGATGGCGGCGGCCGCCGCGGCGTGCTGGTGGAGCAGCTTGCGGCTCGGGATCCGGATGCGGTTGTTGAGCGTCGCCACGTTGAGGACGTACGGAGCGTGGATGTAGATCGTGAGGCCGCTGTCCTTGATCTGCGCGGCGTGCGGATGCTCGACCGGAGCCTTCCAACCCTGCGGGTCGGCCAGGAAGAATTGCGCCGCTTCGGCGCCCACCCCCGTCGCCGCAGGGATCGGATCGGCCGAGTCGACGTGCGCTCCGATGACAGGCATGATCCGAGGCTACGACGGCCCGCCGACACCCGCCGCACCGTGTCCGGACGGTTGCTTTTCGTGGCAATGCAACCACTGCATGCGCACAATCATGCGTTTCGACTAGCCACCTACGACGCCTCGGGACATACTCGGAACCGACAGACCGCGAAGCCAGAGACCTCACCCTGACCGCGCGGACCCGTCACAGCAACGTCAGCAAATCACCCAGGAGTGCTGAATGCGGATCGGTCGTTCCGGTCGTACGGCCCGGTGGCTCGCCGGAGCTGTCGGGCTCGGTGTCGCCGTAGGGGCGGTCGTGATCGCCCACCCCGCCGGAGCGTCGACGACGGTGCCGACACAACTCGCGTTCTCCGGTTTGGCGACGACCAGCTCGCCTTTGGGCGGCAGCGTCGTCGGCATCCACCCGGGCGACACCGTCGACCTCAAGGCTGCGACTGCCCCAACCCAAGGGCTGAACGCACTGGGCTTTCCACTCGGAGACGTGCTGGGCGGCGTCCTGAGCGCCCTCACCGGCTATCAGGTTGTGCTGCACCTGCCGGCCACCTTCCCGGGCGGCAAGCGCGACGTGAAACTCGGTGCATGCGGCGCCGCGCCGGACCTCAAGGTCGCCTTTCCGACGAAGGGCACCTACAACTTCACCTGGTCGGCGTACGCGGTGAACCTGCTGTGCCTGTTCCCCGGCAACCCGATCACCTTGGACGGCAACGAAGCGAAGAAGGCCGGCATCGAGCTCAACGCGACCAACCAGTGGGTCGGTAAGATCGTCGTCGCGACCGACCCGCCCAGCGGCGGCCTCGCGCTGCAACTGCCCGGCGTGAGCGTGTCGCCGAAGGTCGGCGGCGTCTCGCTGCCACAGGTGGGCCTGCCGGGCGTGAATACAGGCACGCTGCCGGTCTCGCTGCCGAGCGCCGGTCTGGGCCTGCCGACTCCGACGCCGACGCCGAGCACCCCGACGGGCGGGTCGTCCGGCGGCATCAACTACACGCCACCGCCGGGCTCGATCCAGGACAGCGTCATGCCCAAGGGGTACGGCACTCCTGACGACGGTCTCCACAATCCGGACAGCGCGCTCAACTCGGTGCTGGAGAACGGTCTGCACGGCGGCACGGGCGTGGTGCCCAATGACCTGAGCGGCGTGTCGGGCGCAGCCGCTCCGGGGGCGTCCGGAGGTGCTGTCTCGGCGCCGCAGCCCCGGACCGGCCAGCCGATCGACCTGGCGGCGAACAAGGCGCCGGCCGGGCAGATGCCGGTGCTGCTGGCCATCCTCGCGATCATCGCGCTCTCGCTGGTCACCGCCACCTACGCGCGCCTGTACCTGATGCGCCGCCACGTTTCCTAATCCGCCGAACGCGGATTCGCGCGAGCGCTCATCGCGTTCGTGGTTGCGTTCCCAGCGGGGCTTTCGCGCGAGCGCTCATCGCATTGTTCGCCGATCCGCCGTTCCGCCGAACGTTCGTCGTTAACCGTCTCTGCCGGTTCCTGTGATCAATAGCCCTGGAGCATGCGATTTCGCGATGTCCGGGATCTACCCGGCACGCACAATGCGAATTCGCGAGCTGACGGGCTGTTGATCACGGGACAGGGTCGTCGGCAGGCCGACCCGTCGATGGCGCCGACCCGCCGATTTCGAAATAGGGCCGCTGGCCAGGTAACCTGACGTGGTTTGTCGCCGCGCCAGTGGCAACGGATTTTGTCGCACCCGTGCGACAGCCTCCTGCCGTGGACCGTCCACGGCCGATGAGCCCATAGGAGGAATGGCACTGTCATGCGCCATTACGAAGTCATGGTCATCCTTGACCCCAGTCTCGAGGAACGCACGATCGCCCCGTCGCTCGACACGTTCCTGAGCGTGGTGAAGAAGGACGGCGGCACCGTCGAGAAGGTCGACATCTGGGGCAAGCGTCGTCTCGCGTACGAGATCGACAAGCACGCCGAGGGCATCTACGCCGTGATCGACCTGTCGGCCGAGCCGGCCAGCGTCCTCGAGCTCGATCGGCAGCTCAACCTCAACGAGTCGGTGCTGCGGACCAAGGTCCTCCGCCCCGACGCCCGGTAAGGAGTCGGCATGGCTGGCGAAACCACCATCACCGTGGTCGGCAACCTCACCGCCGATCCCGAGCTGCGTTTTACCCCGTCCGGCGCCGCGGTCGCGAGCTTCACGATCGCGTCCACTCCGCGCACGTTCGACCGCACCAGCAACGAGTGGAAGGACGGCGACGCGCTGTTCATGCGCTGCTCGATCTGGCGACAGGCGGCCGAGAACGTCGCCGAGTCGCTGCAGCGGGGCATGCGCGTGGTCGCGAGTGGCCGGCTCAAGCAGCGGTCCTTCGAGACCCGTGAGGGCGAGAAGCGCACGGTCGTCGAGATGGACGTCGACGAGGTCGGCCCATCGCTGCGCTACGCGACGGCGAAGGTCAATCGCACCCAGCGCGGGTCCACGACCGGCGGCGGCTTCGGCGCCTCGGGCTCCGGCTCGGGCAACGGGGGCGGCGGCCAGCCCGCCGACGACCCGTGGGGCTCGGCCCCGCCGGCCGGCAGCACCGACGAGCCACCCTTCTAGCCCAGTTCCAGGAGACAGTTCACCATGGCAAAGCCACCCATTCGCAAGCCCAAGAAGAAGCAGAACCCGTTAACCGCAGCCAAGATCAAGTACATCGATTACAAGGACACCACGCTGCTGCGCAAGTTCATCTCCGACCGGGGCAAGATCCGCGCCCGGCGGGTGACCGGCGTCAGCTCGCAGCAGCAGCGCGAGATCGCCAAGGCCATCAAGAACGCTCGCGAGATGGCCCTGCTGCCCTACACCTCGACGGCCCGATAAGGAGGGTGACGCGATGAAGCTGATCCTTACCCGTGAAGTGGCCGGGCTCGGTCTCGCCGGCGACATCGTCGAGGTGGCCGACGGCTACGGCCGGAACTTCCTCGTTCCGCGCGGTGCGGCCATCGCCTGGACCAAGGGCGCCGAGCGGCAGATCGCCCAGATCAAGCGGTCCCGCGACGCGCGCGAGATCCGCGACCTGAGCCACGCTCGCGAGATCAAATCCACGCTCGAGAAGCTCAACGTCACCCTCGGCGCGCGCGCCGGCAGTGGCGGCAAGCTGTTCGGGTCGATCACCGCCAACGACATCGCGACGGCCGTCAAGCACGCCGGCGGGCCGCTGCTGGATCGTAAGCGCATCCAGCTGCCCGGGCACATCAAGACGCTCGGCTCGCACGATGTCACGGTCGAGCTGCATCCGGACGTGGTCGCCACGGTTCCGGTGAAGGTCACCGCGGTCTGAACGACCCTCTCGACGCCCCGGTCTCTCCCAGAGTGGCCGGGGCGTCGCTGTGCGCAGAGGCCGTTCACACGTGTCCGACACCGTCCGGACCGACACGGCAAGAAACTTGTTCTCCACAGGCCGTGGACAACGCAGCCCAACGATTTCGGGGCCTGCAGCCCGGCAGCGAGGGAAAGTCACAGGCTCGTCCACGCGTGATCTACAGCCTGCCCACAAGGTTATCCCCAGGTGTGTACACAGCCGAGATTGATGTGCGAGGCCCTCGGGCCCTAGCGTGAGCGCAGAGCAGCGACGCCCGTGGGAACGACGCGCTGCACAAAATTGTCGGTGCCGTTCGAGATGCTGCAGATCATGAGCGGCGATCAGGCGAGCTGGGTGAAACAGGGGCGAGGGGGGCACGTGGCGCTCGCCGATGACACGCGCGTTGCGCCGTCCGAGCGTGCTGCGCCGTCCGAGTTCGACCGCACTCCGCCGCAGGACGTTCCGGCCGAGCAGTCGGCGCTGGGCGGCATGCTGCTCTCCAAGGACGCGATCGCCGACGTCATCGAGGTGCTGCGGCCCACCGACTTCTACCGGCCGGCGCACCAACTGATCTATGACGCCGTCCTCGATCTGTACGCCCGGGGCGAGCCGGCCGACGCGGTCACCGTCTCGGCCGAGCTGACCCGGGCCGGCCAGATGAACCGGATCGGCGGTTCCACCTACCTGCACACGCTGATCTCGACAGTGCCCACGGCGGCCAATGCCGGCTACTACGCCGAGATCGTCGCCGAGAAGGCGGTGCTGCGCCGCCTGGTCACCGCCGGCACGCGCATCGTGCAGATGGGCTACGACACGGCCACCGGAGCGACGGGCATCACCGGCAGCGTCGACGACGTGGTCGACCGCGCGCAGGCGGAGATCTACGACGTCACCGAGCGGCGTACCAGCGAGGACTACGTCCACATCGAATCGCTGCTCACCGGAACCCTGACCGAGATCGAGCGCATCGCCGACTCCGGGGGCGTCGGCACCGGCATCCCGACCGGATTCACCCGGCTGGACGAGATCACCAACGGCCTGCACCCCGGGCAGATGATCACCGTTGCCGGCCGGCCCGGTAGCGGCAAATCGACGCTGGCGCTGGATTTTGCCCGCTCGGCGGCCGTCAAGCACCTCAAGCCGACCTGCGTGTTCTCCCTCGAGATGGGCAAGCTGGAGCTGATGATGCGGCTGCTGTCGGCCGAGGCGCTGGTGCCGCTGCGCAACATGCGCTCCGGGCACATGACCGACACCGACTGGCAGCGGATGGCCCGGCGCGCCGGCGACCTGGCCGAGGCGCCGCTGTTCCTCGACGACTCGCCCAACCTGACGATGATGGAGATCCGGGCCAAGGCGCGGCGGCTCAAGCAGCGCCACGACCTGCAGCTGATCGTCATCGACTACCTGCAGTTGATGACGAGCGGCAAGCGGGTCGAGTCACGCCAGCAGGAAGTCAGCGAGTTCTCGCGAGCCATCAAGCTGCTGGCCAAGGAGCTCGACGTCCCGGTCGTCGCGCTCTCCCAGCTCAACCGTGGCCCCGAGCAGCGCACCGACAAGAAGCCGATGCTGGCCGACCTGCGTGAATCCGGCTCCATCGAGCAGGACTCCGACCTGGTGCTGCTCGTGCACCGCGAGGACATGTACGAGCGCGAATCGCCCCGAGCCGGTGAGGCCGACCTGATCATCGCCAAGCACCGTAACGGTCCCACCGCCACCGTGGCGGTCAGCTTCCAGGGCCACTACAGCCGCTTCAGCGACATGCCCGACTAGGAGCGCTCGGCATAGCTCAACTTGATAGTGGCTCAGGCTTCGGGCCGGTCGGGCAGCGGAATCGTGGTTTGGCCGGTGGTCGGGAGGGCTTGCTCGTGGCCGAGGGTTGCGGCCCAGCTTGCGAGGAGGTTCAGCGCGTCGTGTGACGCGGAACCCGGTTCGGCGCTGTAGGCGAGCAGCACCAAGCCGGGGTCGGCTGTGACGTCCAGCTTCTCGAGGGCAAGTTCGAGGTCACCGACGACCGGGTGGTGCAGGTGCTTGATCCCGGCTCGGTGCTGGCGCACGTTGTGCGCGGCCCAGCAGGTGCGGAACTCGTCACTGCGGGTGGACAGTTCGCCGACGAGGTTGGTCAGCACCTGGTCATAGGGGTTGTGTCCGGTTTCGGCGCGCAGCACTGCGACGGCGTCGTTCGCTGAGGTGTGCCAGTCGGGGTAGAAGTCGTGTGAGCGGGGGTCGAGGAAGACGAATCGCATGTGGTTTGCCGGCCGCCGCGGGTTGGCGAAGATCTCGGAGTAGAGGGCGTAGCCGAGGCGATTCGCCGCGAGGATGTCGAGTCGGCCGTTCTCTACGATCGCCGCGACGTCGGTCATCGCGTCGAGGATCCGTTGCATGCTCGGGCGGATGTGTTGTTGTGTGGGCCGGCGGCGGGTAGTCCTCGGACCGGTTGCGTGCGCGAGGTCGAACAGGTGGGCTCGTTCGGCGTCATCGAGTTGGAGAGCGCCGGCGATCGCGTGCAGCACTGTGTCGGAGACCCCGCCGAGGTTGCCTCGCTCGATGCGGGTGTAGTACTCGACGCTGACCCCAGCGAGTGTGGCGAGCTCTCCACGGCGAAGACCCGGCACGCGCCGGTTGCCACCGGAGACGGGCAGCCCGGCCTGCTCGGGGCTGATCCGGGCGCGTCGCGATGTCAGAAATTCGCGAACCTCGCTCCGGTTGGCCATGACTTTAACGCTACGGCTGGAGCATTTCCTGAGGGAGGTTCTGTCAGAACTCGTTTCGGCCGGGACTTCCACCTGGACGTGGCATGCGGTGTCGTGGGTTTCTGCGAGTCAAGCAGAGTCCGCGAACTCGGTCGTCGCTGGTCGTTGGCCATCCACAGAAGTGAGGGAATCTAGTGCGTTACAGGCTTTTGGGTAGGTCCGGCGTGCGGATCTCGGAGGTCGCCCTGGGCACCATGACCTTCGGGGAGGACTGGGGCTGGGGGGCGTCCCCCGATGTCAGCGCGAGGATGCTGGACCTGTTCGCTGACGCGGGCGGCAATGTCATCGACACCGCCGACGTCTACACCAACGGGACGTCGGAAACCATCCTCGGCGAGCTACTCAAGGGACGCCGCGACCGGTTCGTGCTCGCCACCAAGTTCACCAACCAAACCGACCCCGCTGATCCGAACAGCGCCGGCAACCACCGCAAGAAGATAGTCACCTCGATCGAGGCGAGCCTGCGTCGACTGCAGACCGACCATATCGACCTGTACTGGGTGCACGCCCGTGACCTCCTCACCGGAGTCGAGGAGCTCATGCGGGCCCTGGATGACCAGGTCCGCCTCGGCAAGATCCTCTACCCCGCAGTCTCGGACTGGGCGGCATGGGAGATCGCGGAAGCCAACACCGCCGCTCGGCTACGTGATTGGTCACCGTTCACCGCTGTCCAGCTGCGCTACAACCTGCTCGACCGTTCCCCGGAGCGAGAACTGTTGCCCATGGCTGACGCGTTCGACCTGCCGGTATTCGCCTGGGGCCCCCTGGCCGAAGGACGACTCACCGGCAAATACCTCAACGGCCACACCGGCCGAGTGACCGAGGTCGGACGCCCCTACACCCAGGTCGGCAGCGACGACATCGTCCGCGAGGTCGTCGCCATCTCCCATGAGATCGGCTGCACGCCCGCGCAGGTAGCAATCTCCTGGGTGCGGCAGCAACCCGGCCCGGTCATCCCGCTGATCGCGGCCCGCACCGAAGAACAGTTCCGCGACAACCTCGCCGCCACCGACGTGCACCTCAGCCAGCAGCACCTGGACCGTCTCGACAAACTCAGCCGTCCCACCCTCGGGTTCCCCGCGGACGTCATGCGGGAGGCCTCCGTCGTTAGCGGAATCTACGGCGCCCAACTACCCGACATCGGCGACCCCCGCGCGCAGGCCGTGCACCGCACCACCACCGGCAGCTAGTCCGGCGGCGTCACCAAGACCCCCGGGTTGGAGCGCAGGACCATCGACAACCGAGGGGCTGTGGTGGGCGGCGACGATGAGCCGCCATGTCCTCGGCGTCCATCTCCGTATCTGTGGATTATTCTTCGCGCCGGCCCTGCCCTCGCGCCTCGTTGACTAGCATGATGCAAGTCACCCGACTAGCATCATGCAAGTCACCGAGCTGGGAGATCTACCATGCGCTACACAACGTTCGGAACGAAGACCGGCCTGCGCGTCTCGGAATACGTTCTCGGCACCGCGAACTTCGGCACCAGATGGCCGACCGGTGCGAATGCGGACGAGTCGAAGAAGATGTTCCAGGCATTCGCCGATGCCGGCGGCACATTCCTGGACACCGCCGACGTGTATCAGTTCGGTGAGTCAGAGACGCTGCTCGGGCAGTTTCTCGCCGGCGAACGGGACAACTTCGTTCTCGCGAGCAAGTTCACCCAAGGCGCGGTGGCCGGCGCCGGGCTGATGCAGACCGGCAACAGCCGCAAGAACATCACCCGCTCGCTGGAAGCGTCACTGCGCCGTTTGAACACCGACTACCTGGATGTCTACTGGGCGCACTGGCCGGACTTCGTCACTCCCGTCGAGGAGATCGTGGCGACCTTGGACGACCTGGTCCGACAGGGAAAGATCCTGCACGGCGGCCTGTCCAACTTCCCGGCCTGGCGAATCGCCCGCGGCGCAACCCTGGCCGAGCTGCGCGGCACCTCATCGCTCATCGGCGCGCAGTTCGAGTACAGCCTCGCCGCCCGCGACGGCGAGCGGGAGCTGCTGCCGATGGCCGAAGGTCTAGGCCTCGGCACGGTGCTCTACTCGCCCCTTGGCGGCGGGCTCCTTACCGGCAAGTACCGCACCTCCGACGAGGGCCGCCTGTCGACGATGAAGTCGGTCATCCAACGTGAGGACACCGACCAGAAGACCGCCGTCGTGGACGCCGTGCTCGCGGTCGCCGACGAGACCGGCGACAAGCCCTCACAGGTGGCCATGGCGTGGCTGAACCAGCGCGCCCGCAGCTCGAGCACTGCGGTGCTCCCGATCATCGGCCCGCGCACCATGGACCAGCTCGACGACTACCTCACCGCGCTGGAGGTGACCCTCACCGACGAGCAGTACGACCGGCTCGACAAGGTGTCCGCGCCGGTCCTAGGCATCCCGCACGAGGGTGATCACGACAGCCTTGACCCGGTCCTGGGCGGAACCCTCGAGCGGTTCGACCGACTCGGGGCGGTGAGCTGACAATGCGGCGCACGAGCTTCGCGCACGACGAATGTCCCATCGCCTCGAGCGCGGACGCAGTCGGCGATGTGTGGAGTCTGCTCATCCTCCGCGACGTGTTCGACGGCTACACCAGATTCGACGAACTGCAGATCGAGCTCGGCATCGCGCCGAACATGCTCACCCGCCGCCTCGCCACGCTCATCGACGCCGGGTTGCTCCAGCGTCGCCAGTACCAGCCGAACCCACCCCGCGACGAATACGTCCTCACCGACCGCGGACACGACTTCCACCCCGTAATCCTCGCCCTGTTCGCCATCGGCAACGCCGGACTGCGCAAGCGGGACAAGCACATGCTGCTCGTCGACCGCGAGACCGGGACCGAGGTCGACCCAGTGCTGGTGGACCGCAAGACCAGTAAGCCGATCTCGAGCTTGTCGGTCATGTTCACACCGGGTCCCGCCGCCAGCCCGCGGATGAGGGACAGGCTCGCCGACGTCGCGCGCAGGGCCCTGGGGGCGCAGACGTGAGTCTCCGTCGTGCCCTTCTCGCTCTGTCGTTCGGTGGCTTCGGTGTCGTTACCGAGGAGTCATCACCGTCAGCCAAGGCGAACGCATCGTGACAGCAGCCCGAAACCACCAAACGGCACGATCAAGGAGAACCCCATGCCCCTCGCCCGCATCGAGCTCCGCGCTGGCAAGCCAGCCGACTACCGCGCCGCCATCGGCGACGTCGTCTACACCGCCCTCGTCGACGTCCTCGGTGTGCCCACCGACGACCGATTCCAAGTGATCGCTGAACACACTGCCGACGGCCTCATCTACGACCCGGCCTACCTCGGCATCAACCGCACCGACGACGTCGTACTCATCCAGATCGTCCTCAACGAGGGTCGAACCGTCGAACAAAAACAGGCGTTCTACGCCGCCGTCACCACCGGGATCCACGATCGGGTCGGACTCCGCCTGGAGGACGTCTTCATCAACCTCATCGAGGTCAAAAAGGAGAACTGGTCGTTCGGCAACGGCGTCGCCCAGTACGCCTAGACACGACGTCGCACGGATCGCACCCGACAGCAGCCCCGAACGCACGCACCGCCTGTTGGAGACTGTGCCTCAGCGGTAGATACGCAGGTCGGCGACGGTCCACCACTGGGCAGCGGTGGCGGTCTGAACGATGCGCACGTAGCGGAACCGATCGTGAGGTAGCGCGATCTCGGTGAGCTGCCCGGCGCCGGTACCGGTCACCGGCGCGGACCACGTCACCCCGTCGCGGCTGGTCGAGAGCGCGTATCCGCGGGGATAGTCGCTCACGTCCGGTCCGGTGTCGAGGACGAGGCGGCCGGCCCGCCCGACGGTGCCGAGATCGACCTGCAGGGTTTGCCCGGGCTGCTGGGCGGCGCCGCTCGTCCAGCGGGTGCTGGCGTCGTCGTCGATCGCCTTGGCGGCGTCGGCGCCACCCGCGGTTGCGGTGGCGGTCATGGTGTCGGCGGGCAGCAGGCGCGACCGGCTGTCGAGCGCCCGAGACGCCGGCCAGGTGAACGTCGCCAGTGCGCCGCCGGGCAGCGTGTAGTCGAAGGACGCATCGCCCACGGCGACGGCGAAGCTGCGCGGGTCGTCGTTCTCGTTGTGCACGACGAGCGCGGTCGAGCCGTCCGGGTTGCGGAACGCGGCGTCCATGATCTGCCCGTTCCAGCCGGTCGTGCCGAACGACGTGCTGGCGATCCGCATCGCTCCCGGACGGACGAAGCGGGCCAGGTGGCCGAGCGTGTAGTACTCGGCGTCGCGGGTGACCGTCTGGCCGGGACCGACGGTGATCACGCCGGTGCAGGTGCCGCAGCCGCCGTTGTGCGGGCCACCGGACGGGTCGAGGGCGAGGTTCCAGTTGACCATCGTCTGGCCCCAGTTCCGGGTGACGCCGAGGACGAGATTGCGGGCGTGCCACTTGAGCGTGTCGGAGAACACCTGCGCGGGCGGATCGGTCGGCCCGTGCGAGCCTGAGCATTCGGTGAACCAGATCTCCTTGTCCGGAAAGGCATTGTGCAGCTGCGTCTGCCGGGCCTGGTCGCCGGCGTAGCAGTGGAACGCGGTACCGGCCAGCCAGCGGCCGGCGCTCGTGTCGAGCAGGTCGAACGGGTAGTCGACCTCGGGGTCCTCGCCGGGCGGCGTGTTGGCGATGTCGTTCGGATGCTCGGACCAGTTGTGGTCGTAGCCGAACAGCTTGGTGGGCAGGCCGGCCCGCCGCAGCGCCGGGCCGAGCGCGTTGATGAGCTTGGCCTCCTGGGCGACCGGCAGGTCCATGCCGGGGTAGGCGTTCGGCGTGCGGTTCTGCGGCTCGTTCTGCAGCGTGACTGCATAGATCGGCACGCCGGCCCGTTGGTAGGCCTGGATGAACTTCACGAAGTACAGCGCGTACGCCTGGTAGATGCGCGGATCGTCGATGAGCCGCCCGCCGATGAGCGTGGCCGGCGTCTTCATCCACGCTGGCGGGCTCCACGGCGTTGCGATGATCTTCAGGGTGGGGTTGAGGGCGAGCGCCTGGCGAAGGAGCGGCAGGATCTGCGCCTGGTCGTGCTGGACGGAGAAGTGCCGCAGGCCGTAGTCGGTCGCGCCGGCGGGCAGATCGTCGTAGGTGTAGAACGGCCCGTCCACGAAGTCCGAGGCGCCAATCGGCTGGCGCAGCAGCGACAGCCCGTCGGTGCTGAACAGATCGCGCATCGCCGCTGTCCGCTGCGGCGGAGGCAGGCGGTAGAGGACGCTCGCCGACGAATCGGTGATCGAGGCGCCGAAGCCGTCCATGCGCTGATAGGTCCGGCTCGGGTCGACCGTGACGGTCAGATTCGTCGAGCCGCCCGCCTGGAAGGGAACCCGGCCGCCGTCACTCATCAGCTGGCTGCCGTCGGGCGTCGTGATCCATACGTGCGCCGACGGCAGGTCGGCTGGGTTGGTACCGGTCGCCAGCGCGGGGCTCAGGCCGGTGAGCAGCCCTCCGCCCAGTAGCGCCACGGCGGCGATCAACATCCACTTGCGCATTCCGACCTCCTGACGGGTAACGCCCCCGTAACACCGTTGACACCACGGCGCCGGCCGTCAAGGGTTCTGCGCAATCTCGTCCCGGAATCGCTTGGTCAACCCTCCATCCGCCCCCGTGATCTCGGACTGTCGTCAGGCCCGGGCGATCGACCCGGCCAGCACCACCACGGCCGCCACGACGTAGCCCGCCGCCGCGGTGGCGACGATCCGGGTGCGCCGCGCCTCCGTCAGCGGTCGGCGGGCCAGCCACCAGGCCAACGCCGGCAGCACCAGCACGGCGTGGATCGTCGCCCCGTGGAATCCCTTCAGGAAGCCGGCGTCGTTGTACGCCTGCGCCCGGTGTCCACCTCGCAGTAGCACCTCGCCCCGGGCGATCATCGCGACGCCGGCGGCCAGGCCGGCCATCAGCAACGCGAATCCAGCCCGCAGTGCCAGCCGCATGCTCGGCGCCGCGTCGACGCGTCCCTGCAGGGCGGTGCGAGCCAAGGCGCCGAGCACGACGACCAGCACCGCACCACCGAAGGCCAGGCTGAACGCGATTACCGAGTTGAGCGGCGTGGTGGTGTTGAGGTGTGAGGGCACGTGTCGCCAGGCCTGGACGGTGATGCCGGTGACCTCGACGACGCAGTCCGCCGCGAACACGCCCAGCAGTACCGTCCGCGCCCGCTCGGTCAGCCGCAGGTAGGACGCCACCCACGTGACCGAGATCAGGGTGAGCCCGAACGACACCCCGAACGTCACCGGCTTGCGCCAGGACAGCGGCCCCAGCCACGGTCGCGGATCGACGGCGGCAACGCCGAGATGCAGCACCCCGGCCGCGATCAGAACGGCGCCGACGAGGTAGCACACCCGCTCGACCCGGTTTTGGTCATTCGACCGGGCCAGCGCCGTCCGAACGACCAAAACCGGGGAGGGGACGGGAGTCATGCCATTCACGATGCCGCGACGCGAGTGACCCGTCGTCAACCCAGCGTGGTAACCGCCACTACTGCTGTTGCAGGTACTTCAGCACGGCGAGGACGCGACGATTGTGGTCGGGGACGTCGGGCAGATCGAGCTTCATGAAGATGTTGCTGATGTGCTTGCCGACCGCCTTGTCGGTGACCACCATGGCGGCGGCGATAGCGGCGTTGGACAACCCCTCCGCCATCAGCCCGAGCGCCTCGCGTTCCCGGGCGGTGAGCCGGGCTATCGGCGCAGAACGCTCAGCGTGGCTGAGTAATCCGGAGACGACCTTGGGATCGAGGACGGTGCCGCCGGCGGCAACCCGATGGACGGCGTCGAGGAAGGCGTCGACGTCGGCGACGCGATCCTTGAGCAGGTAGCCGATGCCGCCGTCGCCCGAACTCATGAGCTCCCGCGCGTACAGGCGCTCGACGTACTGGCTGAGCACGAGCACCGGCAGGCCCGGCGTGATCGCCCGGGCCTCGATCGCCGCGGTGAGGCCCTCGGTGGTGAACGTCGGCGGCATGCGGACGTCGACGATGGCCAGGTCGACGGGCTGATGCTCGTCCAACGCGGCGGCGAACGCCGTCGGATCGCCGACGGCGGCCACCACCTCGATGTCGCTGGCCTGCAGCAGCCGGGTCAGTCCGTCGCGGAGGAGGGCGAGGTCTTCGGCGATGACAACGCGCACGGCACCTCCATCGTCATTGTCGTCGGCCCCCCGGCCGGGCTGCTCAGGGCGACGGTGCCGTCGAAGGCCTCGAGCCGCCGGACGATGCCGGCCAGACCCGTGCCGCCGCTGCCGCCGTCCAGGCGGGCACCGCCGTGGCCATTGTCGCCGACGACCACGACGACCCGGCCATCGCGGTACTCGAGGTCGACGGAGGCTCGGCTCGCCCCAGAGTGCTTGACCACGTTGGCCAGGCACTCGGCGGTCGCGAAGTAGAGCGCGGACTCGACCGGGGGCGGCACCGATCCCGGGATGTCGGCGCTGACCGTGACGGGCACCGCGACGTCCAGGGCCAGGGCCTCGACCGCCCCGGCGAGCCCTCGATCGGCCAGCACCGGCGGGTGGATGCCGTGCACGACGTCGCGCAGCTCGTCCAGGGCCGACACGGTGCTGGCCCGCGCCTCGTCGAGCAGGTTCGCGGCCGCGTCCGGATCGGTCTTGACCAGGCGAGCCGCCAGCCCGAGGCTCATCGCCAGCGAGACCATGCGGGCCTGGGCGCCGTCGTGCAGGTCCCGCTCGATGCGGCGCAGCTCGGCGGCCTGGATGTCCAGGGCGCCGCTGCGGCTTCGGCTCAGGACGTCGACGCGCTGCAGCAGTTCCCGCTCGCGCTCCGGGGGGAGCCGGTTCAGCACCCAGGCGTGGACGCCGAACAGGGCGGCCAGCGCCGCGATCGGGAAGATCGGCCAGAACCAGCCGAGCCCGCTGAGCAGCCAGATGACCACCTCGAGCACGGAGATCACCACCGAGATCGCGCCGTGTATGGCCAACCGTCGCCGGCGTCCGGCCCGCTGCTGCCGGGCCCACGCGACGGCGCCGGCCAGTCCGACCGGGATCGCCACGGCCATCCAGACCCACCGCGGCCAGAAGTAGCCCTGACCGCTCACCCCCCAGATGAGCGTCGTCAGGAGTCCGAGGCCGGCGGCGCACGCCGCCCCGAGGCGCAGCGACCGCGTCACGCCGCCACCGCCTCGACGGCCGGAGTACGTACCGCGCGCCGGCTCGCCACCGTGGCGGTGGTCACCGTGACGGTAGCCGCCACCACGGCCACCATCGGGAACAGCCACGGCCACGTCGTCGGCAGGAACCCGGACGTCTTGACCACGGTGTACGGGATGACGGCGCCGAGCGACGCGACCCCGCCGACCACGATGCCGGTCGCGGCAATGAGCGCCGCCTCGATACCGGCCATCGACGTCACCTGCTCTCGGGTCGAACCGGCCAGTCGCTGCAGGCCGAACTCGCGGCGCCGCGCCGCGATCGTTGCGACGAGCGTATTGACAACCATGATCGCAGCGAAGACGCACACCATGCCCACCACCACGAGATTGAGCAGCTCGACGCTGTTGGTCGCCACGTCGTGCGCCGCCAGTTGACCGGCCGCCGCGTCGATGCCGACCATGTACAGCGTCCCTGTGGAGATCCCGACCAGGACGATCACCGGCATCAACGCGCCGGAAAGCTCGAACGCCCGGCGGCGCATCGCGATGGTCGCGAGTTGCCCGGCGGCGCTCCGACCGACGAGCGCGCCACCGACCCGGGCGGCACCCTGCAGCAGGACGGGCGAGAACACGGCCAGTCCGATCGACCAGAACACCGACGCCGGCCCGGCCATGCTCATCGCCGCGAACTTGTCGCCGCTGTCGTTGCCCATCGTCATCGCCATCACCGAGTAGTTGGCGCCGAGGCCAACCAGCCCGATGCCGAGCCAGAGCCGGCGGCGGGTCATCCGGGTCACGCCGACCCGGCTGGCCGTCAGCGCCGCCGTTGCCGAACCAGCCAGGGCCGGGCGAGCCGCGAAACGAGCAGCACAGCCGGCCGCGAACAGCATCGCGACGACGGTGATCGCGAACGGGGCGATCCCGGCGTGCTGGCGAACGTTCGCCGACACCAGGTTCCCGTTGCGCAGCAGGCTCAGGACCACTCGGCCGAGCAGCCAGCCGGGCAGGAGGGCCAGCACCGAGGCCATCCCGCCGACCAGCAACGACTCGCCGAGCACGATCCGGCGAACCTGCTTCTGCGTCGTGCCGATCGTCCGCAGCAGGGCGAACTCCTCGGCGCGTTGCCGTACCGCCAGTTGCATCGTGGACACCACCGCGAAGATGACGATCACCAGGCCCCATCCGCCGACGACACCGGCCATGGTGGTGAGGGTGGATCGGTCGTCGCTCGACACGCCGGATGCGAGCCCCGTCGTGAGCAGGGTGAGGAACGCCAGGATGAGCGTCGCCCCGAGGAACACCGCGACTCCGCACGCGGTGAACGCCGTCGCGCGAGCCCGGACGGATCGGGCAGCCAACCTGTACATCACGCACCCCCGGCCCGGCGGCTGGCGACCAGCTCACCCAGGTGGGTCAGCTGCCGGGCCACCTGCTCGGCGTTCGGAGCGTCCAGGCGGCTGACGAGCTCACCGTCGGCGAGGAAGACCACCGAGTCCGCATAGGACGCGGCCACCGGGTCGTGCGTCACCATCACCACGGTCTGGCCCAGCTGCCGGGCCGCGCCGCGCAACAGGCCGAGCACCTGGGCGGCACTGGTCGAATCCAGCGCTCCGGTCGGCTCGTCGGCGAAGATCACACTCGGCCGGGTGACGATCGCCCGGGCCACGGCCACCCGCTGCTGCTCGCCCCCGGACAGCTGGGCCGGGAGCCGATCCATCCGGTGGGCCATCGAGACGCCGGTGAGCACCTCGGCGACCCGACCCCGGCTGGCTCGGTCGAGCGGGCCCGCGAGGCGCAGCGGCAGCTCGACGTTCTGGTACGCCGTGAGATACGGCAGCAGGTTGAAGTCCTGGAACACGAACCCGATGTGCATCCGCCGAAACTGCGTCAGCTGGGCGTCGTCCATACCGGCCAGGCTCGTCCCGTTGACCGACACGTTGCCAGTCGTCGGAGTCTCCAGCCCGGCTGCACAGTTGAGCAGTGTGCTCTTACCGGATCCGGACGGCCCCATGACCGCCAGGAAGGTGCCCGCGGCTACGGAGAGGTGCACGCCGTCCAGCGCGGTAACGGCCCCCTCGCCCGCCCCGTGCACCTTGCGCACCCCGTCCAATCGAAGGATTTCACTCATCACAGACCTCTCGTCCTGATCACGCCGATGCCCTTCGCATCGCTGTGATCAAGCCTCGGCGCGCCGGCGCCCCGTCGCACTGGGTGTAGTCGGCGGATCCGCAGTAGGGCTACGCCTACCCTTCTAGTGGGACGCTTGACTTAGGCACTCGTCCAACAGGAGACTCGGGTCATGGATGGTCTACCGGCAGGATTCGTCTGGGGCGTGGCGACGTCGGCGCAGCAGATCGAGGGCGCGGCCGGTCGCGGGACGTCCGTCTGGGACACGTTCGCCCGGCAACCGGGTGCCGTCGTCGACGGCTCGAACGGCGACATCGCGTGCGACCACTATCACCGGTGGGCCGACGATCTGGCGCTGTTGTCCGATCTCGGAGTCGGTGCGTATCGGCTGTCGGTGGCCTGGCCTCGGGTGCAACCGTCCGGGACGGCGGTCAGCACAGCCGGGCTGGATTTCTACGACCGGCTGCTGGACGGCCTCGTCGCACGCGGCATCACGCCGGTCGTGAACCTGTACCACTGGGACCTTCCGCAATGGGCGCAGGACGCCGGCGGCTGGACGGATCGCGAGACGGTGAACCGCTTCGCCGAGTACGCTGCGGTGGTCGCAGCGCGACTCGGTGACCGGGTCGGCACCTGGTCGACGATGAACGAGCCGTTCGAAAACTTCGTACTGGGCCACCTAACGGGTGAACACGCGCCGGGGCTCACACTGTCGTTCGACGCGGCGTTCGCCGTGGCCCATCACCTGCTGCTGGCACACGGCCTCGGCGTTCAGGCTCTGCGCGCCGCCGGCGCCACGAGCGTCATGCTGATCAACAGCTTCGCGCCGTCCCGGCCGGCCAGCGATTCGGAGGCCGACCAGAACGCAGCCGGGCTGTACGACATTCTGCAGAACCGGCTGTTCACCGACCCGGTACTGACCGGCGACTACCCCGACGAGCTGGCGCCGCTCATCACCGGCGCCGCGCGAGACGGCGACCTCCCGACGATCGCTTCGCCTATCGACGCTCTGGGCGTCAACTACTACTCGATCAACGCGATCCGGGCGCTCGACGGACCGGTGCCCCTCGAGGCAGTTGCGCCGGCTGGGTTTCCGACGACGGCATTCGGCTGGGCGGTGGCGCCCGACGGGCTGACCGAGACGCTGGTAGGTCTGCACCAACGCTACGGCTCCCGGTTGCCGCCGCTCGTGGTCACCGAGAACGGCTGCGCCTACGACGACGAGTTGCGCGACGGATGCTGCGACGACCCCGATCGGATCGCCTACCTGGACGGCCACGTTCGCGCCGTCCGCGACGCGGTCGCCGCCGGGGTCGACGTGCGCGGCTACTACGTCTGGTCGCTCTACGACAACTTCGAGTGGGCGCAGGGCTACACCAAACGGTTCGGCCTGGCCTACCTGGACTATCCGACGCAGCGCCGCATCCCCAAGTCCTCCTTCGCCTGGTACCGAGACCTAATCGCTGACCAGTCCTAACGCCGGTCGCTTGAGAAATTGTCGGTGGTCGGGGTTAGCGTCGGTTGCATGACGGCGGTTGAATCTGCTTATTCGGTAAGGGTTTCTGTTGATGAGCTCGGGTCGCAGATCGTAGGGATGGCCGGGCGGTTGGCGGCGGCGACGTGTCGCTGGTTGCTGCTCGTGGCCGACTTCGACGCCTGGGACG
>DASXYL010000106.1:0-32984 GCA_036502575.1 Jatrophihabitantaceae bacterium | reverse complement strand
CGAGGTCGCCAGCCGCTTGCGTGGCTTGCGACCCGGCTTGGGTTGCGTCACTTCCTACCTCCTGAACGGTGATCAACTTATCCGTCCAGATGGCTAGGTATTAGAACCGGGAACTGGTGCACGAACTCAGACGCGGAAGGCGGGGTGCTCGATGGTCTTGTGTTCCTGTTCGTAGACACCGACGCGCCGCTCCTCCCAGAGACCGCGGAATCGCGGGCTCGCCTTGCGTAGGTCGGCGATCAGCTGTGCGAGGCCCTTGTCCTCTGGAAATCTGCCGTAGCTCGAGCGCAGGTCTGCGACGACGGCTGCCTCGAATTCGCGCTGTTCGAGGCGAGTGCGCCCGACGCGCGTGGGCAGGCCGGTGAAGTGGCGCCACACTGGGTTGCGTTCGTGTTCGGGACGCTGCTGCGGATTGCCGACCGTAGCGGCCCACATCGCGTTCCACGCTATCGGGCTCCACCCCGCGTCGCAGACGACTGCGGGGCTTGCCGAGAGCTGCTCCACCAGACGGCGGACTCTGCCGGGAGGCGTGCCCCGGATGCGCGTTCCGTCGGGAACTAGCCGGTCAGCGAGCCGAAACAGGTGTGCCCGTTCGGCCTCGGTCAGGCGCAGGGCGCGGGCGAGCCCGGTCAGGACCTGGGGTGAGGGCGCGCTCGCCCGACCCTGTTCGAGCTGGATCAGGTAGTCGAGGGAGACACCAGCCATGCGGGCGAGCTCCTGGCGGCGGAGCCCGCGCACCCGTCGGTGCGAGGTGACCGGCAGCCCGAACTCCTCAGGGGCCGCCCGGTCGCGCCAGCTGCGCAGTGTCGCACCGAACTCCTTGGTCGAAGCCGCCACGGCTTCGACTCTAGGCGCGAGCGGGGGACTCAGCCGCGTCGGATTGCGTCACGAGACCGCCCGCAGCCGGCCGGCCGCCCTCGAGGCGCCGGGATCCGGGGGACTTGTCGGTGCGGTTCACAGATGCTCGGCGAACCAGTCGGCGATCAGCTGCCGCGCGGGGTCGGGGTCGTCGACGTTGCAGTGTTCCACGCCGCCGTCGGGGCCGGTGAACACGCGCAGTTCCTTGTCGACCGAGCCGGCGGCCTCGATTGCCCTCTGCGCGTCGGAGAGCGGGATGCCCTTGTCTTCGGCGCCGTGCACGATCAGCAGCGGCTGGGTCAGGTGCGGGATTGCGTCGACCAGGGTCCACTGCTTGACCCGCTCGAGTGCCTGCTCCATCGTTTCGGTGCCCATCACCCACGGCAGTTGCCAGAACGGCACCGGGGTGTGCTTGGACCGGGTGTCCCAGCGGTGCTGCCAGACGGCGCCGTAGTCCCACACTCCGCCCCAGGCGGCGCAGGCCTTGATCCGGTGTTCGAAGGAGGCGCCGCGTGGCGCGTAGTAGCCGCCGAGACTGATGCCGAGCAAGCCAATGCGCTCGGGGTCGAGATCGGGGCGGGCCACGAGGTAGTCCACGATCGCGGTGGTGGGCACCTCGTAGTCCGGGCGGGACGGCACGTTGCGTAGCCGCAGCGGTTCGCCGGTGCCGGGGGTGTCGATGATCAGGCAGGCGATGCCCCGGTCGGCGAGCTCGTCCCGGATGAAGCCGTACAGGAGCTCTTTGGTGACGTCGAACCCGTTGTAGAAGATCACGACCGGCGCGCGACCCTCGGCGCGGGCGGGGATGAGATAGCCGGGCAGAATGCCGTCCGGCGAGTCGATCTCCACCCGCTCGAGCGGGCGGGGCATGAGCTCCGCCGCCTCCGCGAACGCTGCACGCGCGCGCTCGTAGATGTCCATCTTCGCTGGACCCGGCGGGGTCTGCCGCTCCCCGGTCAGGTAGTAGTTGGCCGCCCGCACGTAGCGCGCGACCGCGCTACGCGGCAACCCACGGCGCAGGTCCTCCCCGGCTAACTCCGCCTGCTCCGCACCCGCGCCGGCCCAGGCCTTCGTCCACGCGTCGGTATCCCCTTCTTCGACCTCGCGCAGGGCAGCGAGATGGCGGTCAATCTGCCCCAGATCTCCACCGCCCATGATCGAGAGCATCAACGCCGAGGACCACATGTAGTTCTTCGGGAAGAAGTTGAACACGGCAGCTCCTTGATCCGCTCGAGATCTGCCTGACAAACGCTATCCGGAATCAAACCGCTCAACGCGGTTAAGAGTGGTGACGCCATCACCACCCTCGGTGGAGCTGCGTGCCCACGTGCATGCCCATCGCTGTCTGCCTTCGTCCGTGACGAGCTTGGGGTTGTTGGTCGACTGCTGTAGAGGTCTCTCGTGACCAGCGACCTGAGGCTCAGAGGGCGTAGCCGCCGTCGACGTTCCAGGCCGTGCCGGTCACGAACCGCGCCTCGGCGCGGGCCAGGAATGCCACGGCGTCGGCGATGTCGTGGGGTTGGCCGTAGTGGCCGACCGCGGTCAATGACCGCACGGTGTCCGCGAACTCCCCGGAGTCGGGATTCATCTCGGTCGCCACGGGACCGGGCTGGATGGTGTTGACCGTGATGCCACGGGGGCCGAGTTCGCGGGCGAGGTTGCGGGACAGTCCAGCGACCGCGGCCTTCGTGAGCGCGTAGACACTGATGCCGCTGATCGGGGCCCGGTCGGCCAGCACGCTGCCGATGCTGATGATCCGCCCACCCGCGCCCAGATGCGGTAAGGCGGCCTGGATCGCCACGAAGATCGCTCGGACGTTGATGGCCAGAAGCCGGTCGTATTCCGCCATCGGGAAATCCTCTATCGGTGCCCCGTGAGAGGTGCCGGCGTTGTTCACCAGGACCTCGAGGCCACCGAACCGGCCGACGGCCTTGGATATCGCTGCCCGGAGCGCCTCGGGATCTGCGCTGTCGGCCTGGACCGCGAAGGCTTGGCCGCCGGAACCGATGATCTCCTGCTCGAGGTCGTTGGCAGCGCCGGTGGTCTCCCGATACGTGAACGCCACGGCGGCGCCATCGGCGGCGAGTCGGCGAACTATGCCGGCGCCGATCCCGCGACTACCACCGGTGACGAAGGCTCGCCGGTCTGCGAGCGGGGCCCTGGCGATGTCGTCTAGTCCTACGGTCTGAGTCATGATGCTCCTTAGGTATCGAATGGTTCGTCTACGTGCGGACCGGGTGGTGTAGCTTCGTGCCCCGCGACAGCCCGAACCTCGCTCGCCCGGGTCCGACTGCGGAACATCGGGTTGGGCTCCGATCCGGCGACGCGATCAGTTGTGAGCACCCAGGGTGGCGTTGGCGCTTGATAGGACCTGAAGGCGTTCTTGCGCCGACGGATGTGCTCGTCATCAACCTGGTTCGTGCGCACGACGTCGTGGAGTTCCGATCAGGATTCGACCGTCTGGATCGCTTCGAGCGGGAAATCGGCGGCGGGTTGCTCTGGGGGTTCTTCGCCGCGCGAGTTTGTTGTGCGGAAGGCGATCAGTGCCGCGGCAGCGAGGAAGATGCTCGACGCAAGCAGAGCGCGGCCGTATCCGGAGGTGAGCGCGTCGGGCCGTGCCGCGTGAGCGGCGAACAGATGATTGGTACGAGCGGTGGCGAGCGCGGAGAAGATTGCGAGTCCGAGCGCGGTCCCCAGCTGCGCCGACGTGTTGAGCAGTCCAGCGGCGAGGCCGGCCTGCTTGGCCGGAACCCCAGCATTGGCGGCGACGGTGGCGCCGACGACGATCGCGCCGAGCCCGAGCGCCATCGCCGCGAGCCCGGGGAACAGGTCTGTCAGGTAATGGCCGTGGACGGGGACGCGTGAGAGGTAGTAGATCCCCCCCGCGGCGAGTAGAGCGCCGGCGACGATCACCGGCCGTGTGCCGACGCGAGCGAAGAGCATCGGTGAAATCGTCGCGGCGAAGCCGAGGAAGACCGTGACCGGGAGGTAGGCGGCGCCAGCCTGGATCGGCGACCAGTGGAGCACGTTCTGCATGTAGAGGGTGAGGAAGAAGAACATCGAGAGGAAGCCGGCGTACGCGATCATCTGAGTCGCGTCAGCGGCCGCCAGTCCTTTGACCCGGAAGATCGAAAGCGGCATGAGCGGATCGCGGGAGCGCTGCTCGTTGACGAAGAAGACCGCAAGAATCGCGGCTGCCCCCACGAGCGAGCCGATCGTCTGACCAGCTGCCCAACCGACGTCCGGTGCCTTGATCAAGGCATAGACGAGCAGCAGCATGCCGCCGGTGACCAGCACTGCGCCGGGCACATCGAACCGCCGGCGCGCTCCGGCGGGCCGATCGCCGTCGAGCAGGCGGAAGATGCCGGCCAGGAACAACACGCAGAAGGGGATGTTGACGTAGAAAACCCAGCGCCAGCCAGGCCCCTCGGATAGCACGCCGCCGAAGAAGACGCCGGCCGCGGCCCCGAGGCCGCCCATTGCGCCCCAGACGCCGAGTGCCCTGTGCCGGTCGACGCCCTCCTTGAAGGAGGTCGTGACAATCGAGAGCGCGGCCGGAGCCATCAGCGCCGCACCGATCCCCTGCACGAGACGAGCGGTGACCAGCGTCGTCCCGTTCGTCGCCACGCCGCCGACCAGAGAGCAGACCGCGAACAGGGTCATGCCGGCGATGAGTACGCGCCTGCGTCCGAGCAGGTCCGCAGCTCGCCCGCCGAGCAGCAGAAATCCGCCAAACGTGAGGACGTAGCCGCTGAGGACCCACTGCAGGTTCTGCTGGGAAAAGTGCAGGCTGTGCTGGATCGACGGCAGCGCCACGTTGACGATCGAGGCGTCGAGGACGTCGAGGAACTGGACCCCGCACAAGAGGGCCAAGGTGAGCTTGCCGCGGCGGGTGCCGAGGAACGAGGTGGAGGCGGGCGGAGCCGTCATTGGCGAAGAACCTCCGGGCTTAGTTAGAAAGCCAACTAACAAGTTAGGGTCCCAACTTAAACAGCACGCCCCCTCGATGTCTATAGTGGGAAGTGAGATGACTGACTTTGCCGACACCAGACCTGCAGACACGGTGGCCACGCGACCGGGCAAGCGGGAGCGCCTGCTCGCTGCCGCGACCGACCTGCTGTACCGCCAGGGAGTCGAGAAGACCACCCTCGCCGACATCGCCCAGGCGGCCGACGTTCCCCTCGGCAACATCTACTACTACTTCAAGACCAAAGACGCCATCGTCGACGCCGTCGTCGAGGCCCACGTGCGGGGCATTACGGAGATGCTTGCTTCCCTCGATCGCCGCTATCGCAGCCCGAAAGGCCGACTCAAGGCCCTCTTCCGGACACTGGCAGGCCAGCACGACAGGATCGCCCGGTACGGCTGCCCACACGGCACCCTCTGCTCGGAACTGGAGAAGACTGGCCGCGCCGGCGAACCCGCGGTCGCCCGCCTCGTGGAGATCCCGATCGCCTGGACCGAGGAACAGTTCCGATCAATGGGCCGCCGCGACGCCCGTGATCTCGCCATCGAGTTCATCGCCAGCTACCAGGGGACCGCCGTGCTCACCCAAGCACTCAGAGAACCCGCACTCATGACCCGCGAAGGCCGCCGCCTCGAGCGTTGGATCGACTCGCTGGACACCACGAAGTAGTCCGTCCTGTCACGGCGCGAGTTCAAGGTGGCCCGGAACGACGGATCTTGGGTGCAACTCGGTGAGCTGTAGGCCTCGGACACAGGTGGAGCCTGCAGACCCGGCCACGGGGTAGATCATCGTTCGGAGGACGGCAGCGAAGGCCGGCGCACCGTTACGGTCGACGATGGCTGATCAGCACGGTCTCAACTTCGGCTAGCTCGGCGCGCAGCTTTTCTGCGCGGGCCTCAGCCTGCACGCGGGCGGTGTCGTTCACGACGGCGACGGCGTCCTCCACGCCTGGTTGGTTGAGCAGCGCTGCGACGGCGGCGACTACGCCGGGCGGCACGGGTGCCTTCTTCACGACCATCCGCGCGCCTCGGTGTGCCGTGACCGACCAGGACGACCCCGCCGAGGCGATGGTGACAGTCACGGCGGGTACGGGCGCTGCCCGCCGGGGAGACCCCGCGGGTGTCTTGGCCCGCGCCGGCGCGCGGGATGAACCTTGCTCGGGGGTGGTGTCTGATGGTGACCGCCTGGACGTACTCACCCCGGACCTGCCGGCGCCAGGTCGACCAGATGCCTTAGCAGCCGGCGTCACCGACGACCCCTCCGAGCGGCGGGTCCGCGGCGAGGACGGCGTCCGCTTCACGGCTGGTGACGCGGGAGGTGCCGCGGCGCGGCCCCTGCCGACCATCGACAGCTCCCTCGGCGAGAAGACCAGCTCGTCGGTGACGCCGGCGATCTTGACCCGCACCGTAATGAAGTCGCCGCCCGTGTTCGGGTCACCGACCTGCAGCACCGTGCCGGTCGTTCCGGTGGGAAACTGCGGACCCGACACTCGAACTCGCGGCCGACGTCCAGCCGCCACCTCATCGCGTAGCTGGACTACCTGTTCGTCGGCAAGTTCTGTGTCCTGCTGCGTCGCCATTCCGTTCCTCTCCGCCGAACCTGCCACGCGGCAGCCTGCCGCCGCGACCGTCGCCACGCTAGAACATCACGGCCGTGCGACATCGACGCGGACGGAGTCCCGACGTCCCTACCCACCGGAGTAGCTCAGCGGCAGCCAGGCGGCCGGCATCCTGCCGCGTTCAACACCTACGGCGGTATGCGAGGGTCAGTCGCGGAAGTGCTCCTCCTCGCCCATCTCGGCGCGTCGTGGTGGACCACGCGGGATGCACGATGGTGCCAGGCGGGAGGGCCCGTGACTCGTCGACGGCGGCGGCAGAGCTGGCACCGCACCCCCGGGGCAGACCGCACCCGCAACGGTCTCCCGCATACCGTTGGGTTTGCGAGACGCTCCCAGTACTCGAGAAAGATCCGTCTGCGCCGCAGCTCGCGGAGCTCCGTCCGGTACAGATCGACGGATAGCGGGCGGGCTGAGCGAAGCTCTGACGTGTGAGGCCGCAGCCGCCGTATACATCCGGCGCCTCCACGACACGCCGTCGGTCTCGGAGTGGAACACAGGACGGAGCAGTGCGAGAGAACTCAGGATCGACCCTTGTCGAACGGCGACTCGGTCGACCCCACTCGCTCTTCATGAGGGCGCCCTCCGTCTCCCACTCCGAGCCGCCGGACCGAGCCGTGGCTCGGCCCGGCGGCTCCGGTAGGAGTTTCGGCTAGCTCATCCGGGCGTGGCTGGCACCAGCCATCCGGGCGGCCTTCTGCTGCTCGGCGGCGGTCCGCGCCGCGACGGCCTGCTGCGGGGTGCGGGTCAGGATGGTCGTGTCGAACGCCATCTTGAACACCATCTTGGCGAACGCCTTCGTCTCGAAGGTGAGGACGTTCGGGTCGTTATTGCTGAGGTTGTCACACCAGCGGAACGGCTGGTCGACGCAGCCGCCGTCGGTGGTGCCGAGGTTGCCCTCGAAGTTGCCGGTCTGCCCGCCGAACAGGTCGACCTGCTCCTGCGTCTTGCAGCAGTCCTGCCCGGTGAGGATGCCGCTGGCCGGGACGCCGACCATGTTGAACCAGAACGCGTCCGTGCCGACCGGCGAGAAGAACTCGTGGTTGAGCCCGATCGAGTTGTAGTACTTGACCGCTTCGTCGCGCGCGAACTTCGACGGCTCGTACACGTTGGTCGGGAACGGCGGCGGGTCTCCGCCGAACAGGTTCGGCGCGGCCGGGTCGAGCACGCCGATGGTGTAGTTCGGCGTCGCGGTCACGTCCGCGTCGAGGTCGTAACCGATCTGGGCGAGCTCGGTGGGCGAGAGGTTGTGGGTGTAGAAGTCCGAGCCCAGTAGGCCGAGCTCCTCGCCGCCGAACAGGATGTAGCGCAGCCGGTTCTTGGTGTGCACCTTGGCCATCTTCTGCGCGATGTCCATAAGGGTTACCGAGCCGGACGCGTTGTCGAGCATGCCAGCGCCGAAGATCGCGTCGTAGTGCGCGTCGACAACCACGGTGTGGTTCGGGTCGCCGAACGGCGAGTCGGCGATCACGTTGTAGTCGTCGCGGTTCGGGTCGGCCGCACCCTTAAAGTCCAGCGTCACCTGGGGGTGCTGGCCAGCATTGGCCGCGTCGTTGAGGTGCTGGCCCTCCGCGAACGGCACGAAGCCGACCGGGATGTTCGGCACGACAGAATTGCCGGCGTCGTCGATCATGCCGCCGCCACCGGCGACCCCGGTACGGCCCGGCTGGCCCTCATTGAAGATAAGCACGCCGCCCGCGCCGGCCGCAACGGCGTTCTTGGCCTTCTCGCCGAAGTTGCACGTGCCGCGCTGGATCAGCGCGATGTTGCCGGGCGTGAAGCCGGCGAAGTCGGCCGGGCTGCACCCGCTCGACGAGGACGGCGCCGGCGTCGGGGGCAGGATGATCCCACCGACCGGCTGCACCTCCGCGGTGACCGTGCCGACGCTGTTGAAGGCGTTGAGGTCGGTACCGAGAGTGAACGTGGTCGGCGTCGGCGATACCTCGCTGCCGCCCGGCAATCCGAAGAAGGCGAAGTAGGGGAACTTGTACGTCTGAACCGTGACGTGGTAGCCGGAAGCCTTGAACAGCTTGACGGCGAGGTCGACCGCCGCCTTGTAGCCTGGCTCGCCGGAGTTGCGCGAGGCGTGCCCGCCCGCGTCCGGGTGGGCGTCGGCGATCGCCTGCTGCGCCTTCATCTGGTTCCACAGGTCGTCGGTGCGGATGCACTCGACGAGTTTGTCGACCGTGTTGTTGGTGCGGCTGTTGCATGCCGTGGTGGTGATCGTGTCCGCGCTGCTGGACGTAATCGGCCCCACGGCGGCGGTGAGCGCCACCGCCGACACGCTCAGCGGCACGAGCCACAGGCGCCGCCGCAGATGTCTTCGCATCAGACCCTTCCCTTCACAGAGGTGACAAGAAGCCGCGGGAATGCCCGTGGCGTTACCGCATGAATTGGCACTCGAGGAGAAGGCACTGCTTTCTGGATCCGGGCTGTGCGCATGCCGAGCGGAGCTCGACGACGACCGATCGGTGCGTACCTCGACCGGTCACCGGCAGCCCGAAATCGTCCACGTGTCGCTCGCTTTCCTTGGGGCACGTATGACGCTCGCCACGGAAGGCGTCTCAGCGACGAGACTATATGGCCATGGTTGCCGAAGCGGCAAGCATGTCGGAAGCTCCTTAGCCCGATCGCGACGACGGACCTACGGCTGCTCCGGAGGATAGGCCTCGCGTGAACACCCACGGTGCAGTCTGGACGCCGACCGGCGAGGACCACCACGAGTTCCTTTGGCACTTCGTGGTCGAGGCCGTGTTCGGCGGCGACATCGGCGCGGGCGCCAACGACGTCGACGCCGACGGCTTCCGAAGGAGCTGGCAGTGCATTTCTAGGCTGACCTGTCTAGTGCGCTTCCGCCTCAACCTGGATGCGGTCGGTGTAGAAGGCGACGTGGCCCGCGATGGCCGCCACCGCGGGATATGGGGCCTGGTAGGTCCAGGCAGCGTCCCTGAGTTCGCGGCCGTCGGGTAGCACGACGTCGTAATAGGACGCGTCACCCTTGTAGGGGCAGTAGCTGTCAGACGTGCTGGCGCGCAACGCGCCGGGGACGAGGTCGTTGAAGGGGATGTAGTGCACAGGCGGGTATCCGGCCTCGCGCAGGGTCAGCGCGGAACGGGTGTCGGCGATCACGGCATCTCCGACGCGGGCAACGACGCGGACGGTGTCGGCCTCGATGGTGATCGGGTGTTCCACGCCGGGGACTCTCATCTCTTTGATCATTTGCTCTTCCTTTCTGCTGATGCTCGACGTTCTGGGCCACGGTTCCTAACGGGGCCGACAGGTACGGCCGAGGCCGCACGCGCCGGCGCGGCGCTGTGCCAGGCCGGTGGATCTGTGATGCGCCGTGCGGCTCGGCAGTGACGCGGACCCGCTGCCGATGTATGACGCGGTGATCGGCGAAACGCCGACGCCCACCGTGTACGCAGACTGGTCTGTCGAATCAGGGGCGGCGGCTCGGCCCGTCTAGTTGGAGGCTTGGGCGGGCCAGGTCGCCGATGTCGACCATGCCGACGAGTTCGCCGTGGTGGAGGACGGGTAGGTGCCGGATCTGGCCGGCGAGCATGGATTGCGCGGCGGTGCGGATGCTTGTGGTCGTGGTGCAGAAGGTCAGGTCGCTGGTCATCAGGTCACGGATGCGGACGTCGTTGACGTCGTGGCCGTCGGCGACCGCGTTGACGATGTCGGTCTCGGTGATGAGGCCGATCGGCCGGTCGCCGTGGTCGTCGTCGAGGATGACGAGTGCCGAGGCGCCGGCGTGTTTCATCAGGTACGCGGCCGCGGCGAGGTGGGCGTCGGGTTCTACGGTCGTCAGCGCTGGTCGCATGACCTCCGCGACGGTGTCGGTGGCCGGCGGCGAGCAGGATGGTTGCTGGGTGGGGACATCAATCATGATTCGTTCCGTTTCCGGGATCTTGTCGGCTGGTTAGTTCGCGATGAGGTCGAATTCGTTGCCTTCGGGGTCGGCGAAGGTCACCCAGTGGGCTGGGCTGTCGAAGCTGGCCAGTTTGGTGGCGCCGAGGCCGATGAGGCGGGCCGACTCCGATTCGATGTCGCTGGTGATGAGGTCGAAGTGCATGCGGTTCTTGGCGGTCTTGGGCTCGGGCACTCGGTGGAAGGCCAGACGCGGACCGGTTGTAGCGAGGTCGTCGGGGAGGACGACCGCGTTGTCGGTGTCGGCTCCGTCGGCGAGGTCCCGTCCGAGTGCGGCGGCCCAGAATCGGGCGAGGTTGGCGGCGTTGTGGGCGTCGAAGCTGATGCCGAACACGGTGCTGCCGCTGTTCATGATCGTTGCCTGTCTGCTCGTGCCTAGATGGCGGTTCGGCCGCCGTCGACGGCGATGGTGGCGCCGGTGATGTAGCCGGCGCGGGGCGAGGCGAGGAAGGCGATCGTCTCGGCGATCTCTTCGGGTTGGGCGGCTCGGTTGAGCAGCGTGGTGTTGCCGAGGGCCGTGATCCGGTCCTCGGTGGCTCCCGCGGTGAAGACCGGTCCCGGAGCGACGGCGTTGACCCGGACGCGGTCGGTGCCGTATTCGGCGGCCCAGGATCGGGTCATGGCCACCAGCGCGGCCTTGGTGGCGCCGTAGGCGGCGCTGCCGGGTAGGCCGACGGTGCCGACCATGCTGGCCAGGTTGATGATGCTGCCCCTGCCGTTGCGGGCCATCGCTGGCGCGAGGGCGGCGGTCAGCAGGTAGGCCGAGCGGACGTTGCCGTCGAAGAGCCGATCGTAGGTGGCGACATCGAGGTCGCTGCTGGGTCCGAACCAGGACGAGCCGGCGTTGTTGACCAGGATGTCGACCGGGCCGACCTCCGCGGCGAGCCTAGCCACGTCGGCCGGATCGCTGAGGTCGGCGCCGACGAAGCGGGCGTGGCCGCCTTCTCCTTCGATCTGCTCGACGACGCCCGCGCCGCGGCTGGCGTCGCGGCCGTGGACCAGCACGGTGGCGCCGTGTTCGGCGAGCTTGAGGGCGGCGGCCTTGCCGATGCCGGAGGTGGCGCCGGTGACCAGCGCGGTCTGGCCGGTGAGCTCGGCGGTGGTGAGGGTGGCGGTCATGAGGATTCCCCTTCAGCCTCTTATTTAGACTTGGTTGTCTAACCGGGACGAACGCTAGACCGATCTGTCTAAACAAGCAACGAGACCTGCGCCACGTTGTTTAGACAGATCGGTCGGTTAGAGTTGGGGCATGTCCCGACCCGTGCAACGCCGCCGCACCGCCAAGGAGCGCATCCTCGACGCGGCCGATGACCTCTTCTACAGCGAGGGCATCCACGCCGTCGGCGTCGACCGGGTCGTCCAACACGCCGGGGTCGCCAAGGGTTCGCTGTACTACTCCTTCACCGGCAAGGACGACCTGGTCCGCGAATACCTCACCCACCGACACGGCAGGTGGGCCGAGCGCATCGCCGCCGGAATCGCCGAACACGCCGACCCGCGGCAGCAGATCCTGGCTGTCTACGACGCACTCGGTGCCCTGTTCGCGCAACCGGACTACCGCGGCTGCGCCTTCGTGAACGCCACCGCCGAGGCCGCACCGGACAGCGTCGAAGCCCAAGCAGCGGCGACCTTCCGGGCCTGGGTACACGACCTGTTCCTCAACCTCGCCACCCAGACCGGCGCGCCTGACCCCAAGCAACTCGCCGACACCCTCGTCCTGCTCTACGACGGCGCCGTCGCCACCGCCCAGATGGACCACACCCCCACCCCGGCCAGCACCGCCCGCCAGACCGCCGAGCTCGTACTCGACCACGCTGGCATCCGCGCTCGGCGCCGCCGCGCCACGCGTGACCCGGCTCAGGCACCGAAACGCGCCCGCCGACCCTGAACCCCGCGCGACATCCAAGATCCGAGCAGCGCTCAGGGTCGAGCAGTGTGCCTTCCGGGCGGTAATGCAAGGGCCGCTGCATCTGGCTGGTGACAGGGTGAGGGCAGCCGGTCGGCCAGCGCACGGTCTGGTAAGACCGTGCGTGGCCGGTGAGAGGCGGCGTGGCGTTGCGGGTGTGCTAGCTGCTGGACGGGCGAGTTGGGTGGCGTGTTAGTAGCGGCGACATGGCGCTACGAGCTAGGCGTGCCTGACGGTCCGCCGACACCCGCCACGCGACCAGCAGGGCACACTTTTCAGCTGGCCAAGTCGAACAGCGTGGCGTAGCGGGCCAGATAGAGCGGCCATCCGGCGTCGCCGGCGACGCCGTCGCTGACGGCCTGCCACCCGGGGCCGTGCCGGTCGATGTTGCGGTGTTCCAGCTCCACCCGTGTGCGGTGCGATGTCTCGGCTACGAACCGGACTTCGACCTCGCTGGTGTTGTCCGGCGCGGTTTCGAGTTGCCACTGCGGGCTGATGTCCCAGCTGAACACGACGCGGTTCGGCGGCTCGTAGACGAGTACGCGCGCCCAGCGGCACTCGCTGCCGTCGATGCCGCGGTCATAGATGTGACCGCCGACCTTGGCCTCGAACACGGTCTCGGCGATGGCCACCTCGAGCAGGTTGTGCTCCGGTGGCTTGAAGTCGCCGAACCGGGCGGTGAACACGGTGAAGGCTCGCTCGATCGGAGCCTCCACGACGATCTGCCGGCGGACGACCTCGGTCGCGGCTCGGGTCATGACTTCTCCTCCGTGGATTGTTCGACGACGTCCTTGTAGCTCGCCAACGCTCGGTTCCAGAACGCGTCGAGCTGATCGCGCAGCGCGGCCACGCCGGTCGGGTTGAGTCGGTAGATCCGCCGCGTTCCGGCGGCGCGCTCGGTGACCAGGCCCGCGTTCTTGAGCACCTTCAGATGCTGTGAGACGGCCGGGCGGCTGACCGGTAGCACGTCGGCCAGTTCGCCGACCGCGCGCGGCCGCTCGGCCAAGCACTCGACGATGGCGCGCCGGGTGCCGTCGCCTAACGCGTCCCAGGCCCCGGCAGATCGGTAAGTCTCCACGAACGGTAAGTATTGTCTTACCATTCGGCTCAAGTCAATATGGTCGAGCCGATTATCGAGGTGTGACTCCGAGCCAGTCGTCACAGGCTTTGACGACGTCATGGTGCTGCACGGCCAACGCTCGGAAGGGATTTGGCGTGCTGTGCGAACGACGGCGCGTTTGCAACGGCCGATCTACAAGGTCATTCGCGGCAGATGGTCTTCGACGGCCTGTCCAACGTTTGACCGGTGAGCACCCGTATGGCCATTAATGCTGTTGGTCGCAGGATCGGGCCTAGTCGTGGACCGGGCTGCCGCTGACTTGGTGGTCGGCGTGGAACAGTGCCTCGGTGAGTAGGGCCCGCACGTGCGCGCCTCGGAGTCGGTAGACGACTCGCTGGCCGTGGCGTTGGCCTTCCACCAGCCCGGCGAACCGCAGTTTAGAGAGGTGCTGGCTGGCGACGGTGGGCCGGCATCCTGCCACTGCGGCGAGGCTGGCAACGTCGAGTTCGGCGTCGCGCAGCGCCCACAGCATCCGCACTCGGGTCGGATCTGCCAGCAGCGCGAAGGAGGTCACGGCCGCGTTGACCTGCTCGCTGGTGAGCGCGTCCGGGTGCACCGCTGCCGTCTTGCCAGGTCGCGGTGCGTGGCGGGGAGCAGGTGTCATGCCGTGACCCTACTCGCTTTAGTGCAACATATTCGCAGTCATGAAGGTCTTGGTAGTCTTGGTTGTTCAGCCCGACGGCACCGAGGACGCCTGATCGCGATGAGCCACAACGATCCACACCCTGACACGCACCACGAGGACGACCCCCACCGCGGGCACGAGCATGGCGACACACACGACCATGCGGACGGCTCGTCGGTGTGGGCGCGGCTTCGACACGCTGTCTCGGAGATGGTCGGCGGACACTCCCACGATGCCGCGGACCAGGTCGATGACGTGCTGGAAGCTGACGCTGCAGGTCGGCGGGCTCTGCTGATCAGCCTGGTCGGGCTCGCGGTGACCGCGGCCATCCAGGGTGCGGTCGTGGTGTTGTCGGGGTCGGTGGCGCTGCTGGGGGACACGCTGCACAACGTGGCCGATGCGCTGACCGCGGTGCCGCTGCTGATCGCGTTTCGCCTCGCGCGGCGCCCGGCGACCACCCGCTACACCTACGGGTACGGCCGCGCGGAAGACCTCGGTGGACTGTTCGTCATTGTGATGATCACGCTGTCCTCGGTCCTGGCCTGCTACGAGGCGATCGAGCGACTGATCCATCCCCGCGATGTCACCCACCTGTGGGCCGTGGCCGGCGCCGCGGTGATCGGGTAGGCCGGCAACGAGTTGGTCGCTCGCTACCGCATCCGCATCGGCCGCCGAATCGGTTCGGCCGCGCTGGTCGCCGACGGGCTGCACGCCCGCACCGACGGATTCACCAGCCTCGCCGTGCTGCTCGGCGCCGCCGGAGTTGGGCTGGGCTGGCGGCAAGCCGACCCGATCATCGGACTGCTCATCACCGCGGCGATCCTCGGTGTGCTGCGCTCCGCGATCCGCCAGATCGGTGCCCGGCTGATGGACGCCGTGGATCCCAGCCTGGTCGAACAAGCCACCGCCGCGGTCACCAGCGTCACCGGCATCGAAGGCGTCCGCGAAATGCGCATCCGCTGGATCGGGCACACCCTGCGCGCCGAAGTCGACGCCACCGTTCAGCCCACTCTGACCCTCACCGAGGCACACGACCTCGCCCACCACGCCGAAGAACATCTGCTCGTCCAGGTCCGGCGACTCACCGCCGCGACCGTGCACACCAGCCCCCGCGGCGCGCACCCCGCCGACGGGCCAGCACCCGCGACTGCAGGTGAGCGCGCCGGATAGGCCCTTCGATAGCGGTGTCTACCTAGAGCACACCGAGGCTGGCGAGGTCGACGACCCTGGCCAGGTCGTCGAGGAATTGGAAGTCGCCGAGCCACTGCCCGGCGCGGAACACTTTGTACTCCACGATCCGGCCCTGCTCGGTGTGCAGATCGATCACCTCGACACGGGTCCCGCCGCCATCGGTCCAGACCTCGCGTGGTGGCGGTGGACCCTCGCCCAGCCAGGCGTCTGGAGGCGGGATGTCGGTCATAGCTTGTCCTTTGGCGGCAACGCTAATGCTCTCACCACGGGAGGGCTCGTGCCCTAGTTCACGACCGAACGGAGTCAAGTCTTGGTGGCGGTGCCTTCCAAGTCAGCGGTGAACCCGTCCGCGACTAGCCCGGTCAGCGTCGTCGCGTGTTGCCGGCTGGTCGGGGGCTGCCAGCGCGCTCGCCATCGCGTCTCCGACGGCGCGAACATGACGGCGCGTAGTGCTGCTAAGACGCCGCCGCGACGATGACCTGTCATGTCCGCCCGCTCTCGGTCGAGCCGACATTAAGCCTGGCGCCAGGGTGCAACCAGTCCAGGTTGTCATTAGACGTCTGCCGATCCGCAGATCGTGTCGCAAGTTGAGACCCGAACGGGCAGAGGCTGGTCGACTGTGCCAGGCGTGGCTCGCGGCCCGCAGCGTGGGTGCCTGCTGCGCCCAGCGCACGCTGCCTGGGCTCGCCGGTCGCACACCGGGTCAGATCGTGAATGCGAGGGCGCCGGCGAATACGGCGTAGAAGCCGGCCGTGCCGGCCAGCCGTATCGGGGTGACCCGCCGGGTGCGGAACAGCCACAGCAGGTAGGTGACCGCGGCCATGGTGGTGGCGCCGGCGAGCATGAGCGCGCCGTCGAATTTCCAGGGCGTGAATATCAGCCCGATCCCGGAGGGGACGGTGGCTTGGATCATCATCGAGCCGGAGATGTTGGCCAGTGCGAGGTGGGTCTTGCCCTGCCGGACCCAGATGATCGCGTTGAGCACTTCGGGTAGTTCGGTGGCGATCGGGGCCAGCAGCAGGGCCACCACGACCGAGGGCAGTCCGAGGGCTGGTCCGGCCCAGTCGAGTTGGCGCACGAACAGTTGCGAGGCGGCGAAGATGACGATCAGGGTGAGCAGCGTCTGGGCGATGACGGCCCGGCGGGCTGGGGTTCCGCGCCGGGGCTGGAGTTTGAGGGGTTCGAGGCCGTCGCTGCTGGCGTGTGCGCCGTCGGCGCGCATCTCGCGCCAGAAGTAGACGCCGTAGGCGGCGAAGAACAGCCAGCCGAGCCAGGGTTTGATCGCGAACGCGACCAGGCCCAGGCCGACCTTGGCCGCGAAGATGATGAGGAACCAGGTTTGGTCGCGGGCCAACCGTGTCGTGTCCACTCCGGCCAGCTCGCTGCCGTCTGACGCGGCGCCGGTCGGCGTGTCGCCGACGGCGGTACCGGCGCCGGACCGCGCCGCGCCGGCGGCGACAGCCGTGGTCTTGCGGCGGCGGGCGAGCAGCAGCATCAGGCCGGTGACGCCGTAGGCGATGGTGCCGACCACCAACGGTCCGCCCAACGCGGCGCCGACGGCGATGTCGTCGCCGTGCGCCTTGCTGCCGAACAGGACCGCGACCAGGGTGACGACGCTCTCGGGCAGGGCTGTGCCCGCGGCGGCCAGGATGGTGCCGACCGCGACCGCGCCGACCTTGAATTGGGCGCCGAACCATTCCACGGCGTTGACGAACCACTCGCAGGCCACGTAGATGACCACGGCAGCGACCAGTAGTAGGACGATATGCAGCACGAGCGGATCTCCCGGGCTCGGGCTGCCACGGGAGGTGATCATCAGCCGCCGGCGTATGACCTCGACCCACGGCAGACAGGTGTCTGAACGTTGGGTCGAAGGTCTCGCCCACCCGCACTATCGCGGGCCCGGGAACCGGGGACTTATCCCAGCGTGTCGATTCACCGGTGCGGGGCTACTCCCCTTCAACATCACCAGCCTATCCGAAGGCCGACGCGACATCCGTGATCACCCGATGCCGTGAGTCACATCACCAGCGGTTCAGTGTCCACGCCGCCGCGCGTCGCCACTGCTCCGCGAGTCGCAGGCTGACCGACCTTGTACAACGGGCCGCAGACTCCAGGTGGCGTCCGGTGGGCTGCCGGCGCGCCACCCGGAGTCTGCGGGGCGGGTCTAGAGCCGTACCGATCCTGCACAGCTGCGGGGGCCGAGGGTCGCGCGGGCGCGGATGACGTCGGCTCCGGCGCGGTTGGCGGTGAGGATGTGGACGGTGAACGAGCCGCTGGGTGCGGTGGTGCGTCGGTTGCCGAGGAAGATGCGGTGGTTGTTGTCGCTGAGCGCGACTCGCCATACCTGGCCGGGGTGGTTGGTGTCGACTTCGTATTCGATCTCGATGCGGTTGTCGTCGTGCTTGGCCTTCAGCTTCCAGGTGCCACCGCCGGCGCAGGCGCCTCTGGTCTGCACGGCGGGGTTGCCGCCTTTGGCCTGGGCGGGGGCCGCGGTGAGTGCGGGCGCGGCGGTGAGGGCTGCGGCGAGGACCAGGATTGCGCTCGCTCTACGCGTGGTGATGGAGGACATCGTCATCTCCTTCGGGTTCGTCTGAACTTTCGACGAGGGAAGGATGTGCGGGCCGGTGGTCGGTCGGCCATCGGGCAATCGTCGTAGTACCCGAGGCCGGTCGGCTCGGGAGCGTAGGTACTAGTCCCATCGTCTGATGGCGGGTACGCCCAGCGGTGCGGGACAACTGAGGTACGCAAGTCCCGACCTTGTACAGGAGCGCACAATGAAGCGTGTTTTGATCTTTTCCGCCGCTGCCGCCGCGGCGATCGCCGCGGCAGTGCCCGCCGTGGCCGGTTTGGCCGGTAACCCGTCGTTCAGCCACAAGCTGCCCGTTCATGTCCCGTCACAGGCGCAGGTCGTCGGGTTTGACGACCACGGCCACGCGGTAAGCACCGGCGCCGCGTCCACGCACGCATCAACCCCGTCCAGGAGCCCGGAGCCGGGCGATGACAACGGTGGCGCCCGCACTAGCCGGGCCCCTGAGCCGGGTGATGACAACGGTGGCGCCCGCACCAGCCGGGCACCCGAGCCGGGTGACGACAACGGCGGTACCCGCACAAGCCGGGCCCCTGAGCCAGGTGATGACAGTGGCGGCCACGGGAGCGGTTCCGGACGTGGACACTAGGTCCCATGGCCCGTTCCGCCGAGGTCCGTGAGCCGGCTGACCCCCCGAAGTCGGTAGCTGCGGAACACCGTGGCCCGGTCGACTCGTCTGCGGTCGACTGGGTCACGGTCGTCGCCGCGCCGGACGGGGCGCCGGCAGCGCAGCGGCCGGTGAACCTGCGCCGCGTGGTGGTGCAGATGGCGATCGCGGCGGCCGTGGTCGGCAGCCTCGTCGGGCTGGCCGGCACGGTGTTGAGTCGGCGGATCGCTGAGAGCGAGTCGGTGCACGACGTCGCGCAGCGCACCGACATCCTCGCCGAGAGCGTCGTGCAACCGGCTTTGACCGACGCGATGGCAACCGACATCGGTGCAGCTGCGACGCTCGACGGCCTGATCCGCGAGCGGATCCTGTCGTCCTCATTGGTGCGGGTGAAGCTGTGGTCCTCGCAAGGTGCCGTGCTGTATTCAGACGAATCGCGGTTGGTCGGCCGTAGCTTCATTCTCGATGAGGGCGCGCGGTCAGCGCTGACCTCACCCCAGACGAAGGCTGAGGTCAGTGACTTGCGCCGCCCGGAGAATGCGTTCGAACGCAGCCAGGGCAAACTGCTCGAGGTCTACCGGCCGGTCTGGACGCCCAGCGGACGCGAAGTGCTCTTCGAGAGCTACTACCGCTATGACGTGGTCACCGATCGCAGCTCCCAGCTGTGGCGGGGCTTCGTCGGGATCACGCTGAGCAGCGTCGCGGCGGTCTTCGTGCTCTTGGTGCCGATCATGTGGACGCTGCTGCGTCGGACCCGCCGCGCGCAGGCTCAGCGCGAGACCATGATGCAGCGCGCGCTGGACGCCTCGGGCGAGGAGCGGCAACGCATCGCCGCCGCGCTACATGACGGACTGGTACAAGAACTCGCGGCAGCCTCGTTCGCGGTTGCCGGCGGAGCCGAAGCCGCGGCCGCGCGCGGCGATGATGCACTGGCCGGGAACCTGCGCGACGCCGCAGCCACCGTACGCACCAGTATGGGCGGGCTGCGTTCACTCGTCGTCGACATCTACCCACCCAGCCTGCGATCGGCGGGACTGTCCGCAGCACTGAGCGACATGACCGCGACCCTGGCCGGACGCTCGATCCAGGTGCGGATGCAGATCGACGAGGCTGCCGCCGCGATGTTGACACCAGAGCGGCAGCAGGCGGTGTTCCGGGTTGCCCAGGAATGCCTCCGGAACACGGTCAAGCACGCTGCGGCGACGGCAGCCGAGCTCACCCTTAAGCCCGGAGCCGGCCAGACCGCGACCTTGCAGGTCAGCGACAACGGCCGCGGATTCCTCGCCGACGAGCGGCCCCAGCAGCACCTCGGGATTTCATTGATGTCCGACGTCGCGGCCAGCGTCGGGGCCCGCCTGGACCTGCGCACCGGACCAGGCCAGGGCACCACCTGGCGGCTGCAGGTGCCGACGCGATGATCCGGGTCCTACTCGCCGATGATCACCGCCTGGTCCGGGCCGGCCTCACATCCGTGCTCGCCACGGCCGAGGATCTCGAAGTGGTCGGTGAGGCTGCCGACGGCGCTCAAGCGCTGGCACTGGTCGCGTCAACGGCACCCGATGTCGTGCTCATGGACCTGTCCATGCCCGTCATGGACGGCGTCGCCGCGACCCGCGCGCTCCGCGCCGACCACCCATCCATACGCGTGGTCGTCCTCTCCTCGTCCTCCGACCGCGCACGTGTCCGCGACGCCATCGCCGCCGGCGCCACCGGATATGTCCTCAAAGACTGCACACCCGACGAACTCCTCGCAGCCATCCGATCAGCCGCCAACGGCCACGCCCCACTCGACCCCCGCGTCGCCGGCGCGCTCCTACCCAGCCGCGACGCCGCGACGCCGGCCGAGCAACTCAGCGACCGCGAACGGCAAGTGCTGCGCCTAGCCAGCAAAGGACTAGCCAACAAACAGATCGGCCGCGAACTCGGCATCACCGAACGCACCGTTAAAGTGCACCTCGGCAACATCTACCGCCGCATCGGCGTCACCGACCGAACCTCCGCCGCGCTCTGGGCCCGCGACCACCTCAGCGAATGACCGCACATCAGCACACTCGCCGGAGGCGGCAACGCCGACTGTCCACTGTGGACGATCTGTCCACGGATCTGTCCATGAAGGGGCGTAGCAGGACTCCAATGAATGCAAGGATGACAGGCGCCGCGGAAGGGGATCCCAGCAATCGCAGGCCATCCGGTGAACGTCGTCCGGCTGTTAACCGGTGTGTTACTGGTTCGAGTCCAGTCGGGGGAGCCAGTCAAAGCCAGCCAATCCACGGCTGACAGCGCACACAGCGGTGACGGTCGCAGTTCTCGTCTTGGCCTGCGGACTGGCGTCAGAGTGGCAGGTGTCGATGCTGACACCGGTGCCCACGCCGAAATGGATGCGCGGAACCTCTGCCAGGCGGCGGGGAGTGTGTGAGTCGGTCTGGTCGTCGATGGTTACGTCTGCCGCGTTGCGTTTGACGGATTCGACACCGTTGAGTTCGGCGGGCGGCCTTGGTTTCGTATGCCTCGCCGGAGGCGATGGTCTCGCCGTTGCCGGCCTTGAGCCGGAACCGGTACTTGTCGGCCTTGTCCTGGTAGACCTCGAACTTGCCCGTCACGGGAACCGCCACTGGTCGAGCGGATACCACGGTCGTGGAGGCCGATATCGCCTACCCGACCGACTCGGGTCTGCTGGCCAAGGAGATCGACACGATGGCGCGCACGGTGCACGCGGCCCGGCAAACCGCGCCGGGCCGCGTCCGCGTGGACTGGTTCGTGCCTGAGCTGTGGGCACCTCAGGCTTGGGCGTGGCGGAGGCCTGCGCGTCGCAGTCTGGCGGCGGCCAGGCAGGCAGCGAGGGTCAGGACCGCGGCGGCGATGGCGACGACGATGAAGACCCACACGGGTGAGCCGTTGCCATCGCCGTTGCTGACGATGGTGCTGGTGGCGGGTGCGAGCGGCGGGACGCCGTGCTCGGCTGGTTGGACTGGTCTGGCGGTGGCTGTGGTGGCGGCGGCGAGGTAGCCGGCGGCCAGGGTGAGCGCGGCTAGGACAGTCGCGGTGAGCTGACGGGCAGTGGGCATTGGCGGATCTCTTTCTGTGTTGCGCGGCGTGCTTTACGCCGGCGATGGATGAGACGAGTTGAGCTGATCGCGGTCGGAGATGTCTTGGTCGCGGCATGGATCGGGGTTTGGAATCGGCTTGGACGGTGCTGCCGGTGCGGGAATCGGCGTAGCGTCTTGCCCCGATGGGGGAAGCGGTGGTGCGGTGTGACCGCGGCGCGGGAGTACGCATCGGACGGGTTGGCGGTCGGTCTGCTCGGTCCGCTGCGTGTTACGCGCTCTGGGGAGTCACTCGCGTTGGGCGGACGGCAGCAGAAGGCCGTTCTCGCGCTGCTGATCGCTGAGGCGGGCGGTGCGGTCTCGGTGGGGCGGCTGGCCGACGCGTTGTGGGGCCAGCGGCTGCCGTCCGGTTATGTCACCACGCTGCAAACATATGTGTTCCACCTGCGCGAGGTGCTCGAGCCGCAGCGGGGGCGTGGGGACCCTGGTCGGGTGATCGTCACCGTGCCGGGCGGCTATCGGCTCGATGTCGAGGATGAGGCAATCGACGCGCGGACGTTCGAGCAGTTAGTGCGCACGGGCCAGGCGTCCCTCTCGCGGCGTGCGTACGCCGACGCGTCCGCTGATCTGGACCGGGCATTGGCCATGTGGCGCGGCGACCTGCTCGCCGACCTGGCCGAGTTCCCGTTCGTCCAGCCGATCGCTGCCCGGTTCGAAGAATGCCGCGTCAGCGCCGCCGAGGCTCGAATCGACGTCGAGCTCGCGCTGGGCCGACACGCGTCCGCGGTAGCCGAGGTCGATCGACTGATCGAGCAGAATCCGCTACGCGAGCGGCTGCACGAGCAGCGGATGCTGGCGTTGTATCGCTGTCGTCGGCAGTCCGATGCGCTGGCCGCTTACCGCGAGTTGCGCACCGTGCTCAGCGACGGGTTGGGCATCGACCCCGGTCCGTCGTTGCAGCAGCTGCACCAGGCGATACTCGCTCAGGACACCGAGCTCGACTGGCGCCCGAATCCGTCGCCCGCGATGAATTCCCCGCCGGGCGGCCAGCCGGCACGGCGGCCTCGGCATCGGCGACAGCGGCTGGAGATCTCGCTATTGGGCGACTGTCGTGTCGCTGTGGGCGAGACCGACCTGGTTGCGCTTCGCCCCCCCCCGCGCGCTTGCCCTGCTGACCTATCTGCTGCTCCATCGAGGCGCACGGCAACGTCGGGAGCACCTGTCGGGACTGTTCTGGCCGGAGTCCACGGATGCGCAGGCGAGGACCAACCTGCGTCGCGAGCTGCACCACCTTAGGGCGGTCCTGCCGGACGCGCAGCGGTGGCTGGCGGCCGACAGCTCGACACTGATGTGGCGCGTGGACGATGGCTGCCGGCTGGACCTCGCGCTGTTCGAAACCGCCGCGGCCGGGGCGGCCACGGCCCGCAACGCAGGTGACCTCGCGGCGTTTCGGGCGGCGGCGACCGAGGCGATCGGCCTGTACCGCGGTGACCTGGCTCCCGGGCTGTACGACGAGTGTCTGACGGTGGAGCGGGACCGGCTGCGTCGCCGCTGCGTGACGGTGCTGGATCAGCTGATCGATGTCGAGCGAACCGCGACTGCATACGGCGAGGCCATCGAGCTGGCCCAACGCCGGATCGAGCTTCAGCCGCTGGAGGAGGTCGGCTACCGCACGCTGGTGCAGCTGCAAGGGCTGTCCGGCGATCGGGCCGCCGCACTGCAGACGTATCACCGCTGCGAGTCGGTGCTGGAGCGCGAGCTCGGGATCGCTCCGGACCGGGCGACAATCGAGGAGTACGAGCGTTTTGCCGGCCGCGAGCCGGAGCCCGCAGGCACGCCGTCGGGCCCCCCGCCGCCCGAGGCTCGGGTCCGGCTCATCGGCCGGGAGCGTGAGTTGCAGACCCTGGCGGAGTGCTGGCGGGACGCCGTACGCGGCGTCGTGGGATTCGCCGTTGTGAGCGGCGAGGCCGGAGTCGGCAAGAGCCGGTTGCTCGAGGAATTCAGCGCCACGGTGCAGCGTGGTGGCGGGGTCGCCGCCTACGCCCGCTGCTTCGCGGCCAAGGGACGACTGCCGCTCGCGCCGGTCTCGGAGTGGCTGCGCAGCCCAGCCCTACGATCTGGGCGCGACCGGCTCGACGAGGTGTGGGCCCGGGAGGTCGACCGGCTAGTTCCCTCGCAGGGCGCCGGCCAGGCGGCCAGGCCGGGTCCGATGGCCGACAGCTGGCAGCGCCACCAGTTCTTCGAAGGCCTGGCCCGAGCGGTCCTCGCTGTCGAGCGTCCGACGCTCTTGGTGCTCGACGATCTGCAATGGTGCGACGAGGACACCCTGGCTTGGCTGCAACTGCTGTTGCGACTCGGGCAGGGCCACCCCGTGCTGCTCGCCGCCGGGACCCGCATCGAGGAGTTGCAGGACAGTCCCGAAGTCGTCGAGACCCTGCGCGTGCTGCGTTCTGCCGGCTCGGTCACCGATGTCGAGCTCGCGCCGCTGGACGTCGCTCAGTCGGCCGAGCTGACCGCCGCGATCCTAGGCCACAGCGCGCAGGTTGACGCCGAGCAACTGCACCATGCGACGGGCGGCTACCCGCTGTTCATCGTGGAGTCCGCTCGGTCGCGCCGTCTCGACGGCGGGGAACCCACCGATCCCGGTCAGTCGCCGCGGGTACGGGCCGTGCTGACCGGACGCATCGGCCAGGCCAGCGCGGCCGCTCGCGAGATCGCCGGACTCGCCGCCGCGATCGGACGTGACTTCAGCCTCGAACTGGTCATCGAAGCGTGCGACCTCGACGTCGAGCCGGTCCTCGAGGCCGTGGACGAGCTCTGGCGCCGACGCATCATCCGTGAGCACTCGGCCACCAGCTACGACTTCTCCCACGACCTGCTCCGCGACGCCGCCTACGGCGAGATCAGCCCGCCGCGTCGCAAGCTGCTGCACCAGCGAGTCGCTCTCGCCCTGGAAACGATCAATACCGCCGACCTGGACCGCGTCGCGGCCGCGCTCGCCGACCAGTACGAGCGGGCCGGGCAGCCGCAGCGCGCGGTGCCGCATCACGTTCGCGCAGCTGCGGCGGCCACTCATGTGTTCGCCAACCACCTGGCCATTCGCCACTATCGACGGGCGGCTGAGCTGCTGCAGCAGGCTCCCGCTGGGCGCGACCGCGACGCCGCGGAGCTGGCGATCCGGCAGTCGATGGGCGCGCCGCTCAACGCGCGGTACGGCTACGCGTCGCCCGAGCAACAGGCCGTTTACGAGCGGTGCATCGAGCTGGCCGATCGACTCGGCGACGCGAGGCGGGAGCTGCTGAGCCTGGTCGGGCTGTTCGGGGTGAGGTTCGTGCAGGGCTACATCGAGGAGTCGTACGACATCGTCAAACGCAGCCTCGAGTTGAGCGCGCTGCATCCCGACGTGGCCTGCCAGGCACATCACGCGGCCGGGGGTGTGTTGGTCAGCCTGGCGCGGTACGAACAGGCGCTGGAGCACTTCGCGCTCGCGCGAGAGTTCGTGCAGGACGAGCAGTCGCTACTCACCGGCGCCCGGGTGGACGTCTTCATCGATGCATGGTCCGCCCATGCGTCGTGCCTGCTCGGTCGCGACGCCGACGCGCTGCAGCGCAGCGATCGGGCGATCGCCTGGGCCGAGAAGACCGAGGATCCCTACAGCCGGATGGTCGCGCAGGCGTACGGCTCGATCACCAACCAGTTGCGCGGTGACCGGCCGCGGACGGTGGAATGCGCGGCGCGCGTGCAGGAGATCTGCGCCCGTTACGACTTCGCCTACTACCGCGAATGGGCCACAGTGCTGCAAGGGTGGTGCGCCGGCGGCATCGACGGTGCCGAGCAGATCCAGGCTGGCCTGCGCCGGCTTCGGGACCAGGACGCGCTCGCCCGCCACCCCTACTACCAGGCGCTGCTGGCCGAGACGCTCATCGTGGCGGGGCAGGGCGACGCCGCGGGCGCGGTGCTCGATGCGGCCCGGGCCACGTCCGCGGCGCACGGCGACTGCTGGTACCTGCCCGAGTTGTGGCGGCTCGACGCCCGCCGCCACCCGGGACCGGACGGCGAATCCCTGCTGCACCGGGCAATCGCGGTGGCCGACGAGCAGAGCAGCCCTGCCCTGCGCCGTCGGGCCGTCGACGACCTCGCACAGCGCGGACAGGCCGCGAACGCTTCGCGAACGCCGCCCCGCCTACCGTCCGCAACACAACCGAGCCGATAAGCCTGCTCACCGATCGGGGGAACCAAATGACCGCCACAGCCCAACCCACGACGTTCGACGCACTCCAAACGCTGATGCGGGGAGCGGTGATCCGGCCCGACGAGGATGGGTACGACAAGGCTCGTGCCGTCTACAACGGGATGATCGACCGCCGGCCCGCCGCGATCGCCCGCTGCGTCGACGTGGCCGACGTGATGACGGCGGTCCGCTTCGCCCGCGAGCATGGCCAACTTGTCTCGGTACGCGGCGGCGGGCACAACGCCGGCGGCCTCGGCGTCTGGGACGACGCGCTGGTGATCGACCTGTCGCCGATGCGAGGCCTGACCGTCGACCCGGTCGGCAAGACCGTGCGCGCCGAGGGCGGCTGCGTCTGGGGCGACGTCGACCACGCGACCCATGCGTTCGGCCTAGCCACGCCGTCAGGGATCGTGTCGACCACCGGGGTCGGCGGGCTGACGCTCGGCGGCGGCATTGGCTATCTGGCCCGGCAGCACGGCCTTACGGTTGACAACCTGCTGGCCGCCGACGTCGTGCTGGCGGATGGCTCGTTCGTGACCGCGAGCGCCGACTCGCACCCCGAGCTGTTCTGGGCGCTGCGCGGCGGCGGCGGCAACTTCGGCGTGGTGACCTCGTTCCGGTTCCGCTGCCACGAGGTGGGCACCGTCGTCGCCGGACCGGTTCTCTACGACATCGCCGACACCGGCGAGGTCCTGCGCTGGTACCGCGAGGTGCAGCCCGGCCTACCCGAAGAGGTCAACGGCTGGTTCGGCCTGCTCACCGTCCCACCCGCCCCGCCGTTCCCCGAAGCGCTGTGGCTACGCAAAGCGTGCGGAATCGTCTGGTGCTACACCGGTCCGCCCGACCGCGCCGACAAGGTACTGGCTCCACTGCGCGGATTCGGCGCACCCCTGCTCGACGGCGTCGTGACAATGCCGTACCCGATGCTGCAGAGTGCGTTCGACGCGCTCTACCCGCCCGGCCTGCAGTGGTACTGGCGCGCCGACTTCTTCCGCGAGATCACCGACCCCGCGATCGCCGTCCACGAGGAGTTCGGCGAACTGCTGCCGACCCCGCACTCGACGATGCACCTGTATCCCATCGACGGCGCGGTGCACGACACCGCTACCGACGCCACCGCCTTCGCCTACCGCGATGCCGGCTGGGCCGGCGTCATCGTCGGGGTCGATCCCGAGCCTGCAAACGCGGACAAGATCAAGGACTGGACCGTGCGCTACTGGGACGCGCTGCACCCGAACTCGGCCGGCGGCGCCTACGTCAACTTCATGATGGATGAAGGCGCCGACCGCGTCCGAGCCTCCTACGGCGCGAACTACGACCGGCTAGCTCGCATCAAGGCCAGCTACGACCCGGACAACTTCTTCCGGATCAACCAAAACATTGCCCCCGACCGCTGAGGCATCGAACGAAAATTTCGCCGAGCACAACCGACGTATTGGATGAGGCGTCCCTTGAACGCGATCGGTGCGGCGAGGAACAGAGCGTCCAGGGCGGGGCAATCGAAGCCTTCGCCGATGTGAGTGCCGGTCGCGACGATGAGCAGCGGTGGTGCTGAACCTCTGACTGGCCTACCTCGAAGACTGTCCACTGTGGACGGTCTGTCCATGGATCTGTCCACGAAGGGGCGTGGCAGGGCGCCAATTTACGCAAGGATGACAGGCACTGCGGCAAGGGATTGCGGCGATCGTAGGCCAACCGGTGAACGTCGTCCGGCTGTTAACCGGAGTGTTACTGGTTCGAGTCCAGTCGGGGGAGCCGCTTTCCAGGTCAGCATTTCTAGGACCTCCAGCAGTTCGTTGATCAAGTAGTCGAGGCCTCACGGCCGTGCGCCCGCCTGCGATGCGATTTGCGGTCGCTAGTTTGGCGCGCCGTACTGGGACCTTGCCAAGTCGTGACTCCCATTGGGGTGATAGCTGACGCGGTGGTGGCCGACGGGTCCGCCGCGTTATCGGGTGCGCCGGGGGAGGCGGCTCTGTCCCCCCAAAGACGGGGCAGCGGAAATATAGGACGCTGACGCCCAACGCGACGCGCTTGCCAAATACGCGCTGCGCGGTCTTAGCCACATCCTCGAGTACCACAACCCAATCAAGCGCGATATTCGCTCCCGTAACGGTCGTTCTGGGCGCGATATTCGCGCCCAGAACGACTGTTCACGCGCGCCGTCAGTGGTGGAGCAGGGTGACCGCTCGCAGGGCGTCCACGATGCCCTTTCCGTAGAAGCCGTTGTTGCCGAACCCGCCCTCGCAGGTCTGGGTCGACGTCACGGTCTGACCCGTCGGCAGGTGGCGGGTGTACGTGAAATCAGGTGGCGTTGGGCAGGCCATCTTCGTCGCGGTTCCGCTGAGGATGAGCCCGACGAGATCGGGCGGCAGCGTCAGGCCACCCCGCGCCCGGTCACGGACGCCGTATCTGCTCACGATCAGCGCGGCCACGCCCACGGCCCGCGGGGAGGCCATCGACGTTCCTTGCAGGTACTGGTAGTACGCGCAGACGCCGTGTTCGCAGTCGCGCACGACGTAGGGCACCAGCGGTGCGCCGGTGGCCGGGTCGATCTCACCGCGGGCCAGCGCCAACGACTTCGGGTACGCAGCGAGCGTCGCCTTGGTGATGTCGCGGGTGTTGTCCGGGGTGTCATAAACATCGCCGCCCGGCGCGGCCACGTCGACGAAGCCGTTGCCGAAGCTGGAGTAGTACGCCTTGCGCTTGCTGATGCCCGTGGACGACACGGAGATGACGTGGTTGCCCTCGGACGGCATCGACTCGCAGCTCGCCGGGATGGTGCGCTGGTACGGCGCCTGTCCCGGTTGCTGGGCGAAGTCGGGACTCGTGCCGTCGACATTGGTCTTGGTGTAGTCGATGGCTTCGTTGCCCGCCGCGGCCACCATCGTCACGCCCTTGCTGTGCGCGTAGTCCAGCGCGCGCTGCGTCGCCTGGATGATCGTCCGCTGCTCGATCTGGTCGGCGGGCGAGTCAGCCGGGTTGTCGGCGCAGTTGAACAGCCAGGGATCGATGTAGTAGCTCATGTTGACCACGTCGATCCCGACATCGCCGGCGTAGGTGAGCGCGTCGATGGTCGGCTGCAGGAAGAAGAAGCCAGAGTCTTGGCCCGCGCGGATGTTGACGATGGTGACGTTCGGCGCGACGCCGGCGATGCCCAGCTTGTTGATCGGCGAGGCGATAGCCGACGCCACGTGCGTTCCGTGCCCGTTCTCGTCGACGTTCGCGGGGTCGTTGCAGGACTGGTCGGGATCGTCAGCGCAGGGGCCGTCGATCACCGTGCCGTTGGCGTCGGCCGGCAGGTCGACGGTGAAGTTGCGGCTGAGCGAGTTGCTGAAGTTCGGGGCGATGTCCGGGTGCGAACCGTCGACGCCGGTGTCCATGATCCCGACCAGGACGCGACGGTCACCGGGCTCCACGCGGTGTGCGCTGTCGGCGTGGATCTGCTGCATGTCCCACTGCAGATCGGCGAGTGGCTCGGACTTGCCGGCAGGCTTACCGGCGGTGGCCGCGGAGGCGCCCGAGCGGCCTTCGGTCTCGACCGCACGGGCCTCGACGGCCCGAATCGCGTTCGCCGTAGCGGGCGCGGTCTTCGGAACCGCGGCGACGATGCGGTTGCGAGCCACGCCCTGCACCGCGCCGCTTCGCAGCACGGTGGCCGCGAACTGACTGTTCGTGGTGCTCACGGTCGCCACGCCGACGTCCGTGTTCACCTTTTCGATTGTGCCCCCGGCCGCGCTGATCACGCGCTGCGCCGAGGCAGCGGACGCCCCGGCGTTGTACAGGACGACGTACTCGCTACGCGCTGTCGCTGGGTTGGACGATGCCGTCGCCGTCGGCGCGGCGCCGGCCGGCACCACCAACGCGGCAATAGTGAGCGCAGCGCCGGCACAGCCGGTAGCCACAAGGGACTTGTGTTTCACCCTGCACACCCCTCCGTTGAGTCTCGGTGCGCCGGAGTATTTCTGAAGTATCGACAGTTGTCATCTGCACGTGAAAATCGGCGAAGATTGTCCGGGCGATTTCTCGAAGTGACTATTGCATTTCCGACGATTCGCAAATAATGCGCGACATTTGGTGCTCAGCGGTCAAGGCGCGGAGAAGCTGCCCAGTATCGCCTGACGCCAAATCACGATGATCACGTCGTTCTGAACGATCTCCGTCGCCGCTCGAATGGTGCGCTTGAGTTCAACGCGTCGCATGACTACGCGCCCGACGGATGGCCGTCGGTCGCTCCTCTTCGCTGCTGCAGCGGTCCGCCCACCAGTGCCGAGCGGCAGTGGTGACTCGTCGCCGATCCTTCGTGCCGTCGAAGTTGGTGATCAACTTCATCGAGTGCCGGCCGACCTGTGACCCCGAGGCAGTGAAGCACCCGAGGTCGCGAAGAAGGCGCGCCGACCGCGTTCAGTCTGGGAGCAACGCCGAGGTGGCGACAGTGGCAGGGCTCAGGCCGGGCCCCGGCGGAAGCGGTTGTCGGTCAGGTGATGTCACGCGGTGGCGCTGCCCGCCTCGGCCGCCCATCCACCGGGCGAGCAGCGCCGCCCCGGTCCCGCCGGTGAGCACCGAGACGAGCGTGAAGACCATGCCCCCGATGGTTGCACGCCGTGGTTACTCGGTCACTTCGAGACGTGAGTGAACTCCGGTGGCGTCATCTCGACTTGCCGGCCGGCGCCGGGGTAGGGCACGTCGTAGAGCGCGTGCGAATTGCGCAACGCCGTCGTACACATCTCAAGGACATCGGCCCCAGCGATGCCGAGCGAGTGGGGCGTCGCAGTCCAGTGGAGCCGGTCTGCGGCCGCGGTCCTCACGATGAACGGCCTGGTTGTCGGGGTTGACCTGAAGTTGGCTTCAACTTCTACGGTGGTCATATGGTCACCCGACGATTGATCCGCTCGGCCACGACGGGTATCGCGATCGACATCCATGCAGATGGGTCTCACCGTGACACAGCAGCCGAGCTGGAACGGCTGGGCTATCACACGTTATGGGTGCCCGGCGGTCAGCTGGATCGCCTTGATCGGGTCTCTGAGCTTCTCGCGGCGACCGACTCCATCCAGGTCGCAACCGGCATCGTCGCCCTTGGGGTTCACGCTCCGGCGGAGGTCGCCGCGATATATGCCGAACTCACCGAGCGCTATCCGGGACGTTTCGTGCTCGGTGTCGGCGGCCCACAGCAACGGCGGTCGCTGGCGGCACTGGGTGATCAGTTAACCGAACTCGACGCGCACGGGGTACCGGCCCACGATCGGCTGCTGGCCGCCCTTGGTCCGCGCAAGGTTGCCATTGCCCGCCGCCGGACAGCGGGTGCGATCGTGCTGCTTGTGACCCCGGAGTTCACCGCGCAGGTGCGCAGCGAACTTGGAGAAGGCTCGATTCTTGTCGCCGATCAGTTCGTCGTCGTGGATATCGTCGCCGACCGCGCCCGGGCAGCCGTACGTGAGCCGCTGGCTTTCCTGGCGACCGTGGCTGGATATCGGGCGGCGTTCCGGCGGATGGGCTTCACCGACGCTGATGCTGACCAGGCAAGCGACCGGTTGGTGGACGCCGTGTCTGTCTGGGGCGACGTCGATGACATCGCCGCGCGGGTCACTGCACACCGGGCCGCCGGCGCCGACCAAGTGGTCCTCTCTGTGCTCAGCACCGACGGTGGGCCGAAGCCGCTCCACGCCGCGGAACTGCTTGCCAACCGGCTTGGGCTCGCCGCCTGATCACACACGAGTTGGTTGTTCCCTACTGGTCGTGTCAGCTCGCGTCGTGGGGGTGTTTCGAGCCGCCGCTTGGTTCGGCGGTGAGTTTGCGAAGGATGCGGCCGAGGTGGGCGCGGTCGGTCGCACTGAGTTGATCGAATAGGCGCTCGGCTTGAGTGCCGCGGGCCGTTCGGATCGCGGCAATCAGATCTGCACCCGGCCCGGTTGGCGTGACCAGGGTCGCGCGACGGTCGTCGGGATCGGGTCGCCGTTGTACGAGTCCTTTCGCTTCCAGTCCGTCCACGACCTCGGTCGCCGAGCGGGCTGCGATGTGCAGGTGCTCGGCCAGGTCGGAGAGCCGAGCTCCGTCATGACGGGCCAGTACTCGCAACGCCCTGGCCTGGGACGGCGAGATGTCCCACTGCGCCAAGGAGTCTGCCGCGGCTTGCCGCAGTTGCCGGGCGACAGACCAGAACGCCTCGGCCAGTGTGTCGTCGCGATTGTCGGTCCCTTGCTGCTGGGTCACCGGAATAGCTTACCCATCCATCCTGTTGTAGCCTCATAGTGAGGTTACCTCAGTAAATGACTTTCGCCGTGGCCGCGCCCCCTCGTGTGCAGCGGCCGCCGAACAGATTCGAGAGCCTATGACATCCGCATCCACGTCCACTCCGTCCGAACGGGATGTCGGCCGAACCGGCCGGCGTCGCGAACCTCAGACCGTTACCGCCGCTGAGAAGACCCAGGCCCGCGAGGTCTCACTGCGGCGGATCGGCCAGCTCTTCATCCCGTATCGGATGCAGCTGGCCGTCGTCATCGCCATCATCGGAGCGTCCTCCATCGTCGGGCTGGCCTCACCTTTCCTGCTCCGGGCCGTCATCGACACCGCGCTGCCCACCCAGAACGTCCACCTGTTGGTCTGGCTGATCATCGGCATGGTCGGGGTGGCCGTCATCACCTCCGCCCTCGGCGTCGTGCAGACCTGGATCAGCACCAAAGTCGGCCAGCAGGTCATGCATGGCCTGCGGACCAGTGTCTTCGCGCACTTGCAGCGCCAGTCGATCTCGTTCTTCACCCGGACCCGCACCGGTGAGGTGCAGTCACGCATCACCAACGACATCGGCGGAATGGAATCGGTGGTGACGTCGACCGCGACGTCCATCGCCGCCAACCTGACGACTGTGATCGCCACCGCGGCCGCGATGGTCGCGCTGTCCTGGCGGCTGTCCCTCATTTCCCTGATCGTGATGCCACCGGCCGTCTACTTCACCCGGAAGGTCGCGCGGATGCGCCGGGCCATCACAACTGAGCAGCAGCGCGAACTGGCCGATCTTAATGTTGCCGTGGAGGAAGGACTGTCGATCAACGGCGCTGCGCTGGCCAAGACGATGGGCGCGGGGCCCTCGCTGGTCGCCCGCTTCACCGCCTCGTCCTCGCGCCTGATCGACCTCGAGCTGCGCTCGCAGCTGGCCGGTCGCTGGCGGATGGCCTCGATGAATGTCATCTTCGCCGCGATCCCGGCCGTGATCTACCTCAGCGCCGGCCTGCCAGTCACGCGCGGCGCCATGACCATCGGCACGCTGATCGCCTTCACCACCTTGCAGAACAGCCTGTTCCGG
>DASXYL010000105.1:0-38958 GCA_036502575.1 Jatrophihabitantaceae bacterium | reverse complement strand
TACTACGGCGCGGCCCTCATCGATACCCTCAGCATCGGCACCCTGCGCGAACCCACCCCGCGCGGACGCCGACCCAAACACTAGAACCGTGTCCGGCATGTCCCCGGAACGTTCTGTCCGGAATGTCTCCGGTCCGCACAGCAGGATCACGACGATGAGTGCAGCGATGATCGCGAGCGCGACCAGCCCCCACACCGCTCGACCTCGGGAGCCGTCCTCCTCCTCGTCGTCCGGAGGCAGCGCCAGCAGGTCACTCACCCGTGTTGCCTAGGTGCCGAGATAGGCGATGGCGTCGATCTCGACGCGTACGTCCGGGTGTCCGAAGTCGACGACGACCGTGGTGCGCGCCGGCGGCGGGCTGGCCACCCGCTTCACGTACACCTCGTTGAACGGGGCGAACAGGGCGGCGTTCGACAGGTAGGCGTTCACCTTGACCAGCTGGGCGAACGTCGCTCCGGCCGCGCCCAACACGGCCTGGACGTTGTCGAGGGCGCCGTTGACCTCCGCGGTGAAGTCGCCGATCAGCACGGAGCCGTCGGGCCGGGTGGGTATCTGACCGGACACGAACAGGAAATCCCCGGCCCGCATGGCGAGGCTCAGGGGCACGCCGGCGGCGGGCAGGTCGTCGTGCTGAATGGGATGCATGCGCACAACCCTAGAACGACCCGTCTGGCAGAGTCTCGATGGCAGAAAGGTGGGGGCCAGATGATTGGTTTCGATGAAGTGCGTACGCCGGCCTTGCTCGTGGACGTCGACCGGCTCGACGCGAACGTCGCCGACATGGCGGGCCGGTACCGGGCGGCCGGTGTCGCGCTGCGGCCCCACGTGAAGACGTCGAAGTGTTGGAACGTTGCCGAGCGCCAGCTCGCCGCCGGCGCGATCGGCTTCACCTGCTCGACGCCGGCCGAGATCGACTGGTTGCGCGATCAGGGCGTCGCCGACCTGCTGTGGACGCAGCCACCCGTCGGCCCGGTCAAGATCGACTTCGTGGTGTCGACGATCCGCGACAGCGGGCCGTTCCTGGTGGCGCTCGACTCGGTCGAGGCCGCCGGTCCGCTCGCTGCGGCCGCGGTGGACGCGGGGCTGGTCGTGCCGTTCCTCATCGAGGTGAACTCCGGGCAGGCCCGCGCCGGCGTCGAGCCGGACCGGATCGCGCAGCTCGCCGACGAGGTCGCGTCGCTCGACGGCATCGAGCTGCGGGGGATCATGACGCACGAGGGTCATCTGTCCCGCTACGCCACAGACCGCGCCGCGCTGGAGGGGGCGGGCCGCGATGTCGGTGCCCTGATGGCCGAGTCGGGGCAGTTGCTGCGCGCGGCCGGGCATCGCATCGACATCGTCTCGGTCGGTTCGACGCCCGGTGCCACATCGGCGCCGCTCGTGCCGGGCGTGACCGAGGCTCGTCCGGGCACGTACGTGTACTACGACGCCAACCAGACCCGGTTGGGCAGCACCATTCTCGACCACTGCGCCCTCACCGTGCTCGCACGGGTGATCAGTACGCAGCGCGCCGGCGTCGCCATCATCGACGCCGGCGTCAAGGCGATGAGCTCGGATTCGCTCGGCGCGGCCGGGAATCTGGGAATCGCCTGCGACGTCGAGGGAAGCCCGCTGCCCGAGGTCGTATTCGCCGACGGCAACGAGGAGCACGGCTTTCTCAACGGCGTCGGCACGGCCCGGTTGGCGGTCGGTGACCTGGTGCGGATCGTGCCGAATCATGCGTGCGGTACGACCAACATGTTCAGCCGCCTGCTCGCCGTCCGGAATGGCTCAGTCGATGCGACCTGGCCGATATCAGCCCGCTATTGATCGATATCACGATCGCGCAGCGGGCATGAATTGACGTGCGTGCATTTGGGCGCACGCACGTCAATTCATAGCCGTTTCTAAATGGCTACCAGCGATACCATCTGGCGGTCTCTCCACTGCGCATTGCGAAGCCGACCAACCAGGCGACCAGGATGACGGCCGCGATGATCCACAATGCGTGCACGGCAAACCCGAGGCCGCCGAAGATCAAGGCGAGTAAGAGAACCAACAGCACGATACCCATGACCAGCTCCTCGAAAAGCGATCTTGCCACGAATCCATCGGGTGTCTGCTCACCTGTTCGTGGATGTTTGCTGCCGGACCGGCTCCGACAATCTCACGAATGATTCATCCCCTTGATGCGAACATTTCAAACGCAGAGTCGAGTTCCGATGTTTGCGGTTGGACGATTCGCGGGTACGCACCAATCGCAGCTTGATCAACAGCCGCGGCGTCCGCGTGTCGAGCAGATGGGACCGGCGATGAGCCTGAGCCGCGGTCGCGTCCTGGACGCGATCGGCGAGATCTATGACGATGCGCCACGCTGCGCCGAGCTCGCCGGGCTGCACTACGTCCACGCCGGCGAGCGCGGCATCCGACGCCGGCGCTGCGGTCGAGGTTTCGCGTACCGTGACGCGCGCGGTCAGCTGGTCGACGACAAGGTCGTGGCGCGCATCGCCGAACTCGCGATTCCACCGGCCTGGCGTGACGTCTGGATCGGCGTGGACGCACGGGGACACCTGCTCGCTACTGGCGAGGACGATCGCGGTCGCACGCAGTACGTGTACCACCCGAAATGGAGCGAGCTACGCGGTCTGCTCAACTTCTACCGATTGCTGGTCTTCGGAGAGCAGCTACCGACGATCCGCCAGCACGTGGCCGCGCAGCTGCGGCGCCGCACCCTGGACCGGGACCGCGTGCTCGCAACCATGCTGCGCATCGTCGACACCTCCGCCGTACGTATCGGTACGGAGGTGTACGCCGATGAGAATGACAGTTTCGGGCTGAGCACGTTGACCAAGCGGCACGTCCGTGTGCACGCCAGCAGCGTTGAGTTCGACTTCCCGGCGAAGTCGGGGCGCCGGGTGCAGACGACCATCGTCGATGCCCCGGTGGCGCGCACCGTCCGCGAGCTGCAGGCAACCCGCGGGCGGCACCTGTTCACAGTCGACGGGCAAGTGATCACCGCAGCAGACGTCAACGAGCGGGTGCTACAACTCACCGGCGAGCACGTCACCGCGAAGGACTTTCGTACCTGGAACGGCACCTTGGCCGCGTTCTGCCACCTCCGCGATCAGCGCGACAGTGATCGCGCACCCGAACGCGTCGCGGTCGACGCGATCGACGAGGCGGCGCACCGCCTCGACAACACCCGCGCGGTGGCCCGGGCCCACTACGTGCATCCGCACATGCTGGACGCCTTTACCAGGAACCGCTTCGAGCAGTATCTCGACTCGTGCACAGTGCGCCGCTCGGAGTTTCTCGATGAGGAGGAGTGCGCTCTGCTCGCGTTCCTCCGAGTGCTGCTCGAGCGCGAGTTCGATCAGCACGACATCGCCGGGTAGCTAGACACCCACTGGGTTCGTGCGCAGCGTTCGCGTCTCGTTGCTGCGGCGGACCTCGACGCGTCCGCCTGTAACTCGGGTGTCGAACACGGGGGCCGGACGGGTGGCCGGTCCCTCGACCACGGCGCCGTCGTCGACACAGAACCTGCTGCCGTGCCACGGACAGGTGATCGTGCCCGCATCGAGTTCGCCCTCGTCCAGCGGGCCACCGCGATGCGTGCACCGGTCCGCGAGCGCAACGACGCGGGTGCCTCGCCTGATCAGCACGACCGGGACGCCGGCCGCGTCGCCGCGCAGGGGCTTGTCTGCGACGACGTCGGTCTCCGCCGCCACGTCCGTCCACTCCTTCGGCGCGTGCTGGAACGCGGTCGTGTCGACGCCGACGCCGAGGCCGTACGCCAGGTGACCGCCCAGCCATGCGCCGGCGCTCATCGCGCCGGTGCCCGCCAGCGACAGCACGACACCCTTGAGGTGATGCCCGCGACGGCGAGCGAACCAGCTACCGGCGAACAACGTGAGCGCGACGTCGTTGAGCAGCGCGTGGACGAAGCCGACGCGTCGCTCGGCGCCGGCGGTGTAGGCCCAGTCGTTGGCACCGGTCAGTGCCGTTGGGACGGCGGCCAGGTTGCCGAGGCCGACGAGTCGCCGGGCCGCCCGGCGATTCCGCTTGCCGCCGGACAGGTCCAGGTAGCTCGCGGCCGACCAGGACCCGACCGGGATCGCCACCAGGGCCGGGTGCAACGGGTGGCCGAGGTGCGTTCCGCTGGCGGTGTCGCGGACGGCGCCGCGGGGGAGTGCCCGTTTGACCAGCGATGCCACCGCCTCGGCGGCCGGGTCGAGCCAGGCGGCCTGCTCGATCTTCTCCGTCACCGTGTCCAGGGTCCATGCGGTTTGCGTCGCCATATCGAGCGTTTACCCGCGGGTCGGATGGGGTAAACCGTCGCCACGAGCGATTCGCGCGCTGGGCTGAGTCGGTCAGGACATCGCCGGTGGCGGCACGTCCGGATTCGGCACCGGGTTTGGCTTCGGCGGCTGGGGCGGAGGCGGTGTGGGCGTCGGCACCGGACTTGGCGGCGGGAGCGGAGTCGGCGCCGTCGGGTCGGGCGGACGCGGGGCGACCGGATCGGGCGAGGGCGTGGGCGCGACGGGGTCGATCAGCTCGACGGCGGACCGCGGCTGCGTCGATCTCATGGCAGGCATGATCAGCATCTCCTTGATCGATCAAGGTAGGGATACCCGCCGGATCGTCGGGCCAAACCCGTTCGCCGCGGACCAGGTGGGGGATGTCCTCCGGCCGAGGTGTCGGCGCTGCGGGATCTGGCGGTGGTTGAACCCGGCGTGATGTGGGAAGGGTCGAGCTGACAAATCGATGTTGAAAGGGGTGTCTACTGTGGCTACTCGCGCGAGTGTGAAGAACGAGAAACAGTACGAGGCGCTGAAGGACAAGGGTATGTCCAAGTCCCGGGCGGCCCGCATTGCCAACGCGCCCGAATCGTCGAGCCACGGCGGCAAGAAGAGCGGGTCGGGTAGCAGTCCGAAGCAGGGCGGCACGCACGCGCAGAAACAGGCTGCCGGGCGAAAGGGTGGCCAGGCTGCCGCCAGGAAGTCCTGATCGACGATGGCCTCGGCCGGCCGGGACTCCGATTCGCTGCTCACCGATGTGCGCCCGGCGTCGGCCGGGCCACCGCGGCAGTGGTGGCGTCGGGCCGGCCTGGCCGTGCTGCTGGCCGTCGTCGTACTCGGTGCGTTCGGGGTATTCGGTGTGCACAGCCGGTCGACGTCCGCGACGAGCAACGGTTACACGCTCGCGGTGACGTATCCGCAGTCGGCCCGGGCCGGTCTGGATGTGCCGTTCCGGGTCAGCGTTCACCACGCCGGCGGTATCGACGACGACCTCACGCTGGCCATCAGCACCGACTACTTTCGCATGTTCGAGACGCAGGGTTTCTACCCGGATGCCAGCAGTTCGACCAATGACGGCCGCTTCGTGTACCTGACCTTCAGCAAGCCACCGAGCGGCGACGACTTTCTCATGGACTTCGACGCCTACATCCAGCCGGGTAGCCAGCTGGGCAAGTCGGCCACCGTGAAGCTGATCGTCCAGGGACACGAGCTGGCCCGCACCTCGATACGAACCTGGTTGGTGCCCTGATGGAGATCGTGTTCCGCGCGCTGTTCGTCTTCGCGTTCCTCTGGTTCATCACCCGGGTCACCGGACGGTCGACGCTCGGCGAACTGAGCACCTTCCAACTGCTTCTGTACGTCACGATGGGCGACCTGGTCCAGCAGGCCGTGACCCAGCAGGACTACTCGGTGACCTCGGCCGTGCTGGCGGTCGGGGTGTTCTCGCTGCTCACGGTGCTGATCTCATGGGTGAACACCCGGTTCAGCTTCGGCCGGCCACTCACGCACGGGATACCGGTCGTGATCGTCGACCACGGCGAGCCGCTCATCGCGACCATGCGAAGTGAACGGGTATCCATCGACGACTTGATGTCGGCCGCCCGGGAGCAAGGCCTGCAACGCTTCTCCGACATCCGCGTGGCCGTCCTGGAGACGAACGGCCGGATCTCGTTCTTCGCCGACACGGAGGAGTCTGGTGCACCCGATGCGCCCAGCGTCGGGTGAGTCCTACGGGTCCAGCCGCCCGGTGTAGAGGATCTCGTCGGCGAGGTCGCGCAACTTGCGGTGGGTGCTCTGGCTGACCTCGCGCATCAGGTCGAACGCCTGCTCGTTGGTGAGCTTCTGGGTGGCCATGATGACGCCGATGGCCGCCCCGATCTGCCGATTGGTGGCCAACGCCGTCTGCAGGTTGGCGACCTTGTTCGCGGCCTGATCAAGCGCGTAGTCGCGCAACCGCGCCAACTCGGCATGGATCCGGACCCTGGCCAGCAGCTCGTTGCGGTCGAACGGCTTGACGATGTAGTCGTCGGCTCCCGAGCTGAAGCCTTCGACGGTCGACTCGGCGCCGGCGCGGGCCGTCAGGAGGATGACGGGGATGCGGTGCAGCTCGTCGACCGCCCGAATGGTGCGCAGCAGCTCGAGCCCGTCGCGGCCGGGCAACATGATGTCGGAGAGAACGACGTCCGGCTGTAGGTGTTGAGCCTCCTGCAACGCGGTCTCGGCGTCAGCGACCGCATGCACAGCCCACCCGTCGGCGTGCAGCAGCCGCGAGATGTAGTTGCGCAGATCGGGGTTGTCCTCGACGACGAGAACCGTCCCCTGGGTGCCATCGGCCGCCGGGTGTTCGATGACGGAGGCTGGGCGGGGCTGCGCGGCGACGACCACTGCCGACTCAGGGGTGGATAGCGGCCGGGCCTCGGCGGTGCCCGTACGCAGCGGTATGGTGACCGTGAATGTGCTGCCCGCGCCGGGTGTACTGCGAACGCTGATCTCGCCGTCGTGAGCGCGGACCAGGTCGCGCACCAACGACAGCCCGATGCCGGCGCCCTCGCGCTGGTTGCCGGCCTCGGGGACCTGGTGGAAGCGGGTGAAGACGTGCTCGAGCTCGTCGGTCGGGATGCCGATACCGGTGTCGGCAACCACCAGATCGATGCGCTGGTCGTGAGCAGTCAAGCTGACGCTGATCGTGCCGGACGAAGTGAACTTCACCGCGTTGGAGAGCAGGTTGGACACGACCTGCACCCATCGCTCGCGATCGACGAGGACCGGTTGGGGCAGCGGCGGGGTGTCGATGACGAGCTCGAGGCCGGCGTTCTCGACGGCGGAGCGGAACATGCTGGCGCAGTCGGCGGTCAGCTCGGCGAGATCCGTCGGCTCGAGATCGACCTTGAGTTCACCGGACTCGGCTCGGGCGATGTCGAGCAGGGCATCGACCAGCCGTCCGAGCCGCCGCCCGGCCCGCAGAGCCTCGTCCAGACCGGAGCGATGGGCGGGCGGGAGCTGGACCTCGGACTCGGCGAGTACGTCGTTGAGCGGCCCGAGCAGGAGCGTCAACGGAGTACGGAACTCGTGGCTGACGTTCTGGAAGAACCGGGTCTTGGTGGCATCGAGCTCGGCCAGAGCCTCCGCGCGCGCCAGCTGCAGCTGATAGCTGCGGGTGCCCTCGGCGAAGCCGCGGGTTGCGACGTCGAGCGGCGTCAACGTCTGAAGCAGGAACTGCAGGGCTGCCTGCTGGGTCGCGCGGCTCTGCTCGGAGGCCTGCCCGGCGGCGAGCTCGGAGACGAGCTGGACGTGGTGTTCGACGATCTCGAGGATGCTGACGTCCTCGCTCAACGCCCGGCGGCCGAGCTCGTCGGCCACCTCCAGGCTCGTCTCGTTCGGTGCAGCCAGATGCTGGGCGAGCGCCGCCACGTACGCAGCAGCAAATCCTTCGCGGGAGTTGGTCATCGCGACGGTCCTCGGTTTCGCACGGCCAGGAGCAGAGCATCGTCGTTGCCTTTGGCGCAGTTCTCGAGGATCTCCGTGACCAACGGCCCGGTCGGCATGCTCAGGTCCGCCGCCTCGGCGAAGCCACTGGCCAAGCCGTCGGTGCCGAGGAGCAGGAGATCCCCGGGCAGCATGTCGGTATCGCGGACCCGCAGCGGCGACGGCAACTGCTGTCCGATGATCCCGCCACGCAGCATGGCGGCCTCCGCGACGACCGATCCGGTCGTGCTCACCCGGACGAGGTATGCGGCCACATTGCCGATGCCGAGCCACGACAATGGCCCGTCCTCCAGGCCGATCCGCACCAGCGTCATCGCGCTGCCGCGGGTTCCTTCCAACGCGTGATGGCACAGCGCGAACAGCTCGTCGAGCGGCGCACCCGGGTTCTCGCTGACGACCTTGGTGGCCAGCTGGGTGGCGACGGCCGCGGCTTCCCCGTGGCCCAGCCCGTCGATGGCGCCGAACAGCGCCTGGTCCGCGGACTCGACGACCAGCCAGCCGTCACCGGACACACTCTCGCCGGCGAGCGGTCGCCCGGCAACGGCCCATTCGAGCGGGCCCAGACGTCCGGTCTCAAACACTGGACGGCAACCATTTCCACATCGTGACCGTGGTTCCGGCGCCCAGCTGTGACTGCACGTCGAAGTCGTCCATCAGCCGGCGCGAACCGGGCAGGCCGAGCCCGAGTCCCGAGCTGGTCGAGAAGCCGTCCTCGAGCGCCTGCTCGGTGTCGGCGATGCCCGGGCCGTCGTCCACCGCCTGGACGATCAGCACGTCACGTCCGTGGCGCTCCGTCACACCCAGGCGGATCTCACCTCGGCCGGCGTACTTGGAGATGTTGCGGGCCACCTCGGAGATCGCCGTAGCGATCATCGTGACGTCCGTGAGCGAGAACTTCAGCTTCGTGGCGAGTTCTCGGCCGGCTTGCCGAGCGGTGACGATGTCATCCGCACTGTCGATGGCGATCACCGTGTCAAGTGCGGTCATTGGAGCTTCTGTCCCCGACACGGCGGTTGAGAAAGGCGAGGCCCTCTTCGAGGTCGAGAGCGGTGTGGACGTCCTCGAACGTCATACCGAGCTGCACCATCGCGAACGCGACCTCGGGCTGGATGCCGACCACGACCGTTTCGGCGCCGCGCAGATTCGTCATGTGCGCGATGGTGCGAAGTGAGCGGGCGGCGAAGGAGTCCATGACGTCGACCGCCGTGACGTCGACGATGATGCCCTTGGACCGGAAGGTGCCGACCCGGTTCATCAGATCGTCCTGCAATTGCTCGGCGTCAGCATCGGACATGGCGGCCTGGATCGATGCGATCAGGTAGCTGCCCTGCTTGAGGATCGGAACAGGCATAGTGCGTCAGCGTCCGTCGAGGGCGGGCTCGCCGACGTGACTCACCTCGTACCCCAGCAAGCGTTCGGCCTGTTCGATACCGCCCTGCAGGTCGCCGACCGCGCTCATCTTGGACAGGTCCACGCCGATCGTCACGAGCGTCAGCGCGATCTCCGACGAGAGGCCGGTGATGATCACGCTGGCGCCCATCAGGCCGGACGCGTCGACGGTTTGCACCAGGTGATTGGCCACCGTCGAGTCGATCTCGGGAACGCCGGTGATGTCGATGACGACGACCTTGGCCCGGTTGGCGCGGATCGCGCGCAGCAGCTGTTCGGTCAGCTGCCGGGCCCGCTGCCCGTCCAGGACGCCGATGATCGGCAGGATCAGCAGCCGCTCGCGCACCTGCAGCACCGGGGTCGACAGCTCGCGGATCGCCTCCTGCTGCTGGCGAATGACCCGCTCGCGCTCCTGGACGAAGCTCACACCCACGGTTGCGGCGATGCGGTTCGCGGCCGGCTCGTACGCGTCCAGCACCCGGTTGAACAGCTCGAAGTCGCCCTGATACTTCTCGAACAGCGAGCGAGCCAAGACGTCACGCAGGAGCAGCACGATGCCGAGCACCTCGTCGGTCTCGACGCCCCGCGGGATGATGCGTTCGGACAGGTCGCGAGCGTAGGCCTGCAGCGCTTCGACGCTGCCCGTCTCCAGTACCTCGACGTAGTTGTCGTACACCGACGTGGCCTCGGAGAAGATCTCCTCCGGCGTCATGGCGGTCAGCAGCTGAGCCTCGGTGATCCGGCGGGCCCACTCCTGGCGCAGCCCGGTGCGGTTCTGCCGCAGGTGCTGTACCAGCTGGGGCAACAGGCTGTCTGTGGACGGGGGCGGGGTAGCGGCTGGGGGTACCTCGGACATGAGCCCCTCTCCGGTGGGTGGGACCAAATTGCCTCCGAGACGCTACCAGTCGGGCGGGATGGCTGCGCCGGTCGGCGGGAAGCGCCCAGTCGGCCGGCGGACGCGTCTGGGCCGCTGAGGTTCGGCCGTGGGTGACGTGCGTGGCGGGTGACGTTCGATGGTGTTAGTTGTCGGTGTGGCGACCGAGGCGTCGGTCCTCCTGACGTTGCTCGCCGGGGTGGTCCTGATCGCTGATCGCCCGCTCGCGCCCGTTCGACCCCGCGCCCGCGCGCCCCCGCGCTCCCTCGAACCCGCGCTCGCGCGATGAGGTCTTCGGCTCGGACCGGACAGCCGCCATCTCGATCGCGCGAGCGCTGATCAGGCAGTCCAGGGCGTCGCGGTGATCTTGGGCGCGGTCGTGATCACGGCCGGCAACCACCTTCCGCACCAACCACGACAGTGGCTGACGACCGATCATGCGCACAGACAGCGAGACCGGTGGCGGGCACGTCGCTAGACACCTACTGGGTCGCGAATGGTGTTGCGGATGGGTGTTCGGCTCGGGTCGATGTGGGCGGGTGGGGTCCACCACGGCTGGCCGTGTTTTATGACGACGTGCCAGCCGCGTTTCTCGTGCTCGCGGTGATGGAATCCACACAGCAGACAGAGATTGATGAGGTCGGTGCCGCCGCCGAGGGCCCAGTTGAGGATGTGGTGAACCTGCGTCCACCCCGGTGGGGCGTCGCAGCCGGGGAAACAACAGCCACCATCGCGGGCGGCCAGGGCGAGGCGTTGGTGGGTGGTGGCGGTGCGGCGGGCTTGGCCGTAGGCCAGGATGCCCTCGTCGCCGATCACAACGGGGATCACATTGGCGTCCCCGGCTTGTTTCAAGGCTTCGTGGACGGAGATGGTGCCGCCGTGGGCGGTGGTGACGTGTCCGGTGCGGGTCTCGAGTTGATCCAGGGTCAGGGTGAGCAGCACCGTGGCCGGGACACCGCCCGACGGGGGCAGGTCGTTCGACGCCAACAACTTGTGGGCGGCGTCGGCGAGGGCGTCGTGCATCCGCTGCCCGGGTGAGCGAACATCGGGCCCGTCGGCGTCTGACGGTCGGGGTGCGGCGAGGGGGTCGAGCACCGCCTGCCACTGCGCCAACACGGCCGGGGTCAGGTGCGCCCGCAGCACCCCGGACCCGTCGCGATTCCCGGTCAACGACGCGTGCCGTCGCCGGTCATGCTCGACGTCATCAGCCAGCACACCGTCGGGGTTCAACAACGCGACCACCCGCCGCGCCAACGTCGCCAACACCGACGGGTCGAACCGGCGAGCCTCCGCCACCAGCCGAGCCTCCACCGCGGCGCCGTGCTCGAACTCCACCTCGGCCGGCAGCTCCGCGATCACCCCGCGGATGACCTTGGCGTGCTCCGCCGAGATCGCCCCCTCGGCTTGAGCTGCGGCCACCACCGGCAGCAGCGGCGGGCGCGGCTGTCCGGCGAAGGACCGACTGGGACCCAGATCCAGGGCGGCTTCGTGACGGGCCTGCGCCTCCCGCGGCGTCACCCGCAACACCTCCCGCAACAACGTGGGAGTGTCCCGGGCCATCAACTCACCAGCCGCGCCGCGATGGTCAAGTTCGGCGATCAGAGCGTGATCGACCACCGGCAACCGCCGGCGCTGCGTCTCCACCCCACGCAACAGCTCGAGCAGGTGGTCCCGGTCCAGACGGGTCAGATCCAGGGCAATCAGCGCGTCGACCGTGGTGGAGAGTTGGTCGAGCAGGGCAGCCAGTGATGCGGCAGCGCCCTCCTCACCCTCGAACATACGTGCTAGTTTACCAACACGAAGCCGGCCGTGTCTAGAGAGATTCCCCTTATTTTATAAGAAGAATTGAGTCGAGCGGAGTGACTGCAACGGGCCGCAAGTCGGGCACCCAACGGAAGCGGGCAACCAATTCCTCGTCGCTGCCGTCGTAGAACCGGACCACAACGCACCTGCAACGTCACCAGCGCACCTCGGCGGCGTCCAGAGAGTTTTCCCCTATTTCGTAGGGAGGATTTAGTCAGGCAGAGCGACTGCAACGCGCCGCAAAGCCGAGCGCCCAACGGAACAGGGCAACCAACTCCTCGTCGCTGCCGTCTTAGAATCGGACCACAAACGCCACCGGCGCGACCCGGTGGTGTCGAGAGGTCATCCCTCGCAGCGTCCGGAGAAGCGCCAGCGCTAGCTGGAGCGGGCAGGGGCGCGGCCGGCCGGCTGTTGCGGGGTCGGGGTGATCGGTGTGACCAGGTGCACGGGACGCGTTACGGGCGCCCCGTCGAGGGTGAACGTCTCGTCGCCGTGCTGGATCTCGATCGCCGGTCCGTCGAGCCGGGTGTATACGGCTGCCTCCGGCGTGACGGCGACCTGGATTGTTGCGCCCCGCCGCCGCATCGCGAAGCTCAACCGGCTGATCCCCGGCGGCAGCTGCGGGTGGAAGCTCAAGGTTCCGCCGTGGTCGCGCATTCCGCCGAACCCGGCGACGAGGGCGATCCAGGCGCCGGCCAGTGACGCGATGTGCAGCCCGTCGCGGGAGTTGTGCTCGAGGTCGGCGAGATCCATCAGCGCGGCCTCGGCGAGATAGTCGTGGGCGAGTTCGAGGTGGCCGGTCTCGGCGGCGAGCACGGCCTGGGTGCAGGCCGACAGTGACGAGTCCCGGACGGTGAGCGGCTCGTAGTACGCGAACGCGCGCGCCTTCTCCTCGAACGTGAATCGGTCGCCGCACCAGTGCATCGCGAGGACGAGATCCGCCTGCTTGACGACCTGCTTGCGGTAGATGTCGAAGTATGGCGCGTGCAGCAACAGTGGGTATCCGGCGGACTTCGCCGTGCGCTCGAAGTCCCATACCTGGTGTTGGGTGAAGCCACGATCCTGTTGATGGACGCGCTTGTCATCGTCGTACGGCATCGACATGGCATCGGCGGCGGCGCGCCAGGCAGCGGTCTCGCCGGCGGTGACGCCGAGGCCCGCGGCGTCGTCGGGCCATCGCTCCGCAGTGTCCGCGGCTCCGAGCAGGTTCAGCCGCGCCATCAGATTCGTGTAGATGTTGTCGTCGGCCAGCGCGCTGTACTCGTCCGGACCGGTGACTCCGTCCAGGTGGAAGTAGCCGTCGTCGCCGTGATAGCCGGCCGACGCCCACAGGCGCGCCGTCTCGACGAGCATGGGCAGCGCCTCGGTACGGTCGAAGTCCTCGTCACCGGTCCAATCGACGTAGCGGATAGCAGCGGTCGCGATATCGGCGTTCACGTGCATCGCCGCCGTACTGGCCGGCCAGTAGCCGGAGCATTCATGGCCCCTGATCGTGCGCCACGGGAACGTCGCTCCGCGCATTCGCAGGGCCTCGGCGCGGTCGCGGGCGAGGTCGAGCGTGTCGTGCCGCCACCGTAGAGCGTCCGCGGCGGCCTTCGGAACGGTGGCGGTGAGCACCGGCAACACGAAGCTCTCGGTGTCCCAGAACGCGTGGCCGTCATAGCCGGGTCCGGTAAGGCCCTTGGCCGGGATGGCTCGCTGCTCGGCCCGGGCGGCGGCCTGCATCGTGTGGAACAGCCCGAAGCGCACCGCCTGCTGCACGGTGTCGTCGCCCTCCAGCGAGACGTCCGCGCCGTGCCAGAACTCGTCCAGTGCTGCTCGCTGGTCGGCGACGAGCTGATCCCAGCCGGTGTAGGCCACCATGCTCAGGGCTCCGTCGACCTGATCGCGCAGCGCCGGCAGCGACCGCAGGCTGGACCATCCGTAGGCGACGAACTTCGTCAACGTCAGGCGCTCGCCCGGGGCAAGTGTTGTCCCGCCGGTCACGCGAGCCCAGTCCGGCTGTACTTCCAGAGCGGGGGTGCCGCTGCCGACGAAGGTGTTCTCCATGGCCGCGGCCATGCGGAGCTGGCTGGACCGCGTCCGGTGGACGAGCAGCGCGCGGGTGTCTTTGCCGAAGTGGTCCTCGGCCTGCAGCGGTGCCTCGAGCACGGCGGCCACTCGCGGATCACTCGACTGCGCCGGCAGTTCCTCGTTGGCGACGAGCTCGGACTGGATGACGACGCGCGCCGGATGGCTGACCGCCTCGACCTCGTAACGGATCGCCATGACTGATCGCTGGGTCAGCGAAACCAGCCGGGTCGACCGCACCCGAACGACCTGTCCGGCCGGCGACTCCCACTCGACCACGCGATGCAGCAGGCCGGATCGGAGGTCGAGGATCCGCTCGTGGTGGTGCAGCGTGCCGTAGCGCAGATCGAACGGTTCGTCATCGACGAGCAGCCGGATGAGCTTGCCGTCAGTGACGTTGATGACCGTCTGACCCATCTCGGGGAAGCCGTACCCCGACTCGGCATAGGGCAGCGGCCGGGTCTCGTAGAACGAGTTCAGGTAGGTGCCCGGCAGCCCGTGCGGATCGCCTTCGTCGAGGTTGCCGCGGATGCCGATGTGGCCGTTGGACAGGGCGAACACCGACTCGGACTGGGCGAGCTGGTCGAGGTCGAGGCCCAGTTCGCGGATGGACCACTGCTCCACCGGGAAGCGCGGCTCGGGGATCATGCGAGGTCCGCGAGGTCGGACACGACGGTATCGGCGCCGTGCTCGCGCAGGCCGCGCTCGTGATCCGCGCCGAGCCGGTTGACCCCGACGACGAAGCCGAAGTTGCCGGCCCGCCCCGCGGCGACTCCGGCGAGCGCGTCCTCGAACACGGCGGCCGCGCCCGGCGCGACGTGCAGCAATTCAGCGCCGGCGAGGAACGAATCCGGAGCCGACTTGCCGGGTAGTCGCTTCTGCTCGATGGTGTTCCCGTCGACGACGGCCTGGATGAACTCGTCCAGGCCCGTGACCTTCAGGACGCTCACGGCGTTCGCACTGGACGACACGACGGCCCGGGCCAGGCCGGCGTCACGCGCGAGGGCGAGGTAGCGCCGCGAGCCCTCGTACACGGTGACTCCGTCGCGATGGATGCGCTCGAGGAGCAGCTCGTTCTTGCGGTTGCCGATGCCGTGAACGGTGTCGTGTCCCGGCGGGTCGTCGGGCTGCCCCTCGGGCAGCTGGATGCCCCGCGAGGCCAGGAAGTCGCGCACGCCGTCCGCGCGGGGCTTGCCGTCGACGTAGTCGTCGTAGTCGTCGTCGGTGAACGGGGCGCCGCCGTGGGCGGACAGGTAGGCGTCGAACGTCTCTTTCCACGCCGCGCGGTGGACGCTGGCCGTATCGGTCAGGACGCCGTCCAGGTCGAAGAGGCAGGCAGTCACATGATCTGGCAAACCCAGCATGGGCCGATCCTGCCTGATGCCGCTGAGACGCGTGTGTGGCGGCCCGCGAAGTTTGATCTTTGTTTAGTTCGACGCGGCCCGCGGGTATGAGAAAGGCACAGCGAATTCCAAGGAGGAACTGATGGCTACCTGGACGTGGGTCCTCATCGCCGTCGGCATCGTGGTCGTCGTCGGGCTGTTCGCCGTGGCGCTGTTCTCGCAGCGCCGGACGGCGCGGTTGCGGCGCAACTTCGGGCCGGAGTACGACCGAGAGGTGCAGGCTCGGGAAGGCCGCCGGCGGGCCGAAGCGGAGCTGCGCGGTCGCGAGAAGCAGCGGGCCCGAATCGAGATCAAGCCGCTGCCGGCGCAGACGCGGGTGCGGTTCGTGGCGGAGTGGCGTGACCTGCAGGAACGCTTCGTGGACCAGCCGTCCAACGCGGTTGTCGCCGCTGACGGCTTGGTGACTCGGCTCATGGGTGCTCGCGGATATCCGACCGACGGTTTCCAGGCGCAGGCGACCTTGATCTCGGTCGACTACCCCGATGTCGTCGACAACTACCGGCACGCCCACGGCGTCTACGACCGGGCCGGGTCCCAGCAGGCCGACACCGAGGATCTGCGCGGGGCCTTCCTGCACTACCGGTTGCTGTTCGACCGGCTCGTGCAAGTCGCGGCGACCGACGATGCAACCGAGGAGAGGGTCGGCGGCGACGGTCCCCAGGCGTGGCCGGCTCGCCATGCCGCGAACGAGCCCGTCCCGAGCGAGTCCATCCCGCCGCCCGGCCACCCGGGCTACGCGCACGACGGTAGCGGCCGCTGACGGGGTTCGGATCTCGGTGACCCGGGTAGGCCATCTACAGGGAGGGGACCGCGAGTTATCGAGAAGGGAAGTGAACATGAGCGCCACCGACAAGATGAAGAACAAGGTCGAAGACTTGGAAGGCAAGGCGAAGGAAGCCCTGGGCAAGGTCACCGGCGATCGCGACATCGAGGAGCGCGGCCGGGGCGATCAGGCCAAGTCCGATCTGAAGAACGCAGGGGAGAAGGTCAAGGACGCGTTCGACCACTGACGCTCCCGAGCTCAGCGGGTCCCCGGACACCGTCGTCCGGGGCCTCGCTGATTCATGATCCGGAACTGTGAACACAATGGGGCGTGCCGACCTGCGTGGGGATCGACCTGGGAACCACGAACACCAAGGTCGCTCTGGTCGAGACGAGCTCCTCGGCCGTACGCGTGCGTGCGGTCGCCTCGGCGCCCACCCCGGCCCCGGCCGACCTCGCGGTCACGGTGTCCGCCCTGCTGCGCCGAGTAATGGACGGCGCCCCGGCTCCGGACGTGGTCGGCATCGCTTCGATGGCCGAGACCGGCGTACCCCTCGACGCGTCAGGCGTCCCGATCGGTGACTGGCTGCGCTGGGACGGGCATCGCGCCGTCGTCGAGGCCGAGGACCTGTCGCACCGACTCGGCTGGACTGCTCTCGTCGCGGCGACGGGGGTTCGGCCGAGCGCCAAGGTGCCGCTGGCGACGTGGGCCTGGTTGCGGACCCACCGCCCCGGGACGTGGTCGGCGATGGCCCGCTGGGCCGGGGCCGCCGACCTCGCCGGTCGGCTGCTCACCGGCCGGCTGGCCACCGACCACACCCTGGCCGGCCGGACGATGGCCTACCGGCTGCCGTCGCCCGGCGCGGCGCTCCCGGGCGGGTTCGATGCCGAGCTGCTGGGCGACGTGGGGCTGCGTCCGGAGCAGTTGCCCGACGTCGTGACCGGCGGGATCGCGGGCCGGGTCAGCGATCCGGCGTTCGGCCTGCCGCTCGGCACGCCGGTCGTCATCGCCGGGCACGACCACGCCGTCGGCGCGTACGCCGCGGGGGTTCGCCAGCCCGGCGACGTGGCTGACTCGCTCGGCACCGCCGAGGCGATCATGTCGGTGGTGGCTATACCGCCCGATCCGATCGAGGTGGCGCGGGCCGGCATGAGTGCCGTCGTGACCGTCGGCGGCGTCCACCGAGCCGTCCTCGCCGGATCGTCGACCGCCGGCGCGGTCGTGCGGTGGTGGCTCGAGCACGAGAGCGGCGGCATCGATGCGGACGAGCTGTTCGCGCAGGTGCAGAACCTGGGCGACCGGCCGACCGAGGTGCTGGTACTGCCGTACCTGTCCGGGCGGCAGGCCCCCGACCCCGATCCCTCAGCCCGGCTGCGGATCATCGGACGCTCTGATCAGTCGCCGGCGTACCTCGCGCGGGCGATGCTGGAGGGGCTGTGCCTGCACGCCCGGTGGATCGCGCGGGAACAGTTCCGCCTCGCCGGCCTCGTCGCGCCGCCCGTGACAGTGCTCGGCCGGCCGGTGGTCGCCAACCCGGCCTGGATACGGGTGAAGGCGCAGGTCATGCCGTGGCCGCTGCGTCTCGTGACGGAGCCCGAGGCAGTTGCCGCCGGCGCCGCCCTGCTCGCCGCCGAGCGGGCCGGGCTGGTCTCGCCGGCGCCGGCGCTCGACCAGCGACCCGCGCCGACGCCCGGCGGCGCGGACTACGACGAGTCGTTCGCCCGGTTCGTCGCCGCGGCCCAGAACGCCGACGTCACCCGTCCGACGCGAATTCCCGAATGACCGCAGCGAGCCGGGCCGGCTGGTCCAGGGGGATGAGCGTGTAGCTGTCGTCGACCTCGACCAGCCGTCCCTGCGGGAGCAATGCGGCAAGGCGCCGGCCGTGCTCGGGCGGCATCACCCGGTCGCCGGCGGCCCAGACCACGAGGGCGGGACCCTCGAACTTCGGCAGGCGCTCGGCCGCCTCGACCAGGAGGTCCGGCTCGGCTCTGATCGCGCGCAGCACTCGCACGGCGTCGCGGCGGATCTCCGGTTGCTTCAGGACCGGTTTCATCCACCGGGCGGTGGCGGCGTCGCCTCGCTTGGTCAGCCACCCGAACGCGATCGGGAGCCGCCGGGTCATCCGAAGTCGCATCTGCTGCATGAACAGCCCGAACAGCCGGGGCGAGAGCCGGCCGGTGCGCACGAGTGTGCGGCCGGTCAGCCCGGGCGGGAAGTTGTCGAATGCGTCGCAGGAGACGAGCACGACCCGTCCCACGCGGGCGGTGCCGTCGGCCATGATCAGCTGCACGAGCGCCCCGCCCGTGTCATTGCCGACGAGGACGACGTCGTGCAGATCGAGTCGGTCGAGGAACTCCGCGACCAGCCGAGCTATCGCGGGCAGCGACAGATCGACGTCAGGCATCGCGTGACGATGCGCGCCGAGCGGCAGGGTCGGGGCCACACACCGGTGATCGACTTCCAGCTGGGCGATCGGCTCGTCCCACAGTGATGCGTCCATCATCAGCCCGTGCAACAGCACGATCGTCGGGCCGGCGCCGCCGGTGTCCTCGTAGTCGATCGTCCCGGCGGACAGCTCGATCGCGGGCACGGCTACCTCAGCGGACCAAGTCGGCGCCGACGGTGGGACGCTCCGCAGGTTCGAGTAGGTGCCGGCGCAGGAAGGACAGCTCGGCCTCGACAGCCGGCTCGTGACCGTCCAGGAACGGCGCGTAGTGCCCGCCGGGCATCCGGACGACTTCTCCACGGGGAGCGCGTTTCGCCGCCCGGACGGCGGGCTCGGCGAGCGCTGACTGATCCTGGTCGCAGGCGAGGACGAGCATCGGACACCGCACCCGGGACGCGTAGCGGCCGGGCCGGTAGAGCATGATGCGCAGCGCGGAACGCGCGGCGATCGCCTGTTGCCAATCCGGGTACACGTTGTTCGGGTTGAGCGCCCGGTTGCCGTCGAGGCCGTCCGGGGTGGTGAGCATCGAGACGGTCCTGGGTTCGCCGGCGAGCGGTACCAGCAGGGGGCGTCGGCCGAGGAAGCCGCCGACGGCGTCGAGAATGCCCCGACCGGTGAGGCGCAACATCGCGAGTGGCTTCTGGTGACGCGCGGCCTGGCGCGATGCAACCGGACCGTCGGCGAGCGCGGTCTGCGCGATCGCCGCCGCCAGCTGCGGGTTGGCCGCAGCGACCCGGAACAGGTGACCACCGGACAGCGAGAAGCCCCAGGCAGCGAGCCGGGTCGCGTCGACTCCGGGCAGCGTCACGGCGAAAGCGATCGCGGCCCGCCAATCGGTGAGCTGCTCACCCATACGCACGATCTGGCGCGGCTGCCCACCGCTTTCTCCGAGCCGGCGGTAGTCGAAGGCGAGGACGGCGAACCCGGCGTCGTTGAATCGTTTCGCGAACCGGTCGGTGCCCGGTTCCTTGGTCACCCCGCCACCGCCGGCCATGATCACGCAGGCGCTGTTGGTTCCCGGATAGTGCCAGGCGGCGCACTCGGTATCGCCGCTCGTGAATCGGACCTTCTCGCGCTCCACGGACATCCTCACCCCCGGTATCGGATCCTTCTCTCCCGGAAGTGAACCACGTGGTTCGCAAGTTGTCCACCTACCTGGGCGGCGGATCCCCGGCGGCTTCTTCCCGTTCCAGCGCCCGGCCCAAAGCCTCGAATCCGGCGGCAATTCCGGCTGCGTCCCCGCTGGTCCGCCACTCGACGAGAAAGCCCCGCAGTGTCCCGAGGATCAGCTCGGCGACTTCGAGCTTGCGCTCATCGGACCAGCGTTCCGGGCAGAGTGACAGCAGCGTCGGCAGGTACTGCTTGGACGCCGTGCGCGCTAGTTCCGCGTAGCGCCCCGGGTCGTACATCGCCAAGCCGATTGCCTGATCGAGCACCCACGACTCCGCGCCGACGAGGACGGGCCAGATCGCGCGCACTCGGTCCGCGAGCGGCCGGCCGACCGGTCCTTCGGTGGCGGCGACCAGAGAGTTGCTGATGCGGCGCTCACGCAGTTGCAGGACCGCCTGGGTGAGCAGGTCCTCGGGCCCGTCGAAGTGGTACAGCAGCACCTTGTGCGTGGTGCCGGCCGCCCGTGCGGCCCGCCGGAGCGAGAACTCGACCAGGCCATTGACTCCGAGGTCGTCGGTAACCCGATCGAGCAGTTCCCGGCGCCTCGCCTCGCCCCGCTCCGACCCCGCGGATCGCCGGTAGCCGGCTCGCCCCTGCGGGCGGTTTCCAGTCGCGTCCACGCCGATAGCATCCATGATCAGGCGTCCGCACGCTCCGACCACCAGCCACTGGCAGATGCGAACGGGGTCTGCCGGCCACCAGGGTGGCTATACGACACGTCAGCGGCAGGAGAGGACCATGCGAGCGATCACGGTCAGCGAGTACGGCGCCGCCGCAACTGTCACCGAACTCCCTGACCCACAGCCTGGCCCCGGTCAGATTTCGATCAAGATCATCGCCGCCGGCGTCAACCCCATGGATCGCGCCCTCGCCGACGGGGCCTGGCAGGCGTTGATGCCGGCCACCTTCCCGTTCATCCTGGGCGCCGATCTGGCCGGCACCGTTCAAGGCGCCGGCGACAGCGCGACCCGGTTCTCGCCCGGCGAGGAGGTGTTCGGCCAACTGCTCCTGCCGCCCCTGGGGTCGGTGGGCACCTACGCCGAGCAGGTCGCCGTCAGCGCTGACGCACCGCTCGCCCGAATCCCCGCCGGACTCAGGCCCGATGTGGCCGCCGCGCTGCCGACCCCGGGCGGCACCGCCCTCAGCATCGTGGATTCCCTCCCGCCTCTCACCGGCAGGACGGCATTGATCGTCGGCGCCGCCGGAGGCGTTGGCTCGTTCGTCACTCAGCTCGCAGCCCAGGCCGGCGCGCACGTCATCGCCGGCGTCCGGGAGTCCGACGCCGAACGGGTCAGGGGCTACGGCGCCGCCGAGACGGTCGACTACACCGTGGTGGCGCTGGCCGACGCAGTCCGCCAGACGCACCCCGACGACATCGACGTCCTCATCGATGTCGCCAGCGACGCCGACGGGTTCGCCGGCCTCGCCGCGCTCATCCGAACCGGTGGCACGGCCGTGACGACGAAGTACGTCGCGGACCACGACGCTCTCGCCGCAGCCGGGGTCGACGGGATCAACTTCCAGCTCACGCTGTCCAGCGCCGTGCTCGAGCGGCTCGCCGAGCTGGTCAGAAGCGGACGGCTGGAGCCGCCGCCGCTCACCGGCGTCAAGCTCGACGACGTCCCGACCACCCTGTTCGGAGAGCGCGCGAACCGGGTCGATGGCAAGGCCATCGTCATTCCCTGAGCCCAGTCACGACCAGGGCGGTCGGCCGGGTCAGTCTCCGTCTCTCGGTTGGTAGCGGCGCAGGCGCGGGGAGGCCTCGATGGTGGGCAGGCCCGGCACGCCGGGTACGTGCGGTGCGAGCACCTCGACTGAGCCGAGATCGACGGGGTGCGCGCCGCTCTGCGCCGATCCGATCAGGCCGGTCTGACCGGCGAGCACGCCGGTATGCGGCCCGGGGGCGTCGGCGTCGCTGTAGCCGACGTTGTAGTGCGCGAACAGGGTCTGTTCCTGGTCCGCGGTGAGCGCGATGTCGGGGTCGTAGTGCGGTGCGATCGCCAGGTCGTCCTTGCTGTAGGGAACGAGAAGGCGGTCGTCGACGAAGCGGGCCTGGGCCAGCGGTACCAGGGCGTGATGGTTTCCGAAGATTCCGCTGCGGACGGCTACCCAGGTCGGCACGTCCCGCGTGTCATCGACGAACAATCCGGTGACCTTGCCTAATTTCTCTTCGTCCTGGTTGGTGACCTCGACCCCGTCCAAGCTGCGGTAATCCGGGATGTCCATGTCTCTCCTTGTCGGGGTAACCGGGAGGTCGACCCCGCGTGTTGCTGTTAGCACGCGGGGCCGGACGGCGCGCCGCCCCCCATGCGAACGCGCCGTCCACCCAGTTATGCCCGGTCGATCGCATCGCTAATCCCGGACGCGTCCGGCGGCCGGTGCCTCCGGCGCGAACCCCGTCGCCAGAGCGTCCGGCGCGAAGCCGGCGGCCAGCGCCTGCAACGCCGCGTCCAGGTAGACGGTGAGATCGGTATCGGCGCGGGCGACCCAGCGCTCGTAGGCCGCTCGGCAGGCCGCGAGGGTCGCGCGCCCGACGGCGAGCGGGTAGAGCGAATCGACCGGTTGGCGAATCCGGTTCGCGACGAACTCGCTGATCGAGCGTTCCCAGGCGTCGTAGTGCACCGCGGCGCTCGCGTTGAGGTCGGGCACCGAACTGATCAGGTTGATCCGGGTGCGCAACTCGGGCACATCCTCGGCGCGGTAGTGGTTCGCGGTGACGACCGCCTTGCGGATCGCCTCCATCATCGGCATGTCCGCGGGCATGCTGGCCAGCGCCGCGCGGATGGTGTCGACCTCCGTGTCGAACGCGGACCACAGCACGTTCGCCTTGGTGTCGAAGTAGCGGAAGAACGTCCGCCGGCTGACCCCGGCCTCAGCAGCGATGTGATCGATCGTCGTCTCGTCGAAGCCGCGCTGGGTGAACAGGCGCAACGCGATGAGCTCGAGCTCGCGGCGGCTCGTGACGGGAGGCCGTCCGCGGCGAGGCTCGGTCATGACCGGAGTCTGCTGCATGTGGACTTCGCCTGCGAGTACGGCACCCCTTGATTAAGTCACCCCGTGCCGTTAACGTGCAAGGTATTCGGCACTCAGTGCCGAATAGGCCGAATAGGCAGAGGCCCACGACTCCCGAGGAGCGCGACATGAGCGACGCCGCGATCACCGTCACCGAAGAAGCAGAGGACACCACGGAGGACGTCACTGTCGAGGACGTCCTCGTCGAGGAGGTCTCGATCGACGGCATGTGCGGTGTCTACTGAGACCGCGTTCGACCTGGACGCGCCCTGGCAGCTCCATCCGCAGGTGTCCGTCCGGCCCGAACGCTTCGGGGCATTGCTCTATCACTTCGGCACCCGCCGGCTGTCGTTCCTGAAAAGCCCAGCCTTGCTGAACGTCGTCCGCGAGCTCGACACCGCGTCGAGTGCCCGGGCTGCGTGCACGACTGCGGGCATCGCCGCCGCCGAACTGCCTTCCTATCAAGGCGCGCTGGCCACCCTGGCTCGCTCGCAAATGATCCGCGCCAGGAGTGAGTCATGACGCTGCCGCTCGTCGAGCAGTTCCAATACGGCCTGGATGCCCCGATCTGCCTGACCTGGGAACTCACCTACGCCTGCAACCTGTCGTGCGTGCACTGCCTGTCGAGCTCCGGGCGCCGCGATCCGCGCGAGCTGTCCACCGCCGAATGCAAAGCGGTGATCGACGAACTCGAGCGGATGCAGGTCTTCTACGTCAACATCGGCGGCGGCGAACCGACCGTGCGTCCCGACTTCTGGGAACTCGTCGACTACGCCACCGAGCACCACGTGGGCGTCAAGTTCTCCACCAACGGCGTGAAGATCACACCGTCCGTGGCGCAACGGCTCGCCCAGAGCGACTACGTCGACGTCCAGATCTCCCTGGACGGGGCGACCGCCGACGTGAACGATGCTGTGCGGGGTACCGGCTCGTACGCGACTGCCTTGCGCGCTATGCAGAATCTCGCCGCCGCCGGGTTCAAGGGCTTCAAGATCTCGGTGGTCGTCACTCGGCAGAATGCCGGTCAGCTCGACGATTTCAAGGCGATCGCCGACCGGTACGGCGCCCAGCTGCGCCTTACCCGGTTGCGTCCGTCCGGGCGAGGAGCCGACGTCTGGGACGAGCTGCATCCGACGGCCGCCCAGCAACGGCAGCTGTACGACTGGCTGGTGGCCCACGGTGAGAACGTGCTGACCGGTGACTCGTTCTTCCATCTGGCGGCGTACGGCGAGTCGCTGCCCGGGTTGAATCTGTGCGGAGCGGGTCGGGTCGTTTGCCTGATCGATCCGGTGGGTGACGTCTACGCCTGCCCGTTCGCCATCCACGACAACTTCCTGGCCGGCAACGTCCGTTCGCTGGGCGGCTTCACGACGGTGTGGCGCGAGTCCGAGTTGTTCGCCGACCTGCGTCACGCACAGACCAGCGGAGCGTGTACCTCGTGCTCGGCGTTCGATTCCTGCCGGGGCGGTTGCATGGCGGCGAAGTTCTTCACCGGCCTGCCGCTGGACGGCCCCGACCCCGAATGCGTGAAGGGCCACGGCGCGCAGGCACTGTCCACAGTGGACGGTGATGCTGCGCCGCGTCCGTCCGGCGACCATTCGCACCGCCGGGTCGCCGTCTCGATCAGCCGGCGTCCGCCGGACCGAGCCTGCGACGAGAGCCCGCTGGCCGGAATCACCCGCTGAATCTCGGAAGGAAAGCGTCATGGGAAAGCTCGAAGGCAAGGTTGCCTTCATCACCGGCGCGGCCCGGGGCCAGGGTCGCAGCCACGCGGTAAGGCTGGCCGAAGAGGGCGCCGACATCATCGCGGTCGACATCTGCGCGCAGATCGACACCGTGCCGTATCCGATGGCGACGCCCGACGACCTCGCCGAGACGGTCAAGGAGGTCGAGGGTCTCGATCGCCGGATCTTCGCCCGACCGGTCGACGTGCGCGACGCCGTGGCCCTGCAGGCCGCCCTCGATGCGGGCATCGCCGAGCTCGGTCCGGTCGACATCGTCCTGGCCAACGCGGGCATCGCGCCGATGTCGATGACGCCGCAGGATCAGGAGTGGGCTGACGTCGTCGACGTGAACCTGACCGGCGTCTATACCACGGTGCGCCTCGCGGCCCCGGCGATGATCGAGCGAGGCCAGGGCGGGGCGATCGTGTTGACCAGCTCGACCGCCGGCCTCACCGGCATCGGCGGCAACACGCCGGGCGGTCTCGGCTACACCGCGGCTAAGCACGGCGTCGTCGGACTGATGCGGTCGTACGCCAACTACCTCGCCCCGCACAACATCCGCGTCAACAGCGTGCACCCGACGGGCGTCAACACACCGATGGTCGTGAATGACTTCATGCAGGCATTCCTGCAGGCCGATCCGAGCATGGGGCAGGCGATGGCGAACGCGCTGCCGGTCGACATGATCGAGCCGGTCGACGTGTCCAACGCGATCGTGTGGCTGGTCTCCGACGACGCCCGCTACATCACCGGCGTGACGCTGCCCGTCGACGCCGGCTTCACCAACAAGAAGTGAGGGCGCGATGACCGGCAGGGTTGAGGGCAAGGTCGCATTCATCACCGGGGCGGCCCGCGGGCAAGGACGCAGCCACGCGATAAGACTGGCGCAGGAGGGTGCCGACATCATCGCCGTCGACCTGTGCGCACAGGTTGACTCGGTGCCGTATCCGATGGCGACGCCGGAGGACCTCGCGCAGACGGTCAAGGAAGTCGAGGCGCTGGATCGCCGCATCGTCGCCAGCCAGGCCGACGTGCGCGACTTCGACGGGATGAAGAAGGCGGTCGACGACGGGGTGGCGCAGCTCGGCCGGCTCGACATCGTCAGCGCCAACGCCGGGATCTCGTCGATGGGCCGGATGGACGAGCTGCCCGAACAGACCTGGCAGGACATGATCGACACGAACCTGAGCGGCGGGTGGCACACCGCCAAGGCGGCGATTCCGCATCTGAAAGCCGGCGGTCGCGGCGGGTCGATCATCCTGACCAGCTCCGACGCCGGGTTGTTCGCCATGGAGAACATTGGCCACTATGTGTCGGCCAAGCACGGCGTCGTCGGGCTGATGCGCACCTTGGCGCTCGAGCTCGCACCACACTCGATCCGGGTCAACTCGCTGCATCCGACGACGGTGAACACGCCGATGATCCGCAACGACGTCACTTACCAGCTGTTCCGTCCCGACCTCGAGAACCCCACGGTCGACGACGCGACCGACGCGTTCCTCACCCTGAACGCGCTGCCGATCAAGTGGGTCGAGGCCGTCGACATCAGCAACGCGCTGCTGTTCCTGGCGTCGGACGAGGCCCGCTACATCACCGGCGTGACGTTGCCCGTCGACGCCGGCGCACAGATTAAGTAACGGAGAGGACCAGATCATGACCGGCAGGGTCGAGGGCAAGGTCGCGTTCATCACCGGCGCCGCGCGGGGGCAAGGACGCAGTCACGCGATCCGCCTCGCCGAGGAGGGCGCCGACATCATCGCGGTCGACCGGTGCCGCGACTACGACACCGTCGCCTACTCGATGGGGACCGAGGCCGATCTCGCCGAGACGGTGAAGGAGGTCGAGGCGCTGGATCGGCGCATCATCGCGACGACCGTCGACGTTCGAGACGCCGCCGGGCTGAAGAAGGCCGTCGACGACGGAGTCGCGCAGCTCGGCCGGCTCGACATCGTCTGCGCCAACGCGGGTATCTGCACGGTGCAGTCGTGGGACCAGGTCACTCCGCAGATCTGGCAGGACACGCTCGACACCAACCTCACCGGGGTGTGGAACACGATGGTGGTCACCGCGCCGCACCTGATCGCCGCCGGAGGCGGTTCGATCATCTGCACCAGCTCGACGGCCGGCATCAAGGGCCTGCCGTTCCTGGCGCCTTATGTTGCGGCCAAGCACGGGGTTGTCGGCATCGCCAAGTCGATGGCCAACGAGCTGGCTCAGCACAAGATCCGCGTCAACACCGTGCACCCGACCGGTGTCGACACCCCGATGACGACCGGGCTCGGTGGTCTCGAGGGGCTGATCAACAGCGACCCGCTCCTGGGTCCGCTGTACATGAACACGTTTCCGGTCGAGATCGTGGAACCGCGCGACATCAGCAACGCCGTGCTGTTCCTCGCCTCGGACGAGGGCCGCTACGTCACGGGCCTGGAGTTCACCGTCGACGCGGGTAACACGATCCGATGACGTCAGGGGGCGAGGTTCGCGACCGGGTGCGCACGCACCTGGTCGGCCGCGAGCGCGAGCTCGATCTCGTGCTGGCCGCGGTCGCCGCCGGGCGCGACCTCGTCCTGGAAGGGCCGCCCGGCACGAGCAAGAGCACGTTGCTGCGGGCGATCACCGCCGAGTGGGGCATCCCGCTGGTGTTCGTCGAGGGCAACGCCGACCTGACCCCGGCCAAGCTGCTCGGGCATCACAACCCGGCCCGCGTGCTGCGGGAGGACTACAGCCCGGACAACTTCGTCGACGGGCCACTGCTCGAGGCCATGCGCGCGGGTGGATTCCTCTACATCGAGGAGTTCAATCGGGCGCCCGAGGACACCGTCAACACGCTGCTGACCGCGATGGCCGAACGGCAGGTTGCGGTGCCGCGGGCCGGCACGGTGACCGCCGAGCCGACGTTTCGCGTGATCGCCACGATGAACCCGTACGACAACGTCGGCACGACGCGCCTGTCGACGTCGGTGCACGATCGGTTGTGCCGGTTGGCGGTCGGCTACCAGGACGCCGACTCCGAGCGAGGCATCGTCGCGTTGCGGGCGCCACTGCCTGACCTCGACGCTGACGTCTACCGACGGTTGGTCGACGACGCCGTGGCGCTCACCCGGGCCACCCGCGAGCACGAGGACATCCGGCAGGGCAGCAGCGTCCGCGGGGCCATCGACCTCACCCTGATCGCCGGGCAGTTGCTGGATCACGCCGAACAGGAGTACCGCGAGGTCGTGTTCGACGCGATGGTGGTCGCGTTGTCCGGACGGATCTTCCTGGACGAGACGGTCGATGTGACCCCCGAGCAGGTGTTGCGCCAGATCTGGGAGGACCACTTCGTCCTCGCCCCGGCCGCGGCGGCCCCCGGTTGAAGAGCCGTCGAGGCCGATTCGCCGCTGCGCCGCCGGAGCGAGCGGCCGGCCCGGCTGCCGCCGCTGCGCCGTCGCCCGAAGGAACTCGATGAGGCGCCGACCTTGCACGACCAGTCCGGCGGCGGCGGGGTCGTCGTCACCGGTACCGACCGCCGTAACGGTCGCGCGCCGCGCGCGGGAAGTACGGCCCCCGCGATGACCGCCGAGGTCGGCACGCTGCTCACCGCGCCACCGGACGAGGCCGCTCCCGACGCCGAGACCCTGCGCCGCGCGCGGCAAATCGCCAGCCGGCTCGCGGTGCCCCGCCCCCGCCGCGACCTCACCGCCCGGCGCGGCATCGGCGAGCTGGCCAGCGTCCGCTACCGCGGCGGCTCGGACGACATCGACCTGGACCGCACCATCGAACAGCTGGTCGAGCATCCGCTGCCCGACGAGGACGACATCATCGTGCGCGAGCGGATCCGCACCCGCCGCTCGGTGGTGCTGCTCGTCGACGTGTCGGGATCGATGCGCGGCGAGCGAGTACGCACCGCCGCGGCAACGGTCGGCGCCCTGGCATCCGAGCTGGCGCGCGACGACCTCGCCGTGATCGCCTTCTGGTCGGACGCGGCCGTCCTCGCCCACCTGGGCCATCACGTCGCGACCCAGCGCCTCCTCGACACGATGCTGCGGATCCCGGCGAAGGGGCTGACCAACATCGCCTTCCCGCTGGAGGTCGCGGCGCGCGAGCTGTCCCGCGTACCGGCCCGCGACGCCCGGGTCCTGCTGCTGTCCGACTGCGTGCACAACGCCGGCCCCGACCCTCGTGCTGTCGCGACCCGGCTGGCCCGGCTGGACGTTCTGCTCGACACGTCCGGCGAGCACGACGCCGACCTGGCGCGCGACCTGGCCCGGCTCGGCCACGGCCGGCTGCTCCGGGCGGCGCACTACCGCGACGTCGCCCCTGCCCTGAGTTCCGCCTTCGAATAAGGAGATACGCCCATGCCTGTCGTCGTCGTCGCGACGATCACCCCGTTGCCCGAGCATCGTGACCCGACGCGGGACGCGCTGCGGTCGGCCGTCGCCGCCGTCCACGCCGAGGACGGCTGCGAGCTGTACGCGCTCAACGAAACCCCCGACCGCTTCATCATGGTCGAGCGGTGGAGCAGCGCCGACGCCCTGGCCGCGCACGGCAAGGGAGCGGCTGTCGCCCAACTCAACCAGGCTCTCGACGGGCTGGTGGCCGGGCCGGCCGAGGTGATCGTGCTCGACCCGGTTCCGGCCGGCGATCCGGCGAAGGGGCTGGTCGGCCATGGCTAGTGCGTGGTTCGAGAGCGTCGCCGAGGCGCAGCGGCGGGCCAAGAAGCGGCTGCCCAAGTCCGTGTACGGCGCGCTGATCGCCGGCTCCGAACGGGGCGTCACGGTCGACGACAACATCGCGGCGTTCGGCGAGCTCGGTCTCGCGCCGCACGTGGCCGGCCACCCGGCGCAGCGCGACCTGTCCACGACGGTGCTCGGCCAGCCGGTGTCGATGCCGGTGATCATCTCGCCGACCGGGGTGCAGGCGGTGCATCCCGACGGCGAGGTCGCCGTCGCCCGGGCCGCCGCGGCGCGCGGCACCGTGATGGGGCTGAGCTCCTACGCCAGCAAGCCGGTCGAGGACGTCGTCGCCGCGAACCCGCAGACGCTGTTCCAGCTGTACTGGTCCGGTACCCGCGAGCAGATCGGGCAGCGCATCGAACGCGCCCGAGCCGCCGGTGCCGTCGGGCTGATCGCCACGCTGGACTGGTCGTTCTCGCACGGACGCGACTGGGGCAGCCCGGTCATCCCGGAACGCATCAACCTGCGGGCGATGCTCCGGTTCGCCCCCGAAGCGATCACCCGCCCCCGCTGGCTCGCCGCCTACGCGCGCACCGGGCACATCCCCGACCTCACCGTCCCGAACATGGCCCGGCCCGGGCAGGACCCGCCGACGTTCTTCGGCGCCTACGGCGAATGGATGCAGACCCCGCCGCCGCAATGGGACGACGTCGAGTGGCTGCGCAGCCAGTGGGACGGCCCGCTCATGCTCAAGGGCATCACCCGCGTGGACGACGCCAAGCGCGCGGTGGCCGTCGGCGTGGACGCGATCTCGGTGTCCAACCACGGCGGCAACAACCTGGACAGCACGCCGGCCACCATCCGCTGCCTGCCGGCCGTTGCGGACGCGGTGGGCGATCAGATCGAGGTCGTGCTCGACGGGGGAGTGCGACGCGGCAGTGACGTGGTCAAGGCGCTTGCCCTGGGCGCCCGCGCCGTGATGATCGGCCGCGCCTACCTGTGGGGGCTGGCCGCCAACGGGCAGGCCGGTGTCGAGAACGTCCTGGACATCCTGCGCAGCGGCATCGATTCCGCCCTGCTCGGGCTCGGCCACTCGTCCGTGCATGACCTCGACCGGGGTGACCTGGTCATTCCGCCGTCGTTCGCCCGGACGCTCGGTGCCTGAGCAGGATCCGGCAATGCCCCGACCTTCCCGTGATGATCTACGGGTTGTGGCGGATAGGCCACCACAACCCGTAGATCATCAGGGGGTATTGCCGGCGTCGTCGCGCCTGGCCGTGCTGGCCGATCACGCATGGCCAGAGGTGGACGCCGCCGCCGTGCTCGCCGTCCCGGTCGGGTCGACGGAGCAGCACGGCCCGCACCTGCCTCTGTCCACCGACACCGACGTGGCGGTCGCGCTCGGCGCCCGGCTGGCGACGGCGCGGTCTGACGTTCTCGTCGCGCCGCCGATCGCGTACGGATCCAGTGGCGAGCACGACGGATTTCCCGGCACGCTGTCCATCGGCCAGGACGCGCTGGAGCGGCTGCTCGTCGAGCTGGGTCGCTCGGCGACGCTGACGTTTCGCCGAGTCCTGTTCGTCTCGACCCATGGCGGCAACGCGTCGCCCGTGCGGCGGGCGGAGGCTCGGCTACGCGCCGAGTCGCGTGACGTGCTCGCCTGGATGCCGAGCCGGTACGGCAACGGTGCCGGCGCCGGCGACGCGCACGCCGGGCGCACCGAGACGTCCCTGCAGCTGGCGCTCGACCCGAGGCGGGTACGGCTCGACCGGGCGGCGCCCGGCGACACCCGACCGATCACCGAGCTGTTGCCGAAGTTGCGCGCGCTGTCGGTCAAGGCGGTCAGCCCCAACGGCGTGCTGGGCGACCCGGCCGGGGCTTCGGCCGACGAGGGCGCTGCGCTGCTCGACGCGCTGCTGGCCGACCTGGTCGCTAGCGTGCAGGCATGGCTCGAGTAGCGCTCGTCACCGGCGCCGCGCGCGGCATCGGTGCGGCCACCGTCACCGCGCTCGTCGCCGACGGCTGGCGAGTGGTTGCCGTCGATCGCGGCGCCGACGACCCGGACGTCCCGTACCCGCTCGGCACCCGGGCCGAACTCGACGCGCTAGCGAGCGACGTCGTGGTCACCGCCGTCGCCGACACGCGTGACGCCGCGGCGCTCGCGAACGCCGTCGCCGCCGCCGAGGCCCGGTGGGGCGGCCTGGACGCGGCGATCGCCGTCGCCGGGGTGATCGCGGGTGGCGTCCCGGCCTGGGAGCTGCCGCTCGAGCAGGAACGGGCCGTGCTCGACATCGACCTCGGCGGCGTGCTGACGCTGGCCCGCGTCGCCGTGCCCGCGTTGTTGCGCCGCCCTTCGCCCCGGCGCGGACGGTTCGTCGCGGTCGCGTCCGCCGCGGCCACCCGGGGGCTGCCGATGCTCGCCGCGTACTGCGCCGCGAAGGCCGGCGTCACTGGCTTCGTCCGAGCGCTGGCTGTCGAGCTGCGCGGTACCGGCATCACCGCCAACGCCGTCAGCCCGGGCTCGACGTCCACAGCCATCCTGGACGAGAGCGCCCGGCTCTACGCGCTGCCTGACGTCCAGGCGTTCGCGGCCCAGCAACCGCTCGAGCGGCTATTGCGCCCGGACGAGGTAGCCGCGGCGATCGCGTTTCTCGTCGGCAACGGCGGCAGCGGCATCACCGGTGCGGTGGTGCCCGTCGACGGCGGCCTGTCGGTATGACGTACCCAGCCGGGCTGTGGATCGACCTCGACGCCGACACCAAGCAGCTCACCGACGACGTGCTGTTCGGCGGCTCGCCGGCCCGCGTGCTGCGGTTGAACGCGGCCGGCATGCGGGCCCTGGCCGAGCTGCGGGCCGGTCCGGTGAGCTCGCGGGCGGCGGCCGCGCTCGCCCGACGGCTCACCGACGCGGGCCTGGCCCACCCCCGGCCGGCGCCCGCCGACTTGGACGTCACCGTGGTGATCCCGGTGCTCGATCGTGTGGCCGAGCTCGAGCGTTGCCTCGCTGCCGCCGACCGGGATCACCCCGTCCTGGTCGTGGATGACGGCTCGGCCGACCCGTCCGCGGTGGAGGCGGTCTGCGCCCGGCACGACGCGAAGCTGGTACGACGCGACGTGAACGGTGGCCCGGGGCCGGCGCGCAACACGGCGCTGGGCCTCGTCGGTACCGAGTTCGTGGCGTTCCTCGACAGCGACTGCATCCCGCCGCCCGGCTGGATCACCGCGCTCGGCGGTCACTTCGCCGATCCGCTCGTGGTGGCGGTCGCGCCGCGGATCACCGAGAACAGCGCCGGGGCGTCCCCGCTCGACCTCGGCGACCGTCCGGCCCGGGTCGCCCCGCTGACCCGGGTGGCCTACGTGCCGACGGCCGCGCTGGTCGTGCGCCGGGCGGCGCTGTTCCCCAACGGGCGCGAAGCACCGTGCGACGGTTTCGACGAGTCGATGCGCTACGGCGAGGACGTCGACCTGGTGTGGCGGCTGATCGGGTCCGGCGGGCGGATTCGCTACGAGCCGTCGGTCTCCGTCGCACATACCGCACCGGGATCGCGTGGCGGTCGGCTGCGCCGCCGGTTCCACTACGGCACCACCGCAGCGCCGTTGACGCGTCGCCATCCCGGCGCCGTCGCGCCCTTGGTGCTGCAGCCCTGGCCCACGCTCGTCGTCGGCGCAGTGCTCGCCCGGCGCCCGACGCTGGCGCTCGCCGCGTTCGCCACCTCGACGTCCCTGCTGGCCCGCCGGCTGCGCACGCACGACCTGCCGACCCGCGGGCTCGTGCGGGCGAACGCTGGCGGCGTGGTCCAGACCGGACTCGGCGTCGGCCGGTGGGGTGCCCAGTTCGCCGCGCCGGTGCTCGCCGTCGGGATCGCCCGGGGTTCGCCGGGCCGCCGCATCGTCGCCGCGGCGTTGCTCGTCGGCCCACCCCTGGCCGACTGGGCCCGCCGGCGCCCACCGGAATCCGCCGTCCCCTACTTGGCCGCGACGATCGCCGACCAGGCCGCGTACGGTGCCGGCGTCTGGACCGGATGTGTACGTGAGCGCCGATTCGCAGCCTTGCTGCCTACCGTCACGACCAAGCCGTTCAAAGGCCTGGACAGTGAGTCCTGACTGGAAGGCCCGAGTGCTCGATGTGGTCGACGAGTCGGCGCCCGCGCAGGTGGCCTTCCTCGCCGACCTGGTCCGCCGTCCGAGCGTCGGCGGGACGGACGTCGAGAACGCCGTCCAGGCGCACCTCGCCGGTACGTTGGAGGCGCTCGGCCTGGACATCGACCACTGGCAACTGCCCCTCGCGGAGCTCGAGTCCGAGCCGGACTTCCCTGGCGTCGAGGTGGCCCGCGACGAGGCCTGGGGTCTGGTCGGCCGGCGGCCCGGACGGGGCGGCGGCCGCTCGCTGATGCTCAACGGGCACATCGACGTCGTGCCGCCGGGCGAGCCCACGGCCTGGGCCGACGGCGAGCCGTACTCGGCCCGCATCGACGACGGCACGCTGTACGGACGCGGTGCCTGCGACATGAAGGCCGGGCTCGTCGCGGCGCTGTTCGCGGTGCGCGCACTGGTCCGTAGCGAGGTTCCGCTCGGCGGCGACGTACTGCTGACGAGCGTCCAGGGGGAGGAGGACGGCGGGCTCGGCACCTACGCCCTGATCCGCCGCGGGTGGCGGGCTGACGCGTGCGTGATTCCCGAGCCCACGGACCTCGATCTCGTTCCGGCCAACGCCGGTGCGCTGACCTTCCGGCTGCGGGTGCCCGGACAAGCCACGCACGCGGCGCGCCGCACGGGTGGCGTCAGTGCGATCGAGAAGTTCTGGCCGATCTGGCAGGCGCTGTCGACGCTGGAGCAGCGCCGCAACGCTCACGTCGACCCGCTCGTCGCCCGCTGGGACATCGCCTACCCCCTCTCGATCGGCACGGTGCGCGGTGGAGATTGGGCCTCGACGGTGCCGGACGGGCTCGTCGCTGAGGGTCGATTGGGAGTCGCGCTCGGCGAGCCGGTCGACGCCGCCCGCGCCGAACTCGAGCGGACGGTGGCCCAGGCCTGCGACGCGGATCCGTGGCTACGCGACAATCCGGCGCGCGTCGAGTGGTGGGGCGGGGTGTTCGCGTCCGGGCGGTTGCCGGAGGGCAGCGACCTGCTACCTCGAATGAGCGCCGCTCACGCGCAGGTGTCCGACCGACCGCAACGGACGTGGGCCGCGCCCTACGGCAGCGACCTTCGCCTCCTCACCAATCTGGCCGGCGTGCCCACCCTGCACTACGGGCCCGGTGACGTCGCGCTCGCGCACGGTCCGAACGAGTCGGTCCCCCTGGACGATCTGCTGGTGTGCACCCGGGCCCTGGCCCTGCTCGCCCTAGACCTGTGCGGGGTCGTCGACTAACCGCCACTGTCAGGATCCGTCGGACTAGGTGGGCCAGTTGCTCTCCCAGCTGAAGGGGTGTGCCGTGGCTTCGGCGACGGCCGTCTCGGCGTCCCCGTCGCGGATGGCCTGCACGAGGCGGGCATGGTCGACGTACTGCTCGGGACGCAGGCCGCGGGTCAGGTCGGCGCGCAGGAATCGACGGACGACGTCGCCGAGGTCGGCATAGAGCTCAGAGATCACGTCGTTGTGCGAGGCGGCTACGACCGTGAGGTGCAAGGCGGCGTCGGCGTCGACGAATCGGTCCGTGTCGTCTGACTTCCAGGCCTTCTCGCGACGTTGCAGCGCGGCGTTGAGCGCCTTGATGTCGTTCTTCGTGCGCCGCTGGGCGGCGAGCGCAGCGGCCGCCGTCTCGAGCGCGGCCCGAAGCTCGGAAACGTGTCGGGGATTCGCGTCGGCGAAGCGGCGGTGCATGACCCCGGCCAACTCGCTGGTGGCGAGGACGAACGTGCCCGCGCCCTGCCGGATGTCGAGCAGCCCGGTGTTGGCCAGTGCCCGGACCGCCTCCCGCACGGTGTTGCGCGACACGTTGAGCTGCTCTACGAGCTCCGGCTCGGTTGGGATCTTGCTTCCGACCGGCCAGGCACCGGACGTGATCTGGGCGCGCAGCCAGCTGATCGTCTGATCGGCCAACGCCGACCGCTGGGGCATGGCCATACTCATCCCATCATTCTATGATCGGCTGATGCCGGATTGTCAGCTCGCCACGCAATCCGCACGTCCCAGTTACGCGACGACTGCGGTCGGCGGCGCGGCGATGCTCGCCGCGTTCAGCCTTCGTCCGGCGATCAGCAGTGTCGGGCCGCTGCTCGAAGAGGTTCGGCACGGCCTCGGTATGAGCCCGACCGTGGCCGGTGCCCTCACGTCGTTGCCGGCCCTGTGCTTCGCGCTCGCCGGTACGGCTGCGCCGCGGCTGGCCCGCCGGCTCGGCCCGGACGTCCTGATCGCCGTGGCCATGGTCGTGCTCGCGATGGGGTTGGCGCTTCGGCCGTTCGCCGTCGGTGGCCAGGTGGGATTCCTGGTCTTCAGCGCGGTTGCGCTGGCCGGCATCGGGGTCGGCAACGTAGTGATGCCGGCGATCGGAAAACGACATTTCCCCGACCGAATAGGCAGATTCACCGGGCTGTACTCGATGTCGCTCACAGCCGGGGCGGCGCTGGCGGCCGCCATCAGCGTCCCGCTGGCCACCTGGCTCGGAGCGAGCTGGCGGCTCTCGCTCGGCCTGTGGGCAGTTCCCGCCGCTGCGGCGGCGCTGGCCAGCCGGCGGGTGGCCCGGCGCGACGCCCCGGTGCACATCGAGCCGGCCGAGCCCAGGTCCTCAGCTCGGCTGTTGCACAGCCGAACTGCATGGTCGCTCGCCGTCTTCTTCGGCCTGCAGGCGGCCGGCGCGTACGTCGTGCTGGGCTGGATGCCGCAGATCATGCGCGATGCCGGTGTCCCCGCCGGTACCGCCGGCGCCCTGCTCGCCCTCACCCCGGCAGTCGGGATTCCGTTCGCCTTGTTGCTGCCGACATTCGCCGCTCGCCGGCCGAGCCAGGGTGGCCTGGCGGTATCCCTCGCCGCCGTCGGCCTGGTCGGCTACGGCGGTCTGTGGCTCGCTCCGGCGGCCGCCCCGTGGGCCTGGGCGCTGCTACTCGGCGTCTCCCAAGCGTCGTTCCCCTTGGCGTTGACGATGATCGGACTGCGGTCGCGGTCGACGTCGGGCACCGTCCAGCTCTCTACCTTCGCCCAGGGAGTCGGCTATCTGATCTCGATTCCGTGCCCGGTCGTGGTCGGTGCCCTGTACCAGCACACCGGTGGTTGGGGTCTGCCGCTCGCCTTCATGGCGGCGCTGCTCGTTCCGCAGGCCGTCGCCGGCGTTCTGGCCGGCCGGGCCGAGCCCGTATCAGCCGGACTTCGCGTCCAGCAGCTGTAGCAGATCGTGGGCCGCCAGTTCCACGTCCTTGTGTCGCCACTCGGATGCCCGGTAGACCGAGGCGATCAACCCGGTGCGGTGCACGCGCCGGAAGTCTCCGAATACGAAGGCATAGCGGGCCTTGGTCTCGTCGGCCGCTCCTTCGGTCAGTCCGAGATGCCACGAGGCGTACTCCGCCCACGGGTGTGACTCGAGGAAGGCGTTCTGCTCGGCGGCCCGGGGTTGCACCTCGCCCCAGTCACTGTCGAGGACGTACTGCCGAGTGTCGATGAGGCGGCGGGCGTGTGCGACCGCGTCTGGGTTCACCGAGTAGGAGGCCATGCCGCAATGGTGCCCCGGACCCGCATCGACGAACCATCCGTCGGGGCGATCATCAACTTCAGCGAGCATTCGCCGTCCGATTGGCGTTCACTGGTAGTTAGCAACCCAGGTGGGGGGATGCTGATGCCAGCGAAGCGGCTGTTGTGGAAGCGCCGAGGTTGGGTAGCGGCCTGCGTCGTGGCCGCCGCCGGTGCGCTCGCGGCCTGCGGATCCGCGGTGTCGTCGGGCGGATCGGATCAGCCGACGCCGAGCACCGCCGCACCCCGGCCGGCCGACTGCGCGGACTGGGGCTGCCGGTCGGTCCAGACGGTCGACCTGCCGGGCCAGCGCAAGATCACGCTGTGGCTCGGCCGCGACGAGCAGAACTACCGCAGCCGCCCCGTGCTCGAGCTGCTCGATCACGGCGTCACCGTCCAATGGTGGATCTCGCCGCAGGGCGACGGATGGAACGGCCGGCTGACGTGCGAGGTGCGCGGGCCGGAGCCGAATTGCGTCCTGGTCGACAGCGTCGGCATGCACTCGAACGTCGCCGAGATGGTGATCCTGCGAGCCGGACGGCTGATCCACCCGACCGCCGCCGCGGTCACGACCGACGTCCCCGGCCTGCGCGCCGTCGACCTCGACGGCGACAGCTACCTCGACGTCATCGGCAGCACGAACGACTACCAGCCCAACTACGCCCAGGGCCACAACTACTGGCAGACCTTCCAATATCGTGATGGCTCACTGGCATCGACCGGATGCGCGCCCCAGCCCCAGGGGGCGCCGGCGCCGACGCATCTGCTCACCGGCAGCTGCCCGGCGGCGTAGGCAGACGACCGACGAGGTGATTCGTGCGGCCCATCCCGCTCGGGCCGAACCAACCGGCCACGTTCTACCGCGGCTCGGGCCGGCTCGGTGCCTTCCGGGGTCTGGACCTCGAACCGCGCCCGGAGGACTGGGTCGCCTCGACCACGGCGCGATTCGGGCTGGCCCCGTCCGGGCTCAGCCCGCTGCCGGACGGCCGGCTGCTCGCCGAGGCGATCGCGGCGGATCCCGTCGCCTGGTTGGGCCCCGCGCACGTGGCCCGGTTCGGCGCGGATCCCGCACTGCTGGTGAAGCTGCTCGACGCCGGGCAGCGGCTGCCGGTGCACGTCCACCCCGACCGGCGCTTCGCCACCACCCACCTGGCCAGCGGCTACGGCAAGACCGAGGCCTGGATCGTGCTCGACGCTGCGCCCGAGGCCGCCGTTCACCTCGGCTTCAGTCGCGACGTCGAGGCCGAGGAACTGGCCCGCTGGGTCGCGGCGCAGGACGTCGCGGCGCTGCTCGGCACGACCAATCGCATCCCGGTCCGGGCTGGCGACGCGATCCTCTGCCCGGCCGGGCTGCCGCACGCGATCGGCGCGAACATCCTGCTCGTCGAACTGCAGGAGCCGACCGATTTCTCGGTGTTACTCGAATGGGACGGCTTCCCGCTCGGCCCGCAGGACGCCACGCTGGGCCTGTCCTTCGACGAGGCGCTGGCCTGCGTCGATCGACGGGCGTGCCGGCCCGGTCGGCTGGCCGAGCTGCGCGGCGGCGCGGACGGCACGCTGCTTCCGGATGAAGCACGGGAGTTCTTCACCGCCGAGCGGGTGGGCGCCGGCGCGCTGTCGCCGGACTTCGGCGTACTGGTCGTGACCGCCGGCGCGGGCGAACTGTCCGGCGACTGGGGTTCGCTCGCGGTGGCCCGAGGGGACACCGTCGTCGTTCCGTTCGCCGCCGGCGCGTGCCGCTTGGTCAGCGGGGTCGGCGCAGTCAGCGGGGTTGGCAGGGTCGGCGAGGCTGGCGAGATCGCCGGCATCCGCTGCCGTCCCGCGTCCTAGACCCCGCGATATCCCCGAAGTCGGGCATCACCTGGTTACTGCCTGCCTGGCAGTAACTGGTCGTGTGGTCCGTGTAGACCAGCTGTGAATTCGGTGAGAGATTTTCGCCTTCACCCCCTCTGACGAGCCGACCACCCATCGGCCTCGTCACCCCCAGGAGAGGAGCTCCGTCCATGAAACGTGCCCTCGCCGCCGCGGCCGGATTCGCCCTAGGACTGTCCTGAATAATCCGCGTGCCGGTCGGCCCGTTGATCTTGCTGGTTGGGGATGATCTTGGGGTGCAGGGTCGATCAGAGCAGCAGCGAGATCTGCTGGATGTGGAATCGGTCGCGGGGCATCTGCTGAAGCCGGGCAGTGTGTTCGCTTTTCTGGCTGGGCATCGCCGCGATCTGT
>DASXYL010000104.1:0-46622 GCA_036502575.1 Jatrophihabitantaceae bacterium | reverse complement strand
AACAGGTGTGGTGCTCGTACGTCGCAGGCGCGCCCGGCACGTACGAGAGGAGTCCTCTGTGACAGAGGCACAAGAGGCCGGCGTCTTCGAGACGCAGGCCACGCTGGACAACGGAAAGTTCGGCACCCGCACGGTCCGTTTCGAGACCGGTCGGCTGGCCCAGCAGGCCGCCGGCGCCGTCGTCGCCTACCTGGACGACGACACGATGATCCTGTCGGCCACCACGGCCGGCAAGAAGCCCCGTGAGGGCTTCGACTTCTTCCCGCTGACGGTCGACGTCGAGGAGCGGATGTACGCCGCCGGGCGCATCCCCGGCTCGTTCTTCCGCCGCGAAGGCCGCCCGGGCGAGGACGCCATCCTCACCTGCCGGCTCATCGACCGCCCGCTGCGCCCGTCGTTCGTCAAGGGCCTGCGCAACGAGGTCCAGGTCGTCATCACGGTCATGGCGCTCGACCCCGACCACGCCTACGACGTCCTCGCCATCAACGCGGCGTCGGCGTCCACCCAGATCTCCGGCCTGCCGTTCAGCGGCCCGGTCGGCGGTACTCGGGTGGCGCTGATCGAGGGCCAGTGGATCGGGTTCCCGACCCACAGCCAGCTCGAGCAGGCCACCTTCGACATGGTGGTTGCCGGCCGGGTGCTGGAATCCGGCGAGGTCGCGATCATGATGGTCGAGGCCGAGGCCACCGAGCACTCCGTCGCCCTGATCGAGGGCGGGGCGACCCGGCCGACCGAGGAGGTCGTCGCCGAGGGCCTGGAGGCATCCAAGCCGTTCATCGCCGAGCTGTGCCGCGCCCAGGCCGAGCTGGCCAAGCTCGCGGCGAAGCCGACCGCCGAGTTCCCGGTCTTCCTCGACTACTCCGACGAGGTGTTCGAGGCCGTCGACAGCGCGGTCTCGGCCGAGCTGGCCGGCGCGCTGACCATCGGTGACAAGCAGGAGCGTGAATCCCGCCTGGACGCGATCAAGGACGAGGTCAAGGCCACGCTGGCCGAGCAGTTCGACGACCGCTTCCACGAGATCAGCCCGGCGTTCCGCGCACTGACCAAGAAGCTGGTGCGCCAGCGCATCCTGCGCGAGAAGGTTCGCATCGACGGGCGCGGGCTCACCGACATCCGCACCCTGGCCGCCGAGGTCGAGGTTGTCCCGCGGGTGCACGGTTCGGCCCTGTTCGAGCGCGGCGAGACGCAGATCCTCGGCGTCACCACGCTGAACATGCTCGGCCTGGAGCAGAAGCTCGACACGCTCTCGCCGAACCGCACCAAGCGGTACATGCACAACTACAACTTCCCGCCGTTCTCGACCGGTGAGACCGGCCGGGTCGGGTCGCCCAAGCGCCGCGAGATCGGCCACGGTGCGTTGGCCGAGCGGGCGCTGTTGCCGGTGCTGCCGTCGCGGGACGAGTTCCCGTACGCGATCCGGCAGGTGTCCGAGGCGCTGAGCTCCAACGGCTCGACGTCGATGGGCTCGGTCTGCGCCTCGACGCTGGCCCTGCTGAACGCCGGCGTGCCGCTGCGGGCTCCGGTGGCCGGTATCGCGATGGGTCTGGTGTCCGACACCGTCGACGGCAAGACCGAATACGTCGCGCTCACCGACATCCTCGGCGCCGAGGACGCGTTCGGCGACATGGACTTCAAGGTCGCCGGCACCAAGGAGTTCGTGACCGCGCTGCAGCTCGACACCAAGCTCGACGGCATCCCGTCCGAGGTGCTGGCCGCTGCGCTCAAGCAGGCGCGGGACGCGCGGCTGCACATCCTCGACGTCATGGCCGAGGCGATCGACCGCCCGGACGAGATGAGCCCCTACGCCCCGCGCGTCACAGTGGTGAAGATCCCGGTCGACAAGATCGGTGCGGTCATCGGGCCCAAGGGCCAGATGATCAACGGCATCCAGGACGAGACGGGTGCCGACATCACGATCGAGGACGACGGCACCATCTACGTCGGGGCGTCCGACGGCCTGTCCGCGCAGGCGGCAGTCGACCGGATCAACGCGATCGCCAACCCGCAGATGCCCAAGGTCGGCGAGCGATTCCTCGGCACCGTGGTCAAGACCGCGGCCTTCGGGGCGTTCGTCTCGCTGCTGCCGGGCAAGGACGGCCTCGTCCACATCAGCAAGCTCGGCCAGGGTAAGCGCATCGGGAAGGTCGAGGACGTGGTGGCGGTGGGTGACAAGCTGCAGGTCGAGATCGCCGACATCGACCAGCGCGGCAAGATCAGCCTGGTGCTCGTCAAGGACGACACCCCCGAGGCGCCGGCCGATGCCGCTCCGGCTTCGGCTCCGGCGGAGGGGGACGCGCCCGCCGAGGCGTGACCTAGAACATCAGCGACCAGCGGGGCCGGGACGGATGTCCCGGCCCCGCTGTTTCGTGTTCTCATCTAGAACGTGCGCTCACCCCGCCGGAATGCGACGCCCGAGACTCGGCTGTCGGGACCGTCGATTCGGTCGACGACCTGGCCGTCCGCACCGGGCGCGCGTACGGCAGTCTCAGCGGCTACCTCCGCGGCGGCGTGCTGCCGCCGGCCGATCGGCCGGCGGCACGATTTGACGTCGCCGGACGCTGGCACCATTCGACGTGGGACATCCGGGCGGGCCGACCAGCGCCCCAGGCGGCATCAGCTCGGGCTGCCCCTGCCCGAGGAGGATCGCCGGTCGGCAGAGCACACTCCGCGTTCGCCCGCTGAGGTCTCGCGCCCGGTGCGTCATCGGGCTCTGGAGCATCATTGGTCCAGGACGGGCAGGACCTCCGAACCCCCGCGAGATGAGGCGCCACCGCGGGGGTGAGCCCATTGGGTTGCCGGGGCGGTGCGCACTCGGCTGGCAGAATCGCGCAGTGGACCCACCAGTTGAGCTCACCCGCGACGGGTGGCTGCTGCGACGCGGTCGCCTGTTGGAAGTTGCGACGTTGGCGTGGAACGTCGTCGGTATCGCCGTCTTGGCTACCGCCGCGCTGCGCGCGCATTCGGTAGCGCTGGCCGGGTTCGGGCTGGACTCCCTGATCGAGATCGGCGCCAGCACAGTGGTGTTGTGGGAGTTGTCCGGGACCGGCGAGGACCGGCAACGCCGCGCACTGCGGCTGATCGGCGTTGCGTTCGTCGGCCTAGCCGTGTACTTGCTCGTGCAGACCACGGTGGTGTTCGCGGCCGGCTACCACCCGCAGCACAGCCCTCTGGGCATCGTATGGACGGCCTTCACGGCAGCGGCGATGTTCGCGCTGGCCTTCGGCAAGAACCGCACGGGCCGGTCGCTGGGCAATCCCGTGTTGACCACCGAGAGTCGGGTGACGGTGATCGACGGGCTGCTCGCGTGCGCAGTGTTACTCGCGTTAGTGCTCAACGCTGCGGCGGGCTGGTGGTGGGCTGATCCCGCCGCCGGGTTGGTCATCGTCTACTACGTCGTGCGGGAAGCCCGCGAGATCTTCGCCGAGCACAACTGACTAGCGAGCAGTGCCGGGCCGGGCCGTGGCCTAGGGCGCCGTCAACTACCCGTGCCTGAGCCGACGGCGATCGTCGGCGGCAACCACCTGTCCGGGATCGTCACCCTGCCGGCCGGCCCGCAGGCCGATCGCGCAACGTATGGCGGCGACCCGCCGCCATACGTTGCGCTGTGCAGGATGGGCACGCACTCGCCGACGCTGGCCGGTAGATCCCGAGTCGTCCGTTGTGTGTTGTGACTCTGGCCGCCGCGGTAATGCCGGTGCCCGTCCATTCCCGGTATTGTCTGTGGCGCCGATGGGAAACACCGGAGCTGTCGGCCTAATCGGAGGTACAGACTCGATGGCAAGCATCCGCGCGTCGCGCAGCCGGCAGACGGCTGCGTTGCTCACGGTGGCAACGATCGCTGTGGCCGGCGCGGCAGGCTGTTCGTCGAGCAAGTCGAGCAGCAAGAAGATCTCGCTGGTCGCGTACTCGGTCCCGAAGCCGGCCTACGACGCGCTCTCGGCCGCGTTCGGCAAGACGCTGGAAGGCAAGGGCGTCGGCTGGGCCACGTCCTACGGGCCGAGCGGCACCCAGAGCAAGGCCGTCTCCAACGGGCAGAAGGCCGACTACGTGGCGTTCTCGCTGGAGCCCGACCTGACCAAGCTGGTCCCCAAGTTCGTCAATGCGGACTGGAACAGCGGCCCGACCAAGGGTCTGGTGTCGGACTCCGTGGTGGTCATCGCAGTGCGCAAGGGCAACCCCAAACACATCACCGGATGGGACGACCTGGTCAAGCCCGGCGTCAAGATCGTCACGCCGGACCCGGGCTCGTCCGGATCGGCGAAGTGGAACATCCTCGCCGCGTACACCCACGTGCTCGAGGACGGCGGCACCGAGGCGCAGGCGCAGGACTACCTGAAGAAGTTCTTCGGCAACGTCGCGGCCAAGCCGTCGAGCGGATCCAACGCGACGACGACGTTCCTCAACGGCACCGGCGACGCGCTGATCTCCTACGAGAACGAGGCGATCGCCGCCCGGCAGAAGGGGCAGTCGCTCGACTACGTCGTGCCGGACGAGTCGATCCTGATCGAGAACCCGGCGGCGGTCACCAAGTCCGCGCCGCAGTCGGCGAAGGACTTCCTCGCGTTCGTCGAGAGCGCAGCCGGGCAGAAGGTGTTCGCGAGTCACGGTTACCGGCCGGTCGTGTCGGGCGTACAGGCCGGGACGGTGCCGGGCGCCAACGATCCGGCCAACCCGTTCCCCGAGGTCAAGCACCTGGAGACGATCGCGGATCTCGGCGGCTGGGACGCGGTGAACAAGAAGTTCTTCGCCGACGGCGGCATCGTGCCCAAGGCCGAGGGCAATTCGGGGTGACGTCTGAGTCGGTGCCGACCCCGGTCGGCACCCGGTCAGCGCGGGCCGCGTCCTCGGATCGGGCCCGGCTCGGCGCATGGTCGGGCACGGGCCTGGGTGTGGCGGTGCTGTGGCTGAGCCTGCTCGTGCTGCTGCCACTGGCCGCGGTCATCGCGAAGGGCACGGGCGACGGCTGGTCGGGCTTCTGGGACGCGGTCAACAATCATGCGGCGCTGACCGCGATCCGGCTGACCGTGCTCAGCGCGCTCGCGGTCGCGGCCATCAACGCCGTGCTCGGCACGTTGATCGCCTGGGTGCTGGTGCGCGACTCGTTCTGGGGCAAGCGGGTGGTCGAGGCGGTCATCGACATCCCGTTCGCGCTGCCGACCATCGTTGCCGGGTTGGTGCTGCTGACCCTGTACGGGCAGCAGAGCTCGATCGGCGTGCATTGGTACGCCACCAACCAGGGCGTGCTGGTGGCGTTGCTGTTCGTCACGCTGCCGTTCGTCGTGCGTACGGTGCAACCGGTGCTGCTCGCGCTCGACCGGGAGGCCGAGGAGGCGGCGGCGTCGCTCGGCGCGGAACCGTTCACGACGTTCCGGCGGATCATCCTGCCGGCGCTGGCCCCGGCTATCGCCTCCGGCACGGCGCTCGCGTTCGGCCGGGCGATGGGCGAGTACGGGTCGGTTTTGCTCATTTCCGGTGGTCTGCCGAGGACGTCGGTCGCCTCGCAATACGTGTTCACGCAGATCGAGAACGACGAGTACGTGTCGGCCGCCGCGGTATCTACAGTCTTGCTGCTGATCAGCGTGGCCGTGCTGGCGGTACTCGGCGAAGTGCAGCGACGGGCGGCGCGCCGTGGCTAGCCCGATGACCGACACGCCGCCGGTCGTGATCGAGCCGCGGCCGCGCCCGGCGCGCACCGCCGCGCCCCGCAGGCGGCGGCTCATCAAGTACCTGCTTCGGGCGGTGGCTGTCGGGTACGTGGCCGTCCTCGTCGCGATGCCGGTCGTGGTTGTCATCTGGCGGACGATCGACCAGGGCGCGTCGACCTTCTGGGACGCGATCACTGCTCCGGACGCCGTGCACGCCTACCAGGTGACGGCCGAGGTGGCGGGGCTGGCCGTGCTGATCAACACCGTGTTCGGGGTGGGGGTGGCCCTGCTGCTCGCGCGGTATCGCTTCCCGGGGCGGTCGCTGCTCAACGTCCTGATCGACGTCCCGATCTCGATCTCACCGATCATCGTCGGGTTGGCGCTCGTGCTCGTCTTCGGCTGGACGACAGGGTGGTTCGGCTCGGCGTTGCAGAACGCCGGCATCCAGGTGATCTTCTCGACGCCCGGCATGGTGCTGGCCACCGCATTCGTCTGCCTGCCGCTGGTGGTGCGCGAAGTGCTGCCCGTCCTCGAGGAGGAGGGCATCGAGCAGGACCAGGCCGCTCGCTCGCTCGGTGCGAACGCGCTGCAGCGTCTGGTCCGCATCACCCTGCCGACCATCAAGTGGGCGCTCGCCTACGGCGTTGTCCTGAGCATCGCCCGCGCGCTCGGCGAGTTCGGCGCGGTGCGGGTCGTCTCGGGCGACGTCACCGGGCAGACCCAGACGCTGACCCTCGTGGTCGACCAACGGGCCGAGCAGTTCGAGCCCGGCGCCTACCAGCTGTCGATGGTGCTCATCGCCGTGTCGGCGATCTGCATCGTGGTGATCTCGCTGATCCGTCCCCGAGGAGAGCGATAGGCATGGGCATTGCTGCGCACGGAATCAGCAAGCGGTTCGGCGACTTCGTCGCGCTGGACGACGTCGACCTCGACGTCGAGAGCGGTCAGCTCACCGCCCTCCTCGGGCCGAGCGGCGGCGGCAAGTCCACGCTGCTGCGCATCATCGGCGGCCTGGAAGACCCAGACGTTGGCACCGTGCACATCGACGACGTCGAGGCCACCGGCGTCCCGGCCCAGCGCCGCAACGTCGGATTCGTATTCCAGCACTACGCCGCGTTCAAGCACCTGTCGGTGTTCCGCAACGTGGCGTTCGGGCTGGAGATCCGGCACCGGCCGAAGGCCGAGATTCGCCGTCGCGTGCACGAACTGCTCGAACTGGTGCACCTGGACCAGTTCGCCGACCGGCTGCCGTCGCAGCTGTCCGGCGGGCAACGCCAGCGCATGGCCCTGGCCCGGGCGCTGGCCGTCGAGCCGAAGGTGCTGTTGCTCGACGAGCCGTTCGGCGCCCTGGACACGAAGGTGCGTAAGGAGCTGCGGGACTGGCTGCGCCGGCTGCACGACGAGGTACACGTCACCACCGTGTTCGTCACGCACGACCAGGAGGAAGCGCTCGAGGTCTCCGACGAGATCGTCGTGATCAACAACGGGCGTATCGAGCAGACCGGCACGCCGAACGACCTCTACGACCACCCAGCCAACGACTTCGTCATGAGCTTCCTCGGCCCGGTGACCCAGCTCGGCGAGCACTTGGTCCGCCCGCACGACATCGAGGTGCTCGGCGCCGAGACCGTCGGCGCGGTGCGCGGCGAGGTGGTACGCCTCGTCCGGATCGGCTTCGAGGTCCGCGCCGAGCTGCGCGCGGGCGACAGCGATCCGTGGGTGCAGCTCACCCGCGGACAGGCCGATGCCCTCGACCTGCAGCCCGGACGGGCCGTGTGGCTTCGCCCGGCGCACGACGCCTCGACGCTCGCGGCGAGTTAAGGCAGGCGGTCAGTCTTCACCGGCCGCGTCGCTGTCCCGCCGCGCACGAGCGCGCCGCTTGCCCTCGTGCATCGCCTGCACCCGCGCGATGGGGATGGCGCGGCCCTCTTCGACGACGTCAGCGGGCAGTTGCTGCGGCTCGGGCATCAGCTCGGCCCACGGATCGCCGCTCGCGAGCAGCGCCGGAACGGTGCGCACCGTGAAGTCTCGGGAGGTGACCCGGTCGAGCTCGTCCCAGGGCACCGGGAACGAGACCGGGACGCCGTCGCGCACCCGTGGGCTGTAGGCCGCCACGACCGTGGCGCCGCCCGCGCGGGTCGAGTCGAGGAAGACCTTGCCCGCCCGCTCCTCGCGAACGAACGCTGTCGTGGCCAGGGTGGGATCGAGGCGCTCCGCTCGGGCGGCCAGGGCGCGGGTGGCCGCCGCGACCTCCTCCGGCGTTGCCGATCCGACCGGCACGAACACGTGGACGCCCTTGGCGCCGCTCGTCTTCACGGCCGCTGTGAGCCCGGCGTCGTCGAGCGCGGCCCGCACCAGGTGCGCGGCCTGCACCGCGAGCCGAAACGCGTCCCCCTCCGGAGGGTCGATGTCGAGGACCAGATACGTCGGGTGATCAGGCTGCTCGGCCCGGAACAGGGTGGGGTGGTACTCGACGGCGCGTTGATTGGCGAACCACAGCAGCGTCGGCCGGTCGTTGCACAACGCGTACCGGATCGTGCGCTTGGACGCCTCGGCCCACACCGGCATAGTCGCGACCCAGGGCGGCGTGTACTTGGGGACGTTCTTCTGCATGAACGGGGCCTGCCCGCGCAGCACTCGCACCACCGAGAGCGCCCGATCCCGCAGCTCGCGGATGATGCGGTCGCCCACCGTGTCGAGGTAGTCGACGAGATCCCGTTTGGTGGCATCCGCCCCGTCGAACAGGGGTTGGTCGAGATTCGTCAGCGGCACGCCGTCACGCACGTCGTCGGAACTCATCGCCCTATCGTGCACCGCGGACCCGTCAGGCCGCGCCGGAGGCGGACTGGTACTCGCATTTCCTAGATGGAATGCGAAGATGCGGGGGTGGAGATCTCGGCAAAGACCGACTATGCGGTGCGGGCGCTGCTCGAGCTCGCGGCCAGAGCACCGAACCTCGTCAAGATCGAGGTGATCATCGGCGAGCAGAAGCTGCCGCGGAAGTTCGTCGAGGCAATTCTGGGGGAGCTGCGTCGCGCCGGGTTGGTGCGCAGCCAGCGCGGCGCCGAGGGTGGTTACGCGCTGGCCCGTCCGGCGACCGAGATCACGCTCGGGCAGGTGATCCGGGCCGTCGACGGGCCACTGGCCGAGGTCCGGGGTTTGCGCCCGCACGAAACCACCTATATCGGCGTCGCCGAGCAGCTGCCCCACGTGTGGGTGGCCGTGCGCGCCGCCCTGCGCCGGGTGCTCGACGAGACAAGCCTGCAGCAGGTGCTCACCGGCAAGCTGCCCTCACACGTCAAGCGCATGGTGGACGCCCCCGACGCCTGGCTGCCTCGCTGACTGGCTACCCCGGTAACTGGCTACCTCGGTAACTGGCTACCTCGGTAACTGGCTGCCGCGGTAATCGGTAGGCCCGGTCCGGGCCGCACGGCATGATCTGCTCGTGCCAGGACGCCTGCGACGGGGACCACTGCGTGAGCTCCCGGTCGAGGTCGGTGCGCTAGCGGCCGTCGCGTTCATGGTCGCGGTGGGATTCGGGGTGGTCGCCCCGGCAATCCCGCTGTTCGCCCGCCACTTCGGGGTGAGCAAGACCGAGGCCAGCGCCGTTATCAGCGCCTTCGCGGCGGCGCGGCTGGTCACGGCGCCGTTCGCCGGGCGGCTGGTGAACGCGTTCGGCGAGCGGGTGATGCTCGCCGCCGGAATCGGCATCGTCGCGGTGTCGAGCCTGCTGGCCGGGTTCTCCGGCGACTACTGGCAACTGCTCGTGTTGCGGGGCGTCGGCGGCGTCGGATCGATCATGTTCAGCATCAGCGCGTCCAGCCTGCTCATCCGGGTCACTCCACCCCATCAGCGCGGACAGGCGCAGGGCGTGTTCGCCGGCGGGTTCCTGCTCGGGGCGATCGCGGGGCCGGCGCTGGGCGTCGTCGCGGCGTGGTCGCTGCGGGCGCCGTTCTTTCTCTACGCCGGCACGCTGACGGTCGCCGGGGTGATCGCGCTCGGCGCGTTACGGCACAGCGAGCTGGCTGCGCGGCCGGTGCCGGGCGGCGTGACCCTGCGGCTGCGCGAGGCGCTGCGCAATCGCGCCTACGTCGCCGCGCTGCTCACCAACCTGTCCGAGAACTGGGCGATCGTCGGTGTCCGCTCGGCGATGGTGCCGCTGTTCGTCCACGACCGGTTGGCGCTGAGTTCGATCTGGACGTATATCGGGTTCTTCGCGCTGAGCGCGGTGAGCGGCACCCTGCTGTTGCCGTTCGGCAAGCGCGCGGACACGGCCGGGCGACGTCCGGTGCTGCTCGTCGGGCTGGTGATCGGGGCGATCGCCCTGGCCTGCGTGCCGCTGGTGTCCGGCGCCATCGGGCTCGTGGCCGTGATGGCCGTCCTCGGCGTGTCCGGAGCCGCGTTGTCGGTGGCCTCCGGCGCGATCCTCGGCGACGTCGTGGGTGGTCGGGGCGGCACCGTCGTCGCCACGTACCAGATGGCGGGCGACGCGGGCACGGTCGCCGGGCCGCTCGTCGCCGGCTGGCTGGCCGACGCGCACGGGTACGGGGCGGCGTTCGGGGTGGCCGCGGCCATAGTGGCGGTCCCCGTCGCGGCAGTGGTGGCCGCACCCGAGACCGGCAAGGTCACCAAGACGCGAGAATCGACGAATGCGGCCTGAACTCGTCCTCGGCGACATCACCGAGCAGCACGTCGACGCGATCGTGAACGCGGCCAACTCCTCGCTACTGGGCGGCGGCGGGGTGGACGGCGCGATCCATCGGCGTGGCGGGCCGGCCATCCTCGAGGAATGCCGCGCGCTGCGGGCGAGTCGCTACGGGCGCGGACTGCCCGCCGGGGCGGCCGTCGCCACGACGGCCGGCGCGCTGCCCGCCCGCTGGGTGATCCATACGGTGGGCCCCGTCTACTCGGCGCAGGAGGACCGCGGCGAGACCCTGCGGTCGTGCTACGCGACTTCCTTGCGGGTGGCGGACGAGCTCGGCGCGAGCTCGGTCGCGTTCCCGCTCATCTCCTCCGGCGTGTACGGCTGGCCGATCGAGGACGCGGTGCGCCAGGCGATCAGTGTGCTGCGCGACGCGACCGTTGAGGTCCGCCTCGTGCTGTGGCAGGAGTCGACGCTGCGAGTCGCCGAACGGGCGATGGAAGGATGACCGGGTGGTCAACTTCGAGTTCGAGGGCAAGCGTCCGACGATCGCCGATGACGCGTTCATCGCGCCGACTGCCACGATCATCGGCGACGTAACGATCGAGGCGGGCGCGTCGGTGTGGTACGGCGCGGTGCTGCGAGGCGACTGCGGGCCGATCATCGTCCGCGAACGCGCCAACATTCAGGACGGCGCCGTGGTGCACTGCCCGCCCGGCGTCACCACCGAGATCGGCCCGGGCGTCACCGTCGCGCACCTGTGCGTGGTGCACGGCGCGGTGCTGGAGGAGGAGTGCCTGATCGGCAACGCCGCCATCGTCCTGGACGGGGCGCGCGTCGGTGCTCGGTCGATGGTCGCCGCGCACGCGCTGGTGACGCCCGGCACCCAGATTCCGAGCGGTGTGCTGGCCCTCGGCGCGCCGGCCAAGGTCAAGGGGCCGATCGAGGGCCTGCCCGCCGCCTGGGTCGCCGCCAACCCTGCGTTCTACGCCGACCTGGCCCAACGGCATCGCGCGGGCATCGCGCAGATCTGACCGTCCGCGTACTCACCGTAGGATCGCGGAATGATTCGCCGCGCTACCACTCGCACCGTGTCCGCCACTGGCGGTGGCCAGATCGCCACGACGGTGTTGCCGGGGGGCCTGCGGGTCGTCACCGAGTCGATGCCCGGGGTGCGCAGTGCGAGCATCGGCGTGTGGGTGCCGGTCGGCAGCCGGGACGAGTCGCCGGCCGTCGCCGGGGCCAGCCACTTCCTCGAGCACCTGCTGTTCAAGGGCACGGCCGCCCGCTCGGCGCTCGACATCGCCAAGGAGATGGACGCCGTCGGCGGTGAGTTCAACGCGTTCACCGAGAAGGAGCACACCTGCTACTACGCGACCGTGCTCGATCGTGACCTGCCGCTGGCGATCGACATCGTCACCGACGTGGTCCTCAACGCGACGGTCACCGCCCAGAACGTCGACGTCGAGCGCAGCGTCGTCCTGGAAGAGATCGCGATGCGCGACGACGACCCGGCCGACCTCGTGCACGACGAGTTCGCCGGCGCGCTGTTCGGCGATGTCCCGCTCGGACGGCCGATCCTCGGCACCATCGAGTCGATCGGCGCCCTGACCCGGCGCCAGGTCGCCGGCTACTACCACCGGCGGTACCGTCCCGACGGCATGGTGATCGCGGCCGCCGGCAACGTCAACCATGCGGCGGTCGTCAAGCAGGTGCGCAAGGCGTTCACCGGCCACCTCGACCTCGACGCCGAGCCGGCTGCCCCGCGTGGTGGACAGACCACCCGGACGGGCGGGCCCGCGGAAACCGTCAAGATCGTCACCGACGACACCGAGCAGGCCAACGTCGTCGTCGGCATGCGCGCGGTCTCGCGGCACGACGACCGGCGCTGGGCGCTGGGGGTGCTGTCCGCGGCGCTGGGCGGGGGCATGAGCTCGCGGCTGTTCCAGAGCATCCGCGAGGTGCGCGGCCTGGCCTACTCCGTCTACACGTTCGGCAGCAGCTACGCCGATGCCGGGATGTTCGGGGTATACGCGGGCTGCCAGCCCGGGAAGGCCGACGAGGTGCTCGACCTGATCAGCACCGAACTCGACCGGGTCGCGAAGCGTGGTGTCACCACCGCCGAGGTGCAGCGCGGCAAGGGGCAGATGAGCGGGGGCATCGTCCTCAGCCTGGAGGACTCCGCCTCGCGAATGACCCGCATCGGCAAGAGCGAGCTCGTGTACGGCGAGGTCCTGGCGGTCGACGAGCTGCTGCAGCGCGTCGAGTCGGTGACGCGTGACGATGTCGTCGACATGGCCACGTACCTGCTCACCCAGCCGCGCTGCCTGACAGTGGTCGGTCCGTTCGACGAGCACGCATTCGACGGAGCTTTTTCATGACCGAGCCGATCATGGTCGGGGTGCTCGGGGCGCGGGGACGCATGGGCCAGCAGGTCTGCCAGGCCGTGGTCGACGCCGAGGACATGGATCTGGTCGCGGCCGTCGACGCAGGCGACTGGCTGTTCAGCGTTTCCGACGGCGGCGCCCAGGTGCTGGTCGACTTCACCCATCCCAACGTCGTGATGGACAACATCCGGTTCGCCATCGACCAAGGAATCCACGCCGTGGTCGGCACGACCGGCATCAGCGACGAGCGGCTGAACACGATCCGCGAGTGGCTGGCCGACACGCCTGACGTCGGCGTGCTGGTCGTCCCCAACTTCGGCATCGGGGCCGTGCTGGCGATGAAGTTCGCTCAGCTGGCCGCGCCGTACTACGAGTCCGTCGAGGTCGTCGAGCTGCACCATCCGGCGAAGGTGGACGCGCCGAGTGGCACCGCCGTGCGTACGGCCGAGCTCGTCGCGCAGGCCCGGGCCGACGCCGGCCTCGGCGCTCCGCCGGACGCCACGACGCAGTCCCTGGACGGTGCGCGCGGTGCCGTCGTCCAGGGCGTGCACGTCCACTCGGTGCGGGCGGCCGGGCTGGTCGCGCACCAGGAGATCCTGTTCGGCACGAACGGCGAGACCCTCTCGATCCGGCACGACTCGTTCGACCGGGTCTCGTTCATGCCCGGTGTGCTGCTCGGCATCCGCCAGGTCGCCTCGCGTCCGGGCCTCACGGTCGGCCTGGAGCCGTTGCTCGGCATCTAGTGCCCTATCGCTGCGGCCGCGCCGGATCTACGCTCTGGGTCGGCCCACGCAGGGGGCGGGGCCCCGACATCGCGGAGGTGGCGATGTTCATTCAAGTCATCCAGGGGAAAGTCGCCGACGAGGCCAGCCTGCGGGCGGTGATGGATCGATGGGTGCGTGACTGCCAGCCGGGGGCGGTCGGCTGGCTCGGCTCCACGTCCGGGATCACCGACGACGGCACGTTCGTCGGCGTCGTCCGGTTCGAGTCGGAGGACGCCGCGCGGCGCAACGGCGAACGTCCCGAGCAGGACGCGTGGTGGAACGAGGCCGAGAAGTGCTTCGCCGGCGAGGTGACGTTCCTGGATTCCTCGGACGTCACGACCTGGCTCGCGGGCGGCTCGGACGACGCCGGCTTCGTGCAGGTCATCGAGGGGCATCTGCAGGACCCGGAGCGGATGCGTTCGATGATGGAGCAGCACAGCGACGAGATCCGCCAGATGCGTCCGGAGATCATCGGCGCGACGGTGGCGGTGCGTGACGGCGGTGACTACGTCCAGACCATCTACTTCACCTCGGAGGCCGAGGCGCGCGCGGGCGAGAAGGTCGAGCCGCCGCAGGACGTCGCCGAGGCGATGGCCGAGGAAATGCAGGACGCCCGGTTCTTCGACCTGCGCCATCCGATGATGATGTCGCCCGGTTAAGGGGAGCAGTTAGCGGATCGGCCCCTCGTGTGTTGGGATGACGACAGACATCCGCCGTCCGAGGAGTGCGCATGAGGCGCCGATCCGCACTCGCCTGCGTGATCGTGGTCTGCCTGGTGGGATCCACCGCCGCAGCCGCGCCCCGCTGGTCGGCGCCTCGATCACGGCTGGCCGTCCCGGCGCCCGACAGCGCGAAGCATCGGCTCGACCATCGTCAGTTCCTGATCCCGCCGAGCAGCGGCGACTGCATGACGGTCTATCGGCTCGAGTGCTACCTGCCGCCACAGATCCGCGCGGCCTACGGAGTCACTCCGCTGCTGGACGGCGGCACTGACGGATCGGGCACGACGATCGCGATCGTCGACTCCTACGGCTCGCCCACCATCGAGCACGATCTGCACGTGTTCGACCAGGCGTGGGGCTTGCCCGACCCGCACATCGAGACGATCACGCCGGCCGGACCGGTGCCGCCGTTCGACGCCACCGACCCGGACATGACGGGCTGGGCGTTCGAGACGACGCTCGATGTCGAGTACGCGCACCTGATGGCGCCGGGCGCCGACATCCTGGTCGTGGCCACGCCGGTGTCCGAGACCGAGGGCGTCGCCGGCTTCCCCGAGATCGTGCAGGCCGAGAACTACGTCATCGACAACGGTCTGGCCGATGTCATCTCGCAGAGCCTCGGGGCGGCCGAGCAGACCTTTCCGAGCGCCGAGCGGCTGCGTTCGCTGCGCAGCGCCTTCGTGAACGCGGCCAAGCACGGCGTCACCGTGGTCGCATCGTCCGGCGACTCCGGCGCGACCGACTACCAGAACGACCAGCAGACGCTGTACTCCTACCCCGTCGACTCGTGGCCCTCGACCGATCCGCTCGTCACGAGCGTCGGGGGCACCCATCTGCGGCTGGCTGCCGACGGGGCGCGCACCGCGCCCGATGCGACCTGGAACGACGAGTACGGCGCCGGCGGCGGCGGCGTCAGCACGGTGTTCCCGCGGCCGGCATTCCAGAACGGCGTGCGCGGCGTCGTCGGCGACTACCGCGGCACCCCCGACATCGCGCTGTCGGCCGCCGTCGACGGCGGGGTGACCGTCTACACGTCCTACGACGCCGACGACACGGGCTGGAGCGTCGTCGGCGGCACGAGCGAGGCCGCGCCGCTGTTCGCCGGCATGGTGGCCCTCGCGACCCAACGGGCCGGGCATCGACTGGGAGCCATCAACCCGGCGCTGTACCAACTGGCGTCGCGTCCGAACAACGGCATCGTCGACGTCACGCTCGGCGACAATTCCTACGGCGACGTGACCGGCTATTCGGCCGGACCCGGGTACGACCTGGCGAGTGGACTCGGCACCATCAATGCCGCTCGCTTCGTCCCGGCCCTGGCCAAGGCGGTTCGCCCCACGAAGTGGGCCCAGCCCTAGCGTCCCCCGCGACGGTTTTGGTCGCTCAGCGTCATATACGCGGCTGGACGACCAAAACCGGATGGGCGCTCCCGCTCAGCGGTTGTTGGACGGGCCAACCTGAGTCTGCAGCCAGGCTGTAAGCGGGCTCAGGGCGCGCCACGACTTCGCCACCTCGGTCTTGGCGCGCTTGGTGGACAGCCAGGCTGGGCAGCCGAAGTCGCGATGGGCCGTCAATGTCTTGTAGCGCAGCCATTCGCCCCGCGGATGATCCTTGGGGTACCCGTTGGGCACCCGGGTGAGCTGCTGGCCGTTGACCGTGAAGCCGGCTTGGCGGACGGCGGCCGTCGCCCGCTCTAGCTCGGCTCCGGCGACGTCGTCGGCAACGGCACGACGGAGCCGCTCGACCTGATCCGACCCGGTGTCCCAGTACCCGCCCGCGACGTACAGCCCGGCTGCGGACACGGCGACGTACAGCGATGCCTCACCGAACCAGGCGCCCTGTTGGGTCTTGTACGGCGTCTTGTCCTTGGCGAACCGTACGTCACGGTACGGGCGAAACAGCTTGGCCGGGCCGAACTCGTCGGCCAGCTCGGCGGCGAGTGCCTCCAACGGGGCACGCACCGACTCGTCGTACACGTGCTTGTGCGCCGTCCAGAACGACTTGCTGTTGTCGTTCTCGAGGTCCTCGTAGAAGTCCAGGGCCGCGATCGGGATGCCGGTGAACGTCATGCCAGCTCCTTCAGGGACGCGTGCAGCCGCAACTCGCGGATCTCGCCGGCCCCGGTGTCGAGGGTGCGGGCGTAGCCGTCGGTCTCCCACCCGGCCGAGCGTAGGAACCCGAGCGAGGCCGCGTCGGCGATGGGCAGCCAGGCGATGGCCCGGACCATGGCGTCGTCACGGGCGTGGTCGATCACGGCGGCCAGCAGCCGGGATCCGTGCCCGCGCCGTCCCCATCGCGGCTCGACGAGCAGCGGCCCGATCTGCACCGTGGCCCCCGGATCCGGATCGCCCTCCTCCAGATCGTCGGGGGGCCCCGCCGCCGCGAAGCCGACGATCCACTGCTGCTCCAGCGCGACCAACACGTGGTGTCGCGGGGTCGGCGGTTCCTGGACGGCGGCTGACCAGGCCGGCTCGGCCGCCTCGACGGACAGCGAGTCGAGTACCTCGGCGGGCAGGATCGACGCGTACGCCGTGCGCCACGTCTCGACCTGGATACGCGCGATCTCGGGTACGTCGCCGGGTTGCGCCAAGCGCACACTCACATCGGCCACGGCCCCGACGATAGCCGCTACCGCAGCCGGTACCTGACCTCGGGCAGGGCCACCCCGCCCAGCATCGTCGTGTTCCGGGAAGCGCCGTCCGCCGTCAGTCCGGCGATCTCGTAGAACCGTCGCGCGCGGGCGTTGTCGCGCAGCACCCACAGCACGATCGGACGGTTCGCGAGCGCCTCGATCGTCCGGGAGAGCAGCGCCCGCCCGACGCCCGTCGACCAGTGGTCGGGGTGGGCGTAGAGGGCGTACACCTCGCCGGCGACCGGCAGGTCAGCGTCCCGGCAATTGCCGTAGGAGCAGAAGCCCACGATCGGGCCGACCTGCTCGGCGACGAGTGCCTGGCGGTCGCCGGCGACGATGCCGGCCCGCCAGCGGCTGATCGCCGCCGCGTGGTCGAACTCGTCGAAGAACGCCGCCGGGATGAGATCGCCGTAGGCCGCCCGCCAGGAGGCGGCCCGCACGGCATCGACGGCGTCGGCATCGCCCGCCACCGCCGCGCGAACAACGACGGTCACGCGTCGTCGGGGCCTGCGCCGGCCTCGACCAAGGCCGGTTCCTCGTCGCGTTCCTGCCGCCGCCTGTACAGGTGGATCGCCAGGTAGCCGGCGGCGACGGCGACGAGCAGGGCGATCGGCAACCAGGTCAGGTAGCTGCTGACGGTGTTCAGCGCGGACGCGAACGCGTAGCCGAGGAACACGCAGCCGGACCCCCACAGCAGACCGCCGGCCGCGTTCCAGGCCAGGAACGTGCCGTAGCGCATGCCGCTCATGCCGGCCATCGAGGGCATCAGCGCCCGCAGCAGGGCCGTGAGCCGGCCGAGGAACACCGCCTTGCCGCCGTGGCGGTGCAAGAAGCCGTCGACCTTGGCCCAGCGATGCTCGCCGATCCAATGCCCGACGCGTGAACGCCGGATCGGCGGACCGAAGTGCCGGCCGAACTCGAAGCCCACCGAGTCGCCGACGATCGCACACACCACGGCGATGGCGGCCATGATCCAGACGTTGAGCGGGCCATAGCGGCAGAAGTAGCCGGCCACCAGCAGCGCTATCTCGCCGGGGAGTACGAAGCCCACCAGCATGGCGGCCTCGGCGAACGCGAGGCCGCCGGCGATGAGGTACAGCCACGAACCGACGGCGTCACCGATGTGGTGCATTAACGTCTCGAACATCGACGCATAGTGACACGGACGGGCGGTACGTCCGCATGCGCGGTCCGGAAATCAACTGACGGTGTCGGTGGCGGCGCTTAGTGTCCACCTAGTGAAGAGCCTGATGTCCGGGCGCGTGTGGCTGGCGCTCGTGACGGTGTACGTCGTGTGGGGCTCGACGTATCTCGCCATCAAGTGGACGGTGCAGACGATGCCGGCGTTCGCGTCCGCCGGCGTGCGCTTCACCTTCGCCGGCGTGGTGCTCGGCGTTTTCGCACGGGTACGCAAAGGACCGGCGCCCTGGCGCCTGGACGCGGCCCGCTGGCGCAACGCGGCGATCTGCGGCGTCCTGATGCTCGCCGGTGGCAACGGCCTGGTCGTGCTCGCCGAGACGCGGGTGCCGTCCGGGCTTGCCGCGCTTCTGGTCGCGGTAGTGCCGCTCTGGATGATCGTGCTGCGCGGCGCGCTCGGCGACCGCGTTCCCTTGTTCACGATGGTTGGCGTGCTCGTCGGGCTGGCCGGCGCCGCGTTGCTCCTGCTACCCGGGTCCGGCGGCTCGCACATCGACGTGGGCTACGCGCTGCTCGTCGTGCTCGCCGCGCTGTCCTGGGCGGTGGGTTCGGTGCTGGTGACCCGGCTGCGCGTGCCGGACGACCCGGGTGTGATGTCCTCGGTCGAGATGCTCGCCGGCGGCGTCGTCCTGCTGGTTGCGTCCGCCGGACGGGGCGAGCTGTCGGATCTGCGGCTGGGCGATATCAGCGGCAAGTCGTGGTTCTCGCTGGCCTACCTGGTGGTGTTCGGTTCGATCGTGGCGTTCAGCGCGTACGTCTACGCCCTGAGCAACGGCCCGACGTCACTCGTAGCCACCTACGCGTACGTGAACCCGCTCGTGGCAGTGTTCCTCGGTGTGCTGCTCGACCACGAACACCTCACTGCGACCGAGCTCGCCGGTGGCCTGGTGATCGTCGCCTCGGTCGGGGTCGTGGTCAGCGCCGAGGGCCGCCATCGACGACGCACCGCCGAACTCGTGGTAGCCGAGCCGGGCGATCCGGTAGGTGCTCGATGAGCGAGCATCGCAGCGGGGAACGAGTGCGGACCGCAGCTCATCCCAGCGATGAGCGCTCGCGCGAAGAGCAGGTTGGCCAATGAGCCGCCCAGTGCCCGATCGGCTCGGCGCGGCCGCCGCCCGGCGGATCGCCCTCGCCGCCCAGGGATTCGCCGACCCTCGGCCGACCGGACGGGTGGACGCGCGGCACATCCGGCGGGTGCTCGACCGGGTGGGGCTGTTGCAACTCGACTCCGTCAACGTGTTCTGCCGCTCGCACTACATGCCGGTGTTCTCGCGCCTAGGCCCGTACCCACGCGAGGCGCTCGACAAGATCACCGCGCACACGGCCGGCCCCGTGCGCCGCGAGCTGTTCGAGTACTGGGCGCACGAGGCGTCGCTCATCCCGGTCGAGCTGCAGCCCTATCTGCGCTGGCGGATGGCCCGCGCCGACGACGACGCGTGGGGCCACATGGTGCGCACCGCGCGGGACTTCCCCCAGCTCATCGAGGAAACCTTCGAGCTGGTCACCCGGCAAGGCCCGGTCCGGGCGGGCGACACCGGCATCCCGCGGCCCGAGCCGCGGCCCGGGCACATGTGGAACTGGCACGACGGCAAGGTCGCGCTCGAATACCTCTTCTGGTCCGGACGGATCACCGCGGCCCGGCGGGTGAACTTCGAGCGGTACTACGACCTGCCCGAACGGGTGCTGCCTGCAGAGATCGTCGGAACCCCGACGCCGTCCGACGACGAGGCGCAACGCGAACTGCTGCGGGTCGCCGCCCGCGCGTACGGGGTGGCCACCGAGCCCGATCTCGGCGACTACTTTCGGCTGCCCCGCGCCGAGTCGAAGCTCCGCGTCGCCGAACTCGTCGAGGCCGGCGAGCTGCTGCCGGTGAGCGTCGAAGGCTGGAAGGCGCCAGCCTATCTTTGGCCCGAAGCTCGGCGTCCCCGCCGGATCGACGCGCGGGCGCTGCTCACCCCGTTCGATTCGCTGATCTGGTTCCGTGAGCGCGCGGAGCGGCTGTTCGGATTCCGGTACCGCATCGAGATCTACACCCCGGCTGCGAAGCGGATCCACGGTTACTACGTGCTGCCGTTCCTGCTGGGCGACTCACTCGTCGCCCGCGTCGACCTGAAGTCCGACCGCCAGGCCGGGGTGTTGCGCGTGCCGGGCGCCTTCGCCGAGCCAGGGGTCGACGTATCGCACGTGGCGGGGGAGCTGGCCGCCGAGCTCGCCGTCACCGCGAAGTGGCTCGACCTGGACGGCGTGGTCGTGGGGGAGCGGGGCGATCTCGCCGCCCCGCTCAGCCACGCGGTCGCTTAATCCGCCTTTCGCGGATCTGCTTGTGGACCCGCTCGCAGGCTCGGGGTCCAACGCAGATCCGCACCGCTCCTTCGTCGCGGGCCGCGTGGCGGCGGCGGGCTCTTCGCGCGAGCGCTCATCGCGTTGTCGGTTGGGTTTGCTGGGCCGATTGGGCTGTTAGGGCGCGAGCGCTATCGCGTCTTCGGACACCTAGCGAGCTATCGCGTCGTTGGGGACGGATGGCTCGGCGCGGAAGATCCGGACGTCACCACTGCCGGTGCGGGCCTTGATGGTGATCGCGCGGGCCGGGTTGGCCGGGGGGTTGTCCTCCACCGGCAGGTCTGACCGCAGCTGCCCGGCGCCGGTCACCACGTCCAGACGGGCCGCCTGCCCGGGCGGGAGCCCGACGGACAGGCCGCCGGAGCCGCTGGTCAGGTCGACGTCGCCGGACGCCGCGCCGATGGACGCCTGGCCCGACCCGGTGCGCATGCGGACCCGGCCGCCGGCCGCGGCCACCTCGAGGCTGCCGCTACCGCAGCCGAGCTCGACCGAACCGGCGACCTCGCCCAGCGTCACGGTGCCCGACCCGGCGCGGACCACGACCGAGCCGCTCACTCGCTGGGCGCGGGCCGGCCCGCTGCCGTAGCGCAGCCGCAGATCGCCGTCGACGTGGTCGAGCTCGGTCGTCGTCGACCCGGACGAGATGTCCACGTCGCCGGAACGTCCCGTCATGACGACGTCCGCGCCCCAGCTGCCGATCTTCATCGTCGTGCCGGACGGGACGGTGATGTCGACGTCGAGGGCGTCGCGCTCGCTGTAGCGGCCGGCGAACACCGGGATGTCGAAGACCGTGCCGCGCGGTTTCGGGCCGTGGACGACGAGCGTGGAATGACGGAACTCGACGACGGTGCGAGCCGCATAATCCGAGCCCGGATCGCGCGGCGTGATGGCGACCTTCGCCTCGGCGACGCCGTCGTCGGCGTGGACGGTGATCGTGCCGAAGCCGAGCCGGACCTGCAGATCGATCGGGCCGGACACGGGGAATGCCGAGGTGGTGCTCACAGGATCTCCAATCGAGGATCGGGGGGTCATCCGGTCACCCAGCCGGTGACGCGGTGGGTGCCGCCACGGCCGTGCGGCCCGCCGCCGCCCCAGCCGGGGCCTCCGCCCCAACCGGGACCACCGCCCCAGCCGCCGCGGCCGCCCGGCCCACCGGAACGGGCCAGGGCCGCGCCCGCCGCGCGGACCAGCCAGGTGTTCACCGACACGCTCTCGGAGGCGGCGGCCTGCTCGACGTCGCCCTTGAGCCGCTCGGACAGGCGCAGGGAGATGCGCGCCGTCGCCTCGCCCTCATCGGCGGGCGGCTCGGCGGCGTCCTCCTGCGGTGTCTGGGCGATCTCGACGCGGATCTCGTCGCCGGCCGGCCCGCCAAAGGCAACCGAGACCGCCGGACCGCCGTGCGTGTCGAGCAGCGCCGCGGTGATCTCGTTGGCGGCCGCCGACACGGCAGCGAGCAGGGCCAGGCGTACCGACGCGTCGGCCGTACTGGCCAGCGTCGCGGCGATCTGCTGGGTGCGCTCGTCGCCGAGTGCGGCCGAGGCCTGCATCTGGTCATGAACTTGCTGGACGTAGTCGTTAACGTGCATGATGCCACTATGACATCACTGATGACATCACCGCAACTGCGTCCGGATGTCACCGCGCTGCGCGCATTCGGCGACCTGCTGCGGACGTGCACGGAGGCGGCGCGTCGCGAAGTCGCGACCGAGCGGCCGCCGGTTAGGCTGGCGGCTGCGCCCTTGTGCGCACAGTCGTCCGCACCGTTTGGGAGTTCGCCCGTGGCCGAGATCGTTCCGCTGCACGTCCAGGTCATCGGCTGGACGCACTTCGAGACTCCGCCCGACATCCCGTGGGACACCGATGCCGACGGCGGGCAGGCGCTCGCCGAGTTCGCCGGGCGGGCCTGCTACCAGTCCTGGAAGAAGCCGAATCCGGCCACCGCGACCAATAGCGGCTACCTGCGGCACATCCTCGAGGTCGGCCACCTGTCCGTGCTCGAACACGGCACGGTGACCATGTACTTCACCGGCATCTCCCGGTCGCTCACCCACGAGCTGATCCGGCACCGGCACTTCTCGTACTCGCAGCTCTCGCAGCGCTACGTCCCCGAGCGCAACGCCGCCATGGTCGAGCCGGACGTCATCGCCGAGGACCCGGAACTGCACGCCAAGTTCGTCGAGGCGAGCGACGCCGCGGTCCGCGCGTACACCGAGCTGCTCGAGGGCTTGGAGAAGAAGTTCGCCGATGTCGAGCAGGCCACCCTGCGTCGCAAGCAGGCGCGTCAGGCGGCGCGAGCGGTGCTGCCGAACGCCACCGAGACGCGCATCGTCGTCACCGGCAACTACCGGGCCTGGCGGCACTTCGTTGCGATGCGCGCCTCCGAGCACGCCGACGTCGAGATCCGCGCCCTGGCCATCGCCTGCCTGCACGAGTTGCAGCGGGTGGCCCCGAACGTGTTCGCCGACTTCGAGATCGGCGCGCTGCCGGACGGCACCGAGGTCGCGTCCTCGCCGCTTGTCGCCGAAGGTTGACCTGAAGTCAACTTGAGCTTCTAGGGTCGCGGCATGCGCGCGATCCGGCAGTATGCGTTCGGCCCGCCGACGACATTGCTGTACGAGAAGGTCCTCGATCCGGTGCCCGGCGAGGGCCAGGTCCGCATCGCCGTGGCCGCGGCGGGCGTGCACGTCATCGATACGACGATCCGCCGCGGCGTCGAGGGTGGCCCGTTTCCGCTGCCGTCGTTGCCGATGACCCCGGGACGCGAGGTGGCCGGCGTCGTCGAGGAGGTCGGCCCGGACGTCGACCGGACCTGGCTGGGCCGGCGGGTGGTGGCGCACCTCGGCCCGGCGAGCGGCGGCTACGCCGAGCTCGCCCTCGCCGCCGCTGACCGGTTGCACGAGGTACCGCCGACCCTGGCCGAGTCGGCGGCGGTCGCGATGATCGGCACCGGACGGACCGCGGTGGGCATCCTGGAGGCCGCCGAGCTCACAGCCGGCGATGTCGTGGTCGTGACCGCTGCCGCGGGTGGGCTGGGCAGCCTGTTCGTGCCCGAGGCCAAGGCGGTGGGCGCGACCGTGGTGGCCCTGGCGGGCGGTCCGCGCAAGGTCGAACGGGCGCGGGCACTCGGGGCCGACATCGCTGCCGACTACACGAGGGCCGACTGGGTCGACGAGCTACGGCACGCGCTGGCGGGCCGCGCAGCGACGGTCGTGCTCGACGGCGTCGGCGGCTCGGTGGGCCGGGACGCGTTCGAGCTGCTCCGCCCCGGCGGGCGGCTGGTGCGGTTCGGATGGTCCTCGGGTGCCCCGGTCGACATCGGGGCGGACGAGTTCAGCGCCCACAGCGTGACCGACGTCGTGGTGATCGGGGCTCAGCTGACACCGCGCCTGCCCGAGCTGGAGGCGGCGGCACTCGACAAGGCGGCAACCGGTACCTGGCAACCGCTCGTGCAGGACTTCGCGCTGGCCCGGGCCGCCGACGCGCACGAGGCGATCGAGACGCGGGCCACGATGGGCAAGGTCGTCCTCGTGCCCTGACGGCCAGGCTCAGGTCCCGGCCGGTGGCGGCGGCGTAGCCGGATCGCCGGACGTCGGCTTGCGGCGTCGCCACCACACCACCAGGGCACCGGCGGCAGCGACCACGAGCAGGAACGGCAGCACTGCTCCGAACGCGATCACCGTCCAGCGCACGAACACGGTGAAGGCGTGCCAGCCGCGGGTGAAGCCGCCCGACACACCGCTCGCGTGTTTGGCGGCAACCGGCGCCGCCACGGCTCGCTTCGCGAGCAACTGGAGGTGGATGGTCGCCCGGGCCGTCTGCCGGGCTAGGTCCTGCTGCTGGGCCTCGAGTGACTCCAGGTTGGCCTGGCGGCTGGCCAGCTCGGACTCCAGCCGGATCACGTCGCCGATGGAGCCCGCCTTCGCATAGAGCGATCGCACGCGGGCCAGCGAGACGCGCATGCTCGACAGCCGCGAGGTCACGTCCACGACCTGCTGGGTGACGTCGTCGGTGTTCGTGCTGCGATCCACCTGCTCGCCCAGTGCGGCGAGCAGGTCGAGGTCGCGCTCCAGCGAGTTGGGCGGCACTTCGAGCGTGAGGTCAGCAGTGGCGTGGACGCCCTCGCCGGAGCGCCGGTCGGTCAACACGTCCCCGCCGGCGCTCGTCGCGACCCGGACGGCGCGTTGGGCCTGGGCGTTCACGTCGGCGACGCGCACGGTCAGCCCGGCGGTCTTGGCCAGCGATCGAGGCGGGAGGTCCGGCGCGGACGTGGCCTGGGAAGCGGCGCCGCCAGACCCGGCGCTGGCGGCGGTCGACCCCGCCGCCGATCCGGCCGCGCTCGGCGGTGCCCCCGAGTTGGCGGATTTCTGGCTGGTGCCGGTGCAGCCGGCCAGCAGGAGTAGGGCGGCCGATCCGGCCGCTCCGAGCTGAACGAGTCGTCGCATGGTGTGCCTCCGCGGTGGGTTCCTGCCGGATTGACCACGCGAGGTCGGTGGCGCGTTGCCCAGATGTAGCCGTCCGATGCGAAACAGTGACGTGGACGTGATTTCCCGGCCGAGTCGTGCCTAATTGGCGGCTGCGATCGCTCCGGCAGCGGTAGTTTGGTCGCATGCCGACGCAGGACCTGCGGCGCCCGTTCGGGCGTCTGCTCACCGCCATGGTCACGCCGTTCGGAGTGAGCGGCGACCTCGACCTCGATCGTGCTGCTGAGCTGGCCACCTACCTCGTCGACGAACAGCGCAACGACGCGCTGGTCGTCAACGGCACCACGGGCGAGTCGCCGACCACCTCGGACGCCGAGAAGGCCGACGTCGTGCGGGCCGTCGCCGACGCGGTCGGCGATCGCGTCAAGATCGTCGCGGGCGTGGGCACCTTCGACACCGTCCACACGATCCACCTCGCCGAGCAGGCCGCGAAGTCCGGCGCCCACGGGTTGCTCGTCGTCACGCCGTACTACTCCCGGCCGCCGCAGGCCGGCCTGCTCGCCCACTTCCGCGCGGTCGCCGACGCCACCGAGTTGCCGGTCCTGCTCTACGACATCCCCGGTCGCACCGGCACCGCGATCGAGACCGACACGCTGCTGCGCCTCGCCGAGCACGAGCGCATCGTCGGCGTCAAGGACGCGAAGGGCGACCTGGGGGCCAGCGCCGAGGTGCTCGCCCGGTCCGAGCTCGCCTACTACAGCGGCGAGGACAAGCTGACCCTGCCGCTGCTGTCGGTGGGGGGCTCCGGCGTGGTCGGCACGTCGACGCACTTCAGCGGCGCCGGCACGTTGGCGATGATCGAGGCGTACGACCGGGGCGACGTCGCCGAGGCGTTGCGCCTGCACCGCCAGCTGCTGCCGATCTACACGGGCATCTTCCGGACCCAGGGCACGATCCTGGTCAAGGCCGGGCTGGCCCTGCGGGGCCGGCCGGTCGGTCCGGTGCGTCCTCCGCTCGTCGACGCGACCGAGCACGAGATCTCCCACCTGCGTGAGGATCTCGCCGCCGCCGGTTTGTGAACGACACAGGTACTCACCTCCGTTCTGAACGTCGACTTGACCGTTACGGTTGAGCCGTGGCAGGAGGATCCGTGACTCGATCGCGTCCGCAGACCGGTAAGCGGGGCTCGACCGGACGGGCCAGATCGACGCCGGCGCAGCGTTCGGGGTTCTTCGCCTCGATCGGCCGGGGCATCGCCGCGATATGGCGGGCCCTGGCGGTAGTCGTCGGGGGAGTGGCCCGGGCCGTCGGACGTAACGCTGCGACAGCTCGCGACCTCGATCCGGAGCATCGTCGCGACGGTGGTGCACTCGGCGTGATCGCCATCGGCGCTATTGCCGCCATGGCGATCTGGGTTCACGGCGCCGGCCCGATCGGACGAGGTCTCACCGCGTTCGTCCGCATCCTGATCGGCAACGGCGCAGGCGTCCTACCGATCGTGCTGATCGGGATCGGCGTGCACATGCTGCGTCAGGTACCGCAGCCGGAGAGCCGCGGTCGGCTGCTCGTCGGATCGATCGCAGTGAGCTTGGCGGTACTGGGCCTGCTCGACCTGTGGGCGGATTCCCCGACCAGCGCGCACGGCCGCTCCTACGCCGGCGGACTCATCGGGGCGGGCATCGCCGCGCCGCTTCGACACGGGCTGTCCGCGGTGATCGCGGTACCGCTGCTGTTCGTGCTCGGCGCGTTCGGGGTGTTGGTCGTGACCGCGACGCCGATCAGCCAGCTGCGCCAGCACATCGGCCAATTGTTCGGTCGCAAGCCGGCCGGCGATGGTGCTCCGGCCAACACCGGTGACGTGCTCCCGGTCGGCGCCGTCACGAACGCGACGTCCGTCCTGCCGCGTCTGGACGACGAAGGTGACGTGTTCGCCGCGTTGGACGAGCCCGACGCCGAGCCTGAGGCCGTCGCGCCGAAGCCCCGCAAGCCGCGCGTCGCCAAGCCCAAGGCCAAGGTCGAGGACGACGAGCCCTTGATCACGGCGCCGATCCAGCTCGAGCTCAACAGCGGCGGGGCGTACACGCTGCCGTCCCTGAAGGACCTCGAGTCGGGCAGCCGGCACCTGGAGCACACCAAGGCGAACGACGAGGTCATCGCCTCGCTGCAGCAGGTGTTCGGGGAGTTCGGGGTCGACTGCGCGGTCACCGGGTTCAGCCGCGGCCCGACCGTCACCCGCTACGAGGTCGAGCTCGGGCCGGGCGTCAAGGTCGAGCGCATCACGCAGCTCACCCGCAATATCGCCTACGCGGTCAAGAGCCCGGACGTGCGGATCATCAGCCCCATCCCGGGCAAGAGCGCCGTGGGCATCGAGATCCCCAACACCGACCCCGAGATCGTCATGCTCGGCGACGTGTTGCGCGCGCCGGTCGCCCAGCGCGATCACCATCCGATGGTCGTGGCGCTCGGCAAGGACGTCGAGGGCGGGTTCGTGGTCGCCAACCTGACCAAAATGCCGCACCTGCTCGTCGCGGGCGCCACGGGCGCGGGCAAGTCGAGTTGCATCAACTCGCTCATCCTCTCGGTGCTGACCCGAGCCACGCCGGACCAGGTCCGGATGGTGCTGATCGATCCCAAGCGAGTCGAGTTCGCCGCCTACCAGGGCATCCCGCACCTGGTCACTCCGGTCATCACCAACCCGCGGAAGGCGGCCGATGCGCTGACCTGGGTCGTGCGCGAGATGGACATGCGCTACGAGGACATGGAGGCCTCGGGGGTGCGGCACATCGACGACTTCAACCGCAAGGTGCAGGCGGGCGAGCTCGTCGCACCCCCCGGCTCTGAACGGGTGTACACCACCTACCCGTACTTGCTGGTTATCTGCGACGAGCTGGCCGACCTGATGATGGTGGCGCCCCGCGACGTCGAGGACTCCGTCGTGCGCATCACCCAGCTGGCCCGGGCCGCCGGCATCCACCTCGTCGTCGCCACCCAGCGTCCGTCAGTCGATGTCGTCACCGGGCTGATCAAGGCCAATGTGCCGTCTCGGCTGGGCTTCAAGACCTCGTCGCTGGCCGACTCGCGGGTCATCCTCGACCAGCCCGGGGCGGAGAAGCTGCTCGGCAAGGGCGATGCGCTGTTCCTGCCGATGGGCGCGAGCAAGCCGGCGCGTATCCAGGGCGCCTACGTCACGGACGGGGAGATCCACAAGATCGTTGAGCACTGCAAGACGCAACTGCAGCCGAGCTATCGCGAGGACGTGACCGCTCCGCAGGCGGCGGCCAAGAAAGAGATCGACGAGGACATCGGCGACGACCTCGACCTGTTCATGTCGGCGGTCGAGCTCGTCGTCTCGACGCAGTTCGGCTCGACGTCGATGCTGCAGCGCAAGCTGCGGGTCGGCTTCGCCAAGGCCGGGCGGCTGATGGACCTGATGGAGTCGCGCAGCATCGTCGGCCCGTCGGAGGGGTCGAAGGCGCGCGATGTGCTGGTTACCCCGGACGAGCTCGCCGGACTGATCTACGCGCTACGCAACGGCGGCAGCGCCGACGACCTGGTCGACGCCGAAGAGGACTGAACTCACCCGCCGGATTCGGGTTTGCGGACCGCCCACTCGCAAGCTCGGGGCGGATCCGAAACCCGAGCGTGACTTCGTCACGCCCGCATAGCGGCCGGCGGGCTCTTCGCGCGAGCGCTCATCGCGTTCGTGGTCGCTCCTTGGGTTGAGTGGCGCGTTGGGCGTCGAGTGGCGCGCTACAACGCGCCACTCGTGCGATAACGCGCCACTCGATGGGTATGGAGGCGGTCGCGTCGCACTGGTAGCGCGCGGTTGTCGCGTTTGAGGCCAGATACACAACAACTCGCGCCCCGGCGAGGGGCGCGAGTTGTGGTCGCTTGCGGGGGAGCTACGCGCGATGGCGTGCCGCGTAGAACATCCGATGCCAGGAAAGGCGTGCGCGCATACCCAAGTGATGCCGTCCACTTCGGTCCGAACCGGGCTCGACGGCAGCACCCGGCCAGCGCAGGACGCTGGATGCGCCCGTCCGCTGCACTGCGCTCATCTACAGATCACCTCCCCCTTGCGCGCAAAGTAACCGTTGACACGAGCGTGACGGGTGAGGCGCGCGGTAGGCGTGTCTAAGAAATGGATCTCTGTGGCGTTACGTGACTCGTGGGACCGGCGCGGTCAGAGGTGCAGCAGCATGCGGGTGTTGCCCAGGGTGTTCGGCTTGACGTACTCGAGGCTGAGGAACTCGGCGACGCCGGCGTCGTAGGAGCGGCGCATCGCGTCGTAGGTGTCGGCGTCGACGGGGATGCCGTCGATCTCGGTGAAGCCGTGCCGGGTGAAGAACCCGGTGTGGAACGTCAGCGCGAACAGCCGCGACAGCCCGAGCTCGCGGGCCGTCGCGATCAGCTCCAGCAGCAGCCGCTCGCCGACGCGCCGGCCGAGGTGTTCCGGATGTACCGCCAGGGTGCGTACCTCACCCAGATCGGCCCACAGCACGTGCAGGGCCCCGCAGCCGACGACCGTGCCGTCGAGCTCCGCGACCCGGAAGTCGGCGACGTCCTCGTAGAGGGTCACCAGTTCCTTAGCGAGCAGCTTGCGCCCCGAGCCGGCGTAGATGTCGATAAGGGCTTTCATCGCCGGGACGTCCGGGGTCCGGGCTCGACGCACGACGACGGTCACCCCGCCACGTTATCGAGGTGAGCAGGTGAGCGCAGGCAGCCGGTCGGTGTGCAGGACGACTGTGTCGGGCGCGGTGTAGGCGAGGATGTCGCCGCCCGCTGCGGCTCCTCCGGTCGTGTCGACGATCGCGGCCGTACCAGTCCGCGTGTCGATAATTCGGGTGCTGCTGGACGTGCCGAAGTCGACTCCTACGAGAACGAAGGGCCCGGCGACGGCGGCGACATCGATTCGCCCGCCGTCCGGGACAACGCGCTGCACGACGATCGTCTGCTTCGTAGCGTCGCTGTACCAGACGATCCCCGTCCCACTCGGCCATGCGTAGTCGTGGCCGTTAGAGACCAACCGGGGGTGCGTACCGCGGAGGCCAGGGACGCGATCGGGTGCCGATCCGGCGACGAGATGCGTGCCGCCGGCCGCGTCCTGCCACGCGACGCCGAGCGGCGAGCCGATCAGGTCCTGCACCGTGCCCGCCGCGAGTGTTCGCCTCGTCTGCTGGGCGACGTCGTAGTCGATGACACTGCCGCCGCGAGGCCCACCCCGCTGCACCCAGTACACGTGGTTCTGGAACAGGCCCGGCGCGGAGGTGACGGGGTTCTTGCCGATCGGGATCTCCTGGACCACCTTGAGGGTCGCTCGGTCGACGAGATCGAACCGGCTGATTGTCTGTGGAGTGGTCGTCCACTTGATGATCGGCAGGAGGATCCACTGTCGATCGATCACCGCATTGCCGGTCTTGTAGGGACCGTCGAACGGGAGCTCCAGGATGGTGCGGGTGGAGCCGTCCGCGCCGATCAGCGCGGTCACCAACTGCGCCCCGACGTGTCGTTGAACGACAACCTCCCCGTTCGGTCCGCCGCCCAGCAGGTTCTGCCCGGTGTGCGTGCCCGCGACGATGGCGTTCTGCCAGACGGGCGGCAGATTCGTGGCGCAGGCGCTGCGGGTCACGACAACGGGAGAGTCGGGGTGGCGCCGATCGGACGTGGCGTGCCGGATGGCCACCACGATGCCGACGACCGCGAGCACGGCGATAATCGCGGCGGCGATCGGCCACCAGGCGATCGACCGCCGGCCCGGATGCTGGTCGAGCTCCTCGGCGTCGGGTGCCCACACGGGGCCGGAGTCGACGGTGCCGGCGTGGTGGGAGAAGGAGCGCCGCAGGACGGTTTCGAGCTGCTGGTCGTTCATGCCTGGCTCCCTTCCACGTCGGCGGCGAGCATCGGATGAGTACGGAGCACGGCGAACGCGTGGGCGGCGAGGCTGCGCACTGTGCCGACCCGGCAGCCGAGCGTCCGCGCGATCTCGTCGTCGGCGAGGTCGGAGTAGTACCGCAGCACCAGGACGGCACGCTGCCGGGCGGGCAAGGTCGCGAGCATGCGCCAGGCAGCGTCCTGTTCGGACAGGTCCTCGGCGTCGACGCCGCGTCGGGCAGCGTGTCCATGATCGTCTCGGAGCTGGCCATCCGACGCATCCGGCTGGCCTGGCCGTTGGCGATCACTCGGCGCGCGTAGGCCACCGGCGCCTCGATCGGCAGCGTCGCGCCGAACCGGCGATGCAGGCCAGGAAGCAGTCCTGGACCAGGTCCTCGGCCAGTTGGCGATCGCCGGTCAGGACGTCGGCGAACCGGGTCAGCCCGAGCGAGTGCTGCGCGGCGAATGCCGTCAGCGTCACAGCGCCTGGATCCACGGCATCCCTCCGCGCGTTGCTCGCCGCTCCGGTCAGGTTCACAGTGGACCGAACGCGGTGGCGGCGCCAATCCGCTGCGGCTCCGGGCCGGCCGACCCCGCGTCGGATCTTCTCGTAAGGCGGCGCGGGTACCCTGCCAACGTGTCCCAGCCTCCCTCACGTACGGCGGCGCTGGTCACCCTCGGGTGCGCGCGCAACGAGGTCGACTCCGAGGAGCTGGCGGGACGCCTCGGCGCCCACGGCTGGACGCTCACCGATTCCGACGACGCCGACGTCGTGGTGATCAACACGTGCGGCTTCGTCGACTCGGCGAAGAAGGACTCGATCGACACGGTGCTGGCCGCGGCCGACACGGGCAAGAAGGTCGTCGCGGTCGGCTGCCTGGCCGAGCGCTACGGCGAGGAGCTCGCGGCCTCGCTGCCCGAGGCCGATGCCGTGCTCGGCTTCGACTCCTACGCCGACATCGCCGCCCGGCTCGACGACGTCGCCGCGGGCCGGCCGATCACCCCGCACGTCCCACAGGACCGTCGCCGGCTGCTGCCCGTCTCGCCGGCGCACCGTCCGTCCGTCGTCGCGGACGTTGCGGTACCCGGCCACGCCTGGGTACCGAACGCGCGCGCCCGGCTGGACGACGCGCCGGTCGCCTACCTCAAGCTCGCGTCGGGGTGCGACCGGCGCTGCTCGTTCTGCGCGATCCCGTCGTTCCGGGGCTCGTTCGTGTCGCGCCCGCCCGCCGAGGTGCTGGACGAGGCCCGCTGGCTGGCCTCGACGGGTGCTCGCGAGCTCGTGCTGGTCAGTGAGAACTCGACGTCCTACGGCAAGGACCTGGGCGACCTGCGGGCGCTCGAGTTGCTGCTGCCGCAGCTCGCCGGCATCGACGGCGTCGAGCGCGTGCGGGTCTCCTACCTGCAGCCGGCCGAGCTGCGCCCGTCGCTGCTCGAGGTGATCGCGTCGACGCCGGGTGTGGCGCCGTACTTCGACCTGTCCTTCCAGCACGCCAGCCCGGCCGTGTTGCGCCGGATGCAGCGGTTCGGCTCCACCGAGGCGTTCGTCGAACTGCTCGAGCGGGCACGGGGGTTCGCCCCTGAGCTCGGCGCGCGCAGCAACGTCATCGTCGGCTTCCCGGGCGAGACCGAAGCCGACATCGCCGAGCTCGAACGCTTTCTGTCGATGGCCCGCCTGGACGCCATCGGGGTGTTCGGGTACTCCGACGAGGAGGGCACGGCCGCCGCGGACTTCGGCGCCAAGCTGGACGCCGACGACGTGGCGGCCCGGGTTGAGCGGATCGCCACGCTGGCCGACGAGCTGGTCACGCAGCGCGCCGAGGAACGGGTCGGCGCGAAGGTCGACATCCTGGTCGAGGAGATCGGTGACGAGGTCAGCGGCCGGGCGGCGCATCAGGGACCCGACGTCGACGGGGTCACCCGGCTCGAGTCGCCGGGCGAGGTGCGGCGCGGCGAGATCGTCACGGCGATCGTCACCGGCTCCGACGGGGCTGACCTCATCGCGGTGCTGCCCCGGTGAACGTCCGCCCGTTGCCCGACGACCCGATCGCCGAGGCGCCGAGCGCGGTGTCGGCGTGGAACATCGCCAACGGGCTGACCGTGCTGCGACTGCTGCTCGTGCCGGTCTTCGCGGTGGTGCTCTTCCACGGCGGTGGTCACGACACGGCGTGGCGGATCTGGGCCTGGGGCGTCTTCGCGATCGCGTCCATGACCGACCGCTTCGACGGCGAGCTCGCCCGCAAGCGCGGGCTGGTCACCGAGTTCGGCAAGCTCGCCGACCCGATCGCGGACAAGGCCCTGGTCGGGACGGCCCTGGTGGGGCTGTCGATGCTGGACGATCTCGCCTGGTGGGTGACGGTGGTGATGCTCGTCCGCGAGGTGGGCGTCACCCTGCTGCGGTTCTGGGTCATCCGGCACGGGGTGATCGCCGCGAGCCGGGGCGGCAAGGTCAAGACGCTGCTCCAGGCCGTCGCGATCGGACTGTACGTACTGCCGCTGTCCGGATGGCTGCACGTGGTGGCCGTGGTCGTGATGGGCGCCGCGATCGTCCTGGCCCTGATCACCGGCGGCGACTATGTGGGACGGGCGGTGCGCCTGCGTCGTCGGGCCGGGGCGACGGCATGACCGACGGCGCGACCGACGGTGCGACCGACTACGCGGGGGAGCTGGCGTCCCTGCACGCCGACCTGCGTGAGCTCGGCGCCACCGTGGCGGTCGCGGAGTCGCTGACCGGCGGGCTGCTTGCGGCCGCCCTGACCGCGACGCCCGGAGCGAGCGCGACGGTGCGCGGCGGGCTGGTCGTCTACGCGACCGATCTCAAGGCCAGCCTGGCCGGCGTCTCGACTCACCTGCTCGAGGAGCGCGGTGCTGTCGACCCGGACGTGGCCCTGGCGCTCGCCCGGGGAGCCCGCACCCGCCTCGGGGCCACCTACGGGCTCGGCGTCACCGGCGTGGCCGGCCCCGATCCGCAGGACGGCAAGCCGGTGGGCACGGTGTTCCTGGCGCTCGCCGGCCCCGACGACGAGACGGTGGCGGAGCGGACGTTCACCGGCGATCGGGCCGCGATCCGGGCCGGGGCCGTCGCGGCCACGCTCGACGTCCTCAAAAGGGAATGCGCGTCGGCGATTACAGCGTTACGTTCGCTGTGAGCGGAGAACCATGGCCAGCGGCGTGGCTGTCGGTCGTGGCAGGTAACGTGATTCGCATCCGGCCAGCATCGCGCCGGATGCACTCGTAAAGGGGGTTTCGCACATGGCTGTGCTGCGACAAGTGGTTGGCGAGACCCTCCGTGGCCTGCGGCTGCGCCAGCGTCGCACGTTGCGTGAAGTCTCCTCCAGCGCCCGGGTGAGCCTCGGCTATCTCTCCGAGGTCGAGCGGGGCCAGAAGGAGCCGTCGTCGGAACTGCTCGCTGCGATCTGTGGCGCGCTGGACGTCGAGCTGTCCGAGCTGTTCCGCGAAGTCACCGACACGCTGCGCCGCGAGGAGAAGCTCGCCGTGCACCTCGGCAGCGTCCGAGGCCCGGAGCGCGCCCGGCTGCACCCGGCACCCGGCGAGTCCCGCGGGCCGCAGGCCCGCGCCATGGGCCCCGTCGCGGCTTAACTCTCCCGCCGGAGTCGGGTCCGCGCTCGGCCCCACTCGCTTCGCTTCGGGGGCAATCACGGACCCGAACGCGCGTTAGGCGCGTCCGCGTCGTGGCCGGCGGGCTCTTCGCGCGAGCGCTCATCGCCCGATGGTTGCGTTCTTCGTGGTTTGTCCTGCTGCCGGAGCTACGCGGCCGGTGGGCGCCTTGCACGAGCGCCCATCGCGCTTCGGGGCTGACGCCCGCGCGCCGCCGCGGTTGCGCGGGTGCCGGCAGGTAGCGTCCCCGTTATGGGTTCCGACCCTCTCTTCGACACGCTCTTCCGCCCCACCACGCAGCCATCGCTTGCGGCGTCCGCTGCGCCGGTGCGGGCGGCGGGCACCCGGTCGCGCGCCGGAAACGCGATGAATCGCAGCCGCGCGGCGCTGGTCGACGGGGCGCGACGGGCGGTCGAGAAGTCCGGAACCAAGATCACGATGGCCCAGGTGGCCGCCGCCGCCGGAGTTGCCAAGGCGACGCTCTACAACCACCTTCGTACCCGGGACGCGGTCTTGTCGGCGTTGCTCACCGACGAGGTGAGTCGGCTCGTGGACGGTGCGGCCGGCCGTCCCCTGGCCGAGGCGCTCGAGGCCACGGCCACGTCACTGTCGGAGAACCCGCTGCTGCACTCGCTGGCCCGGCTCGAGCCGGCCACGCTGGCCGCCCTCGGCCGGGTGGACGCCGCCGCCGATGGCTGGCGGGCGGCCCGCGAGACCCTCGGGGCGGCGCTCGCGGCAGCGGACCGCGGCGGTGCCGACCTGGTTCTGCGGTGGCTCGCCTCGCACGTGGTGACACCGTCGACCCCGGCGGTCATCGCCGCCGACGTCGAGGTCCTCATCGCGGGGCTTCCCGCGGCGCCTGCCAGCGCCCCGGCCACCGCGTCGGACGCCGACCGGGCCGACCGGGCCGAGCCGGCCTGAGAGGGCACCGACCGGAACTTGCCGCCCGGCCCGCACGTCGACACGATGAAAGCGGCATGATGGGCTGATCGATTCAAGCTGAGTACCGGAGGCGTCGAAGATGGCCAAGCCCAACCCCTTTGTGCGGGGATGGAAGTACATGTCGGCGTGGTTTGGCGCCAAGATCGACGAGAAGGCCGATCCGAAGATCCAGATCCAACAGGCGATCTCCGAAGCACAGCAGCAGCACCAGGCGCTGACCCGGCAGGCCGCCAGCGTCATCGGCAACCAGCGTCAGCTCGAGATGAAGCTCGACCGCCAGCTCGGCCAGATCGAGACGCTGCAGGCGCAGGCCCGCCAGGCGCTCGTACTCGCCGACAAGGCCCGGGCCGGCGGCGACGCGCAGAAGGCGACCGAGTTCGAGCAGACGGCCCAGTCGCTCGCCAACCAGCTCGTGTCCGTTGAGGCGTCGGTGCAGGACCTCAAGTCGCTGCACGACCAGTCACTGCAGGCCGCTGCTCAGGCGCGGGAAGCCGTGAAGAGCAACGAGATGCGTCTGGAGCAGCAGCTGGCCGAGCGCACCAAGCTGCTGACCCAACTCGAGCAGGCCAAGATGCAGGAGACCGTCTCGAAGTCGCTGCAGCAGATGAGCGAGCTCGCGGCGCCGTCCAATACCCCGTCGCTCGGCGAGGTTCGCGACAAGATCGAGCAGCGGTACTCGGTGGCGTTGGGACAGGCCGAGCTCGCGCAGGACTCGGTGGCCGGGCGCACGCTCGAGGTGCAGCGCGCGACGATCGACCTCCAGGGATCGGCTCGGTTGGAGGAGATCCGAGCTTCGATGAACGCCGAGAAGGGCCCGGCCGCCGTAGAAGGCGGCGCCGCCCCCGCGATCGGCTCGGCCCAGCCGTCCACGTCGGCGATTCCGGACGACGCGGCCAAGGCACCCGACCAGGCCTGATCGAGAGCTGTCTCCGGCCCGGTCGATCGCACCTCGGCCGCCGGCTCGGTCTCGGCCCCCGTTAGCCAAACCGCGCGGCCGCTGCTACGCCTCGCGCCGAAGGGCCGAATTAGGGCTGGCACGTCGGGCACCAGAACGTGTCGCGCTGGTAGGGCGGTTCGCCCTGCATCGCGTGCCGGATCGGCGTACGGCACCGCCGGCAGGCTTGTCCCGCACGCTGGTAGACCCAGTGCTCGCGGCCGCGTCCGAGCAGGCCGGTCGTCGATTGCTCGGGATGGTCGCGGTTGGCTCGCATCAGCCGCTGGCTGGTCGCCACGAGGACGGCCAGGTCGGTGACGTCGTCGACGGCCGTCCACGGGTTGAGGCGCTCGACGAACAGAGCCTCGCATTTGTACAGGTTGCCGATGCCGGCCAGGTTGCGCTGGTCGAGCAGCGCCTCACCGACCGATCGGTCGGTCAGCTGGCCGAGTCGGCGGACGGCCTCGTCGAGATCCCAGTCCGGGCCGAGCAGATCCGGGCCGAGGTGGCCGACGAGCTGGTCCTCGTCGGCGGTCGGCACCAGGCGCAGGTCGTGCGCCCGGTAGCCGGCGGCCAGCCAGGCGTCGTTGCCGATCAGCGCCCGGATGCGGTGCTCGGGTTGCGCGTTCGGCCGCCGCCCGGTCGCGACGATGTGCCACGAGCCGTCCATGCGCAGGTGACTGTGCAGGGTCAGCCCGGCGGCGAACCGCATCAGGATGTGCTTGCCGCGAGCCGTGACCTCGCGGGCGGCGTCGCCGGTGAGGTCGCTCGTCGCGAGTTGCGGTACGCGCAGGTCGAAGGTGGTCACGACCCGTCCGGCCAGGGCGTCGTGCAGTCGTTTGGCGGTGAGCCACACCGTGTCGCCTTCGGGCACGGCCTCAGCCTCGCAGGCGCAGGCCCCGGGGCGTAGGGCGGAATCCGGCCGACTCGAGCGCGTCGCCGAGCGTGGACGCGGTGACGGGCGTGCCGTCGGCGCGCTCAACCTGCAGCTTGCCCAGTACGCCGTCGCGCACGGCGAGGGCCAGCGCGTCGGCGGCCGGCTGCAGGACGTCCCGGTCGTCGGTGAAGCTGAGCAGCGTCCGGCCGCCTCGCTCGACGTAGAGGACGCACTGCCCGTCGAGCAGGACGACCAGGGCTCCGGCCTTGCGGGCCGGCTGGTGGCCGCGCTTGCTGTCCGGCTCGGCCGGCCGCTCGGGGCGTTCTGGCCAAGGCAGGGCCGCGCCGTACGGGTTGGCCGGATCGGTGGCTGCCAGCACCAGAGCGGGCGTCGCCGCGTCCGCCCGGGCCTGCGCGCGCAGGCGGTCGACGGCGCCGGGGAGGGCGAACTGCGCGGCGCCCAGCCCTTCGACGAAATAGCCCCGTCGAGCCCGTCCGGACTCTTCGGCCGCCTTGAGCACCGGGTAGACCGCGGCGAACCCGCCCGGGATCCGCTCGGCGACGACCGCCCCGCGGGTGACGACACCGTGCCGATCGAGCAGCGCCTCGGCAATGGCCAGCGCGCGTCGGGTCGGGTCAGTGTCGCGCTCCGGCAGGCGCGACCAGCGCCCACCCATGGTCGGCGGCGTGCCGACGGCGGACGGACGGGGCGGGGTCAGCCCGGCGTAGCGGCCGTACCGGGCCCGCGGCGGCCGGGCGCGCCGTGAGTGGGCCGTGCGGGTGCCGCCGCCGAGCAGGGCACGAACCGGGGCGATCGTGTCGTTGGTGAGCCAGCCGGCCCAGACGAGATCCCACACCGCCTGAGCCAGGTCAGCATCGCCCGGTTCGACCCGATCGGCCAGCGCGCGGAAGAACATCGCCTGGTCACCGTCGAGCGCGGCGAGCAGCGCCTCGTACACGTCACCCTCCGGCGGAGGCACCGTCTCGGGCAGCAGCAGTTGCGCCGCGTCGGCCGGCGCCAGGGCGATCCAGCCGTCGTTGCCGGCCAGGGCGCCGGCGCCGGACCACAGCACCTCACCGGCCAGGGTCAGCTCGTCGAGCAGGGCCGGGGAGTAGCCCTCGACCCGGCTGGGCAGCACGAGCGATTCGAGGGCGCTGGCCGGAAGCGGCACGCCGGCGAGTTGCTCGACGGCCCGCAGTAGCCCGTCCGCGCCGCGCAACCCGCGAGTCGTCACGCCCTGCCAAGGCGGCAGGAATCGGGCCAGCGTCTCGGCGGCTACCGGCTCGACCTCCCGGCGCAAGGCCGCCAGCGACCGCCGCCGGATCAGGCGCAGCACCTCGGCGTCGCACCATTCGGTGCCGATACCGCCCGGACGGAACTCGCCCTGAAGTACCCGGCCGGCCACCCGCAACCGTTCCAGCGTCGTACCGACCACCGCCGGGCCGAGGCCGAGGCGGGCCGCGACGTCGGGCACCTGGAACGGGCCATGCGTGCGGGCGAACCGGGCCACCAGGTCGCCGAGCGGATCGCGCACCGGCTCGGTGAACGTCTCGGGCACGCCCACCGGCAGGGCCGCGCCCAATGCATCGCGCACGCGCCCGGAATCTTCGATCGCCAGCCATCGCTCCTCGCCGGCGATGCGCACCCGGATCGCCCGACGCTCCGCCTCGAGGGACGCGAGGTCGTGGGCCGTCGCCCCCCGGGCCAGCGCCTCGGCGGTGCTGGGGTCGCCCACGCCGCGCAGCAGGTCATGCACCGAGTCGATGCCCCGGGCGTGCCGATCCGGGGCCAGCCGCTGCAGTTCGGCCTCGACGGTCGCGATCGCGTCGGCGTCGAGCAGCTCGCGCAGGTCGGTCGAGCCGAGCAATTCGGCGAGCAGCGCGCTGTCGAGGGAGAGCGCCTGCGCCCGTCGCTCGGCCAGCGGCGCGTCGCCCTCGTAGAGGAACATGCCGACGTACCCGAACAGCAGCGACCGGGCGAACGGCGAGGCCTCACGAGTCTCGACCTCGACTAGACGGATGGCCCGCCCGGCCAGATCGCGCATCAGCCCGGCCAGGCCCGGCACGTCGAACACGTCCTGCAAGCACTCGCGCATCGCCTCGAGGGTGACCGGGAAGTCGCCGTACTCGCTGGCCACCTGCAGCAGCTGGTTGGCCCGTTGGCGCTGCTGCCACAAGGGCGTGCGCCGCTGCGGGTCGCGCCGGGGCAGCAACAGCGAGCGCGCCGCGCACTCGCGGAACCGGGACGCGAACACCGCCGAGCCGCCGAGCTCGGCGGTGACGATTGCCTCGATCTCGTCCGGATCGAACACGGCCAGGTCGGCGCTCGGGGGCTCGGCGTCGGTGTCGGGCAGGCGCAGGACGATGCCGTCGTCGCTGTGCATCGACTGCACCTCGAGGCCGTACCGCTCGCGCAGCCGCGCGGTGATCGCCAGCGCCCAGGGCGCGTTCACCGGGGCCCCGAACGGCGAGTGCACGACCAGCCGCCAGTCGCCGAGCTCGTCGTGGAACCGCTCGACCAGCACGGTGCGATCGTCGGGCAGCTGCCCGGTGGCCTCGCGCTGATCGCGCAGGTAGGCCAGCAGGTTCGCCGCACCCCAGTCGTCCAGCCCGGCGGCGCTCGCCCGGGCCAGGGCGGTCGCGTCGTCCACAGTGGACACCTCGCGCAGGAACGCGCCGAGCGCGCGGCCCAGCTCGACCGGACGCCCGGGCGCATCGCCCTTCCAGAACGGCATCCGGCCGATCTCGCCGGGCGCCGGCGTGACCAGGACGCGGTCGTGCGTGATGTCCTCGATGCGCCACGACGACGACCCGAGCAGGAACACGTCGCCCACGCGGGACTCGTACACCATCTCCTCGTCGAGCTCGCCCACCCGCTTGCCGGGGCCGTCCGCGCCGGCGAGGAACACCCCGAACAGTCCGCGATCGGGGATGGTGCCGCCGCTGGTCACGGCCAGCCGTTGCGCACCGGGGCGCGCGTGCAGCAGGTCGGTCACGCGATCCCACACCAGGCGCGGGCGCAGCTCGGCGAACGCATCGGACGGGTAGCGCCCGGCCAGCATGTCGAGCACCGCCTCCAGCGCCGAGCGGGGCAATCCGGCGAAGGGTGCGGCCCGGCGGATCAGCGCCTCGACGTCGTCCACGGTCTGCTCGTCCATCGCCACCATGGCCACAACCTGCTGGGCCACCACGTCGAGGGGATTGCGTGGGTAGCGCATCGACTCGATGGCCCCGTCGCGCATCCGCTCGGCGACCACCGCGCACTCGACGAGATCGCCGCGGTACTTGGGGAAGATCACGCCCCGCGAGATGGCCCCGACCTGGTGCCCGGCCCGGCCCACCCGCTGCAGCCCGGACGCCACCGACGGCGGCGCCTCGACCTGGATGACGAGGTCGACGGCGCCCATGTCGATACCCAGCTCCAGCGACGAGGTGGCGACGACGGCGGGCAGGCGTCCGGCCTTGAGATCCTCCTCGACGAGGGCGCGCTGCTCGCGGGACACCGACCCGTGGTGGGCCCGGGCCACCACCACGTCACCGGTCGGATGGCCGGCGCCGGATTGGCCCATCAGTTGGGCCGGCGGCGCGCCCGATTCCAGGGCGGCGCCCCGTCGCTCGGACTCCAGCTCGTTGAGCCGTGCGGTCAAGCGCTCGGCCAGGCGGCGAGAGTTGGCGAACACGATTGTCGAACGGTGCTGCTCGACCAGGTCGAGCACCCGCTCCTCGACGTGCGGCCAGATCGAGGTGCGCCGCTCGGCCCCGGCGGCCGGGCCGGACAGATCACCGGTCGGCTCGCCCAGCGTGGACATGTCCTCGATCGGCACGACCACCTGCAGGTCGAACGTCTTCTGGGCCGGCGGCTGGACGACCGCCACCGGGCGTCCACCCGCGAGGAACGTGGCCACCTCGTCGACCGGGCGCACCGTCGCGGACAGCCCGATGCGCTGGGCCGGGGTCCCGAGCAGGGCGTCGAGCCGTTCCAACGAGACCGCCAGATGGGCACCGCGCTTGGTGGCGCACACCGCGTGCACCTCGTCGATGATCACGGTGTCGACGCCGCGCAGCGCCTCGCGGGCCCCGGAGGTGAGCAGCAGGAACAGCGACTCGGGTGTCGTGATCAGGATGTCGGCCGGCCGCCGGGCGAACAGCCGCCGCTCGTCGGGCGACGTGTCGCCGGTGCGCATCGCCACCGTGACGTCGGGCTCGGGCAGATCGAGGCGGGCCGCCGCCTGGCGGATGCCGGCCAGCGGTGAACGCAGGTTGCGTTCGACGTCGACGGCCAGCGCCTTGAGCGGGCTGACGTAGAGCACCCGGCAGCGGCGCATCGGCTCGTCGGGCACGGGCAGCGCAGCCAGCCGGTCGAGGGAGGACAGGAACGCGGCCAGCGTCTTGCCCGACCCGGTCGGGGCCACGACGAGGGTGTGCTCGGCCCGCGCGATCGCATCCCACGCGCCGTCCTGCGCCGGAGTGGCCGCGGTGAACGCACCGTCGAACCAGGCCTGCGTAGCGGGGGAGAAGCGGGGCACGCCATCCAGTGTGCCTGGACGGTCCGACAGCTCTCAGTGCCTCGCAGCGTCCCTCCGGTTTTGGTCACCAGACGTCATATAGCCGGCGGGGTGACCAAAACCGGAAACAGGGCCTATCCGCGGGCGAGCCGATCCGCCAACCGGGCCTTCGCTGCCGGCCAGTCGTCGTCGGTCATTGCGTACTGCACGGTGTCGCGCCAGCTGCCGTCCGGGCGGATGCGGTGCTTACGCAGCACGCCCTCCTTGACGGCGCCCAGCCGCTCGATGGCGGCCTGGGAGCGCTCGTTGTAGATGTCGGTATGCCAGACGAGGCGCGCAGCCCCCAGAGTGTCGAAGGCGTGGCCCATCATGAGCAGCTTCGATTCGGTGTTGTGGCCGGTGCGCCACCACCGTCGGCCCAGCCAGGTGTGGCCGATGCCGAGCGCGCGCAGCTCGGGGTTCACCTCGTAATAGGACGTGGTGCCGGCGAACTCGCCCGTCACGGCGTCGACCTGCGCGTACGCGAACCGCTCGCCGCGAGCCCGGGCGCCGAGCGCGAGCAGGATCTGGTCGCGAGCGTCGTCGACGGACTTCGGCGCCCGGACGGCCATCCAGCGAAATACCTCGTCGCCGTCGCCGTCGTCGGCCGAAGCGGCCAGGTAGCCCTCGGCGTGCTCGACGGCCAACGGCTCGAGGCGAAGCTTCTGCCCGGTGAGCACCGGTTGCGCGAACCAGAGATCGCTCATGCCGCCATGGTGGCAGCCGGGGCAGCGCTCACGTCCGGGCCACTCATACAGTGATGGACATGCGCCTCACTGACTTCTGGAATCGGATGGAAGAGCGCTTCGGCGCGGCCTACGCCCACAGCCTCGCCGCCGACTACCGGTTGCCGGCGCTCGGCGCGACGGTCGAGGAGGCGATTGCCTCCGGCGTCGAGACGAAAGACATCTGGCGCGCGGTGTGCGCCGAGTTCGAGATGCCGGCGCACCTCATTTGATCCGCCGGAGGCGGATCCTCGTTCCGAAGTTGTCCGCGCGTCGCGGCGCTATGACGTCGCCGCGCGCGGACAACTTGTGGTGAGCTCGCTCATCGGCGGCGTGTCGTGTGGACATCTCGAACGCGTGTTCGCTTAGGCTATGGATGGCCGGAGCGTTGTCCACAACTTCGCCAAACACGGCGTAATTGTCGGCGCCCGGCTCTAGCGTCTCGGCTGACACAAGTCACAGCCAGCGAAACCCTGAGCGAAGAGGTGGCCTCACATGGCAGCAGGTCTCGACCGCGACAAGGCGCTCGACGTCGCCCTGACGCAGATCGACAAGCAATTCGGCAAGGGATCGGTGATGCGCCTCGGCGAGCGGGCAGCGGCGCCGATCGAGGTGATCCCCACCGGATCGATCGCACTCGACGTCGCGCTCGGCATCGGCGGCCTGCCCCGGGGGCGGGTGGTCGAGATCTATGGTCCGGAGAGTTCGGGTAAGACCACGGTGGCCCTGCACGCGGTGGCCAACGCGCAAGCCGCGGGTGGCGTCGCCGCGTTCATCGACGCCGAGCACGCGCTCGACCCCGACTACGCGAAGGCGTTGGGCGTCGACACCGATGCGCTACTGGTCAGCCAGCCCGACACGGGCGAGCAGGCCCTCGAGATCATGGACATGCTGATCCGCTCCGGCGCGCTGGACGTCGTCGTCGTCGACTCGGTCGCCGCGCTGGTGCCGCGCGCCGAGATCGAAGGCGAGATGGGCGACAGCCACGTCGGCCTGCAGGCCCGGCTGATGAGCCAGGCGCTGCGCAAGATAGCGGGCGCGCTCAATAACGCCGGTACGACCGCGATCTTCATCAACCAGCTCCGCGAGAAGATCGGCGTCATGTTCGGTTCGCCCGAAACCACCTCGGGCGGCAAGGCGCTGAAGTTCTACGCATCCATTCGGCTGGACGTGCGGCGCATCGAGACGCTCAAGGACGGCGGCGACGCGGTGGGCAACCGCACCCGGGTGAAGGTCGTCAAGAACAAGGTGGCCCCTCCGTTCAAGCAGGCCGAGTTCGACATCGTCTACGGGCAGGGCATCAGCCGCGAGGGTTCGCTCATCGACGTGGGCGTCGAACAGGGAATCGTCAAGAAGTCCGGTGCCTGGTACACCTACGAATCCGATCAGCTCGGCCAGGGCAAGGAGAACGTGCGCTCCTTCCTGCGCGACAACCCCGATCTCGCCGACGAGATCGAGAAGCGCATCAAGGAGAAGCTGGGCATCGGCGCCCAGGTCGACGGTGAGGCGCCACCGGTCGAGCCGCTACCGGCCCCGGTCGACTTCTAGTCGCTATGAGTGCCGAAGCGCTGAGCCCAGTGCCGCCGGAAGAACCGCAGGACGCGCCGGGCGACCCCGAGTCGGTCGCCCGGGCGATCTGCCTGCGTCTGCTCTCCCAACGTGCCCGCACCCGGGTCGAACTGGCGCAGGCGCTGCACCGGCGGGGTGTCCCCGACGAGGCCGCTGCCGCGGTCCTGAACCGGTTCGCCGAGGTCGGACTGGTCGATGACGAGTCGCTCGCGCAGAACCTCGCTCTCGCCCAGCACCAGGAGCGGGGGCTCGCGGCTCGGGCGGTGGCGGTCAAGCTGCGGCAGCGGGGCCTGCCGGACTCAGCCGTCGAGGCAGCGCTCGGGCTCATCGACCCGGAGAGCGAACGTGAGGCGGCGCGCCGGCTGGTGGCCCGCAAGATGGCCTCGGTCCGAGGGCTGCCGGCCGAGACGCGAACTCGTCGGCTCATCGGCGTACTGGCGCGTCGCGGGTACTCGCCTGCGCTCGCCGCCGAGGTGGTTCGCGAGGCTCTCGCGGACGAGCTCCCGCCGGGCGTAGCCGACGATCTCATCGCTGAGTGACTGCCCCGGCGGGCTGAGCTACCGAGAGCGCTTACGTGTGCCTTACTTGACCAGGCGGGGCCACCTTCCTAGCCTCGGGGTATCAGGAGCACGCACGGGCTCGTCCCAGATGAGCCATACATAGATCCCCGACCGCCGCCGACGAGAAAGGACCGATTGCAGCCTCGGTGACCTATCCGCCGTGATTCGTTCGCGGATCTCACGTGGCGGGCTCAGCGGGTTCGGCGCACCGTGCGCCGCGGCTGGCCGAGCACGAGCAGACGTACGCACTCCTGATGCCGGAAGAACATGGCAGAGGAGGCGGCGATGCAAGGGGTTCTCTACGCGGCGATTGGCGCCGTGTTCATCGTCGGTCTGTTCTTCGTGGACTCCTACCGGCGGCGGGGCTCCGGCCGGGCGGCGCTCGATGCGCACGACGCGGCCGATCGCGAGGCCGCGCTCGAGGAGTCCACGTCCTATGCCGAATCGGCCCGGCGCGTAGCCGAGGCGGAGGCAGCGTCCATCCGCCAACTGGCCCAGAACGAGGCCGATTCGCAACGGCGCGGCGCGCAGGCCGAGGCCGAGGCCTTGCGTCGGGCGGCCGAGTCCGATGCGGCCAGCGCAACGGCGGCCGCCCAGGGCATCCGCAGCAAGGCCGAGACTGACGCTGACGAACTGATCGCCGCGGCCCGTCGAAGCGCCGACGCCGAGGTCGGTCGCCTCACGGCCGGGTTGCGCGAGGCTGAGCGCGACCTGTCGGTTCAGTCGGTGCGGCTGGAGGAGACGCAGGAGCGGCTCGACGCGCAAGCCGTCCGGTTGGAGACCGAGGCCGCCGATCTTGATCGCGCACTGCGCAAGCTGGGCGACCGCGAACGCGAGCTCAGCACACTCGAAGAGCAGCTCAGCGCGCGCGTCGCCGAACTCGACCAGCGGGAGGCCGAGCAGGGTCGAGCGCTGGAACGGGTGGCCGGACTCAGCGTCGACGAGGCGAAGGCCGAACTGCTCAGCACCGTTGAAGCAGGTGCTCGCCGCGACGCCGCCACTCTGGTTCGTTCGATCGAGAACGAGGCGCGCACCGAGGGCACCGATCGGGCGCGCGCGATCGTCGTCGAGGCCGTCCAGCGCGTAGCCAGCGAGCAGACCACCGAAACCGTGGTCAGCGTCTTGCACCTTCCTGGCGATGAGATGAAGGGCCGCATCATCGGTCGCGAAGGGCGCAACATCCGCGCCTTCGAGGCGGTCACCGGCGTCAACGTGATCATCGACGACACGCCCGAGGCGGTGCTGCTGTCGTGCTTCGACCCGGTGCGCCGCGAGATCGGCCGGCTGACGCTGGAGAAGCTGATCCTCGACGGGCGGATCCACCCGCACCGCATCGAGGAGATCTACGAGGCGAGCAAGATCGAGGTCGACGAGCTGTGCCTGCGGGCGGCCCGCGATTCGCTGGCCGAGGTCGGCGTCTCCGACCTGGACGAGCGCCTGCTGCCCACCCTGGGACGGCTGAAGTACCGCACGAGCTACGGGCAGAACGTCCTGGGCCACCTGATCGAGACGGCGCACATCGCCGGAGTCATGGCCGCCGAGTTGGGCCTGGAACCGACACTGATCAAGCGCTGCGCGTTCCTGCACGACATCGGCAAGGCGCTCACCCACGAGGTCGAAGGCAGCCACGCGATCATCGGCGCCGACCTGTTGCGCAAGTACGGCGAGACCGAGGCCGTCGCGCACGCGGTCGAGGCGCACCACAACGAGGTGCAACCGCGCACCATCGAAGCGGTCCTCACCCAGGCCTCGGACACCTGCTCGGCCGCCCGTCCCGGAGCCCGGCGGGAGTCGCTCGAGACCTACGTCAAGCGGCTGGCCCGCATCGAGGAGATCGCCAACGCCAAGGCCGGCGTGGAGAAGGTGTTCGCGATGCAGTCCGGCCGCGAGGTACGCGTCATGGTGCAGCCCTCGGAAGTGGACGACCTGGCCGCCCAGGTCATCGCCCGCGAGATCGCCAAGCAGATCGAGGACGAGCTCACCTACCCGGGACAGATCCGGGTCACCGTCGTCCGCGAATCGCGCAGCACCGAAGTAGCGCATTAGCTGAGATCTGCTCTTGATCATCTCTGCCGACGGGACCACGGGAGGTATGTGCGGACCGGAGACATTCCGGACAGAACGTTCCGGGGACATGCCGGACACGGTTCTAGTGTTTGGGTCGGCGTCCGCGCGGGGTGGGTTCGCGCAGGGTGCCGATGCTGAGGGTATCGATGAGGGCCGCGCCGTAGTA
>DASXYL010000103.1:0-5181 GCA_036502575.1 Jatrophihabitantaceae bacterium | reverse complement strand
GCGATGGGCCCGAGGATCCAGAACGCGACGGCTTCGCCGAGCGGCACCTGCCCGTTCATGAGCGGGCCCGACGCGAGTATCGAGCTCATAGAACGCAACCCCCAACGCGATGAGCGCTCGCGCGAAGAGCCCCGCCGCCGCGGCGCGGCCCGCGACGAAGGAGCGATGCGGATCTGCGTTGGGCCCCGAGCTTGCGAGTGGGTCCACAAGCAGACTCGCGAAAGGCGGGATAAGAATCAGCCATGGTGGCGGCCTACCTCTATCGCGTGGCCGGTGATGGGCTTGCCGGCGGCGTTGGCCGCGCTCTGCGGCGCGCCCAACGTCTGCGGCTCCTGGGTCTTGGCGACGTAGTAGTCCTTCTCGTCGTCGCCGAGGCGCATCGGATGCGGCGGCGCCTCCATGCCCGGCAGCAGCGGGGCCATCAGCTGCTCCTTGGTGTAGATGAGCTGCTCGCGATCGTCGAGTGCCAACTCGTACTCGTTGCTCATCGTGAGGGAACGGGTCGGGCACGCCTCGACGCACAGGCCGCAGAAGATGCAGCGCAGGTAGTTGATCTGATAGACCTTGCCGTAGCGCTCACCGGGCGAGTACCGCTCGGCCTCGGTGTTGTCGCCACCCTCGACGTAGATCGCGTCGGCCGGGCAGGCCCAGGCGCACAGCTCGCAGCCGACGCATTTCTCCAGGCCGTCCGGATGCCGGTTGAGCACGTGCCGGCCGTGGTAGCGCGGGGCGGTCGGGTAGACGTCGAACGGGTACTGCTGCGTGTAGACCTTCTTGAACATCGTCGCGAAGGTCAGCCCGAAGCCCTTGGCGAAGCCGACCAGGCTGCCGGTCGGCTCCGGCTCCGGCGGCTTGGCCGACGTCGTCCGGGCGGGCGGCCGCGCCGGCCGCGTCTCCGGGCGGGTCGCTGGGCGCGCAGTCGGGCGCGGGTTCGGCCGGTCAGCCATCGTCGTCACTCTCCTTCTGATCGAGGACGGCGGCCGGCGCTGACGCCCGCACCAGCTTGGGAGCCCGGGGTACCCGCAGATCCATCGGCGGGATCGGGAACGTGGGGCCGAGTCGGTACTCGGCTTCCTCCTCGGCCGCCCGGACAGCTTTGCGTCTCGCGGAAGAGCTCTCCCACGCGGTGAGGAGAATCAGAATGAGCAGCAGCACCGGCACGAGCACCAGCGCACCGGCCTTCCAGCTCGGCCAGCCGCGGTCACGCAGCACGTGCATAGTCGCTACGGCCAGGATCCAGACCAGGTTGACCGGGATGAGAATCTTCCAGCCCAGGTGCATGAACTGGTCGTAGCGCATCCGGGGCAGCGTGCCCCGCAGCCACACGAACACGAAGATGATGAGGACGATCTTGATCACGAACCAGAGCATCGGCCACCAGCCGGAGTTGGCGCCGTGCCACACGTTCACCAGCAGCCACGGCGCGTGCCAGCCGCCGAGGAACATCGTGGTGGCCAGCGCCGAGACGGTGACCATGTTGATGTACTCGGCCAGGAAGAACATCGCGAACTTGAACGACGAGTACTCGGTGTGGAAACCGCCGACCAGCTCGGACTCGGCCTCGGCCAGGTCGAACGGCGCCCGGTTCGTCTCGCCGACCACCGCTATCGCGTAGATCACGAACGACACGATCAGCGGGAAGGCGTTCCAGGTGTGGTACTGGGCGGCGACGATGCCCGAGGTCGACATCGTCCCGGAGAACAGGAACACCGCGACCAGCGAGAGGCCCATCGCGACCTCGTAGGAGATCATCTGCGCCGCCGAGCGCAGGCCGCCCAGCAGCGGGTACGTCGAGCCGGACGCCCAGCCGGCCAGCACCACGCCGTACACACCGAGCGCGGAGCAGGCGAACACGACGAGCACGCCCACCGGCAGGTCGGTGAGCTGCAGCGCCGTGTGGTGCCCGAACATCGACACCTGCGGGCCGAACGGGATCACCGAGAACGCGAGGAAGGCCGGCACTGCCGAGAGGATCGGCGCCAGGAAGTACACCGGCTTGTCGGCCAGCAGCGGGATGATCTCTTCCTTGAAGGCCAGCTTCACGCCGTCCGCGAGCGACTGCAGGGTGCCCCACGGGCCGGTGCGGTTGGGGCCGATGCGGTTCTGCATCCGGCCGACGACCTTGCGCTCGAAGACGATCGAGAACAGCGTCATGACGACGAGGAACGCGAACACGCCGACGACCTTGATCAGGATGATCCAGATCGGCTCGCCACCGAATCCCGGGACGTCCGGCGCGGCGGCCACGGCGCTCACGAGTGGCCTCCGGACGATGCGGGCAGGCCGACGACCGGCGGCGCGCCGCCGGAGCTCAGCGAGACGACGTCACCCGCGACGGCGCCGAGCGTGGCCCGCACCGCGCAGCCGCGCGCGTTGGTCGGTAGCCAGACGACGCGGTCGGGCAGCTCGGCGATCACCGCCGGAACGGTGATCGTGCCGTGCGCGGTCGACACGCTGATCGGTGCGCCGGCGGTCACCCCGACCGCGTCGGCGGTGGCGCTCGACAGCAGGGCCCGGGCCGGCTTGGCGGTACCGGCGAGGTGCTCGTCGCCGTCGGACATCAGCCCGGCGTCGAGCAGCTCGGGCCACGTCGCGAGCACCGCCTCACCGTTGCTGGGCGTAACCGGCGTTCCGGGCGCGGTCACCGGCGCGGCTGCGCGCGTGCTCGTGGTGCCCAGGCGCAGCAGCTCGGCGCGCGCCGCCTCGACGCTGGGCAGCCCGAGATCGACGTCGAGCTCCTCGGCCAGCGCGTGCAGCACCCGGCCGTCAGACATCGCGCCGGTGCCGTGCAGGGTCAGGTCGAACGGACGGCGCCGACCTTCCCAGGTGACGTAGCGGCCGGCCTTCTCGGCGGCGGGGGCAACCGGCAACACCACGTCGGCGTGGTCAGTGACCGCACTACCGCGTATCTCCAGGCTGACGATGAACCCGGCCCGGTCGAGCGCCTCCGCGACCAGGGCCGGGTCGGCGAAGTCGTCGGGGTCGACGCCGCCGACGACCAGCGCGGCGAGGCCTCCGTCGCGCACGGCGCGCAGGATGCCGAACGCGTCCCGTCCAGGGCCGGTGGGCAGCTGCGTGTCCCAGGCCTGCTCGATCTCGCTGCGGGCGGCGGCATCGCTGACGGCCCGCCGGCCAGGAAGCAAGGTTGGCAGCGCCCCGGCGTCGATCGCGCCTCGCTCGCCGGCCCGCCGCGGCACCCAGGCCAACCGGGCGCCGGTCTCGTCGGCCAACGCAGCCGCCGCCGACAGCGCACCCGGTGCGGACGCCAGCCGCTCACCGACCAGGATCAGCGCCCCGTCCGCGCGCAACGCCTCGACGACGTCTGACGCCAGCCCGGACAGCGTCCGAGCCTCGGCACCCGGCACGGTCGCGATGAGCGTCCCGCCGAGCTTGCGCACCCCGTCCGACGCCAGCGCGGCGATCGACCAGACCAACGTCTGGCCCAGTCGGGTGGACTTGTTCAGGCGCAGGAAGACGATCGGGGACTCTTCCTCGGGCTCGAAGCCGGCGAGCAACACCGCCGGCGCCTGCTCCAACGAGGCGAAGGAGACGTGATCGGGGGACACGCCGGCAACGTGCGAGCCGACGAAGGCCAGCTCCTCGTCGCTGCCCGGACGGGAGCGGTAGTCGATGTCGTTCGTCGCGAGGGCCACCCGGGCGAACTTCGCGTAGGCGTAGGCGTCCTCTTCGGTGAGCCGCCCCCCGGGCAGCACGCCGACGCCGCCCCGGTCGACCGCCTCGCGCAGTCCGGTCGCGGCCCGCTCGAGCGCCTCGGGCCAGCTCGTCTCGACCAGGTCACCCTGCTCGTTACGCACCAGAGGCGCGGTCAGCCGGTCGGCCTGCGTTGCGTAGTGGAACGCCCAGCGACCCTTGTCGCAGTTCCACTCCTCGTTGACCTCGGGGTCCTGGCCGGCCAGCCGGCGGGTGATCTTGCCGCGGCGCCAGTCGCTGCGCTGGGCGCATCCGGACGAGCAGTGCTCGCAGACCGAGTCGGTGGACTGCAGGTCGAAGGGGCGAGACCGGAACCGGTACGACGCGCTGGTCAGTGCGCCCACCGGGCAGATCTGCACAGTGTTGCCGGAGAAGTAGGAGTGGAACGGCTCCTCGGTCGACGTGCCGATCTGCTGATCGGCGCCGCGCTCGAGCAGGTCGATGAACGGGTCACCGGCGATCTGCTCGGAGAAGCGGGTGCAGCGCTGGCACAGCACGCAGCGCTCGCGGTCGAGCAGCACGTTCGTGCTGATGCCGATGGGCTTCTCGAACGTGCGCTTGACGTCGTGGAAGCGTGAGTCGGCGCGTCCGTTGCTCATCGCCTGGTTCTGCAGCGGGCACTCGCCGCCCTTGTCGCAGATGGGGCAGTCGAGCGGGTGGTTGATGAGCAGCATCTCCATGACACCCTGCTGCGCCTTGTCGGCGACAGCGGACGTCAGCTGCGTCCTGATCACCATGCCCGGCATGACCGTGGTCGTGCACGACGCGGCGGGCTTGGGCATGCCGCGGCCGTTGCCCATGTCCGTGACCTCGACGAGGCACTGCCGGCAGGCGCCGGCCGGATCGAGCAGCGGGTGGTCGCAGAAGCGCGGGATGGAGATGCCGAGCTGTTCGGCCGCGCGGATCAGCAGGGTGCCCTTGGGCACCGAGATCTCCAGGCCGTCGATGGTGACGGTGACCAGGTCTTCCTTCGCCGGCGCCTCAGTCATGCTCGCCCCGCAAGCGTCGCTCGGTGGTCATCGGCTCGCCCCCGCAAGTTCCCGAGCCGCGCCGGGGGCCGTTGAGTAGGGGCATCCGGCTTGTTCGATGTGCGCGAGGTACTCGTCGCGGAAGAACTTGATCGAGGACGAGACCGGGCTCGTGGCGCCGTCGCCCAGGGCGCAGAACGAGCGGCCCAGGATGTTGTCGGACAGGTCGAGCAGGGTCTCGAGGTCATCCTCGGTGCCGTGGCCGGCCTCGAGCCGCTCATAGATGCCCACGTACCAGTACGTGCCCTCGCGGCACGGCGTGCACTTGCCGCACGACTCGTGCTCGTAGAACTCCGACCACTTCTTGACCGCGCGCACCACGCAGTCGTCCTCGTCGAAGATCATCACCGCGGAGGTGCCGTTCATCGAGCCGGCCTTGACCGCGGCGTCGAAGTCGAGCGGCACGTCGAGGTGTTCCGGCGTGAACAGCGGGGTGGACGAG
>DASXYL010000102.1:0-23087 GCA_036502575.1 Jatrophihabitantaceae bacterium | reverse complement strand
TACTACGGCGCGGCCCTCATCGATACCCTCAGCATCGGCACCCTGCGCGAACCCACCCCGCGCGGACGCCGACCCAAACACTAGAACCGTGTCCGGCATGTCCCCGGAACGTTCTGTCCGGAATGTCTCCGGTCCGCACATTCCATCGATGATCGCTCCGGCAGAGATGATCATGCGGCGATGCGCGGCGCGCTAACCCAGACCGGCCAGCGCGGCTTCGATGCGGACGATGTCGGCCTCGGCGGCTTCGAGCCGGCCGCGGTGCTTCGCCACCACGGCCTCGGGCGCCTTCGCGGTGAACGCCTCGTTGCCGAGCTTGGCCGCGTTGGTGTCGCGCTCCTTCTGCGCCGCGGCGAGATCCTTCATCAGGCGGGCCCGCTCGGCAGCCACGTCGATGGCGCCGGACAGGTCGAACTCGATCGTCACCCCCCCGGCCGTCGTCAGCGACGCCGTCGACGTGAAGCCCGCATCCGCCTCGTCCAGCCGCAGCAGACTGCGGATCTCGGCCTCGCCCCCGGCCAGCCCGGCCAGCCGGGCGGGCACCCGAGTCGACGGCTTGACGCCCTGGTCGGAGCGGAACCGCCGCACCTCGGTCACGACGTTCTGAATCGCCGCGACCGAACGCTCGGCCGCGGCGTCAGCGCGCGACGGATCAGCCACCGGCCAGGGCGCGATCACCGCGGACTCGCCGCCGGTGAGCGCCGTCCACAATGTCTCGGTCACGAACGGCGTGATCGGATGCAGCAGCCGCAGCAGGGCGTCGAACACCTCGCCGAGCACCCGCCGGGTGACGTCGGCGTCGGGGCCGGCGAGCGAGATCTTGGCCAGCTCGAGGTACCAGTCGCAGACCTCGTCCCACGCGAAGTGGTAGAGCAGGTCGGACGCCTTGGCGAACTCGTACCGCTCGTAGAGCGCGTCGACCTCGGTGATCACCGCCTGCAGTCGCGACACGATCCACGCGTCCGGGCCGGTCAGCTGCGCCGGCAGCGACCCGTTCACGGTGGCGCCGTTCAGCAGGGCGAACCGGGTCGCGTTCCAGAGCTTGTTGCAGAAGTTGCGCGAGCCCTGCACCCACTCCTCGCCGATCGGGACGTCGGTGCCGGGGTTGGCGCCGCGGGCCATGCTGAAGCGCACAGCGTCCGTGCCGTAGGCATCCATCCACTCGAGCGGGTCGACCGTATTGCCCTTGGACTTGGACATCTTCTTGCCGTACTGATCGCGGACGAGTCCGTGCAGGACGACGGTCGTGAACGGCACCTCGTCCATCGCATAGAGGCCGAACATCATCATCCGCACGACCCAGAAGAACAGGATGTCGTAGCCGGTGACGAGCACGTCGTTCGGATAGAACCGCTTCAGGTCGGCCGTCTCGTCCGGCCAGCCCAGCGTCGAGAACGGGAACAGCGCCGAGGAGAACCACGTGTCGAGGACGTCGGGATCCTGCGTCCAGCCCGACGGCGGCTGCTCATCCGGCCCGAGCGCTACCACGTCGTCGTCGGCCGAATACCAGACCGGGATCTGGTGCCCCCACCACAGCTGCCGGCTGATGCACCAGTCGTGCATGTTGTCGACCCAGTCGAAGTAGCGCGGCGCGAGCGAGGCCGGCTCGATGACCACCCGCCCGTCGCGCACCGCGTCGCCGGCGGCCTTGGCGAGCGTGGCCACCCGCACGAACCACTGCAGCGACAGGCGCGGCTCGATCACGGTGTCGCAGCGCGAGCAGTGCCCGACCGAGTGCCGGTAGGGCCGCGTCTCGGCGACGATGCGCCTCTCTTCGCGGAGCGCGGCCACCACGGCGCGGCGCGCGTCGAACCGATCGAGCCCCTCGAACGGGCCGGGCACGGTGATGTTGGCGCGCTCGTCCATCATCACGACGTTGGGCAGGTGGTGGCGCTGGCCGATCTCGAAGTCGTTGGGATCGTGCGCCGGGGTGACCTTCACCGCTCCGGTGCCGAACGACGGGTCGACGTGCTCGTCGGCCACGATCGGGATACGCCGATTGGTCAGCGGCAGCGTCACCGTCTTGCCGATCAGGTGCCGGTAACGCTCGTCGTCGGGGTGCACAGCCACCGCCGTGTCGCCCAGCATCGTCTCGGCGCGGGTGGTGGCCACCACCACCGACTCGTCACCATCGCCGTAGCGGATCGAGATCAGCTCGCCGTCGTCGTCGGAGTGGTCGACCTCGATGTCGCTCAACGCGGTGAGGCAGCGCGGACACCAGTTGATGATCCGCTCGGCGCGATAGATCAGGTCGTCGTCATAGAGCTTCTTGAAGATGGTCCGGACGGCGACCGAGAGGCCTTCGTCCATGGTGAAGCGCTCACGGGTCCAGTCGACGCTGTCACCGAGCCGGCGCATCTGGCCGAGGATCTTGCCGCCGTACTCCTCTTTCCATTCCCACACCTTGGCGACGAACGCCTCGCGGGTGTAGTCGTGCTTGCTCTTGCCCTCGGTCTCGGCGAGGTGCCGCTCGACGAGTGTCTGGGTCGAGATGCCGGCGTGGTCCATGCCCGGCAGCCACAGCGTGTCGTAGCCCTGCATCCGCTTGCGGCGGATCAGCGCGTCCATCAGCGTGTGCCCGAGCGCGTGGCCGATGTGCAGGCTGCCGGTGACGTTGGGCGGCGGGATGACCATGGCGTACCGCGGCCCGTCGCCGTTGGCGTCGGCGGTGAAGTAGCCGCGCTCGACCCATCGCTCGTACAGCGATGCCTCTACCTCTGCCGGCGCGTACTGCGTCGGCAGGTCGGGGATGGTCGGCGGTCGAGTCACGGTCACGCCTGAATGGTACGGACGGGGCGCACCCGCGTTCAGGCGGATATCGCCGCGCCGCTCAGCGCAGATTGGCCGCTAACCGGTTCGCAACCTTGTCCGGATTGACGGTCCCGCTATCAGCGACCAGGACGAACGCCGCCGAGCGCGCCCCCCGGATGGTCACGATTCCCAACGACGCTGCTCCGGAGCCGGGAAGGGTCACCAGATGCCCCGGACGGGTCGCCGCGGCCGCGCGCGCGACTGCTTCCAGCTGCGACGCGGTGAGCTGCCGGGCCGCGCCCAGCTTGGGCAACAGCAGGTTGACCGCTGAGCCCTCTCGCACGGCCACCAGCGTGAGGGTGAGGTCGGGGCCTGACACCGTGCAGTCGACGCCAGCCCCCTTCGCCTTGGCCAGCGTCGAACTCGGGTCGGCCGACACGGGGGCCGCGGTTCCCTCCAGCGCCTGGTAGTTCCCCGCCTGCGTGGTGGCGGTCCACAGGTAGTCCGGGCACGTGCGCCCGGCCTTCGCGACGTCGTCGATGGTGAAGTGCTTCCCCCCCGACCCCGAGCAGCCAACCAGCACCAGGCAAGCGGCAACCCCGACCCATCCGACCCTGGCGACGTTCACGGCGTGATCATTACAGACGAAAACGACTTGCGCTCAACACCGACCGTCGGCCGAGTCAGTCGCGCAGGTCGGTCGGCACCATCACGAACGACACCCGGACCCGGCGTGCGCCGGCGGGCCGATCGCTCACCGAGGTACGGCGATACCGATCGAGCAGCTCGTCGAACTCCTTGGCCAGCTGCTCGGCCTCATGGTCGGTCATCCAGCGAGTGCCGCTGGCGACCGTCGTGATGTCGCGCCACGGCGGTTGGTCGCGTTCGGCGCTGCCGACCCATTCCAGGACGTCGCGCCGGGTCTGATCGAGCAGCCGCATCACCACCGTCGATTCGGCGAGGGCGGAGACGCTGGGCTCGGCCGACTCGATACGCAGGCCACCTCCGGCCGCGCGCCACGGCCGCTCGCGTCCGTCGTCGGAGGCAGCGGCTCGCTCGACGATGCCCCACTTCTCCAGCGCGCGCAGGTGATAGCTCATTGCGCTCGGGGACAGTCCGGCCAGCTCGGCACACTCGGTGGCGGTGAGCTGCCCACCTTCGAAGAGTGCGTCCAGCACCGCCAGCCGGGCCGGATGCGCCAATGCCTTGATGGCTCGGGGGTCGGTGAGCACGACCGGCTTCCGTTCCCGCCTGCCCAGCTGCCTCGCCCGCGCCACGACAACACGTTACGTGACGTGACGGTCTTGACGGGAGTAATTATGAAGGAATAACTTCACAATATGTCTTTCACATCTGCGCCGGCGGGCCGCAGCCGTGACCTGTGGCTCACCGTCGTCGCGCGGGCGGTCTCCCTGCTCGGTGACGAGGCGGCGGTCATCGCGCTGACCTTGCGACTGCATGATTCGGGCCGCGGGGCCAGCGCCATCGCGGCGCTGTTCGTCGCCGGCATGCTGCCGCTGGTCGTGCTCGCCCCGCTGGCCGGCCGCCTCGTCGACCGCTACGACAGCCGGCGCCTGCTCGTCTGGTCCGGGCTGGCGCAGGCGGTCGTGTGCGCGGCGCTCGCCGGGGTGCACGCCGTGCCGGCTGTGCTCGCGCTGGTCGCGGCGTTGGGGATCGGGCAGGCGATCAACGGCGCGACCTGGCAGGCGCTGCTGCCGAGCATCGTCGGCGTCGAACGCCTGCCGGCGGCGATGAGCATCTCGCAATCGGTGCGGACGGTGGCCAGCATCGCCGCGCCCGCGATCGGTGGCGTCCTCACCGGCCTCTACGGCGCGCGGGTGCCCTTGCTTCTGGACGCGGGCACCTTCGTGGTGATCACCGTTGCCGCGACGCTCGTCCGCACCCGGCGCCACGTCGGCCGGCCGACCGCGGCTCACCGCCGACGCGGCGGCTTCGGCGTCCTGCGCGATGACCCGGTGCTGGTGGTGCTGCTGAGCCTGCTGGCCGGGTTCATCGTCCTCGGCGCGATGGTGAACGTCGTCGATGTGTTCCTCGTTCGCGACACGCTGCATTCGTCGGCCACCTGGTACGGGGTGCTGGCCGCGACCTGGGGCGGGGGCATGCTGCTGGGTTCGCTGGTCAGTGGGCGATGGAGCCGGCCGGACGCGCTCGTCCGGGTGGTCATCTGGAGCACAGTCATGCTGTCGCTGTCCATGCTCGGCTACGCCGTCGCGCCGGCGGTCGGCTGGATCCTGCCGGTCGCTGTGGCCGGCGGCGCCGCCAACGGCTTGCTCAACGTCAGCGTCAGCACGCTGACCATATTGCGGGCGGCGGAGGAGGTTCGCGGGCGAGTGTCCGCCGCGGTGAACGGCGTGACGTCGTCCGCGATGATCAGTGCGTTCTTTCTCGGCGGCGTCGTCGCGGGATTCGCCACGCCGCGCCAGATCTTCCTGGCCTCGGCGGTGCTCGGCCTGCTCGCCCCGATCACGGTCGGCCGCCGTCTGTTGCGCGCGGCTGCTTCCGCGCGCGACCCCCGAGCGCGCATGCTGGGCGGATGGCCAGCCCGGACGGAGCCCCCGTCGTCGTCGCCCGCGGACTCGGGCGGATCTACGGTGAGGGCGACACCGCCGTAGAGGCCCTGCGCAGCGTCGACGTCGACATCCCGATCGGCCAGATGACGGCCGTCATGGGCCCCTCGGGCTCGGGCAAGTCGACGCTGATGCACATCCTCGCCGGCCTCGACCAACCGACCACCGGCTCGGTACGCATCGACGGCACCGAGATCACCACGCTCGGCGACACGGACCTGACCAAGCTGCGGCGCAAGCACATCGGCTTCATCTTCCAGTTCTTCAACCTGCTGCCGATGCTCACCGCGCGCGAGAACATGCTGTTGCCGTTGACCATCGCCGGTCAGAAGCCCGACGAGGGGTGGTTCGACGATCTGGTCGGACGGGTGGGTCTGGGCGATCGGCTGCGGCATCGCCCGGCCGAGCTCTCCGGCGGCCAGCAGCAGCGGGTGGCCATCGCCCGGGCACTGGTGTCGCGTCCCACCGTGGTGTTCGCCGACGAGCCGACCGGCAACCTCGACTCGACGACGAGCGGCGAGATCCTCGAGCTGATGCGCGCGTCGGTCGATGCCTACGGGCAGACGACGGTGATGGTCACGCATGATGCCGCCGCGGCGGCGATGGCTGACCGGGTGCTCTTCCTCGCCGACGGGCGCATCGTGCAGGAGCTACCCCGCTCGAGCCGACACGACATCGTGGCAGCGATCGAAGCCCTCAACGTCCGATGATCGCCTTCGCGCTGCGCGGCCTGCTCGCGCGCAAGCTGCGCACCGTGCTGACCGCCCTGGGCGTCATCCTCGGCGTGGCGCTGATGAGCGGCACGTACGTGCTCACCGATTCGATCAGCGACGCCTTCCACTCGATCTTCAGTCAGACCTATCGCAACACCGACGCGGCGATCACCGGCAAGGAGGCGTTCTCGTCCAACGAGAACCCGGGCAGCAACACACCCTCGTTCGACGCGTCGCTGCTCACCGAGGTGCAGGCGCTGCCGGACGTCCGGGCCGCCTCCGGGCTGGTCACCGGCGACGCGCACCTGATCGACAAGAACGGCAAGGCGATCGGTTTCGGCGGGGCGCCCAATCTCGGTTTCAGCCTGGATCCCGCTCAACCCGACTTCAGCGCCCTGTCGCTCGTCTCGGGCGCCTGGCCCGGCGCCACCGAGGTCGTGGTGGATCGATCGACGGCGCAGAAGAAGCATCTCGCCGTCGGGCAGACCATCGGGGTGCAGGCCCGCGGCCCTACCGAGCGGCTGCGAATCTCGGGCATCGTCAAGTTCGGTGCCGTGTCCTCGATCGGCGGCGCCACCATCGCCGGGTTCGAGCTGTCGACCGCGCAGCGACTCTTCGGCAAGCCGGGTCAGCTCGACGAGATCCTGCTCGCCGCGAAGGATGGCGTCTCGTCGCAGCAGCTCATCGCGAGCGTCTCGAAGATGCTGCCGCGCAACACGCAGGTGCGCACCGGGTCCGAGCAGGCGTCGAAGGACGCGGACAACACGACCGGGTTCGTCTCGTTCCTGCAGACGTTCCTGCTCGCTTTCGGCGGCATCGCGCTGTTCGTCGGGGCATTCGTCATCGCCAACTCGCTGTCGATCACGATCGCCCAGCGGACCCGCGAGTTCGCCACCCTGCGCACCCTCGGCGCCTCGCGCCGCCAGGTACTGCGGTCGGTGCTGCTCGAGGCGGCGGTCATGGGCGCTGTCGCGGCGGCGGCGGGGCTGCTGCTCGGCCTGGGGCTCGCGATCGGGCTGTTCAAGCTGTTCGACGCGACCTCGTTGACGCTGCCCAACAACGGCCTGGTGCTGAGGCCACGCACGATCATCGTCGCGCTCGTCGTGGGCACGCTGATCACCGTGCTGGCCAGCCTGCGCCCGGCCGTGCGCGCGACCCGGGTGCCGCCGATCGCCGCCGTGCGCGAGGGCGCGAAGCTGCCGCCCGGACGCCTGCACCGCTACCGCGGGCTGGGCGCGGCGCTCACCGTGCTCGTCGGGTTCGCCTCCCTGCTCGTCGGTCTGTTCGTACGCGGCCTCGGCACCGGGCCGCTGCTGGCGTTCCTGCTCCTCGGCGCGCTGCTCATGTTCGTCGGGGTGGCCGTCTTCTCCGCCCAGCTCGTGCGCCCGATCGCCGCGGCGGTGAACCCGGTGGCGCGCTGGGCGGTGATCGCGTTCGCGGTGCTCGTCTGGCCGCTCTTCTCACTGCCGTACTGGTTGCTGCGCTACGGCGCGTGGGGGCCGGGCGCGGTCACCCGGCGGGTCGGCGCGTTCGTGCTGGGCGGTGTGCTCAACCCTGTGCTCCTGCTCCTCGTCGCGATCATGGCGCTGCGGCGCCGGGTGACGGCGTGGCGTCCGGAGTGGCCGGCCGAGTTCCCCGGAGTGCTCACCGAACGATCGGCCACCACGATCGGTGGCGAGAACAGCCGCCGCGATCCCCAGCGCACCGCCGCCACTGCGGCCGCGCTCATGATCGGCCTCACGCTCGTCACGCTGATGGCTGCGCTCGCCGCAGGAATCATCCGGCCGTTCGAGCACTCGGTAGACAAGATCTTCATCGCCGACTACGCGATCACGTCGCGGAACTCCTTCGACGCGTTTCCGACGAGCGTCACCGACGGTGCGGCGAAGGCCCCCGGCGTCGAGTCGATCGCGAGCGTGCGCACCGGCGATGCTCGCGTCTTCGGCAAGACCATCGTGGTCACGGCCGTCGATCCGCAGACCTCGGACGTGATGCGCCTGGACTGGCGCGACGGCTCGCAGGCGACGTTCGGGCAGCTCGGCGCCGACGGGGCGATCACCACCGACAGCTACGCCAAGCGCCATCACCTCGACATCGGCTCGCCGTTCCGGCTCGAGACCCCCACCGGTGCCGCGATTGCCCTGCGGCTGGCCGGCACATTCCACGCCGCCGCGGGGGGCTCGCCGTTCGGCCCCGTCACGATCTCGACGGCCACGTTCGACCACAACTACCAGCAGCCGGAGAATCTCTTCAGCTTCGTCCGGATGCGGGGCGGCGTCAGCGACGCCAACACCCAGGCGCTGAAAGCGGCGCTGAGCCCCTACCCCAACGCCAAGGCGGTCACCCGCAGCCAGTTCAAGCACGACCAGATCGCCCCACTGAAGGCCATCCTCAACGTCCTCTACGTGCTGCTCGCGCTCTCGGTCGTGGTGAGTATCTTCGGCATCGTCAACGCGCTCGTGCTGACCGTGTTCGAGCGCACCCGCGAGCTCGGCATGATGCGCGCGATCGGCATGACCCGCCGCCAGACGCGGCGGATGATCCGGCACGAGAGCGTCATCACCGCGCTCATCGGCGCCCTGCTCGGCATCGTTGTCGGGCTGATCCTCGCCGCGATGCTCAGCGCCCGCATCGACTTCGTCGAGTTCGTCGTGCCCGTGCCGCAGCTGGTCGTGTTCGCGATCACCGCCGTGGTCGTCGGCATCTTCGCGGCGATCTTCCCGGCCCGGCGCGCGGCCCGGCTCAATCCGCTGGACGCCCTGCAATACGAGTAGAGCGAACTGCTCGCGCTGCAGGAATCGATGAGCTACTTCTCGTACGCGCGGCTGCGGATTCCTTCGGTCACCAGGTGGCCGCCCAACACTTAGGCGCCGGGCTCAACGCCAGTCCGAGAGCTGGCCGACCATCGTGTCGAACACGGCGCGCTCGTCCGGCTTGGGGGCGTAGCAGACGATCTCGTCGACGCCCATCGCCCCGAACTGCTCGACCATGACGGCGAACGCCTCCGTCGACGACCACGGCGACACCGCGCCGTAGGCGAGCAGGATCCGGCGCACCTCGCCCGGATCGCGGCCACGGTCCCGGCACAGGGCGTCGAGCGTCCGCGCCCGTTGAGCCGTGTCCTGCGCGAACTCCTCCGGGCCGGCCGTTCCGGGGAAGGTCACCCAGCCGTCGCCGTGCTCGGCCGCGACCGCGAGCGCCTTCGGGCCGTTGGCGGCCACGATGATCGGGACGCGGCCCTGCTGCGCCACCGGCGACACCGCGGCGTCCCGGTACGGGTAATACTCGCCGTCGTGGTCGCTGATGTCGCCGGAGAGCAGCCGGTCCACGATGCCGACGAACTCGGCCAGGCGCGCTGCCCGCTCGCGCGGCGCCCAGAACGGCACGCCGGCCATGGCGTGATCCGCGGGCCACAGGCCCGAGCCGATGCCCAGCTCGAAGCGGCCACCGGACACGTGATCGATGCTGATCGCTTGCTTGGCCAGAACGGTCGGACGCCGGTACGCCATGTTCGCGATCAGCAACCCGACCCGGATGCTCGAGGTGGTTGCCGCCCACGCGGCGATGATCGTCGGGCCGTCGTGCACAGGCACCTGCGGGTCGCGGGAGCTGCGCAGGTTGTCACCGGTCCAGAGGCTGTCGAAACCGGCCTGCTCCGCGACACCGGCCCAGTGCGTGGCCTCGTCCCACGTCGCCGGGTTGACCTTGAGGCCGAATCGCATGCCGCGACCCTAGGGGGTCGGGGCGCTGCGCCGAGTGGCCCGGGGCGCGCGCCCGCGGGGACGCAGCCGCTCGGTGAGCTCGGCGGCGCCCTGCTGCACGGCAGGGATGGCCGGCTCGAGCGGCGACTCGGTGACCACGACGGACAGCGAGGCGATCACGTCGTTGTTCGGCCCGTACACCGGAGCGGCCACGCACGACACCCCGGGCACGACCTCCTCGCGGTCGAACGCGAGCTCGCCCCGCTCGGCGGCCTGCCCGGCGGCTGTGGGCCACGGCAGGATCACCCCGAACCGGTTCGGCATCGGGATCTTTGAATCTGCTTCACCGGCTCGGCCGGCGATCACGACCAGCCGGTCCCCTCGCGGCACGGCCAGCATCAGCGATCCCCGGGTCTGCTCGCCCACCCGCGGCAACACCGCGGTGGCGGCCCGCCGCAGCTCGGTCGCCGGTTGCCAGCCGGTGCCCAGCTCGAACATGGAGCCACCGATCCGGTATCGGCCCCGGTCGTGCTCGACCGCTTCCACCTGGACGAGCTGACTCAGCAGCCGGTGCGCGGTGCTCTTGGGCACGCCACTGCGCTGGGCCACCGCGGTGAGCCCCATCGGACCGTCGGCTCGGCGCAGCGTCCACATCAAGCGGAAGGCTCCGCCCAGGACGCCTTTCGTGCCACCGAACTCGGGCTCGCCGGCCTCACCATCAGCCCAGCTGGACGCCTGATTCTCCCCACGCATGTACGACTCCCCTGCCGTCGACCACCTTGATGTCGACGCTAAAGAAAGAGCCGCGCGGGCGTACCCGTGATCCCACGGGGATTGCCCCCATAAGTGATGGGGCTGTACGGGTCAGGCGCTCTTCTCGCGGCGTTCGCGCTTGGGTGCCTCACGCGGCACCAGCGTGGGGTACACGTGGTCGAGCACCGTCTCGCGGGTGATCAGCACGCGGGCGACGTCCTCGCGGGAGGGCACCTCGTACATCACCGACAGCAGCACTTCTTCCATGATCGCCCGCAGCCCGCGAGCGCCGGTACCGCGAAGTACGGCCTGGTCGGCGATGGCCTCGAGCGCGTCGTCGCTGAAGTCGAGTTCGACGTTGTCGAGCTCGAAGAGCTTGGCGTATTGCTTGACCAGCGCGTTGCGGGGCTCGGTGAGGATCTGCACCAAGGCTTCCTGATCGAGCGGACGCACGGACGTGATGACGGGCAGCCGCCCGATGAACTCGGGGATCAGCCCGAACTTCATCAGGTCCTCGGGCATGACGTCGGAGAAGACGTCCTGCTGGTCGCGCTCGAACTTGGAGCGCAGCTCGGCGCCGAAGCCCAGGCCCTTCTTGCCGATGCGCGCCTCGATGATGGGGTCCAGGCCCGCGAAGGCACCACCGACGATGAACAGCACGTTCGTCGTGTCGATCTGGATGAACTCCTGGTGCGGATGCTTGCGCCCGCCCTGCGGCGGCACGCTGGCTGTCGTCCCTTCCAGAATCTTCAGCAGCGCCTGCTGGACGCCCTCGCCGGATACGTCACGGGTGATCGACGGGTTCTCGGCCTTGCGGGCGATCTTGTCGACCTCGTCGATGTAGATGATGCCGGTCTCGGCGCGTTTGACGTCGTAATCGGCGGCCTGGATCAGCTTGAGCAGGATGTTCTCGACGTCCTCGCCCACATAGCCGGCCTCGGTGAGTGCCGTGGCGTCGGCGATCGCGAAGGGGACGTTGAGCATGCGGGCGAGCGTCTGCGCGAGCAGCGTCTTGCCCGAACCGGTCGGGCCGAGCAGCAGGATGTTCGACTTCGCGAGCTCGACGTTCGCATCGGTGCTGCGCGGCTTGCCGTCGGCTCCGGCCTGCACCCGCTTGTAGTGGTTGTAGACGGCGACGGCCAGGGTCTTCTTCGCCTGGTCCTGCCCGACCACGTAGCTGTTCAGGAACTCGTAGATCTCGCTGGGCTTGGGCAGCTCGTCGAAGCTGAACTCACTGGTCTCGGCGAGCTCTTCTTCGATGATTTCGTTGCATAGGTCTATGCACTCATCGCAGATGTACACGCCGGGACCGGCGATCAGCTTCTTGACCTGCTTCTGGCTCTTCCCGCAGAAAGAGCACTTCAGCAGGTCACCAGTCTCCCCGACACGTGCCACGGCCTACCGGTTTCCCCTCTGGTCGTCTGGTGCCCAGACCTCGAACGGTACCCGGTGGGGCGCCCGAAGTCCCCTGTAAAGAGCCCCCGGGCGTGCCGCGCCGTGGTCGCTCGACGACCGACAGCGCTTTCGGTCAGTTGGTGATCTTGCGGGTGGTGATGACCTCGTCGACCATGCCGTACTCCTTCGCCTGCTCGGCGGTGAAGATCTTGTCCCGCTCGATGTCGGCGCGCACGGTCTCGATCGACTGCCCGGTGTGGGTGGCCAGGATGCCTTCCATCAGCTCGCGCATCCGCTGGATCTCGCGAGCCTGGATGTCCAGGTCGGAGATCTGCATCGGCCCCTCGGTGCCACCGGAGGGCTGGTGGATCAGGATCCGCGAGTTCGACAGCGCGAACCGCTTGCCCTTCGTGCCGGCGGCGAGCAGCACCGCGGCCGCCGACGCCGCCTGGCCCATGCAGATCGTCTGGATCTCGGGCCGGACGTACACCATCGTGTCGTAGATCGCGGTCAACGCGGTGAACGAGCCACCGGGTGAGTTGATGTAGATCTGGATGTCGCGATCCGGGTCGGTGGACTCGAGCACGATCAGCTGCGCCATGACGTCGTTGGCCACGACGTCGTCGATCGGCGCACCGAGGAAGATGATGCGCTCCTCGAAGAGCTTGTTGTACGGGTTGGATTCCTTCATCCCGTAGTTCGTGCGCTCGACGAAGGACGGCAGCACGTACCGGGCTGAGGGATTCGAGGGGTTGAACTCGTTCATGGGACTCTCTCTCATTCCGCCGGGACGACGCCGCCGGGCACCTGGCTCGCCCGGGACACGATGTGATCGACGAAGCCGTAGTCCAGCGCGTCCTTGGCGGTGAACCAGCGGTCGCGGTCGCCGTCGGCGATGACCTGCTCGACGGATTGGCCGGTGTGCTGCGCGGTGATGTCAGCCATCTCCTGCTTGGTCAGGTTCCACTGCTCGGCCTGGATCTTGATGTCTGACGCTGTGCCGCCGAGGCCCGCAGAGCCCTGGTGCATGAGGATGCGCGAGTGCGGCAGCGCGTAGCGCTTGCCCCGCGCGCCGGCGGTGAGCAGGAACTGGCCCATGGACGCCGCGAGCCCCATCGCCCAGGTGGCGACGTCGCACTCGATGAGTTCCATGGTGTCGAAGATCGCCATGCCGGCGGTGACCGAGCCGCCCGGCGAGTTGATGTAGAGGTTGACATCGCGCTTCGGATCCTCGGCCGAGAGCAGCAGCAGCTGCGCGCAGATCTGGTTGGCGATCGCGTCGTCGACGGGCTGGCCGAGGAAGATGATCCGCTCGCGCAGCAGCCGGTCATAGACGGAGTCGTTGAGGTTCATGCCGGCGCCGGGACTGCGCATCTCCATGACGCGCAACGGCTGCGGATCGAAGCGGCTCACGGTACGGACCTTCCTTCAAAGCTCTGGTGTGACTGTCCTTCGAACCTAACGGACCGCGGCGGCCCAGGAGTCCCCGCACCCGCCGTTTTCGCTCACGGCGTGACGGGAGGCGCGTTACTCCTCGTCGTCGTCGACGGCTTCGACGGCTTGGTCCAGGTCAGGCTCCGCCGCCAATGCGGACAGGTCGACCTTGTTGCCCGACTCGTCGCTGATCGAGGCCGATTCGAGGACGCCGGCCAGTGCCTTGTTGCGCCGCACGTCAGACATCAACGCCGGCAGGTTGCCACCTTCGACAAGCTGATTCGCGAAGTCCTTCGGCGGCATGTTGTAGCGAGCGGCCTGGCGCACCAGGTACTCGGTGAGTTCGGCGTCGCGCACCGTCACCTGCTCGGCGTCGGCGATCGCGTCCAGGAGGAACTGCGCTCGCACCGACTTCTCGGCGGACTCGCGCAGCTCGGCGCTGAACTCGTCACGGGTCTTGCCCTGGCTCGCGAGCAGCTCGTCGAAGAGCTTGTCGTCGTGGCCGAGGGAATGCACGACGTCGTGCTCGCGGTAGCCGACCTCGGCCTGCACCGCAGACTCGGGTACCGGGAACTCGGCCGACTCGATCAGCTTCTCGACCAGGCGATCGCGAGCCTGGCTGCCCTGCCCGAGCGCCTTGGCCCGGGTGAGCCGCTCGCGCAGATCCGCGCGCAAGTCATCAATGATGTCGAACTCGCTGGCCAGCTGAGCGAACTCGTCGTCGGCCTCCGGCAGGTCCTTCGTCTTCACCGAGTTGACGGTGACCGCGATGTCGGCCGGGTTGCCGGCCTGGTCGCCCTGGCGCAGCGTCGCCTCGAACGTGACGGTGTCGCCGGCCACCTTGCCGGTGATCGCGGCGTCCAGGCCGTCGATCAGGTCCTCGGTGCCGACCTCGTAGGACAGCCCCTTCGCCGAGCCGCCCTCAACCTCTGCGCCGTCGACCGCGGCCGACAGGTCGATCGAGACGAAGTCGCCCGCCTCGACGGGGCGATCGACGCCGGTGAGCGACGCGAACCGCTCGCGCAGCGCGTCGAGTTGCTCGTCGACCTCGGCGTCAGTGACCGCGATGTCGTCCACGGTTATCTCGATGCCCTTGAGGTCGGGCAGCGTGATCTCCGGCCGGACGTCGACCTCGGCGGTGAAGCTCAGCGACTGACCGTCGTCGAGGTTCGTCACCTCGATCTCGGGCTGGCCCAGCGCGTGCACGCCGCTCTCGAGCACCGCCTCGTTGTACACGCGGGGCAGCGCGTCGTTGACCGCCTCCTCGAGCACCGCCGCCCGACCGACCCGCTGGTCGATGATGCGTGCGGGCGCCTTGCCCGGCCGGAAGCCCGGGATGCGGATCTGGGCGCCGATCTTCTTGTAGGCGGCGTCCAGGTTGGACTTCAGCTCGTCGAAGGGCACCTCGATGGCCAGCTTGACGCGGGTCGGGCCCAGATTCTCGACGGTGCTCTTCACGGTGCTGATCGCTCCTCGGCGGTTCTCGGTTAGGCGGCGTCTCCGCCGGATTTGGGGTGCACAACTCGGTCGGGGTGGCGGGATTCGAACCCACGGCCCCTCGCTCCCAAAGCGAGTGCGCTACCAAGCTGCGCCACACCCCGTAGCGCTTTTCGGGCGCTGACGGGCCAAGTGTACGGGCGCCGCTCAGCAGTGGCGCGCGGCGAGGTCGCCGAACACGGCGCGGTTGAGATCGAAGGCGACGACCGCCTCGGCCACCATGCGCCGCTGCTCCGCCACGCCGATCGGCATGGCATCGAGCAGTTCGCGGTAGCGATCGCGGAACGGCTTGACCTTGGCGATCCGCTCGAAGGTGTAGAAGGCCGTCGGCGCATCCGGATACGCGCGCTCGAGGGAGCGGCGCAGGATCTGCCCGCCGGAGAGGTCGCCCAGGTAGCGCACGTAGTGATGCGCGACGAAGCCGGCCGGCCAGTCGTCGGGTACGTCCTCGAGGTGAATCACGTAGCGGCGGGTCGCCGGCTCGATTCGCTGCTCGGCGCCGACGGACCAGCTCGGACCGAGCAGCTCGCGAAGGTCCGCCTCCAGGGACGGGACGCGCAGCAGTTCGTCGGCGATGAACACTCCGGCAACGGGATCGTGGCTCCACTGTCCGCCGATGCGTTCCAATGCCGTGTAGATCGCGTGGTTCTGCACGACGAGCGCCGTGTACGCCGCAATCGGGAGCAACCCGGTGGTCAGTTGCTGGACGAACGCCGAACCTTCGGCGGCCTCGTGCGCGTCGCTCGTGCCGTGGCGCAGAGCTCCCGCGAGTCCGGTGACGTTAGCTTGCGGCACGCGGGTAAGCATGTCAGGCGGCGAGCCGGCAGGCCCGCTCGTAGAGGTGGTTGAGCTCCCGGCGCAGGTCGCAGAAGACCTCGGCCCGCCGGGTCCACGGCAACCGGATCACCACGGGCGACCCGTTCACCTCGGCGAGGAAGTCGATCCCGTCCTGGTCGAGTTCGCCGACCCAAGCCGCTGACGCGGCGGGCTGGCCGCCGAGCATGCGGACCATCAGCAGACTCTCCGCGGCGTGGCTGTCGTTGAGGTGCCAGATGGCGGCGTCCAGGTCGGTGTCCACCAGCCAGCTCGAGCGATCATCCGCGGACATATCCTCAACACCCTTCACCGCTAGTAAGGCATGCCTAACCTAAATTGCGGCCCCGCGACGTGTCAACGCCGGCACGCCGAAAGGTCACCCGGCCGGCGATTCGCACCCGGCGCAGGCGGTAACGTATGTGCGGCAAGTCGCGGACCGGTTCCGGTCACGCGGGCGTAGCTCAATGGCAGAGCCCCAGCCTTCCAAGCTGGCCATGCCGGTTCGATCCCGGTCGCCCGCTCCACCCAAGAACGACGTGACGCAACAAGGCACAGCGCGCCGACTCCGGTCAAGGAGCGCGCCCTTCGCGCTGGTCAAGGACCACCGCGTGCCATTAGCGGGTCAGCACTCGGCAACCGGGAATGTGGCTGTGCAGCATCAACGGCAAGTGCCGATGCTTGACGTCGGGTTCCCGCCGCAGTCGCGACCGTGGCTTGCCCATCGGCACAGTCCTTCGACGGACGAGCCGCATCGCGGCGGTGCCGGACCTTTTGGCGTGCTACGCGCTACTGATCGGGCGGTACTTCATGGCCATGACTTCTTCTCGGATCTTCCCGCAAGGCGAGCACTCGCGGAACACTTCGTTCTCCGCGTTCGTCTGGACGCGCCACCGGTGAATGCGCAATCGGCAGAGCAGCTTCCCGTCATGCTGCGAGACTGACGCTCGCCCAGCCGGTCTGCAATGAACCCGCGTCTGATCGCCTGGCCGCCCGTTCGACCGACTACTGTCGCGCATCACCCGTTGGAGCACAGGCAGTATGTCGCCATGTTGAGTTTCGACTGATCCTTGACGCATCTGCCTCAGGTGATGCATAGCAGACGGCCCAAGACGACTGGCCCGTTACAGCGCAGCGACTGCGGCGATGAACCGGGCATCAATAACCGCGATCAGCTCTTGCGGGACCGGATCGAGCGATGGCGTGTCAGGTAGACCGGCCGATCTGAAACCTCTGCCGGAAAGCGCGACCGCTGCTCGGGCAGTTGTCGTCTCACCGCCGAGCAACCCAACGTCAGCGATGTGCTCGACGCGATCCAGCGAGCCGCCTAAAGCGGCGGCGTAGTCGCGTCCCTTGTCGATGGCGGCCTGGATAGCCGCTGCCCGAACCTCGGGCCACGAGGAGTTGTCGGCGTCAACCTCCCAGGCAACATGATGGATGCTGAACGCATCGTGGGTCGCCAAGACTGCACTTAGTCGGTCCAGAAGATCGAAGCTCCGCACGACGAGCTGGACCGCCACTGACGCGATCACTCGGCCTGTGCGCCGATACCGCCCCTGCTCATCGTCCTCGTGCTCGAGCTCAGTCGTCGCCGAGTAAGCCGACCACGTCAGCGGCTGATCCCGCGAGTCGACGTTGAGCGGCACTCCGCCAAGCCCGCCGAGTTCGCCGGTTAGCCCACGCAGTCCAACCGCTACTGCCTCCAACGCCTCCGCCTTAGTGTCTTGCGTTGCCCTGAGAACCCCATTTATCACCGCGGAATCCGCAGCCACTGTCGCCCTCGCCTCGCCCCGCACCGACAGCAAGGCACTCGTCGGTTCACTCATCTGCGATCTCCCTCCGCCGTTACGGACGACCGTTGTTGGCCGTCACGTCACAGGATGACGGACGCCGCCGTCGCTCACGAGCGACGACGAAACCTCAGGCGCCTGATCCGAGCACGATGCACCCGGTGCCAAAGTGTGCAGCGCAGACCGTCAACAGGACAGGCAGCACGTCGCCACCCTTGACCCGGCCGACCCCGCGCGAGCTTGTGGCCAGCTACGAAGAGCAGGGACAGTTTGAGGCCCGAGGACGGGACGGGTCAGTCGCTTTGATCATCATTCCGCACCCGCCGTGGAATGACTCCGACGATAAGCCGACGCATTCATCACGCTGGACGTCGCGCTTGCCCAGTCCGTAAAGGATCTCGTGAAGGTCGCGCCGCTCGAGGCACTCACCTGAGCCGAGCCCGCTCCACGCGGCTACGCGAGCGGGGCGACGGCGGCCGCAGCTTGATTCGCGCGGCGCAGGGCCTCGGCGACGAACCCCGTGGCTTTGAGGTCCTCGACGAGGTCGCGGAGGAACTGGACGGTTTCGGGACGCCTGGCCTTGGTGGTGCCCACCGCCTGCTGGATCTGCATGAACCGATCGTCGATCAGTCGAAGGTCGGGATGCGTCCTGACGTACTCGGTCATCGGCTGCCGGATACCGGCCGCCACTTCCAGGCCCTGCGCATGGAACTCGTCCACTCCTTCCTCACCGCGCACCACGCTCGCGTGCGCCAGGGTGCGGGTGAGGAACAAGTCGTAGGCGGATCCACGCTTGACGCCGATGCGAACGTCGGCTCGGTCGACGTCCGCGGCCGTGGTGAACGACGAGTCCTGGGGCACGGCGAACACGCCCTCGATCACGACGTACGGCGCGGTGAAGGCGATCTCGGCCTCGCGGGCGGGCTCGATGGCCAGGAAGCAGACGTCGGCATCGCCGGACAGCATCGCCTCGTACGACTTCCGCGCCGCGTCGAAGCACACGAACCGCACCGGCACGTCCAGCCGCACGCCGACCTCCCGCGCGATGTCGACCGTAATGCCCGTCGGCGCCGTGGCCGTGCCCTGGGCCAGTACCGGATTACCCAGGTTTATCGATGCTCGCAAGGTGCCGGTCGGGGCCAGATCCGCAGCGATGGCAGCAGTCGCGGTCCCCATGCGGACGACCCTATGGCAGCTCGGAACGGGCGCCCGGCCGAAGCCGAGCGCCCGTCCTGATCGACAACTCAGGTTGTCCGCGCTTCGCGACGCTGTAGCGCTGCGAAGCGCAGACAACTCGACAGTGAACCTAGCTCTTCTTCAGAGCGAAGTTGCTTGTCGTGGTGGTGCCCTTCGTGATCTTCACGGTCTTGACCTGCGGTTGGTAGCCGTCCTTCGCCGCGATGATCTGCAGCGGGCTGTACCGCGCATCGAGCCACAACTGGTAGTGGCCGGTGTTGTCGGTCTTGAGGGTGAAGGTGACCTGCCCGGTGCCGCTGAACGTCCCGATCTGGACGGTCGCGCCAGCGATCGGCGCACCGCCGACCGCGGCGGTGACAGCGCCGGTGATCTTGCCCCAGGCTGCCGGCGGATTGACCTGCATGGTCGCCCCAACGGCCGGAACCGAGTACGGGGTGTCCGTGCTGATCGCGACCTTGCCGGTGTAGGCGCCGGGCTGCGGAACGACGGAGGAATCCATCGTCACGGAGACCGTCACCGACGTGCCCGCCGGCAGGTCGAACTCAGTGGTGCTCTCCGAGAGCCACGGCACGTCGGCCCCGGCACCGCACTGGCTGTACCCGGGCAGCGTCTCGGCGAACGACTGCGCCGAGAAACCACCGCTGGATCCACCGATCTTGTACAGCCCGCACCCGCCGCCTCCGCGGTAGGCGGCATTGTTGGCGTTCGGGAGTGCCGACCAGGCATCAGCGGCCGGGTCGTACTCGAGCGCCTGGTTGGTGAGGGACGCGCCGTTGTTGATCGCGCCGCCGACGATCTGGAACTTGCCGTTGGCGCTGTAGTAGGACATCGCCCAGTCGTCGACCGGCATGTCGGCAACCTTCGTCCAGCCGGCACCCGGCGTGAACGCGTACGTCGACTTCGAGCCGGCGTTGGTCGCGGCGTCGATACCGCCGGCGCACACGACCTCACCGCCGACCCCGCCACAGCCCAGGAACGCCAGCGCGCCACCTGGGTAGTCGGCCTCCTGGCTCCAGCTGTTGCTGCCCGGGTCGAAGCTGAACGTCGAGTTCGACGTAGGCGCGCAGTTGCCCGTGGTGCAACCGCCGACCACGTACAGCTGGCCGTTCAGGGTCGTCGCCGCAGCGCCGCTGACCGACTTGGGTAGGTCGGCCACCTGGCTCCAGCTGTTGCCCGACGGGTCGTACGCGTACACGTGGGCGGACGCGTTGCCCGAAGCGGCCCAACCGCCGATGACGTAGATCTTGCCTCCGAGCGGCACCGCGGCGGCACCGTTCAGCGGTTCGGGCAGGTCCGCGATCGGCGTCCACTGCTGGGCATCCGGGTCGTAGACGTAGGAGCTGGCCCACGCGGCGGTACCGTCCGAACCGCCGAACGAGTACACCTTGCCGTCCTCGCTCGTGGCCACCGCGTTGTCCATCACCTTCTTCGGGTAGTTGGCGATGTCGGCCCACGGCGGCGCGGACGGGGTCGTGCCACGGGGCTGCACGCCCAAGGGCGTCGTCTGGGGCTTGACCTGCGTCTTGCTCCGGTTCGCGAACGACGTCGACGCCTTGACCGTCTGCAGCGGAGCACCCGGCATCGTCGACGCCGGCTTGCTCTGCCCCATCGGGGTGAACGCGCCGTTCTGCTCACTGAGTTTGACGTGCACCGGCTCGGTGCCGTCGTTGGTGAGCTTCACGTTCTTGCTCTTCGCCACGCCCAGCGTCTCCGAGACCGACACGCTGGCCGGCGTCACCGACACGTGACCGGCCTTGAGGGTCCAGTCCCGGTGGGTGACGTAGTTCGTGGCGACGTTCACCGCACTGCTCGCCGCAACGTACTTGCCGTCGGACGCGGTGAACTGCCGGCTGCCCGTCAGCGAGCTGAACAGCCAGTAGAAGCCGTCGGACACGTTGGCGTCGTCGGGCGTCGGGGCCGACACGCCGAAGTCGGCCGGCGCCGCGCCGCTGGCAACCTTCGCACCGTTGATCGGGTTGCCGGTGTTGTTGTCGTGGACGATGCCCGCGACCAGGCCGCCGTGCTGTGCGGCGCACGTGCGCGTGCCGACGAACACGTTGTCGATCTCCCACCACCAGGCGAAGCTGCCCGTGTAGTGGAACCGGACCTGCACCGCGGTCTGGCCGGCCGCTTGCGGGATCGGCACGGCGACGTGGCCCTGGACGCTGGTAGTGGTCTTGTGCCAGACATTGGACCAGGTCGCCCCGCCGTCGATCGACAGATCAACATCGCCTACAGAGTTGGTGTACCCGTTGTAGTAGGTGTCGAAGCCGATCTCGGGAGCCGTCTGGCTGGACAGGTTCGCGACCGGCGACACCAGCGAACTGTCCTGGCTGCCACTGATCCCGTAGTGGTCGGAGTCGATGATCGCGAACTCCGAATCCCCACCCGGCGGGACCGCCCGGTTGCCCGGGTTGTCGAACTGCCACGTCTGGGCATTGCCCTTGTTGTCGACGTTCGTCCAGCCGTCCTTGGTGGTCGATCCGGTCCAGCCGGCGAACTGCTCGCCGGTGCCGGTGTACTTGTACGCGTAGCCCGGTGCGACGCAGGTAGTCGCGTCCACCGTGACGTTGGTGTTGGCCACCTCGTCCGAGTCGCCGACCGCGACGCTCAGGTCCTTCGTCGCGTATCCCTGCGCCACCGGCGTGATGTGCAGCGTGTAGTTGGCGTCCTGCGGTAGGTCGACGCTGTAGTAGCCGGTGTAGGGATCGGTGTAGAACGCGCCGCCCGGATATCCGTCGATCGTGATCTTGGCGTAGAGCGGCCAGCCGTGTCCGGAGCCGTCGGTGACCGTGCCGGACACGTTCTGACTCGGCACGCTCGCCAGCGCCGCGTCGAGCGCCGTGGTGTGCGCATCGGTCACGACCACCCCGGCCGTGGTCTTGGCCTGGTACCCGAACGCCTGCGCCGTCACGTCATACGTGCCGACCGGGACGGACAGGTCGTAGCTCCCGTCGGCCTCAGTCGTGTCGGCGTAGCCGTCGGCGGTCTTGACCGTGGCGCCCTTGACCGGCGCGCCGGTGCCGCTGTCGGTGACCTTGCCGGCGATGTCGCCGTGCGGGCCGGTCGTCAGCGCGGTAACGCCGTTCGGCGTGCCGAGACCCGTCGGGCCGTCCCAGCCGGGACCAGCAGTGCACAGCACGTTGCCGCAGCCGCCGTTGGTGCCCTCGGTGATGTCGTTGATGCTGCCCTGCGGCGCCTGGTACGGATAGGTCACCGGGTAGGTGCCGGGCACCGGGGTGCCGGCCAGCGCGTACATCGCCGCCGTCAGCGGAGACGACAGGCTGGTGCCACCGATCTGCAACCAGTTGACGCCGAACTGCGATGCGATGCTGTCGTAGACGGCGAGGCCACTGGCCGGGTCGGCGTCGGCCGAGATGTCACCCTGAGCCCGGTTGTTCGGGCAGTTGGTGTTGAGGGTCTGTTGGTAGTCGGGACGCGGCTCGAACGGCGAGCACCCCGATCCTCCCCCGTCCCACGCCGTCTCGTGCCAGCCGCGCGTCGAGCTGTCCGCGGCGAGCGTCGTGCCCGCAACCGCGATGACGTTGGGGTTCGCGGCCGGCCAGTTCGGCACGTTGCCCGCGTCGCCGGTGGACGCGGTGACCGCCACCCCCGGGTGGTTGTAGTAGTGGTCATAGGTCTGCTCGTTGGGCATCTCGCCCGCCACGCCGTAGGAGTTGGACACGAACTTCGCGCCGAGCGACACAGCGGTGTCGACCGCGACGCCGAGACTGTCGAAGCCGTTGTCGTTGCCCTCGACGAGCATGATGTTGCAGGCCGGGCAGGCCGACGAAACCGCATCCAGGTCCAGCGCGCTCTCCAGCGCCCAGCCCGGGTCGTCGGCCGGGTAGTTGGTCCCGCCGGTCTGGTCGACCTTCTTGAAGCAGCCGTTGGCGGTGGTGCACGGCGGCAGGCCGTACTGGGACCGGAACACCGCGAGGTCGGCCTCGGCGGTCGAGTAGCCGAACGCGTCGACGACCGCGACCGTCTGTCCCTGGCCGGAAGCCGGCAGGTTGTAGGCGTTCTGGATCTGGGCCGGGCCGAGCGCGCTCGCCGGCGGCGCGGAGTCGTTCGGCACGACCTTGCCGGACGAGTTGGTGTGGATCAGCGCGTAGCAGCGGGCGAAGTCGCGCCCCTTGCTGCTCGGCTGGGTGGTGTTGCAGCTGGCCGGGAGGTAGTTGGCCGTCTGCTTGGCCGAGGGTGAGGTCGGCGGCGCGGCTGGACTAGCAGCGGCGGGCGCCGCGACGGCGACGGCCAGGCCGGCGGCGGTCACCACACCGGCCAGCAGGGCGATGTGGGCGCGGTACTTACCGCGCCTAGGACCATCCTGAACAAAGCGGTTCAGGTGAACGGCTTGGCGTGTGGCGACGCGCCGGGTGTCTCAATGGGCGGTCTGGCCGCGAGTCACAACCTTGGTTGGACGACGAGCTTGCCCGGCGTGTCGTGGTCGAGTGT
>DASXYL010000101.1:0-65879 GCA_036502575.1 Jatrophihabitantaceae bacterium | reverse complement strand
CGACTCCGACTACGACCGCGAGAAGCTGCAGGAGCGGCTGGCCAAGCTGGCCGGCGGCGTTGCGGTCATCAAGGTCGGCGCGGCCACCGAGGTCGAGCTCAAGGAGCGCAAGCACCGCATCGAGGACGCCGTCCGCAACGCGAAGGCGGCCGTCGAGGAGGGCCTGCTCCCGGGTGGTGGCGTGGCGCTGTCCAACGCTGCCGACACGGCCTTCGAGAAGCTCGAGCTGACCGGCGACGAGGCCACTGGCGCCAACATCGTCAAGGTCGCGCTCGAGGCCCCGCTCAAGCAGATCGCGATCAACGCCGGCCTCGAGGGCGGCGTCGTGTCCGAGAAGGTGCGCGGGCTTCCCCCGGGTCACGGCCTGGACGCGTCCAGCGGCGAGTACGTCGACATGTTCGCCGCGGGCATCGTCGAGCCGGCGAAGGTCACCCGCTCGGCGCTGCAGAACGCCGCGTCGATCGCCGCGCTGTTCCTCACCACCGAGGCGGTTGTCGCCGACAAGCCGGAGAAGGCTGGCGCCCCCGCGGGCGGCGGCGGCATGCCCGGCGGCGGTGACATGGACTTCTGATCGCTCGCGATCAGAAGCGCCAGCACGGCTAAGTACAAGCAGTACCGACAGGGGCGGGCCCGGCAACGGGCCCGCCCCTCGTCGTACCGCCCGCCGGGCCCGGGTCGCGCCCGCCCGCCGGGCCCGCCCCTTCGTCGTACCGCCCGCCGGGCCCGCCCCACGTCGTACCGCCCGCCGGGCCCGTCCCTCGTCGTCCCCGCGTCGCGCCCTCCGCAAGTTGTCCGCGCTTCGGGACGGTATGACGTCGCGAAGCGCGGACAACTTGCGATCGATCCCGGGTCAGCACACGCGTCGCTGATGATCACGGACTTGTAGTCGCTATTCGACCAGAACTCCGTGATCATCAACCGGTTCGGCCCCCTTCCGTCGTGCCGCCCCCATCCCTGACTTTGCATCCGAATTCGATGCTCGATGACCGTCCCGACCCTCCGAACGCGTCGATCTCAGGTGCAAAGTCGGCGTGAGTGCGGGGCGTGGCACACTGCGCGGTCATGAGCGCGTCACAGCTGGTTTTGCGGTGCCCTATCGATCGCGAGCTTGCTCCGCACTACAAGCGAATCGCACGCACCATCGGCTGACCGGCGCGGGGTGGCTAGCCGAGGCGGGCGTCGATGTAGCACCAGCGCCAGGCCTCGCCCGGTTCGATGCTGCGCATGACCGGGTGGCCGACGTCCTCGTAGTGGTGTTGGGCGTGGTTGCCGATGGACGAGTCGCAGCAGCCGACGTGACCGCAGGCCAGGCACAGCCGCAGGTGCACCCACGTCATGCCGTCGCGCAGGCATTCCTCGCAGGCGCCGGGGGTGCACGGGACGGCGACGTGCGGCGCCGCCTGCAGGTGCTCGCACTCGCCGGTCTGTGGCGGGGCGACCAGCTCGCTGTCGATGCTCGCGGTGGCGTCGTCGACGCGATCGAGCATCGATTCCTCGAGGTCGACCGCGGCGAGCGCGGCCCGCAGCACCTCGTCGTCGACGAGGCCGGTGTCGCGAGCTTGCAGGATGCTTCCGCGTTCGGCGTCGATCATCTGAGTGCGCAGCCGACGATAGGCGGCCGACGGCGGTTCGAGTTCGTCGACGGGGCGGCCGAGGCGCTCCCAGGCGACGTTGGTGCGCTTGCTGGTGCGGGCGTGCAGCTGCTCGATGACCTCCGGCGGGTCATCCGAGGTACGGATCTCGTCCAACCGCGCCTCGCCGGCCTTGGCTGCGTCGGTGATCAGGCCGGCGTATTGCAGGGCGTCCTCGGCGGCGTTGGGCGCGGGCAGGCCGAGCCGACGGATGACCCAGGGCAGCGTCATGCCCTGCAACAGCAGCGATCCGGCCACCACGGTGAAGGCCGCCAGGCGCAGCGCGTCGAGGGCCGGAGTCTTCTCGGGCAGCAGGAACACGGCGGCCAGGGTCACGACCCCGCGCAGGCCGGACCAGGACACGACGGCGCTCGCCGGCCAGCCCCACGCCGTCTCGCGCATCCGGGTCGTCCCGTTGCGGTAGATCAGCGCGGCGCCGAACACCCACACGATGCGCGCCAGCGGTGTCACCACCAGCGCGATCAGGCAGCACCGCACGACCGTCGACGTCGAGTGCAGGTGCTGGATGCCGTCGAGAATGCCCCGCAGCTGCAGGCCGATCAGCATGAAGACGACGTTCTCCAGCAGGAACTGCACGGTGCGCCAGTTGGTGTTCTCGGCGATGCGCGAGGCGGCCGTCTGCAGCACGGGCGACTTGTGTCCCAGGAACAGCCCGGTAACGACGACGGCGAGCGCGCCCGAGCCGTGGCTGACCTGGGCGGGCAGGAACGCGATGTAGGGGGCGACGAACGACAGCGTCGTGTCGAGGACGGGGTCACGGATGTGCTTGCGGATCATCGCCAGCACGAACGCCGCCGCCAGGCCGATCGCCACGCCGACGCCGGCGGCGATGAGGAAGTCGAGGACGACGATGCCGCCGACGGTCTTGCCTTTGATGGCTGCGATCGCGGTGGTCAGGGCGACGAGGGCGGTGGCGTCGTTGACGAGGCTCTCGCCCTCGAGGATCGACACAATGCGCCGCGGCATGCCCACCCGGCGGGCGATGGTGGTGGCCGCCACCGCGTCCGTCGGCGCCACCACCGCGCCAAGCGCGAGCGCGGCCGCCAGCGAGACCGCCGGCACCATCCACCACAGGGTGAGGCCCACCGCGAAGGTGGTGAAGGCCACCAGACCCACCGACAACAGCGCGATCGCCTGGCGGTTGGCCCGGAAGTCGACCAGCGACGTGCGGATCGCCGCCGCGTAGAGCAGCGGGGGGAGCAACCCGACGAGGATGACGTCCGGGTCGAGTTCGACGCGGGGCACGCCCGGGATGTAGGAGGCGATGATCCCGGCCGCGACGAGCAGCACCGGAGCCGGCCACCCGTAGCGGCGCGACGCACCGGCCACGATGGCCACGGTGATGACCAGGCCGAGGATCTCCAGCGTCGCGTGCACCTGCACATGCTGGCATGCCGGAGGTCACCACCCGGTTTTGGTCACCCAGCCGTCTATCTGACGGCGGGTGACCAAAACCGGATCACGTCAGGGCGTCAGGCGGCCTTGGCCGGGCGGCCCTCGTCGATCCACAGCTGGCGGGCCAGCACCGCCGTGTCGGTGTCGTCGCTGAACATGCCGTCCACGCCGACGGAGAAGAACAGCTCGTACTCGGCGATGGCGTTGCCGTAGTCGGCCGGGTTGGTGCCGCGTTGGAAGTCGGCCGGCAGGAAGCTGTTCTCGTTGCGGAACGTGTACGGCGTGACGAGCAGCCCGACCCGATGCGCGTCGGTCACCAGCGACGTCGGCGCCTTCAGGTGGTTGGACGCGTCCCGGGGGATGATCTGGTTCTTGTCCGGGCCGAGGTAGGTCGCGTACCGGGCGACGCCGCGCAACCCCAAAGGCGACACGATGTCGGCGTACGTGCGCGGATCATGGCTCGCCACGAAGTCCGCGGGCGCGCCGGACGCCGAGGTCAGCTGCATCAAGGCCAGTGACGTGTGCTGGCGCAGCCACTGCAGGTTGCCCACCTCGAAGGACTGGATGATCACCTTCGAACCGCGGTGGTCCAGGCCGTTGCGGCGCAGGACGTCGAGCACCCGCTGCTCCATCGGCAGCCCGATCGAGGCGAAGTAGGTCGAGTGCTTGATCTCGGGCACGAGGTTGATCGGCCGGTGGTACTTCGCCGACAGCACCCGGGCCTGGTCGATGTCGTCCTGGAACGTCGGCACCTGGTACAGCCCGTTGTACATCGTGTTGTGCTGGCGGATGTCGGGCAGCCGTTCGACGGCGTGCAGGGTCTTGAGCTCGGCGAGGGTGAAGTCGGTGGTGAACCAGCCGGTCGTCGTGACGCCGTCGATCACCTTCGTCGTCTTGCGGCTCGCGAACTCGGGATGGCCGGCCACGTCGGTCGTCCCGCCGATCTCCGGCTCGTGACGGTCGACGAGCACGCCGTCCTTGGTCGGGACGAGGTCGGGCTCGATGTAGTCGGCGCCCATGGCGGCGGCCAGGTCGTAGCCGCCCGCGGTGTGCTCGGGACGGTAGCCCGCAGCGCCCCGGTGGCCGAGCACGAGCGGTGTGGACGCGTGATGCCCGCCGCCCGACCAGCTGGGGGCGGCGGCCGCGGTCGAGACGGCGGTGGCCGCGAGCGCGGCGACGGTAACCGCGGTGAGCGTTCGGCCTAAGGGCCGGTGCAGCATGGATTCTCCTCGGCTGGACGGCAGGGGTGAACGCGCTCAATCTTCGGGCAACGGATGAACGCCGCCTAGCCGGCAGGCGTCGAGGGGAGGTCTCGTGGTGGTCGAACATGTGGCTCAGGACGGGCAGCCGATCCTCATCCGTTCTTGAGTAGCCCTACTCATGGTTGAGCGGCGGGGTGTCGCCGAGGCTTTACGGCATGGGTAACAGTTGGCTTCTGGTGGTGGCGCTCGTCGTCGGCAGCGCGGCCGGGTTGTACCGAACGCCCCCGCCGGACGCGATCGTCAGAGAGGGCGCCGCCCGAGTGGCCCTTGCTGGGACGGTGCTCGCGGCGTGGACGGTGTTGGCCGGAGTCGTGTGGATCGTGGCCGCATTCGCCGCTACGGATACTCGCTGCGGCGACGCGACGTTCCATCCCCGCGTGGGTGAGCCGGCGGGCGCCTTCGCCGCGGTGACCGCGTTCGTCTGGGCGGTGCCGTTCGTGGTCGGCGCGCTGCGCCGGCGCACCGTGGCCTGGACGCTCCTCGCGGGCGCGGCCCTGGTCGTCTCGGGCTATTTTGCTTGGTGCGTGCTCGCGAACCCGGCGAGCTTCTGCCTGTAGGGCTACTCGCCGCGCAGGCGAGCGGCCGCCACCTCGGGTGTGACGTCGTTGATCCACACCCCGGCGCCGGACTCCGACCCGGCCAGGTACTTCAGCTTGCCGGGCGCGCGCCGGATGGTGAACACCTCGGCGGCCAGGTGCCACACGCTGCGGTCGCGGTGCACCGGCGCCTGCTGCCAGCCCGAGATGTACGGGGCCGGGCCGTCTGAGAAAAGGTGGTCGAAGCGCTGCAGCACGTCGAGGTAGATGCCGGCCAGATCGTCGCGCTCCTCGTCGGTGAGCGACGGCAGGTCGGGGACGTGGCGGTGCGGCACGAGGCGGACCTCGTAGGGCCACCGGGCGCTGAACGGGACGTGCGCCGTCCACAGCTGCGACTCGACCACCACCCGGGTGCCGGCCTGGCGCTCGGCGGCGACGATCGCGCACTGCAGGCAGTGGCCGGTGTCGTCGTGGTAGGCGCGGGCCGAATCGGCGGCGCGCTCGGTCCGCGACGGCACGAACGGGTAGGCGTAGATCTGCCCGTGCGGGTGGGTCAGCGTCACGCCGATCTCCTCGCCGCGGTTCTCGAAGCAGAACACGTACTCGACGCCCTCGATGCGGCTGAGCTCGGTCGTGCGATCGGCCAGCGCGTCGATGACGGTGCGGGCCCGCGACGGGGCCAGCTGGGCGAAGGAGGTGTCGTGGTCGCTGGTGAAGCACACGACCTCGCACCGCCCGATGCCCGGAGCCGACCGGAACGGGAACGCGTCCAGGGCCAGGTCGTCGCTGGCCTGGGTCGTCAGGGACGGGAACCGGTTCTCGAATACCACGACGTCGTAGTCGCCGGCCGGGATCTCGGTCAGCCGCCCGTCGTGGGACGGGTCCAGCGGGCAGTCGCTGGTCGGTGGCCGGTAGGTGCGGGCCTGGCGGTGCCCGGCGATGATGGCCCACTCGCGAAAGAGCGGATCCCAGCGGATCTGCGAGGACGTGGCCGTGGCCGGTAGGTCCCGGTGGTCGACGGCACTGCGGTCGACGTCGGGGTGCTCGTCGTAATAGAAGAGCTCGCGTCCGTCCGCGAGCTTCGTCGATTGCCGGAACGTCATCTGGGACTAGGAACCCTCTTGCGCGGGCGACACGAGGATGAGTTCGTCGACGGCGTCCTGCAGGGTGGCTCGCGCATCGGCCGGCAGCCCTTCGTCGGTGATCACCACGTCGGCGGCCGACAGGGGGCCGAAGTCGGCCAGGCCGACCATGCCCCACTTCGTCGAGTCGACGAGCACGATCACCTGCCGGGCACTGGAGATGAGCGCACGATTCGTTTCGGCCTCGGCCAGGTTGGGGGTGGTGAGCCCGGCGCCGCCGTCGAAGCCGTGCGAGCCGAGGAAGAGCTGGTCGACGTGCAGCGAGCGGATGGTCAGGTCGGCGACCGGGCCGACCAGCGCCGCGCTCGGGGTGCGTACCCCTCCGGTGAGGATGACGGTCTGCTGGGTCGGGTCGCCCAGCGAGGCGATGGTGTCAGCGACGGTGGTCGAGTTCGTGACGACGGTCAGCCCGCGGACCGAGGCGAGGTGCTGGGCCATGGCCCAGGTGGTGGTGCCGGCCGACAAGGCGATCGCCGTGCCCGGCTTGACGAGCGCGGCGGCCCGGGCGGCGATGGCCCGCTTGGCCGGCTGCTCTAGCGCTCGTTTGGCCTCGAAGCCGGGTTCCTCGGTGACGTTCCCGGACAGGACGGCCCCGCCGTGCACCTTCTGCAGCACCCCGTCGCCGGCGAGCTGCTCCAGGTCGCGGCGGATCGTCATGTCCGAGACGCCGAGCAGGTCGGTGAGCTCGCTGACGCGCACCCCGCCGGTCCGGCGAAGCTCGTCAAGTATGAGTGCTTGACGCTGGCGTGCGAGCATTCGTCGACCCTCCGGGCAACGTCGGACGCGGTGGCCTTTGCACTTTCCAGCACACTCTAACAAAAGTCAACAACATCGCGCAGGCTTGCCCAGCGGCTAGGGCGAGACTGCTCCGTACACCTAGGGCGCGGGCGTCCAGGACGTTCCGCCGTCGGCGGTGGTGAACACCTCCTGCCGGCTCGTGCAGCCGGTCTTGGCGCGAGTGCAGCCGGCGACGTCGACCTGGGCCAAGCCCATCGTGGGGGTCACGAACGTCAAGGACAGGGGCGGCGCCGGCAGCCCGGACGCGACGAAGCTGCGCTGCGCGCCGCCGTCGACGATGTGCAGCCGCGGGGTCGCGGCCTCGGCGACGACCACGCTGCCGTCCGGACGCGGCGCCACCACGGCGCTCGCGCCCGCCCCGAAGTCGCCGGCCAGCGCGACCCGCACCAGGCGGCGGAACGTCGCGCCGCGGCCGCCGTACAGCTCGACGGTCGGTGGGCGGCCGTGCGTGGTGACCGGCACGAGCAGCGTCCCGTCCGGGCGGGTGGTGGCGGCGCCGAAGGTGGCGACCTTCGGGTCGACGTCGCCCGCCGGCGCGACCGGGCCGGCCACCGGCCGCGGCGTCCAGGTCGCGCCGGTCGCGTCGCCCACGAAGAACCGCGAGGACAGCGCGCCACCGCTGAGCACGAGCCGGTCGCGCCACCACGCCAGCTGGCCCGCGGCCGGAGCCTCGTGCGGGACGAACGCCGGCGCGACGAGCACGCTCGCCGCAGCGACCGCGCCGGCCGACGAGGGCCGGTCGAGCATGATCGCGAGCTTGCTGCCGTCCGGGCTCAGGGCCAGGTCGACGCCGGCGAGGTCAGCGGCGTCGGCTGGGTCCACCACGTGCCGGTGCTGCCAGGACTTGCCGCCGTCGTGCGAGGAGTCCACGGCGATCCCGGTCCGGTCGGCGTCGGCGGAGTAGATGTCGGTGCCGTGGGCCGCGATGCCGGTGGCATCGGCCGGCGGATGGGGCAATGCGACCGTCGTCCATCGCCGCCCGTCCAGCGCGAACACCGACGTGTGGCCGCCGCGGGTCGTCGTGACGTCGGTGGCGAGGAGTTTCGGCGCCGGGACCGGCGCCGGCGGGGCCGGGGTGGTCGGCGGGGCTGGGCTGGTCGGCTGCTGCTTTCGCGACGTGGACGTGCAGCCGGTGAGCGTGGCCGCGAGTAGGGCCGCCGCGAGGAGTGCGACGAGTGCGACCGGGCGCGGCGCTGACATCTGGGCGATCTTGCCAGCGCAGCGGCCATGACGCCTGTCAAGATCGGGCTAGGTCCGGCCGAGGTCTGGCCTAAGCCCGGGTTAGGCCCGGCCGAGCGCGGGCGCGGCTGTGCGCATACGGTTCGCCGGTGACCGCGCCCCCGGCGAGCAGGCTGGCGACCGGCAGGGTCGCGGCGCCGAGCGCGACGGCGTCCTTGCCCAGCGCCGCCTCAACAATCTCGACGTGGCTGAACGGCAGCGTGAGCGCATGCTTGCCGGCCGCCTTGCGGATCGGCGTGAGCAACCGTTCGGTGAGCGCCTGTCCCAGCCATCCGCCCACCACGACGCGCTCGGGGTTGAACAGGTTGACCAGATCGGCGATGCCGGCGCCGAGATAGTCGACGGTCTCCTTCACGACCTCGCGGGCGGCGGCGTCGTTGGGGCCGGCGTTGAGGATTGCGGCGACGCGCTCCTCGAGCTCGATGGAGCGGGTGCGACGCCGGCGCCGTCTGAGCTGGTCGTACCGGGCGGCGATCGCCCCGGCCCCGATGTAGGCCTCCAGGCAGCCGCGGGCACCGCACCGACACAGCCGCCCGTCGATGCTGACCGTCGTGTGTCCCCACTCGCCGGCGCTGCTCGTCGCGCCCCGGTAGAGCTGACGGTTGCTGATGATGCAGGTGCCGGCGCCGATGCCGAGCAGGACGATGACGGCGTCGTCCGTGTCGCGCGCGGCGCCGAACCACTTCTCCGCCTGGCCCAGCGTCTTGGCGCCGTTGTCGATGAGGATCGGCAGGTCGGTGCCGCGGCGCAGCATGCGTTCGAGCGGCACGCCCGGCCAGCCGATGCTCTGACCGTGGACGACGGCGTCGCTGTTCGCGTCCCGGCCGTGCTCGACCAGCCCCGGAACGGCCACGCCGATGCCCAGGATGCGATCGTCGTCGACCCCGGCCTCGGCGGTGACCGCGCGGATGCCGTCGAGCATGTGCCCGACCGCCTCGTCCGGGGTCGGGTGCTCGTCGGTGGTGGTGGACACGTGCCGGGCGCGCACCTGCATACCCAGGTCGAACAGCTCGACGAGAAACGCCGTCTCGCCCATGTCGACGCCGATCACGAAGCCGTACTCGGGGTTGACCTGCAGCAGCCCGCGCGGGCGGCCCCCGTTGGAGTCCTCGAGCCCGACCTCCTCGACGACTCCCTGCCGGAGCAGGGCGCCCACCAGGTTGCTGACGCTCGCCAGGCTGAGCCCGGCGTGATCGGCGATCTCCTGCCGGGTCAGCGGCCCGTTGAGGTAGACGTCCCACAGTGCCCGCGACTGATTGCCGCTGCGCAGGTCGCGCACGGTCGTCGTACTCTTGGGCGTTTTCGGCATCGCGCCGTCCGGACTCCTTGCGTCGCGGGCTGACTGGTGCGAGTGGACCATACTTCAACCCCTGAAAAAAGTCGCCCACCACTTCGCCGAGAACGGTGCGAACCGGACGGCAGCCCACGAGTTCGCCATCCGTTGGTAACGGAAAGGACACGAAGCCGGCTGTGGCGTTGACCACGTGACTGCCCGGCGACGACATTATTCACGGCTTATAGGAAAGCCTGAACTATCTGCCTGACGTCTCCGATCGCGCTGCCGCTCGGCCCCGCGATGCCCTCATCGGGAAGGAACGCACGTGCGACTCACTAGGGCTTGCACCGCAGCGATCACCGCGACCCTGGTGGCCGCGACGCTTGCGGCGTGCAGCAGCAGTAGCAAGAAGAGTGATGGTGGCAGTGGTAGCACCGACAAGCCGACCCTGACGTACTGGGCCAGCAATCAGGGCACCAGCCTGGAGAACGACAAGCAGATCCTGCAGCCGCAGCTGGACGAGTTCAAGAAGCAGACCGGCATCACGGTCAACGTCGAGGTCGTGCCGTGGTCCGACCTGCTCAACCGCATCCTCGCCGCGACCACGTCGGGCAAGGGCCCGGACGTGCTCAACATCGGCAACACCTGGTCCGCGTCGCTGCAGGCCACCGACGCGTTCACCCAGTTCGACGACTCGACGATGGCCAAGATCGGTGGCAAGGACCGCTTCCTGACCGGCAGCCTGTCGGCCACCGGCGCGGCCGGCAAGGCCCCGACGGCCGTCCCGTTGTACAGCCTGGCTTACGGCCTCTACTACAACAAGAAGCAGTTCGCGGCGGCCGGCATCACCACGCCTCCGGCGACGTGGGAAGAGATGGTCGCCGACGGCAAGAAGCTCACCACGAACGGCCACTGGGGCCTGTCGATCGAGGGCGGCAGCGTCAGCGAGAACATCCACGCTGCGTTCACCCTCAGTCAGCAGGAGGGCGGCGCCTTCTTCGATGACAGCGGAAAGGCCACGTTCAACACCCCGCAGAACGTCGCCGGGATCAAGCGGTACATCGACCTCATGCAGACCGACAAGATCACCAACCCGAGCGACGCCGAGTACTCCAAGGGCACCGAGGCCCTCGAGGACTACGCCGCCGGCAAGACCTCGATGGTCATCTGGCAGGCCGCAGCCGGCTCGCTGAAGAAGCTCGGCATGAACGCCGCCGACATCGGAGTCGTCCCGGTCCCGACGCCCGAGCCGATGCCGGCCGGCGGCAAGAAGGTCACGAGCATCGTCGCGGGCATCAACCTCGCGGTGTTCAAGGGATCCAAGCACCAGGACGCCGACCTGCAGTTCGTGAAGTTCATGACGAGCACGCCCGAGCAGCAGGCCCTGAACAAGACCTACGGCTCGTTGCCGACCGTCTCCGACGCGTACAGCGATCCGGCGTTCAAGACCGAGGCGGTGTCGACGTTCAAGACCATCCTGAGCGACACGGCCGCGCCGATGCCGGCCGTCGCGCAGGAGAGCCAGTTCGAGACGCTCATCGGTACGGCGATGAACGGCTTGTTCGCCAATGCGGCCACCGGCAAGACCGTCAGCGAGTCCGACATCGGCAAGGCTCTGGACGCAGCACAGCAACAGCTCACTCCCTAGCGCGGAAGACGAGGACGTGATGGGCGGGCGGGCACACCGCCCGCCCATTGTCTGAGGAGGTGCGGTGGTCGACACGATCGAGCGGTCGACGCGGGTCGCGGCACCGGGTACGCCCGGGCCGCGCAAGCGTCGGCGATCTCGAGGTGGCCTGCTGCCCTACCTGTTGCTCGCGCCGGCGGTTCTGTTCGAGCTATTGATCCACATCGTTCCGATGGCGGTCGGCGTCTTCATCAGCCTGCTGCGCCTGACCCAGTTCTACATCCATGACTGGCGGCACGCCCCGTTCGCCGGGGCCAGCAACTACCGGGTGGCGCTGAACTTCGACCACGCGACCGGCAAGGCGCTGCTGCACTCGATGTGGGTCACCCTCGCCTACACGATGCTGGTGCTCGCGATCTCGTGGCTGTTCGGCATGGCGGGCGCGGTGTTCACCCAGCACGCCTTCCGCGGCCGCGGCCTCATTCGCACCGCGTTCCTGATTCCCTACGCGCTGCCCATGTTCGCGGCGGTGATCACCTGGAACTTCATGCTCCAGCGCGACACCGGGGCGGTGAACCACATCCTGGTCGATCAGCTCCACGTCGTCCACGACCGCCCGTTCTGGCTGATCGGGCAGAACAGCTTCTTCGCGCTGGTCGTGGTTGCCGTGTGGCGCCAGTGGCCGTTCGCGTTCCTGATCATTACAGCCGGGCTGCAGAGTATCCGCTCGGATCTCTACGAGGCCGCCGCGCTCGACGGCGCCGGGGTCATCGGCCAGATCCGCTACGTCACGTTGCCGATGCTGCGTCCGGTCAACCGGGTGCTCATCCTCGTCCTGTTCCTGTGGACGTTCAACGACTTCACCACGCCGTTCACGCTGTTCGGCAAGTCGGCGCCGCACCAGGCCGACCTCCTCTCGATCCACATCTATCAGAGCTCGTTCGTGACCTGGAACTTCGGCACCGGGTCGGCGATGTCCGTGCTGCTGCTGGGGTTCTTGCTGATCGTGACCGCGATCTACCTGTCCGCCTTCCGGCGAAGGGACGACGACTATGCGTGAACCCACCTGGTTCCGGTGGACGCGCCGGATCGGGCTCGCCCTGCTGCTGCTGTTCACGCTGCTGCCGGTGTACGTCATGATCACCACGGCGCTGAAGCCGCTGGGCGACGTGCAGAACAACTTCCGGTGGTGGCCGAGTCACGTCACGGTGCGGCCGTTCTTCGACATGTGGAGCACGATCCCGCTCGCCCGCTACTTCGTGAACAGCCTGATCGTGTCGTGCGTCGCCTCGGTCGCGTCGGTGATCGTGGCCCTGCTCGCCGCCTACCCGGTCAGCCGGTACCGCTTCCGCGGACGCCAGACGTTCTCGTTCGTCGTGTTGTCGACGCAGATGTTCCCGGGCATCCTGTTCCTGCTGCCGCTGTACGTGATCTTCGTCGATCTCGGCAACTCGACGGGCATCGAGCTGTACGGCAGCCGCATCGGGCTGATCATCACCTACCTGACGTTCACGCTGCCGTTCGCGATCTGGATGCTGGTCGGCTACCTCGACTCGATACCGCGCGAGCTGGACGAGGCCGCGATGGTCGACGGCACCGGCCCGATGGGCGCGTTCATCCGGGTGGTGATCCCCGCCGCCACGCCGGGCATCGTCGCCGTCCTGATCTACGCGTTCATGACGGCGTGGGGGGAGGTGCTCTTCGCCTCCGTGCTGACCGACGACGCGACGCGGACGCTGGCGGTCGGCCTGCAGGGCTACGCGACCCAGAACAGCGTGTACTGGAACCAGATCATGGCCGCATCGCTGACGGTCAGCGCGCCCGTCGTCATCGGATTCCTGTTGCTGCAGCGCTATCTCGTCGCCGGCATGACCGCTGGCTCGATCAAGTAATTCACGATTTCGGAGAGCACATGACCGACCCCTTTGCCCTGCCCGCCGACTTCCTCTGGGGAGTGGCGACGTCGGCCTTCCAGATCGAGGGCGCCGTGTCCGACGACGGCCGCCTGCCCTCCATCTGGGACGACTTCACGCGGGTGCCGGGCGCCATCGACGGCGGCGACACCGCGCAGGTCGCCAGTGACTCTTACCGCCGCTGGCCGGAGGATCTCGAGCTCCTGAAGCAGCTGGGCGTGCAGTCCTACCGGTTCTCCGTCGCCTGGCCTCGGGTGCAACCGACCGGCACCGGTCCGGCGAACGCACCGGGCCTGGACCACTACGAGCGGATGGTCGACGACCTGCTCGGCGCCGGCATCCGTCCGTTCGTCACGCTCTATCACTGGGATCTGCCCTCGACGCTGCAGCACGACGGTGGCTGGGTGGCGCGCACGACGGCGCAGCACTTCGCCGACTACGCCACGCTGGTCGGCCAGCGCCTCGGCGACCGGGTGACCGACTGGACGACGATCAACGAGCCGCTGTGCGTGGCCTGGCTCGGGCACCTCGAGGGCCGGATGGCCCCGGGCGTGCGCGACCTGCGCAGCGCCGTCCGCGCGTCCTACCACCTGCTGCTCGCGCACGGGCTCGGGACGCAGGCGTTGCGGGCGGTGGTGGCCCGTCCGGCCTCGGTCGGCATCGTGGCCAACCTCAGCCAGTGCGAGCCGGCCGGCGACAACGCCGATGACATCGCCGCGGCGGCGCGGGCCGACGGGCACACCAACCGGTGGTGGCTGGATCCGTTGTACGGCAAGGGATTCCCGTCCGACATGCGTGAGCTGTACGCCATCGACCTGCCCGAACAGCCCGGCGACCTCGACACGATCACGACGCCCACCGACTTCCTCGGCGTGAACTACTACTTCCGGGCGAAGGTCGCCGCCGACCCCACGGTCGCGACGCTCGGTTACAAGCAGGTGCCCGTCGCGGGGGCGCCGACCACGGCGCTCGGCTGGGAGGTGTACGCGCAGGGCCTGGAGGACCTGCTCATGCGCGTCACCAAGGACTACGAGGTGCCCGCCGTCTACGTCACCGAGAGCGGCTCGGCCTGGCCGGACCATCCCGACGACAACGGCTACGTGGACGACCCGGAGCGCACCGCGTACCTGCTCGACCACATCGGTGCCGTCGCCCGGGCCCACGCGCAGGGCGCGCCGGTGAAGGGCTACTTCGCCTGGTCGCTGCTGGACAACCTCGAATGGGACTACGGATACTGGCCCCGGTTCGGCCTGGCCTACGTCGACTACGAGACGCAGCGCCGCACCCTCAAGGCCAGCGGGCACGCCTACGCTCGGCTCATCGCCGGCGCGTAGAGGCGATTGTGGTTCGTTTGCTCCTCATAGCGGGGCGAACGAACCACGATCTCGAGAAGTCAGCAGTCGGGCGTAACGTTCGGTCCGTGCCCGATTCGACAGCGCCGCACCTGGTCGATGCGGCGATCGAGGACCTCGTCGCGAGCCTGGGCGCCGCGACCGACGAGGCCATGCCGCTCGCCGCCGAGGCGTCGGTGGCCAACCTCGTGTGCATGGTCGACGACACCCTGGGTGAGGCCGAGGACGACGACGGACCGTCGGAGATGCAGCGGCAGTTCTGGTCCGATGTCGGGGCCGATCTCGCGACGCGGCCGGACGAGCCGTCCTGGATATTGCTCACCGGGCTGCGGCGCCTCGTCGACGAGGTCTACCGCGCGCCGCTGGACGAGGCGTACCTGACCCGTGGCGACCACACCCCCGGCCCGGAGTGGCTCGATCAACTCGCCACCGCCCAGTTGCGGCGTGCCGTCGTCGTCGAGGACCTCGCCGGCGACGGGGTCGGCGTGACGCTGGGATACGACACCGGCGGGGCCGAGCACTCGCTGCTCGTCTACATCGACAACAACCTCGGCGGCATCGCCAAGGACATCGGCATCGGGCCGCCGGTCGACGAGGTGCTCGCCCGTGGCTTGAGCGACGACGCGCTCGTCGCTCGCGACGTCGCGCTCGGCACGGCGCTGGGGCTCGTCCTCGCCGGCCTCGGGCAGACCATGCACACCATCGACGCGCCGACCTCGGACGACTACGACCACTTCCACAGCCTGCTGGTCCTGCGCATCACCCGCGAGACCACGCGCGTCGAGGTGCCGCTCCCACCGTCGGAGCTGACCGCGTTCGAGCGCGAGGCCGTGATGCACGAGTTCATGTCGACCGGCTACGGGGGCCGGGCTGCCGCCGAGCCCGACGTGGTGCAAGACATCGCCCGTAAGTGGCTCGATCACGCCCTCGACTACACGGTCGGCGGACCGCTGCGCGTCAGCGCGGTGCTCGTCGAGCTGTTCCTCGCCGACTGGCTGCCGCGCAACGTGGCCGGCGCGGAGCGCGACTACCTGGCGGCGGTGCCCAGCGTGCTCAAGTGCTGGCTCCGCTTCGCCGCGTCACAGACACCTGTGCCGACCGACCTGGTCACCAACGCCCTCGCGGCCGTCGAGCAGTTCACGCCGGTGATGCGGCGGCGGGTCGAGGATCCGTCCGCGTGGGAGGACACCTATCCCGCACTCGGCGTGCCGGAGGACGACCCGCTGGAGGCGAGCTGGCTGAGCCTGCCGGAGCTGGGCGTCGCGCCGCGTCCGGACTGCACCGGCCTCCCACCGCATACGGCGACCCAGCTCGAGCACATCGCCCGCTACGCCTGGGTGCTGGCCGGCGAGACGCTGGGCACCGACTACGCCACCCCGGCCTTCGAGGTCGCCGAGCGAGTTGCCCGCCAGGCTCCCGAGACGTTCGACGAGGCGCAGCTCACGACCTGGCCCGCGGCGATCACCTGGCTGCTGGCCGAGGACGACGACATCGTCGGACGGGGGAAGTTCCTCAGCGCGACGCAGCTGTCCGGGGAGCTGAACGTGGGCGCGCCGACCCTGCGCGCGAAGGCCCGGCGCATCCGCACGGTGATCGGCGACCTGAACTGGTCGCCGGGCTGGAGTGAGTTCTAGATCGGGCGCAGTAGGTCGTCGGCGTCGGTGATCGTGTACGCGTAGCCCTGCTCGGCGAGGAACCGCTGGCGGTGTGCGGCGTACTCGGCGTCCAGGGTGTCGCGCGCGACCACCGTGTAGAAGTGCGCCTGCCGCTTGTCGTGCTTGGGGCGCAGCACCCGTCCCAACCGCTGCGCCTCCTCCTGCCGCGAGCCGAACGTGCCGGAGATCTGGACCGCGACGGCCGCCTCCGGCAGGTCGATGGAGAAGTTCGCGACCTTGCTGACGACCAGCACGCGCGACTCGCCGCGGCGGAACTCGTCGTAGAGCCGCTCGCGCTCCTTGTTGGTGGTCGAGCCCTGGATGATCGGCGCGCCGTCGAGCTCGGCCGCGACGTCGTCGAGCTGGTCGAGGTAGGCACCGATCACCAGCACCTGATCGTCGGGGTGCTGGTCGACGATCGTCTTGATGACGGGCAGCTTGGTGCGGGCGGTCGCCGCGAGCTTGTAGCGGTCCTCGGGCTCGGCGGTGGCGTAGGCCATCCGCTCGGCGTCGGTGAGCGTCACTCGCACCTCGGTGCAGTCGGCCGGCGCGATCCAGCCCTGGTTCTCGATGTCCTTCCACGGGGCGTCGTAGCGCTTGGGACCGATCAGCGAGAACACGTCGCCCTCGTGGCCGTCCTCGCGGATCAGCGTCGCGGTGAGACCGAGCCGGCGGCGCGACTGCAAGTCGGCGGTCAGCCGGAAGATCGGCGCCGGCAGCAGGTGCACCTCGTCGTAGACGATCAGCCCCCAGTCGCGGGAGTCGAACAGTTCCAGGTGCCGGTACTCGCCCTTACGGCGCGTGGTCATGATCTGGTACGTGGCGATCGTGACCGGGCGGATCTCCTTGCGCTCGCCGCTGTACTCGCCGATCTCCTCCTCGGTGAGCGACGTGCGGGCGATCAGCTCACGCTTCCACTGCCGACCGGACACGGTGTTGGTGACGAGGATGAGCGTGGTCGCGCCCGCCTCGGCCATCGCGGCCGCCCCGACCAGCGTCTTGCCGGCCCCGCAGGGCAGCACGACCACCCCGGAGCCGCCGTGCCAGAACGACTCGACGGCCTGGCGCTGGTAGTCGCGCAGCTCCCAGCCGTCCTGGTTCAGCTCGATGGCGTGCGCCTCGCCGTCGACGTATCCGGCGAGGTCCTCGGCCGGCCAGCCCACCTTCAGCAGCGCCTGCTTGAGGCGCCCTCGCTCGGACGGGTGCACGAGCACGGTGTCGTCGTCGATGCGGTTGCCCAGCATCGGCGCGATCTTCTTCTGCCGCAGCACCTCTTCCAGGACGGCGCGGTCGAGGCTGATCAGCACCAGCCCGTGCACCGGATGCTTGGTCAGCTGCAGGCGGCCGTAGCGGTCCATCGTGTCGGCGACGTCGACCAGCAGCGCGTGGGGCACGGCATAGCGGCTGTAGCGGACCAGAGCGTCGACGACCTGCTCGGCGTCGTGCCCCGCGGCGCGGGCGTTCCACAGCCCGAGCGGGGTCAGCCGGTAGGTGTGGACGTGTTCGGGCGAGCGCTCGAGTTCGGCGAACGGCGCGATCGCGGCCCGGGCCTCGGAGGCCACGGGGTGGTCGACCTCGAGCAGCAGCGTCTTGTCGGACTGAACGATCAGGGGGCCGTCGGTCACTTGTCTCCTCAGTGGTGTCGAACCATTCTCCCAACCAGGACGACAACGGGCCTGTTCCGGGCCCCACGCTCGACTTTGCAACCGAGATCGACGCTGTGGTGTGGCCGGGAGCCCCGCCAGGCGACGATCCTGAGTGCAAAGTCGAAGGTAGTCCCCGCCGCTCAGCGGAGCAGGATGAGCAGCCGGGCGACCTCGTCGGCGACGGCGGTTCGGGCGGCGCCGAGGTATTTGCGGGGGTCGACGGCGTTGGTGGCCAATTGCTCGCGAACGGCGGCGCTGAACACCTTGTTCAGCTGGGTGCCGATGTTGACCTTGACGATGCCCCGTTCCACCGCCCGGCGCAGTCCGTCGTCGGGGACGCCGGAGGACCCGTGCAGCACGAGCGGCACCGGCAGGGCGGCGCGGAGCGCGGCGATCAGGTCGAAGTCGAGGGCGGCGTCACGGGTCAGCATCGCGTGGCTGCTGCCCACGGCAACCGCCAAGGCGTCCACGCCGGTGGCCTCGACGTACGCCAGCGCCTCGGATGGATCCGTACGGGCGCCCGGCGCGTGGACTCCGTCCTTGCCGCCAACCTCGCCGAGCTCGGCCTCGACCCAGACGCCGGCCCCGTGGCACTCCGCAACGACGGCCGCCGTGGCCGCGACGTTCGCCTCGTACTCCAGCGCCGAGGCGTCGAACATGACCGAGCCGAGCCCCAGCGACACCGCCTCGCGTACCAGGGCGGGCTCGGTCGCATGGTCGAGGTGGAGGGCGACCGGCACCTCGGCCGCCCGCGCCACCGCCAGCGTCGCGGCGGCGATCGGGGCCAGCGCGCCGTGGTAGCGCACGGCGTTCTGGCTGATCTGCAGGATGGCGGGACGTCCGGCGGCGGCCGCGCCGCGCACGATCGCCTCGGCGTGCTCGAGCGTGATGACGTTGAACGCGCCGACCCCGCCGCCGGCCCGCGCGGCGTCGGCGACGATCTCGCCGGTGGACGTCAGCATCACGACCCGGCCAGTCGCCAGGCGAGCAGCGCGGCGCCGAGGGCTCCGGCCTGATCGCCCAGCTCGGCGGGGACCAGGCGGGGACGCCGCTGGAAGGTCAGTCGCGCGTCGAGCTCGCGGGCCAGCGGGGCGAGCAGGATGTCGCCCGCCTCGGCGAGCCCCCCGCCGATGACCACGAGCTCGGGCGCCAGCAGGGTCGCGTAGGCGGCCAGCCCGGTGGCCAGTGCCTCGACGGCGATCTGCCACACCGCGAGCGCGCCCGGATCGCCGGCGTCGAGCAGCTCGCGCAGGGCGTGCGCCTCGACCGCCCGCCCGGTGCGCCGCTCGTACCCGGCCGCGATCGCCGACGCCGACGCCAGCGCTTCCAGGCAACCCCGGGCGCCGCAGCCGCAGGCCGGGCCGTTCGGGTCGATGGTCATGTGCCCGATCTCGCCGGCATATCCGTGTCCGGAGTAAGGGCGGCCGTCGAGCACGACGGCGCCCGCGATGCCCGTGCCGATCGGCAGGAAGAGGTAGTCGCGCACCCCGCGGGCGGCGCCCAGTTGGCCCTCGGCGAGACCGCCGGCGCGCACGTCGTGGTCGAACGCGACCGGGACGCCTACCCGCTTCTCGATCAGCTCGCGCAGCGGCGCATCGCGCCAGCCGAGATTGGCCGAGAACACGGCGACACCGCGCTCCTCGTCGACGATGCCGGGCACGACCACCCCGGCGCCGCGCACGGTGCGGCCGAGTTGCGTCGCGGCCGCATGCTGGTCGGCGACGGCGGCGACGACGCGTTCCGCCACCGCGTCCGGCCCGTCGGCCCGTCCGGTCGGGATGCGTCGGGACCTGATTACCTGGCGCTGCTCGTCAACGAGCGCGGCCTTCATCGACGTGCCCCCGACGTCCAGCGCGATGACGCAATCCACGGGCAAGACCTTATGCGGGGTCGAGGATCACCGAACGGGTGAGGTTGCGCGGGTTGTCGGGGTCCAGGCCGCGGGCGTGCCCGATCGCGACGGCGACCCGCTGCGCGCGGATCAGCTCGGCGACCGGGTCGAGCGTCGAGGCCACCCAGGTGGCGCCGGTGGCGGCGACCTCGTCCCGCAGCCCGTCGGGGGCCCGGCCCAGCATCCAGACCAGGCTGTGGTCGTCGCCGATGCTGATCGGCCCGTGCCGGTACTCCATGGCGGGGTAGGACTCCGACCAGGACAGCGACGCCTCGCGCATCTTCAACGCCGCCTCGTTGGCCAGGCCCACCGTCCAGCCCCGGCCGAGGAACGTGAACTGGCTGCGATCGAGGGCGCCGTCGGGAAGCTCGCCGGCGACGGCGGTTCGCGCGTCGGCGATGGCCCGGGTCAGGTCCTCACCGAGGTGGGCCCGCAGCAGGGTGAGCGTCGTCGTCGCGAACCGGGTCTGCACCACCGAGCGCTCGTCGGCGAACGGCAGCGCGATGACGTGCGTCGCCACGTCGGCCACCGGGGTGCTGGCATCAGCCGTAATGGCCACGCTGGGGCCGTCCACCCGCTCGAGGAGGTCCAGGACCTCGGTGGTCGTGCCGGATCGGGTGATGGCGACGATGCGGTCGTAGGCCCGGCCGGCCGGCGCCTCGGACGCGGCGAACGCGTCGGTCTCGCCGAGGCCGGCCGATTCGCGCAGCGCCGCGTAGCTCTGGGCCACGAACCACGACGTGCCGCAGCCGACCACGGCCACCCGCTCACCGGCGCCGGGCAGCAACGGTGATGCGGCGTGCTCGAGCGCTGCCTCCCAGCACTCGGGCTGGGTGGCGATCTCGTCCTCGACGAAGGTCATCTGCATACTCCGCGTTCGCGCGTTATTGCTCATTGCCTAATCAGATCGTGCATCTTCGAGCGGATGCATCGCAAGCGTACAGTCTTCCTGCTTGGTTTTGCAGGAAACGGCCCACTTGGACCGGACGAGATGAGCGAGGTGCCCGGGACGATGAGCGCTCGCCCGAAGAGCAGGGTGATCAAGTGAGCAAGCACGAACGGCTCGGCTCCATTCTGGAGCTGCTCAACCGCGACGGCACCCTCGATGTCGACGACGCCGCGAGCGAGCTGCGCGTCTCGGCCGCGACGATTCGCCGCGATCTCGACATCCTGGCCCAGCAGCAGCTGCTCACCCGCACCCACGGCGGCGCCGTCTCGAACAACGCCGCCTACGACTTGCCCCTGCGCTACAAGACGGCGCGCTACGCCTCGGAGAAGCAACGCATCGGCAAAGCGGTCGCCGAGATGATCGACGCCGGCACCATTGTCGGTCTCAACGGTGGCACCACCACGACCGAGGTGGCCCGGGCCCTCGCCCTGCGCGGCGACCTGCAGGGCTCCTACAACCCGGCCATCACCGTGGTCACCAACTCGCTGAACATCGCCACCGAGCTCGCGGTGCGGGCGCACCTCAAGATCGTGGTCACCGGCGGGGTGGCCCGGCCGCAGTCCTACGAGCTCATCGGCCCGCTCGCCTCGGGCATCCTCGACCAGCTGTCCCTGGACATCGCCGTGCTCGGGGTCGACGCCATCGACATCGACGGCGGCGCGATGACCCACCAGGAGAGCGAGGCGGCGATCAACCGGCTCATGGCCGGGCGCGCGCGGAAGGTCATCGTGGTGGCCGACAGCTCCAAGCTCGGCCACCGTGCGTTCGCCCGGCTGTGCCCGTTGGAGTCCATCGATGTTCTCGTGACCGACATCGACGCCACCGAGGAACTGACCCGCGGATTCGTCGACGTCGGCATCGAAGTGGTCCGCGCTTAGAACAGGGCCAGCTGCTCGATCTTCTTCGGGGCGGGCAGCGGGGCGAAGCGGGGACGGCCGCCCCAGTCCGGCGCCGGCTCGTCGGGCCACTCGGCGTCGCGGGTCTCCTGGTCGCACAGGACCCGGACGGCCGTGGTGGTTGTCCAGGTAAGTTGCTGGGCCTGGAACGCCGCCTGCACCGCGTCGATCGCCAACGGCAGGGCGCCGACGCCACCCGCGAGGTCGATGCCCAGGGGCACGTCGCGGTGCATCGTCATGATCTGGCAGTTGAGTTCCCACGCCTCGCGAGCACCGTCGGCGGCGAGCCGGCGAGCACCCGCGTTGCCGATCGCGGCCGCCACCCGCTCGCCGCCGCGGGCCACGTCGTCGAACGCCGCCTGCGCCGAGCCCAGCTCGCGCAGCAGCGTGGCCGCCGTCTTGGGGCCGATGCCACGGACGCCGGGCAGGTTGTCCGACGCGTCCCCGCGCATCGCGGCGTAGTCGCGGTACTGGTCGGGCCGCACGCCGATCATGGTCATCAGCCGGGACGGCGTGAGCATCGGCGAGGACTCGACGCCGCCGTCGATGATGCGCAGCACGGTCGTGGTGTCGTCGATCAGCGAGAACGCATCGCGATCGGACGTCATGATCACCGCAGTCGCGCCGGCGCCGGCGGCGAAGGTGGCCGCCGAGGCGAGCACGTCGTCGGCCTCCAGGCCAGGCGGGACGACGACGGCGATGCCGAGCTCGCGCAGCACGTCCGCGGCGCAGCTCAGCTGATCGACGAGCGTGTCGAGCTTGTCGACGCGGTGGGCCTTGTACTGCGGCCAGGCGTCGCGGCGGCGGCTGGCGTCGGGATCGTCGAACCCGACGACGATCGACGTCGGGCCGACCCGCTCGACGGCAGCGACCAACTGGGACAGCAGCCCCCGCACCGCCCAGGTCGGGCGTCCGTCCGCGGAGTGGATTCCGGTGCGGGCCTGCGAGTGATACGCCCGGTGCACCAGGGAGTTGCCGTCGACCGCCAGCAACACCCGTGACATGCGAGCCATCTTGCCCCATGCCGACGACATTCGCGGGACCCCTAGGCCTGATCCGGTTTTGGTCACCCAGCGGGCTATGCGACGGCGGGTGACCAAAACCGAGCGGGGCGTCTAGTCGCCCAGGACGCCGACCCCGGTGATGTGGTGCAGGGCGAACGCCTCCAGGCGGCCGGTCTCGACGTCGTGCCCGCGCAGCGTCCCGCCGGCCATCGAGATCGGCTCGATCGTGCGCTGCGACGACGTCCCCTGGGCGTCGACGTAGCCGAGCCAGATCGTGCGTTCGCCGCGGATCGCGTCGCGCAGCAGGCCCAGCGTCGCCGCGGAGGTCACGCCCGGGATGCGCTGGCCGGTCGGCGCCACCCGGCGGGTGATCTCGGCCAGCTGATCACCGGCACGCAGCCGACGGATCAGCTCGCCGATCGTCGCGGCCGAGTCGGTGGCCGGGCGGTTGCGCACCAGGCGCGACGTCGGCCGGGACGGGGCGCGTGGGGCGTCGGCGCCGACGGTCACCAGAGCGCCGTCGGGGGCCTCGGCGGCCGGGGCGTAGCCGGCGTCGCGCAATACGTCCAGGATCCGGGCGACGGGGGCGTTCGCGATGACGACGGTGGGCGCGATGCGGCGCAGGCCCAGCGGCTCGACCGCCCGATCGGCGAGCACCCGCGACAGCAGCGCCTCGTCGTCGCAGCGCAGGTAGGTCGTCGCGGGCCCGGCCCGCAGCACGCCGTGCCGCCGGGCGACGTCGTCGATGAGGTAGGTCAGCGCCTGGGGTATCGGGGTGCGCGAGTGGTCGGCGAAGAGCGCCGCGATGCCGGCGCCGCTGTGCCCGGAGTCCAGCCCGCGGCGCACCGACGCCTCGGTGATCCGGTACACGCTGGCCCCGCCGCTGGACTCCAGGTCGGCCACCGCTGCAAGCTCGTCGGCCAGCTCGGGAACCGGCGGTCCCGGGACGATCACGGTCAGGTCGGGCTGGACGAGGAAGTGGTCGACCAGCTCGGGCAGCGCCACGTCGAGCGTGGTCGCCGCCGACGGCACGCCGTGCAGCACCCCCCGCCCGTATCCGGTCAGCCCGCCGGCAGCGGTCACGCCAAGCACGTCGGCCTCGGACAGCACGGCCTCGGCGAGTCGCCGCTGGGCGTTCGCCCGCCGAGGGGCGAGCCACGCCAGCCGGGTCAGGACGTCGTCGCGGTCGGCCGGCGCCGAGCCCTCCGGCAGGTCGGCGAGCAGGCCGATCACCTGTCGCCGCAATGCCGGGATCGTGCCCCGCTCGGCATCCGGGCCGAGCGGCGTGATGACCCGGTCGCGTTCGTCGCGCTGCCCGACCAGGCTGGGTTGCCGGGTCATGCCGAGCCACGCCGCGGCGAGGGGGACCCACCGCTGCGCGGTCTCGCGGCGGCGCCAGGTGTCGAACTCCGACGTCGGCAGGAAGATCGGCTCGATGCCGTGCGTCGCGGCGACCAGCCCGGCGGCGGCCGCCACCTCGACGAGCAGAGCGGCGACGGCCTCGTCGACATCGAGCGCGCGAGCGGTGCGGCGCAGGTCGCGCACGCCGAGCCCGCCGGCGCGCAGCACCGCCGGCGGCGTCGCGCTCCACAGCTCGCCCAGCGCGTCGACCTGGCGCACGGTATCGAGCACGGCGGTGGTGCCGAGACGGTCGAGGTCGGCATTGGTCAGGGCGATGTCGGGCGGCAGTGGCGGGACGGCGGCGAACGGTGCGCCGCCGCGCAGGGCCAGCCCGACCTCGCGGGGCAGCTCGACGGTCTGTGCGTCGATCGGGACGAGCAGCCCGTTCGCGATGAGCCGGTGCGGCGGCGTCGTCCCGTCGTCGAGGGCAGCCGGCTGCAGGGCATCGCGGACCACGCCGACCGGTGGGCCTTCCGCGAGCCGGGAGAGCACGTCGCGTTCGGCCGGGTCGCGCGCGTCGAGCAGCTCCCGCAGCCGGGCCGGATCGGCGAGTACGGCCGCCACCGACGCCCCGGACCGCGGCTGTCCGGCCGGCGGCAGGTCGAGCGTGCGCAGCACCGGCACGAGCGCGACGTCGGAGACGGCGGTGAACAGGTGCGCCGCGGGGCGGCCGAGCCCCGCCGGGTACGGCCCGATCGCGTCGACGACATGGGCGACCAGGTGCAGGCGGTCGTCCTCGCCCCACACGAGACCCACGGCGCGCAGCGCGTCGATCGAGTCCCCGGCGTCGATGCCCGGCAGCAACTCCGCGGCAGCGGTGACGCTGGCGACGTCGCTGGTGAGCACCAGCGCCTCGAGGGTGGCCAGACTCGCGGCGTCCAGCCCGTCGATGGCCCGCTGGACGGACGTGCGCACGCTCAGGCGATTGGCGAGCGTGGCGAGGTCACCGGGCGCCGGCAAGGCCAGGTCGGGACGCCGGCGCAGCAGGTCGGCGAGTTGGTCGTCAGAGCGCCGCCGCAGCCACTCGGTCAGTGACCGGGCCGGCGTGCTGTCGTGCTGGACGGCGCTGCTCAGTGGTCAGACACCGGCCCGATTCGGATACTCCGCCGGCGTGGGGTGCTGATAGTCGATCCGGTCCAGGGGAAGCGGGAACTCGATGTCCTGCCCGAACGGCGACATCGCCCCGGCCAGGTCGGCGCCGAACTCGGACACGTGGAAATCCTCTTCGGTCCCGATCTGAACCGGCCGATAGAGCTCCGGCAGTCTCGGCGTAGCACCGGGCATCGGGGCCACCTTTCCTGCTCGTCGACGATTAAAAAGGCAAAGAACCAGTCTGCCACGTCGCCTACCCTCAGGACGTGGCCGAACTCGTATCCGTCAATCTGGCGCAGGTCATGAAGACCCGCTGGAAGGACAACGTCGGCTTCACGGGCATCGACAAGCGGCCCGCGTCCGGGCGGGTCCGCGTGTTCGACCACCACGTCGACGGCGACTCGATCCTCGACGTCGCCAACCACGGCGGCCCGGACAAGGCGGCCTACGCCTACGCCCGCGAGGACGCGGCCTGGTGGGCGTCGGAGCTGGGCCGCGACGTGCCGCCCGGATCGTTCGGTGAGAACCTCTCGACCTCCGGCCTGGACGTGACCGGCGCGGTGATCGGCGAGCGGTGGGCGATCGGGTCGGCCGTGTTCGAGGTGAGCTGCCCGCGCATCCCGTGCCGCACGTTCGCCGGATTCTGGGACGTGCCGCGCCTGATCAAGTGGTTCACCGAGGTGGGACGGCCCGGGGCCTATCTCCGCATTTATGCAGAAGGCGATGTGGGCGCCGGCGACGCCGTCGAGGTCGTGCATCGGCCGGCGCACGGCGTCACGATCGGGGAGACCTTCCGAGCGCTCACCGGCGACCACTCCTTGGCCCCGCGGCTGCTCGAGGCCTCCGAGCTGCCGGCCGAGGCGCACGAGCGCGCGCGGGTCTGGCTGCGCTGATGGCAACTAATGCCGACAAGCCCCGAATCTCTTGTGCCTTCGGGCCGCAGGGCAAGTAACCTGTTACAGGGAGGCACCGCGGTGCGGTGCCTTCAGTTGTGTTCGTGAGAGGAGCTCCGGTGCCTACCGGCAAGGTGAAGTGGTTCAACGCTGACAAGGGCTTCGGCTTTCTGGCCGAGGACGAAGGCGAGGACGTCTTCGTCCATCGTGATGCCCTGCCCAGCGGCGTCACCGAGCTGAAGCCTGGGCAGCGGGTCGAGTTCGGCATCGTCCAGGGCCGCAAGGGCAACCAGGCGCTCTCGGTCCGCGTACTGGACCCCATGCCGTCGGTCGTACGCGCCACCCGCAAACCGGCCGAGGAGCTGGCACCGCTCGTCGAGGACCTCATCAAGATGCTAGATACGACCTCCAACTCGCTGCGCCGCGGCCGCTATCCCGAACGGGGCGAGGCCCGCAAGATAGCTGCCCTGCTGCGCGTCTTCGCCGACAACTTGGACGCTTGATCTAATCCGCCGAAGGCGGTGCGGTCGGGGTCCCTTCGCCCGCGGCTCCGGCCGGCCCTCCCGGCTTGGCCGCGGACAGGACAGCCGCGGCGGCGGGCTCTTCGCGCGAGCGCTCATCGCGTCGTGGCTGCGTCGACCGTGGTCATTTTCCGCTGGCGTTAGCGCAAAGGCGGCGACGACGGAGTGAGGCCGGCCGCGTAAGCCCGATCGAGCAGCGCGGTCGCCGCGGCGTAACCCTCGTCCCCCAGGTCGCGGGTGAACTCGTTGACGTACAGGTCGATGTGCTGGCGCTGGACCTCGGGCGACATCTCGTCGGCGTGCTCGGCAATATAGGCCGCCGACGCGGACGGATAGGCCCACGCGTACTCCACGGACGACCGCACGACGCGAGCGAGCGAGGCCGCGTCCAGCGAGCGACGGGCCAGGATCGCGCCGAGCGGGATGGGCAGCCCGGTGTCGGATTCCCACCATGCGCCGAGGTCGACGAGCGAGGTCAAGCCGTAGGACGGGTAGGTGAAGCGGGCCTCGTGGATGACGAGTCCGGCGTCGTACTGTCCGTCGCGCACCGCCGGCATGATCGAGGTGAACGGTACGACGTCGATGCGCGCCGGTCGCTGCCCGGACGCCCACAACCGGAACAGCAAGTAGGCCGTCGACCGCGAGCTCGGCACGGCAACGGTCAGACCGTCCACAGTGGACACATCGCCGCGGGTCAACACGAGCGGTCCGCAGCCGCGGCCGAGCGCACCGCCGCAGGGCAACAAGGTGTGCGACTCGAGCAGCCACGGCAACGCCGCGTAGGACACCTTGACGACGTCGAAATCACCCTTCTCCGCCGCGGTGTTCGTGACGTCGATGTCGGCGTAGGTGACCTCGACCGGCGGTGCCCCGTCGATCAATCCGTGCGTCCAGGCATGGAAGACGAACGTGTCGTTCGGACAGGGCGAATACGCGACCCTCACGGCAACGGCTCCTTCGTGATCGCGACGAACGCGTCGCGCAGAGCAGCGAGCGCCTCGGGTATCCGCCAGGACGGTCGGTCGCGCGGGCCGACCGAGTTGCTGATCGCGCGCACCTCGGCGAACGGCACGCCGTGCACCGCGGCGGCCGAGGCCACGCCGAACCCCTCCATCGCCTCGGCGACGGCATCCGGGTACCGGGTCCGTAGCGCCGCAGTGGTCGCAGCCGTGCCAGTGACCGTGGAGACGGTGAGGACGGTGCCCACCACGGCGCCGGTCCGGCGGCTCAGCGCGGCGACCAGCTCCGGCGATACGTCGAAGGCATCGCCCAGCGGCGAGAAACCCTCCGCCGTCTCGACGCCGAGGTCGGCGTGGACGACTCGCGACGCGACCACCACGGCGCCGACCGGAACGTCGAAGCCGCCGGCGATACCCGCGCTGACGACGAGATCGAACGATCCGCGCGCGAGCGCAGCCGACGCAGCGGACGCCGCGGCGGCCGGGCCGATCCCCGCGGCGATCACCGACTCCGCCGGCACCACGTCAAGGAGTGCATCGCGCTCGGCGGGCACCGCGGTGACGACGAGCAGAGTCACGACTGCGGATGGCCGGGCGCGACGCTACCCGGCGGCAGCGGCCGTGGGCTGGCCGATTCGGCTCGCTTCATCGCCCGGCTGCGCAGCACGACCAGCACCGTCAATCCGCCGACGATGCCCCCCGCGACCCAGAACCCGAGCGAGCCGTTCTCGGACGGCAGGGCCACCGCGATGGCCGCGCCCAACACCCACGACAACTGCAGGAACGTCTCGGAGCGGCCGAACGCGCTGGACCGCAGCGACTCGTCGACATCGCGCTGGATCACCGCGTCCAAGGCGATCTTGGCCAGCCCGTTGGTGGCCGAGCTGACGAACATGGCCATGATCGCGATCGGGTCGGCGAACAGGATCGCGGTGAGCAGGCACATCGTGGCGGCGACCGCCGCGCAGGTGACAACCACTCGTTCGGGACGGTTCAGGCTCAGCCGGGTGCCGATGCCGGTGCCGACGAAGCTGCCCGCCCCGGAGCCGATCAGGATGCCGCCCAGCGCGAACGCGGCGTGCCAACCGTGCCTGGTCGTCTCGATGTGGAACGCCAGGAAGAGCGTGATGAACCCGGCGAGGAACCGCAGTAGCGACTCGGCCTGCAGCGAGGTGATCGCCGTCGGAACGAACCCGCGCCGGGCCCAGGCCTGCAGCCGGTATAGCAGGGGCTGGCGCCGGGTACCGGCCGGTCGGGCCACCCGGCGTGGGGGAGGAGCCGAGCTCACGCTGTCGATCTGCTTCGGCAGCCGGAGCGCGAAGAAGGCCAACACGCAGTACGCGAGGGCGGTGACCCACAGCCCCGTCGAGTACGAGTCGCCAGTGGCCTTGATGACGATGCCGATGAACGAGCCACCGATCAGGCCGGCGGCCAGGCTGAAGATCTGCAGCCGGGAGTTCGCCTCGACGAGGGTCATGCCGGGCGGCACGAGCTTCGGGGCCGCCGACGCTCGGACGACGCTGTACGCCTTGGAGAGCACGAGCGAGCCCAGCGCGCAGGGATAGAGAACCAACAGGTCCTTGGGGTGCTGGGCCATGACCGCCGCCAGCACCGCTCGCCCGACCGCCGTGCCGGCCATCGTCCAGCGACGACCGTGCTGCAGGCGATCCAGGGCCGGTCCGATGATGGGAGCGACGATCGCGAACGGCGCCATCGTCACGAGCAGGTACAGCAGGATGTTGCCGCGCTGGGCGGTTGTCGAGGCGCCGAAGAAGACGGTGGTGGCGAGCGCGACGGTGATCATGGCGTCGGTGCCGTTGGCGATGACCTGGTTCCAGATCATCGCGGTGAGGCCCGACTCCTCGGCGCCGTCGGACTTGCTGGCGTTGATCACCTTGCGGGTCACGTTTCGCGCGACCTCGTTGCTGCGGGTGATGACCGCCCGGGTCACCGTGTTCTTGGGCGGCGTCGCCGGTAACTGCGCCGTCGGGTCGGTGCCGGGCGGACCGTGCACGTGGTGATAGGTCGGCGAGTCGTAACTGCCCGGCCGCGGCGTCGGTGGAGGGGGCAACCTTTCGGTGGGGTTGGCCTGCGCGTAGCGCGCGGTTTCGTACCCGGGCGGCCGCGGCGCCTGCTGGCCCGGCGGCGGGCCGTATCCGGGCGGCGGGGGCGGGGGGTACTGCTGAGTCGGCTGCGGACCGTAGCGCGGATCACGGTAGGGCTCGTCCGGCGGCGGACCCTGCGGCGGCTGGTGCGACGTGTGCCCAGACTTCGAGAACCGCTTGCGCGGTTGCTTGTCATCTCGCCTGGCCACAGTCCCATCCTGCCGTAGCTCCGGGGCATCCGTCACAATGGACGCGTGATCGTGTCGCCAACGAAGCCCGATTCAGTCTGCGCCGCCGCCGTCGATATTGCCCGGGCGGCTGCCGTCCAGGTAGGCGGTGATCAGGTCGGCGACCACGTCGGCGTTCGCGCCGAGAGTGAACGCGTCGCCACGCACGCGTTCATCGCCGCCGTGCCGGGGTATACCGGCTGGTACTGGGCGGTGTCGGTGGCCCGCGTTCCCCGGTCGAAAGTCGTCACCGTCGACGAGGTGGTGCTGCTGCCCGGCGAGGACGCGGTGCTCGCGCCGGAGTGGGTGCCGTGGAGCGAGCGGCTGCGCCCCGGCGACCTCAGCCCGGGCGACCTGCTGCCGAGCGAGCCCGACGACTGGCGGCTGGTGCCGGGGTACGTCGCCTCCGGCGATCCCGAGGTGGACGAGGTCACGTTCGAGCTCGGACTCGGCCGCGAGCGGGTGCTCTCCCGCGAGGGACGGCTCGACGCCGCGGCCCGCTGGTACGAGGGTGACGGTGGCCCCGAGACGGCGATGGCCCGCAATGCCCCGGCGCACTGCGGCACCTGCGGGTTCCTGCTGCTGCTGGCCGGGTCGTTGCGGGCCGGGTTCGGGGTGTGCGGCAACGAGGTGGCCGGTGCCGACGGACGGGTGGTCAGCGTCGAGTACGGCTGCGGCGCTCACTCCGAGGCCGTCGTCGACGTGCCGCCGCTGGCCGAGCCGTCCGGCGAGATCTACGACGACGGCGAGATCATCGAGACGGTCTAGCGCGTTCGGCCTTGCCCACGGTGCTTGCGCACGAGCACCAGGCCGATCAGCCCGAGGATCCAGCCGGCCAGGCACGTCCAGAGCCAGATGCGATGGTCGTGCCGGCCGAGCCATCCGTAGAACGGCAGGAGCACGACGAACCCGACGAACCACAGCACAGTGCCCGCCAATACGACGCGGCGGCTGTCCACCTGCACCGGCTCGGGCGGCGTCTTCAGCTCCCGCTTCGCCATGATGCGGCAGGCTACCTGTTCGTGAAGCCGTCTCGTGTGCACGCCGAGGCGCTCGGTCCCGGGCCGACGCCGGACGAGATGCTGCGCCGGTTGGCCGGCCGTCCGGGACTCGCCTGCCTGTGGGGCAGCTGGGCCGGCGGTGGGGCCCTGCTGCTGAGCCGGCCCCTGCGCGTGCACACCGACCCGTACACCGCCCTGGCCGAACAGCCGGCGGTCGAGGGCGCGGACCCGGCGGTCGTCGGCGGGGGCTGGTTCGGCTTCGTCGGCTACTCCGGCTCGTCGCATCTCGCCTTCTACGACCACCTGTTGCGCTTCGTCGACGGCGAGTGGACCTTCGAGGCCTTGTGGAGTTCGTCCCGGGACGCCGAGCTGCGGGCCGCCCGCGACGAGCTGCGGGCGCTGTTGCGCGAGCCAGCGCAGCGTCCACAGTGGACGGTCGGACGGTTCGACGGGCCGCCCGCCGCCGACCACCTGGACGCCGTCGAGCAGGCGATCGAGCTGATCCGGGCCGGCGAGCTGTACCAGGTGAACGTCTGCACCCGGCTCCGCGCGCCGTTCACGGGGTCGGCGGCGGCGCTCTTCGCCGACGCGGCCGCCCGCCTGCGCCCGGTGTACGGGGCGTTCGTCGACGCCGGCACCCGGGCGGTCGCCAGCCTGAGCCCCGAGCTCTTCCTGCGTCGCCGGGGCGATCTGGTCACGACGTCGCCGATCAAGGGGACGGCGTTGACGGCGGCGGCGTTGCGGCGTTCGGCGAAGGATGCCGCCGAGAACGTCATGATCGTCGACCTGATGCGTAACGACCTCGGCCGGGTCGCGCGCACGGGCACGGTGCACGTCGCCGAGCTGCTCAGCGTCGAACCACACCCCGGCGTATGGCACCTCGTCTCGACCATCACCGGACGCGTCGACGCGGGCGACGCCGAACTGCTCGCGGCGACGTTCCCGCCCGGGTCGGTCACGGGAGCGCCGAAGCTGCGGGCGATCGAGGCCATCGCCGCGCTCGAGGCGGGGCCGCGGTCGGTTTACACGGGGGCGATCGGGTTCGCCAGCCCGTCCTGGGGCCTGGAGTTCAACGTCGCGATCCGGACGTTCGAGATCGCCGACGACGTGATCGAGCTGGGCGTCGGCGGCGGGATCACCGCCGACAGCGTCCCCATGCTCGAATGGCGTGAATGCCTGCACAAGGCGGCCCCATTGCTCGGTGCGCTCGACGCGCGGCTGTCCGACCGGGTGGCCACCTCCGACGTGGCGCCGGCGGAGGATCAGCTGCGCGGCGGGCTGCTCGAGACGATCCTTGCGCTCGACGGCGGGCCGGTACGTCTCGCCGACCACCTGGCCCGCCTGGACCGCTCGTCCCGTGAGTTGTACGGGCGGGGTGTGCCCACTGACCTGGCTGAACGGGTCGCGCGGGCGGCGCCGCCGCGCGGCCGGGCGGTTGTCCGGGTGACCGTGCGTGGTGATCAGGTCGACGTGACGGCCACACCGGCCCGGCCGCGTCCGGGGCCCTCCGACGTACACGTGGTGCGCGGGCGGCGCGGGCTGTGGCGGCACAAGTGGGCCGACCGGGGCTATCTGGCGGCGGCCGAACACGACGGCGCGCCGCTGTTCGTCGCGGACGACGGCACGGTGCTGGAGACGAGTCGGGGCAACGTGTTCCTGCTGCTGGACGACGGCACCCTCGTCACGCCGCCGCTGCGCGACGACCTGCTGCCCGGCATCACCCGTCGAGCGTTGCTCGACCTGGCCCGTGACCTCGGCCGTCCCACCCGGCTCGCGACCTTCACCGTGGACGACCTGGCGTCGACGCCGGCATTCTGGACGAGCAGTCTGAGCCTGGTGGTGCCGATCGCGTCCGTCGACGGCGTGGCGTTGCCCCGGCGCGACGCCGAGCTGGCCGGGTTGGCGGCCGCCCTCGTTCCGGATGTCTCGGTGGCGCCGAGGCAGAACGTTAGGTAAACTAACTACCGAGATGACATCCACCACGCCGAGCAAGCTGACCGCCGCCGAACTGTCGGCGGCGCTTCGTCCGTCGCTGCTGCGGCTCACCCGCATCCTGCGCAACCAGCGCGTCGACATGTCCGTCACGCTCACCCAGCTCTCGGCGATGGGCACGCTGCGCAAGAAGGGCGCGATGAGCGCCGGTGACCTGGCCGCCCACGAGCGCGTTCAGCCGCCGTCCATGACGAAGGTGCTGGCCATGCTCGAGGAGAAGGGCCTGGTCACCCGCGCGGCCCATCCGAGCGACAAGCGGCAGGCGATCATCGCTCTCACCCAGGCCGGCCTGGATCTGCTCGAGTCGGAGCGCCGCCAACGCGATGCGTGGCTCTCGCAACGGCTCGCGCAGCTGACCCCCGACGAGCGGGCGGCGCTGCGCGACGTCATTCCGGTGCTCGACAAGCTGGCCGAGCTGTGACGGCGGCTGCCGCCACTACTACCCCTCCCCAACAGCCCCCTATCCGCGAATCAGCCGGCATGTTCCGCTCGTTGCGGGTACGCAACTATCGGCTCTATGCCTCCGGGCAACTCGTATCGCTGACCGGCACCTGGATGCAGCGAGTCGCTCAGGACTGGCTCGTCCTCAACCTCACCAACTCAGGCACGGCGCTCGGCATCGTCACCGCGCTGCAGTTCGGGCCGTCGCTCTTGCTCGGACTGTGGGGCGGCACGCTCGCCGACCGCAGCGACAAGCGCAAGCTGCTGCTCGCCACCCAGACCGCGCTGGCGTTCGTGGCGCTCACCCTCGGCATCCTCGACGTCGGCGGGGTGGTGCAGTACTGGCACGTGCTGGTGCTGGCGACGCTGCTCGGCATCATCACCTCGATCGACACGCCCACCCGGCAGTCGTTCGTGGTCGAGATGGTGGGCCGCGACGATCTGACCAACGCCGTCGGCATCAATTCGACGATCTTCAACGGCGCGCGCATCATCGGCCCGGCCGTGGCTGGCCTCCTGATCACCGCCGTCGGCACGGGCTGGGCGTTCGTGGGCAACGCGGGATCGAGCATCGCGGTGCTCGCCGGGTTGTGGCTGATGCGCCCGGGCGAGCTGTATCCGGCCCCCCATCTCGCGCGAGCCAAGGGCCAGCTGGTGGCCGGGGTTCGCTACGTCCTCGGACGCAGCGACCTGATGGTGACGATGCTGCTCGTGTTCATCGTCGGGACGTTCGGCATGAACTTCCAGATAACCACGGCGCTCATCGCCCGGCAGGTGTTCCATCGCTCGGCGAGCGGGTACGGGCTGCTCTCGACGGCGCTCGCGGTCGGGGCCTGTGTCGGCGCGGTCATGGCGACGCGACGGACCCGGCGGCCGTCGACAGGATTTCTCGTCGTGGCGGCCACGGCGTTCGGGCTGATCGAGGTCGTGGCCGGCTCGATGCCGGGCTTCGCCTCGACCGCCGCCCTGCTGGTACCGGCCGGCTTCGCGATGCTCACGTTCACGACGGCGGCGAACGCCTCGGTGCAGCTGGGCGTCGATCCGACGATGCGCGGGCGCGTCATGGCCCTGTATCTCATGTGTTTCATGGGCGGAACGCCGGTCGGCGCACCGATCATCGGCTGGGTGTCCGGGGCGTTCGGACCGCGCTGGGGCATGGTCGGCGGCGGGCTGATCTCAGCCGCCGCTGCCGTGACAGTGGGTGTGCTGGTGGCCCGCCGCCGCAACGTCGGCCTCGGCGACGTCGCGGCGCGCCTGGTTCCGCGTTACCAGGCGTAGTCCTCGGGCGCCGTCTGGTGGCCCGGGAAGATCTCGTCGAGGCGGGCCAGCGCCTTCTCGTCGAGATCGACCTCCAGCGCGCGCACGCCGGCGTCGAGTTGATCGCGGGTGCGCGGCCCGACGATGGGCGCGGTGACGGCCGGCTGGTGCAGCAGCCAGGCCAGTGCCACGTCGCCCGGCTCGTGGCCGAGCTCGGCGGCGAAGTCCTCGTACTGCTCGATCTGCGAACGGTGCGCCTCGAGGGTGGCCTGGGCGCGGCCTTCGAGGCGCCGGCTCCCGTCGCGCTGCTTGCGGACGACGCCGCCGAGCAGGCCCCCCTGCAACGGCGACCACGGGATGACGCCCAGTCCGTAGTGCTGCGCGGCGGGGAGCACCTCGAGCTCGACGTCGCGCACGAGCAGGTTGTAGATCGACTGCTCGCTGACCAGGCCGATGAAGTTGCGCCGTTGCGCCGCTTCCTGCGCCTGTGCGATGTGCCAGCCGGCGAAGTTGCTGCTGCCGGCGTAGAGGATCTTGCCCTGGGTGATGGCGACCTGGATCGCCGACCAGATCTCGTCCCACGGCGTCGCGCGGTCGATGTGGTGGAATTGGTAGATGTCGATGTAGTCGGTCTGCAGCCGCTCGAGGGAGGCGTCCAGGGCACGCCGGATGTTCAGCGCCGACAGCTTGCCCTCGTTGGGCCAGTTGCCCATGTCGCCGTAGAGCTTGGTGGCCAGCACGGTGCGCTCACGGCGTCCGTCGCCCTGCGCGAACCAGGTGCCGAGGATTCGCTCGGTGTCGCCCACCTGGTGCCCCGGCGCACGGTTCAGGCCGCGGCCGTACACGTTGGCGGTGTCGAAGTAGTTGATGCCGTATTCGTGCGCGGCATCCATGATCGCGTGCGAGTCGTCCTCGCTGGTGAGTGGACCGAAGTTCATCGTGCCCAGGCAGATCCGGCTGACGGTGAGGCCGCTGCGTCCGAGGTGTGTGTAGTCCATAGTTCAATCATGCCGCTCATCGAAATCGCCGATGCGACCGATCCCCGATTGGACGACTTTCGCGACCTCACCGACGCCGACGTCCGCCCGGACCGTCGCGGCATCGTCATCGCCGAGGGCGTGAACGTGGTCGAGCGGCTGTTCGCGTCGCCGTACCGGGTGCGGGCCGTGGTGGGCGTGCGCTCGCGGGTCGAGGGACTGTCCACTGTGGACGACGTCCCCGTGTATGCCGTCGACAAGTGGCTGCTCTCGGACGTGGTGGGCTTCCGGGTGACTCGCGGGGTGCTCGCCTCGGCCGATCGGGGACTGTCTCCGTCGCCGTTTGCTCTGCTTACCAATACGCATCGGGTGGCCGTCCTGGAGTCGCTGAACGACTTCGAGAACCTCGGTGCTCTGTTCCGCAACGCGGCGGCGTTCGGGGTTGATGCGGTGCTGCTCGATCCGCAGTGCGCTGACCCGCTCTACCGCCGCAGCGTCCGCGTGTCGATGGGTCATGTGCTGCGGGTGCCGTTCGCGGTGGTCGACGACTGGCCGGGTGGGCTGAAGTCCTTGCGGGACAACGGGTTCACCGTGCTGGCGCTGACGCCCCGAGCCGACGCCGTGCCGCTGCGCTCGGTGCCGCCGCCCGACAAGTGGGCGGTGCTGCTCGGCGCCGAGGGCCCCGGTCTGAGCGCCGAGGCGATGGCCGGCGCCGACGCCCTGGTGCGCATCCCGATGGCGGGCGGCGTCGATTCGCTCAACGTCGCCACCGCCGCCGCGATCGCCTTCGCGCAGCTCGCATAGCGCCGGTTCGGGGGCCTACCCCTACCCCGGAATGGGGTGGCTACCCGACTGACGGTTCGGCCCCCGACGGGCAGCGTTGTTGGGGTGACCACGCTGCTCGCTCCGCCGCCCTCGCCCGTCGTGCCCGCCGTGGTCGAGGCCGCGCCCCCAGTGGTCGAGGCGCCGACCCGGCGCAAGTCGCGGCTGCTGCCGGTGCTGATGTGGCTGGGCGGGCTGGTCGGCGTCGGACTACTCGTCGCCGAGCTCTGCGCGGCCGACCCGGTGGCAATGGTTCGGACGCTGCACGTCGGCTGGCTGGCCGCGGCGCTGGCCTGCACGGCGGTGTCGCTGCTCGCTGCGGCGCACAACCTGCGCGGATTCGCGACCGTGCCCCTGCGAATCGGCTCGACGCTGCTCGCCCAGCTGGCGATCGGCTTCACCCGGATCGTGATGCCGTCGGCGGTCAGCACGCCGGCGGTCGCCAGTCGCTACCTGAACCGCTGCGGTGCGCCGTGGCCGGCCGCGCTGGGGTCGGTCAGCGCCGCTCAGCTGGCCCAGCTCATCGTCACGACGCTGATCGTCGCCGTGTTGTCGCTGACGTCGTCCGGGGCACACGCCCCGCACGTCCAGCCGCAGGTGGTCGCGCTGATCGTTGCCGGCGTCCTCGCCGTGGCCGGGTTGGCGTTTCTCCTCGCCCGGCGCAGCGCCGCCGTCCGGCGCGGGCTGCGGGGCGCCGCGACCAGCTGGGCCACGCTGCGCGCGCACGCGCGCCAGCATCCGGGGCGGATCGTCGTAGGGGTGCTGGCCGCCGGCGCGCTGACCGCGACTCACGTGCTCGCTTTCGCCTGCTGCGTGTACGCCGTCGGTGGTCATGCCACCCCACTGGCGCTCGCCGTCGTGTACCTCGGTTCATCGGCCGCGGGATCGCTGATCCCGACGCCGGGCGGCACCGGCGCCGTCGAGGCCGCACTCGTCGCCGGCCTGACCGCGACCGGACTGCCGCTGCCCGTGGCCGCCGCGGCGGCGCTGCTGGCCCGGCTGGAGTCGGTCTGGCTACCGGCGCTGCCCGGTTGGTGGGCGATGCGGACGCTGCGTCGGCGGGGTCTGCTCTAAGGCTCAACGCTCACCTCGGCTGGATGCTGGGCCGTCCGCCGTCCGCCGTCCGCCGTCTGCGGTCTGCGGTCTGCCGTCTGCCGTCCGCCGCTCGCGCACTCTGCCGAGGACGCGGGCGGTCTCGGGGTCGTCGAACTCGAGATCCGCCAGCGGTCGCACTCGTAGCATCGCGCCGCCGAGCAGTATGCCCTCGGACATCGTGCCTTCAACGGAGACGGTGATCGTCTCAGGCTCTTCGTCCACGAGCCTTATCCGAAACTCGCCCATCTCATTGCGCCACCGCATCGGCCCGGGTAGCCGCGGATCGGTGTCTTCGTAAGCCCACCACTGCGAGCGCTCGTGCCATCGCGCCGGCGGCCGCATTGTCATCAGCTGAGTCAATACGTCGAGCTTCTCGCGTCGCACGCACAGGTCGAGCCACTCGACCGGCACCGGTGCACCTTGCAACAGTGCGGCCGCGCACCCGTCGATGATCGGTTCGGTGGTTCGCAGCCAGTGGAGTAATGAGGGGATCATGACGCGCGTCGCCGTCACCCGATCCGCGATCGGTGTAGCGACCAGTTCGTCGATCTTGGCGTCGATATCAGCCCAGAGCCGCTCCGTCTCCAGACGCAACTGCAGGCCCAGTCCGGCCAGGATCCGGTCGGCATCGCGCAACGGGACCTTGCGCCGGCCACGCTCGTATGAGGAGATCCGTCGCTGATCGACCCCGGACAGGTGCGCGAGCTCGCGTTGGCTGAGCATGCGCCCGTTGCGTAGGTCGCGCAGTAGCTGGGAGAGCCTGGTCGTGGTGTCCACGGCGTCCATGCTGTGCGATCTGGAGCCGCCGTGGGATGCTGCCGCGCAAGTTGTGGATAAGCGATGGGCGGCAGGATTGCTTGTGGATAGGTGACCCCGCTGAGCGGTCGCTGGTCGGTAACGTGCGCCCGGACCGCCCACAGCGGTGAGCACCGCCGGACGCGGTGTCCTTGGAACTGGATCGCTTGTGGTGGTCGACCTCAGGCTGCGGCAACTACCGCGCGGAGCGGTTGGGTACCGCGCAGAGCGGTTGGGTACCGCGCAGGAGCGGTTGGGTACCGCGCAGAGCGGTTGGGTACCGCGCAGAGCGCTTAGTTACCGCCGGGGGCGGTTGCTTACCGCGAGGGGTGGCTAATACGCCGGTGCGCGGTCGACCAAAAGAAGGGCGTCACTTTCGCGGCGACCGCACGGAGCGGTAACTACCGCGTGGCGTGGTCAGCCGGCGAAGCGAATCCGCTACCGCGTGGCGTGGTCAGCCGGCGAAGCATCCTGCGATTAGGCGGCGCCGACGCCGCCGGATTGGTCGGGCTGAAGCGGTCCGACGTGCAGGGCCTCGAGCTCGGGACGTTTCGGCAGGAAGCCGTCGCCGGTCGAGCGGCCGCGCAGCCGGCGGCCGAGCCAGGGCAGGAAGTAGTCGCGCGTCCATTGCAGGTCGTCGCGGCGCGTCTTGGGCGACGCGGGGTGGGGCCACCCGGCGAGCGGGTCTTCGGCCGGAACGCCCAGAATCTGAGCGACGAGGCGCGCTACCCGGTCGTGCCCGTCGGGGGAGAGGTGCACCCGGTCCCTGCCCCAGGCGCGGGGGTCACGCAGCGGCGTCAACGCCCACAGGTCGACGATCTCGCAACCTTGGCGGGTGGCGATAGCACGCACGTGTTCGTTGTAGATGGCGATCTTGCCGCGGATCAGTCGCACCACCGGGGTGCGGCCGGGATCCATGCCGACGAACACCAGGATCCGGGCACCGGTCGTGCGGAGCGTCGTGAGGGCGGCGTCGAAGCGCACGGCGACGGCGTCGGGGTCAGAGCCCGGACGCAGGATGTCGTTGGCGCCGGCCGAGAAGGTGATCAGGTCGGCGTGCGCGGTGAGGGCAGCCGGGAACTGGTCGTCGACGATCTGGTCGAGCACCTTGCCGCGCACGGCCAGGTTGGCGTACCGGACGTGTCCCTGGCGGGCAGCGATCAGCTCGGCGACGCGATCGGCCCAGCCGCGCACGGTGCCGTCCGGGCGGAGGTCGTCGAGCCCTTCGGTGAAGCTGTCCCCGATGGCCACGAAGGTATTGATCACGCTGAGCATTACACCAGGGAGTCGCGCCAGGACTCGTGCAGCGCGGCGAAGTCGCCCTCGCCGGAGGCGACAAGCGCGTCCGGTGAGCCGTCCTCGACGACCCGGCCGGCGTCGAGCACCAGCACCCGGTCGGCGATCTCGACCGTCGAGAGGCGGTGCGCGATGATCAGCGCCGTGCGATCGCGCAGCACCGTGCGCAGGGCACGCTGCACCAGCCGCTCGGTCGGGACGTCGAGCGAGGACGTCGCCTCGTCGAGGATCAGCACGGCCGGATCGGCCAGGAACGCCCGGGCGAAGGCCACCAGCTGGCGCTGCCCGGCCGAGAGCCGCCCGCCCCGCTTGCGGACGTCGGTGTCGTAGCCGTCGGGCAGGGCCCGGATGAACTCGTGCGCGCCCACCGAGCGGGCGGCGTCGACGATCTCCTCGCGCGACGCGTCGGGTCGGCCGAACGCGATGTTGTCGGCCACCGACCCCGAGAACAGGAACCCGTCCTGGGTGATCATGACGGTGGCCTCGCGCAGGTCGGCCTCGCTGATCTCGCGCAGGTCGACGCCGTCGAGGCGGACCACGCCGACCGACGGATCGTAGAAGCGCGAGATCAGCTTGGCGATCGTCGACTTGCCCGCGCCGGTGGCGCCGACGAGCGCGACGGTCTGCCCGGCCGGGACGTGCAGGTTCACCTCGTGCAGCACCGGCCGCTCGGGCCGGTAAGAGAACTCGACGCCGTCCAGGTCGAGCGAGCCGCGGATCGGGCGCTCCAACGGGGCCGGTGACTCGGGCTCGGGCACCGAGGGCTTCTCGGCCAGCACGCCGGAGATCTTCTCCAGTGCCGCGGTCGCCGACTGCAGCGAGTTGTAGAACACCGCGACGTCGTCCATCGGGTCGAAGAACTGCCGCAGATACAGGATGAACGCGGTCAGCACGCCGAGCGCCAGGCCACCGTCGGCGACGCGATACCCGCCCACGAGCAGGACCGAGACCATGACGAGGTTGCCGACCAGCGTCGCGCCGGGGATGAAGACGCCGAACAGCTTGAACGCCCGCGCGTTGGCGTCGCGGTAGTCACGGTTCAGCCCACCGAACAGCGCGTCGTTGCGCTCCTCGCGGCGGAACGCCTGCACCGCGCGGATGCCGTTGAACGTCTCGACGAAGTTGACGATCAGCGTGGCCACCGTTTCGCGGGTGCGCCGGAACGCCGCCGCCGCCCGGGCCGAGAACCACCGGTACAGGAACCACAGCGGGATGAACGACGCCAGCGCGATCGCGGCCAGCGGCAGGTCGAGAACGAGCAGCAGCACGCTGATCGCCGCGATGTTGAGCACGGCGGTGATCAGTCCGTCCAGACCCGAGTCGAGCAGTTCGGTGAGGGTGTCTACGTCGGAGGTCAGCCGGGAGATGACCCGTCCGGACGTGAACCGCTCATGGAAGGACACCGACAGCGACTGCGTGTGATCGAACGCCCGCCGGCGCAGGTCGAACAGGATGGCCTGCCCGATGCGGCCGCTGCGCAGCACGAACACCGCCCGCAGCCAGCCCGACAGCAGGGCGCACGACACCAGCGTGACCGTGACGCCGATGAGCGAGTTGTAGTTGCCGGCCCGAGCCTGCGGCAGCGACTGGTCGATGGCGACCCCGATCAGCCACGGCGCGGCCATCGTGGCGCCGACCTGGACCAGGACGATCAGCACCACGAACACGATGGCGCGACGGTGTGGGCGAACCAGTTCGGCGAGCAGTCCCCGGGCGTCGCTGTGCAGCCGCGGACGTCCACTGATAACGACCTGCACGTCCTCCTTCTGCGCCGCCTCGGCATCGGCGGTCAGCTTCCCCCGCCAATCAGATTCGCCGGACGTGTCGCGTTGTTGGTCGCTCATGAGGACGTTTCCAGTTCGGAGGTCTGGGCCAGCAGGTCGCGATATTCGGGCACCGTGTCGAGCAACTCGCGGTGGGTGCCCACGGCGGCGATGCCGCCATCGGACAGCAGCGCCACTCGGTCGGCCAGCAACACGGTGGACGGCCGGTGCGCCACCACCAGAGCGGTGGTGCCGCTCAGCACCCGGCGCAGCGCCTCCTCGACCTGGGCCTCGGTCTGCACGTCCAGCGCGGACAGCGGGTCGTCCAGGACGAGCACCTGCGGGCGTCCCAGCACGGCCCGCGCGAGAGCGAGCCGTTGCCGCTGGCCGCCCGAGAGTGAGAGCCCCTGCTCGCCGATGCGGGTCTCGAGGCCGTAGGGCAGGTCATAGACGAACCCGGCCTGCGCGACGCCGATCGCCTCCTCGATGTCGGCGTCGGTCACACCGGGACGGCCGAGGGTGAGATTCTCGACGACGCTCGCGGAGAACAACGTGGCATCCTCGAACGCCGTCGCGACCACGCCGCGCACGTCGTCGAGCGTCAGGTCGCGGACGTCGACGCCGCCGATGGAGATGGCGCCGCCGGTCACGTCGTAGAGCCGCGGCACGAGTTCGGTCAGCGTCGTCTTGCCCGAGCCGGTGGCCCCGACCAGCGCCATCGTCTCGCCGTCGCGGATCTCGAGGTTGACGCCGTACAGCACGTCCTCGCTCGCCTCGGGGTAGCGGAAGCGCACGTCCTGGAAACGCACCGTCGCGTCGCTGGGTCGCGGTTCGGGAGTCGGTGGGTCGGCGATGTCCGGGGCGGTGTCGAGGACGTCGAAGATGCGCCGCGACGCGCTCGCCGCCTCCTGAGTGACGGCGAGCAGCCACCCGAGCGAGATGATCGGCCAGATCAGTCGCAGGAACAGGACGAGGAACGCGACGAGCTGGCCGAGCGTCATCGCGCCGTGCGCAGCCGCGAGCACACCCCCGCAGGTAACGCCGGCGAGGATCAACTGAGGCTGGCCCTCGAGCACGGCCCAGAACTTGGCCAGCGTGTTGATCTTGGTCAGCTCGGCCCGGCGCAACGTCGTGGCGTGCCCGGTGAACGATGCGAGCATCTGCGGGCGCCGTCCGTAGGACTTGATCACCCGGATGCCCAGCGCCGACTCCTCGACCGAGGTGGCCAGGTCGCCGGTGAGGTCCTGGACGCGCCGGGCGTCGCGGCTGTAGCGCAGTTCGAACGAGCGCGTGAACAGGGCCAGCGGCGCGATGGCGGCGACCACGAACAGCCCGAGTATCAGGTGGATGTGCAGCAGCAGCCCCAGGACCACGATGGACGTGACCGAGTTGGCGATCAGGAACACGAAGGCGAAGCCGATGAATCGCCGGATCGTGGACAGGTCGGTGGTGGCCCGCGAGAGCAGTTGCCCGGACGGCCATCGGTCGTGGAACGCGACCGGCAGGCGCTGCAGGTGGGCGAACAGGTCGCGGCGCATGTCGCTCTCGAGGCCCAGCGCCGCCCACGCCATGGTGTAGCGCCGGACGAAGAACAGCACCGCCTCGGCCACTCCGAAGCCGAGCGCGAGCCCGGCGAGCGGCCAGATCGCCGACGTGTCGTGGTGTCGGATCGGGCCGTCGATCATGCGTCCGGTGATCAAGGGGATGAGCGACTGCGCGAGCATCGCGCCGATGGCCGTGACGATCATGAGGATGATCGTTTTGCGATGGGGTGGCGTCCAGCGGCGCAACCGGAGGAGCGTCTTGATGGCCCCGGGCGCGCTGGTATGCGAAGAAATGTCCTCCCCAGTCACGTTGCCTCACGTTACGTCGCCGCACCGACATAGCGCTAACTGTTTTCGCTCTGAGCCGTTCGCCTTTTCGACTCCGTGATCTTGGTGGTCGCTGTTCGACCAGAAGTCCAAGATCACCGAACTCGGCGGCGAGGCCGGATGGGTCAGTCGCGCTTGCGGCGCACGCCCAGCAGGATGTCGTCCCAGGACGGGATGCGTGCCCGAGCGGCCTTCTGCTCGTCGGTCTCGTCCTCACGCGTGGTGACGGTTGGACGTTCGTCCGCGGGAGCGGCGTGCGCGCCGGCCGACGGGTGGGCGGACGGGTGCGTCGCGGCGGTCGGGTGCGCGGACGCGGATGGGTGGGAGGACGCGGTCGGGTGCGCGGCCCGGGCGGCGGCCTGCTCGACCAGGTGTAGCGGAAGCGGTGGTGTCTCGTTCGCGGGCGCCGCGGCCTCGCCGTCGAAGAGCTCCTCGTCGCCGGCGGCCGGGCGCTCGACCATGAGCGGCAACGGGCCGGTGAGCGCATCCGGTGCTGACGTCGGCGCCGCGGGCAGGTCCGGCACGATGCTCACCACCGGGCGGATGGGCCGATCGGAGAGCAGGTCGGACGCCGTCTCGTCCAGGGGCGTGACCGCGCGCGAGGCCAGCGAGAACGACCACTCGGCGGTGCGCTCGGACTCGCCACCGCGCCAGCCGGCCGAGACGATCCACTGCCCGTCGTCGCGGCGATGCGAATCCCACTGGACTGACATGGGGTCGATGCCGTGCGCGGCGAACCGCTCGTCGACCGCCTCGCCGAAGTTGACCAGCTGACCGTCCGGGGTGGATCGCCGGGCTCGCGCTCGTCGGGCCTCGTCGGCCATGCGTGAACGCTCGTCGAGCACCGGTCCGGCGAACAGCAGCACCCGGTCGATCGAGACGCCGGACTCGTCGGCCAGGACGTTGGGCGCCTCGCCCGCCCGCACCCGCATCTGGATCTCGCGGGGCGGGATCGGGGCCGACGGTGACGCCTGGACGGGCGGGGTCGCGTCGTCGGCCAGGAAGCGGCGCAGGTCGTCGGTGCGCAGGGTGAATTGCTCCGCGCCGTCGACCGTTTCGACGACGACGCGTTCGCTGTCGGCACTGCCGCCGACGAGGCGAAGCTCGCGCATGGCCAGACCATACGGAGTCGACCAGCCAATGCTGGGATTACACGCCGCATTCCGTACCCGACTGTGCAGGTGTGATTGAAATCTGCTTAGTTCGCGCTCTTGTGCGCAGAAGCGCGCACGGATATGGTCCGGCGAGGCGCTCACCCCCAGGAGGCCCCGTATGGGAACGCACCGCTTTCTCGCCGCAGTCGTGGCTCTCGTCGTGGCGGGTGGTGCTGCGGTCGGCGGCGCGGCCGCCGCCGCCATCGCCGCCACCGCCGCCACCGCCGCGCCGGCGCCGACACCACAGGCCGGCTCGTACAACGGATTAGCACTCACTCCGCCCATGGGCTTCAACAACTGGGCCGGGTTCGAGTGCAACAGCCAGTTCGGCGAGGCGCTGTTCGTCAAGACGGCCGACGCGATCGTCAAGCTGGGCCTCGCGAAGCTCGGCTACGACTACGTCAACATCGACGACTGCTGGATGCAGCACGACCGCGACGCCAACGGCAACCTTCAGGTCGACACGACCCGGTTCCCGCACGGCATGAAATGGCTCGGCGACTACATCCACAGCAAGGGCCTGAAGTTCGGCATCTACGAGGACGCCGGCTACAAGACCTGCCAGGGTGCGGCCGGCAGCTACGGCCACTTCCAGGCCGACGCCGACCAGTACGCGTCCTGGGGCGTCGACTACCTCAAGCTCGACTACTGCTACCCGCCGCTGGACCAGTACCCGGGCAAGACGCAAGGCCAGGTCGCCGAGATCGTGTACACCCAGGCCAGCCAGGCGCTGCTGAACACCGGCCGGCCGATCGTCTTCTCCGAGTCGGCCCCGGCCTACGTGTGCTGCAGCGGCGCGGACTTCGACTACGAACTGACTTGGCTGGGCAAGCACGGCAACCTGTGGCGCTTCGGCTCCGACATTGCCAACAACTGGGGCAGCGTCATGGAGAACTACTCCGAGGGCAACACGCCGGGCCTCGCGCAGTGGGCCGGCCCCGGGCACTGGAACGACGCCGACATGTTCGAGATCGGTAACGGCGGGCTGACCCCGACCGAGGAGCAGAGCCAGTTCACGCTGTGGGCCGAGATGGCCTCGCCGCTGCTGCTGTCGACGGATCTGACGAAGCTCACGCCGGCGCAGGTCGCGATCGTCGCCAACCAGGACGTCGTCGCCGTCGACCAGGATCGCCTCGGCACGCAAGGCACGATCGTCCAGACCGGGGCCGGCTACGACGTGCTGGCCAAGCCACTGTCGAACGGCGATGTGTCGGTCGTGCTGTTCAACAAGGGCGAGACGGCGCAGACGATCTCGACCACGGCGGCCAACGTCGGGCTCAACGGGGGGGTGCCGTACCAGCTCACCGACCTCGTCTCGAAGCAGAAGACGTCCACCGCCGGCACCATCGCCGCCAACGTGCCGCCGCACGGCACCGTGATCTACCGCGTGCACCCGTACGGCCCCAAGAACCTGGTGCCCGCCGGGGTGACCACCGTCTCCGGCGGCACCTTCGCCGAGGGCACCCCGACCCATGTCAACGTCTCCTTCCGTAACCTCGGCACCGTGAAGGACAGCCAGGCTGTAGTTCGCTTGAATGTCCCGAACGGGTGGAAGGTCTCGCCGGCCAGCCAGACGTTCAAGCAGATCGCAGCCGGCGACTCGGTCACCGGATCGTTCCAGGTGATCCCGGGCACCATCCCGGCCGGCAAGGTCACGTTCAGCCTGGACGCGACGGCCGGCTACACGTCCAAGAACGGGTCGGCGACGGCCGCCGGGTCGCAGACCGTCATCAGCAACACGCCGTACCCGAACCTGGCCGCGGCGTTCAACAACGTGGCGATCACCGACGAATCCGATCCGACGAAGGGCGACTTCGACGGTGACGGCAACTCGTACTCGGCGCAGGCGCTGGCCACCGCCGGGGCGACGCCGGGCGCGACGATCACCAGCAACGGGGCGTCGTTCACCTGGCCGTCCTCCGCGGCAGGGACGAAGGACAACGTCGCCGGCAGCGGTTTCCTGGTCAAGGTGTCCGGGCAGGGGGCCAAGCTGGCGTTCCTCGGTTCGGAGGCCGGCTTCGACACCGACTCGGTCACCGTCACCTACACCGACGGCACCACGACCACCGGCACGATCGGCTTCCCGAACTGGTGCTGCAGCGATCCGACGGCCTACGGCGCGTCGCCGGCGATCGTCACCGACCACCGAAACACGCCGAGCGGTCCGGCCAACTTCGGCACCAGCTACCAGGTGTTCTACAACTCCATCCCGATCGACGCGTCGAAGACGGTGGCCACCGTGACGTTGCCGACGAAGCAGTCGATCCACGTCTTCGCGGTGAGTGTCCAGCCGGCGGCATGATGGCTGCATGAGCTATGTGATCGATTGGGCCGAGCAGGCCGAGCACCTTCACGACCAGGCAGACATCGATGCGGCCTGGAACACCGCCGTGGCCGCGCAGATCGTCCGCGCGAGCGATCGGTTCGCGGTGGACGCGGGCTGCGGCGCGGGTGGCATGACCCGAGCGCTCGCGGCGGCGCTGCCGGCTGATGCGCGCGTCGTCGGCATCGATGGCAGTGCCGAGGTGCTCGCCGTGGCAGCCCAGCAGACGTCCGACGAGCGGATCAGCTTCGTGCTGGCCGCCTACGAGGACGGCTTCGCTGCCTCGGTGAGCCAGCCGGCCGACCTCGTCTGGGCGTCGGCGTCCGTACACCACGCCAGTGACCAACAGGCGGCTGTCGACCGGCTGGCCGAGCTGCTGGCGTCCGGTGGCCGGTTGGCACTCGCCGAGGGCGGGCTGCCCGCGCACTACCTGCCGTGGGACGTCGGGGTCGGCGCGCCCGGCCTCGAGGAGCGACTGGTCGCCGCCGGGCAGCGGTGGTTCGAGCGGATGCGCGCCGAACTGCCCGGTGCTACCCGGATGCCCTACGGCTGGCCGTCAACGTTGAAGCGCGCCGGCCTGTCGGGCATACGCACACGTACGGTGCTCGTCGAGCAACCGGCCCCGCTGGCCGACAGCAGCATCGCGGTCCACGCGCTGCGCAGCCAGGTCGATCGCCTCGCCGACACCGACCTGCTCGACGCGGACGATCGCGCCGCATGGGCGCGGCTGCTCGACCCGTCCGGTGCCGAATGGCTCGGCGCCCGCGACGACCTCTACGTGCTGCGCGCCCGCAGCATCCACACCGGGGAGCTCTGACACGCGACGGTTTTGGCCGCCCAGGCAGCTATGTGATGCCGGGCGGCCAAAACCGTCACTACCTACGCGATGCTGAAGTCGTCGGCGTAGACGTTGCCCTGCGCGTACCAGCCGTGCACGTACACCGTGACCGTGCCGGACGATCCGGTCGTGAACGGCACCGACAACTGGGTGTAGGTGGCGCTCGACGCCCAGGTGCTCGCAGACGCCCCGCCGCTCACGCCCACGTAGGCGTAGTTGCCGGTGACCCACGCCTTGAGCGTGTACGAGTGGTTCGCGGCCAGAGTGATCGTCTGGTCGCACTCACCGGTCTGCGAGTTCGTCGGGGCTACGCGCACGGCCCAGGAGCCCGAGTGCACCGGGGTGTTCGCGACCCCGCCGCCGGGCTGGCACGTCCACGGCGAGAGCGCGCCCGACTCCAACCCGGGGTTGACGATCGCCCCGGGCGGCGGCGGGGTCGACGTCCCCACCGTTAGTTGGTAGCTCGTCGTGTGGCTGCCGGACGAGGCGGCACCGGTGACCGTGATCGGGAACGTGCCCGTCGCGGCGGACGATGTGGTCGACACGGTCATCGTGGACGACGCGCCCGCGTTCACCGACGTCGGGCTGAACGAGACGCTGACCCCCGATGGCGCTCCGCTCGCCGACAGCGCAACGCTCTGCGCCGATCCGGATGTCACAGCCGAGCTCACGGTCGCCGTCGTCGACGCGCCCGGCGCAACCGACCCCGACGACGGCGCGAGCGAGATCGAGAAGTCGTTGCCGCCGCCCCCGCCCCCGCCGCCGCTGGTGAACGGCGCGAACGTGTGGGTGAAGAACCACTGGCTCTGCGAGATGCTCGAGCAGTTGTCCGCGGCCGGCGAGCCGGGGCAGTTGCCGTTGTCGCGCTGCAGGGCCCAGAACGACAGGAATCCGATGCCGGTCGAGTTGGCCCAGTTGAGCACCGTCGTGGCGTCGGCCGTGGTGAACGTCTCGGCCGGGCCGAAGTCGTCGACGCCGATCATCTCGGTGACGCCGGTCATGGCCCACAGCTGGGCTGAGGACTTGCCCGGGTACAACGAAGCCAGCTGCGAGTGCAGGCCGGTGGCGGCCCGCTGGGTGTCGGTGGCCATCTCGTGCGCGGCGTTGTCGTAGTAGTCGAACGTCATGATGTTGACGATGTCGATGCGGGCGTTGTTACTGACCGCGTTCTGCAGCACGGCGAGCCCGCTGCTGGCCAGGCCGCCCGTGGTCGTGGGCAGCGTGTAGGAGAACTGCAGGGTGCGGCCGTTGGCGACGGCCCAGTCCTCGGCCAGCTTGATCGCCTTGTTGCGACGGTCGATCCCGGCCGAGTTGGTCAGCGACGCGTCCTCGGTGTCGAGATCGATGCGGGTGACGTTGTAGGTCGTCACGACTCGTTCGTACTCGCTCGCGATCGAATTGACGTTCGTGCAGCTGTCGGCCAGCTCCGTGCCGCCGTGGTCGGCGCCGTAACCGCCGTAGGACGGGATCACGTCGCCGCCGTTGTTGCGGATCGTCGTGAAGTCGCTGCCGAACACCGAGGACGAGACGGGCATCCCGCTGTCGCCGTCCCAGACCGTGGTGCACGATCCGGGCGAGGCCGTCTGCAGGAACGCCATCGTGAGGAACTTCGCCCCCGACTGCTGGGCCAGCGTCGCCGGGCTCTGTCCGGTGTAGGACTCGAAGTACGGTGCGAACGTCCGGGCCGGAATGGCCTGGGGGGCCACTCCGGTCTGGGCCTCGACGCCGGTCGTGCCGGCGGCGGCCAGGGCAGCTGCGACCACCACGGCGACTAGATGTCTGGACAACCTCATCAGCGCGCTCCTTACGACTCGAGCAGCGGCGCCGTTGCGGCTGCCAGGCATGGGTAGATAGCCCGTCCTCCTCGTGAGTGGGCGAAATGGCAGACAAGTTGCCTATATAGAATTGGACTAGACATCCGCTGTGTCAAGACCTGGTTGCCTCGCTGGGTGAGTCGGCCGGCCGGTCCGGTTTCGGTCATTCGGACGGCCCAGAGCCGTCCGAATGACCAAAACCGTGGGATGTACCGGAGGGAAGTCCTAGAGCCGCTCGACGACGTAGTCGATGCACGCCGTCAGCGCGGACACGTCGTCCGGCTCGACGGCGGGGTACATGCCGATGCGCACCTGATTGCGACCGAGGGCCCGGTACGGCTCGGTGTCGACTATGCCGTTGGCCCGCAGCGTCGCGGACACCGCGGCGGCGTCGATCGACGGGTCGAAATCGATCGTGCCGACGACAGGGCTGCGTAGCGCGTGGTCGCCCACGAAGGGCTCGGCGTACGGCGCTGCCTCGGCCCAGCTGTACAGCCGTCCTGAGGAGTCGCCGGTGCGCTTCGCCGCCCAGGCCAGACCGCCCTGCTCGAGCAGCCACTCGATCTGATGCACGAGCAGGAAGAGCGTGGCGATCGCCGGCGTGTTGTAGGTCTGGTCCTGCCGGCTGTTCTCGAGCGCGATCTGCAGGCTCAGCGACGGCGGCAGCCACCGGTTCGACTCGGCCAGTGCCCGGGCCCGCTCGACGGCCGCCGGCGAGAGCACGGACAGCCACAAACCGCCGTCCGAGGCGAACGACTTCTGCGGCGCGAAGTAGTACGCGTCGGTGTCGGTGATGTCTACCGCCAGGCCACCGGCGGCGGACGTGGCGTCGACGAGCATGAGCGCGTCGTCGCCGGCCACCCGCCGCACCGGCAGGCACACGCCGGTCGAGGTCTCGTTGTGCGGCCAGGCGTAGGCGTCGAACCCGGCGTCGGCCCGCGGTTGCCCGCCCTTGCCGTACTCGGCGCGCAGCACCTCCTGCTGCTGCAGGAAGGGCGCGGATGCGGTGACGGCGGCGAACTTCGCCGAGAACTCGCCGCACACCACATGCTGCACCCGCGAGCGGATCAGGCTGAATGTCGCGACGTCCCAGAACGCCGTCGAGCCGCCGTTGCCGAGCGCCACCTCATAGCCGTCCGGCAGCGCGAACAGTTCGCGCAAACCGGCCCGGATCCGGCCAACCAGCGCCTTGACCGGGGGGCGACGGTGGCTCGTTCCGAGCAGGTGCGGGCCCACGTCGGCCAGCGCGGCGATCGCCGTCGCCGGAATCTTGGACGGTCCGGACCCGAATCGGCCGTCGACCGGCTTGAGGCCGTCGGGAATCTGCAGCTGGCTCACCCCGCGAATCCTCTCATCCAGGGCGAGCTCACCGTCCGCGCTGGTGCCAAGCCGCTGCAGGGGGTCAGGCTTTACAGGGATCACAACTTTGTCATGGCACACTCGATGGCAGCGCGCCGCTGCGGCGGACGCGTACACGATGGCCACCCGACCCCCCGCGGGTGGCCGTCGTATTTTTACGCGTGGGCGATGTCGCCCCAGCCCTCGACCTCGGACGGCTTGCGGGGCGCCGGGCCGATGTAGCGGGCCGACGGGCGCACCAGGCGTCCGGTCTTCTTCTGCTCCATGATGTGCGCGCACCAGCCGCCGGTGCGGGCGCAGGTGAACATCGCCGGCATGGTGTGCGGCGGCACCTCGGCGAAGTCGAGGATCACGGCCGCCCAGAACTCGACGTTGGTCTCGATGGCGCGGTCCGGGCGCCGGTCGCGCAGTTCGGCGAGCGCGGCCTGCTCGAGTGCGTACGCGGCCTCGAAGCGGGGCGCGCCGAGTTCCTGGCAGGTCCGGCGCAGTACCCGAGCGCGCGGGTCCTCGGCCCGGTAGACCCGGTGCCCGAAGCCCATCAGGCGGTCGTGCCGGTCGAGGATGTCGGCCACGATCTTGCGCGGATTGCCGGTGCGCTCGACCTCTTCGATCATCGGCAGGACGCGGGCGGGCGCACCGCCGTGCAGGGGGCCGCTCATCGCGCCTATGGCGCCAGACATGGCGGCCGCGACGTCGGCGCCGGTCGACGCGATAACGCGCGCGGTGAACGTCGAGGCGTTCATGCCGTGCTCGGCCGCCGAGACGAAGTAGGCGTCGACCGCCTTGATGTGCCTGGGGTCCGGCTCGCCGCGCCATCTGGTCATGAACCGCTCGATGATCGACGTGCACTGGTCGATGCGCGACTGCGGCACCGCCGGCTGGCCGATGCCGCGGGCGGACTGCGCCACGTAGGACAGCGCCATGACCGAGGCCCGGGCGAGCTGCTCGCGCGCCTCGTCGTCGCTGACGTCGAGCAGCGGTCGGTAACCCCAGACCGGCGCGAGCATGGCCAGTGCGGCCTGAACGTCGACCCGCACGTCACCGGTGTGCACCGGGATCGGGAACGGCTCGGCCGGCGGCAGGCCCGGGCCGAACTTGCCGTCGACCAGCAACGCCCACACGTTCCCGAACGTGACCGAGCCGACCAGGTCTTCGATGTCCACGCCGCGATATCGCAGCGCCCCGCCGTCCTTGTCCGGTTCGGCGATCTCCGTTTCGAACGCGATGACGCCTTCGAGTCCAGGGCTGTAGTCGTCTGCCATAAGGCCATTCTGCTCACACTTGCCAGGCGTCACATACGGCAGGTGCGAGGATTGATCGAGTGACCGACCCCGCCGGCCTGCGCCGTGACTACGGAGCCGCCGCGCTGGACGATCAGACCGCGGCCCTCGGCTGGTTCGCGCGGCTGCGCACGTGGTTCGACGAGGCGGTAGCCAGCCCCGCGATCGTCGAGCCCAACGCCGTCCAGCTCGCCACCGTGGACGCCGCCGGACATCCGTCGGTGCGCACCGTTCTGGTCAAGGCGCTCGACGAGCGAGGCGTCGTCCTCTACACCAACTACGACTCGGCCAAGGCGCGCGATATCGAGCAGAACCCTTACGCAGCAGCGGTGTTCGCGTGGTTGGCGCTCGAGCGTCAGGTCCGGCTGTCCGGCCCGGTCGAGCGGGTGGCTCGGGCCGAGACCGAGGCGTACTTCGCGACCCGGCCGCGGGGCTCGCAGATCGCCGCCTGGGCGTCGGCCCAATCGTCGGTGATCTCGTCCCGGGTCTCGCTCGAGGAGAAGGTGCGCGAGGTCGAGGAACGCTTCGCCGGCGTGGACGTCGTGGCGCCGCCGAACTGGGGCGGCTACCTGCTGCGGCCCGAGGTCGTCGAGTTCTGGCAGGGCCGCCACGACCGCTTGCACGACCGACTGCGGCACCGCGTCGTCGACGGGGGCTGGGTCGTCGAGCGGCTCGCCCCGTGACCGATGCCGTCGACGACTCACCGGATACCGATCCCGGCGAGCGCGCTCGTGGCATCCGGGGGCTGGTCCGCCACCACGCCGTCGACACCAGACCCGTGCGTATCCCGCAATATCGGCGATTGCTCGTCGGGCAGGGCACGGCGTTCGTCGGCTCGATGCTCACCCAGGTCGCGGTGCCGGTGCAGGTGTACGCGATCTCGCATTCGTCGCTCTACGTCGGGCTGGTCGGCCTGGCCGGGCTGGTGCCGATCGTGGTTTTCGGCCTGTACGGGGGCGCCATCGCCGACGCGGTCGATCGCCGGGCGCTGTACCTGTGGTCGTCGATCGGCACCTGGGTCGTCACCCTCGCCCTGCTGATGCAGACCCTGGCGAACGCGCGCAGCGTGCCGCTGATCCTGGGGCTGGTGGTTGTCCAGTCAGGCCTGTTCGCCATGGCGTCGTCCGCCCGGGGCGCGATCATTCCGCGGATCGTGTCCAGCGACCTCGTCCCGGCGGCGAACACCCTGAACTTCACGGTCGGCAACGTCGGTGGGGTACTGGGTCCACTGATCGCCGGTGTGTTGGTCTCCTTGAACCACGGGTTCGAGTACGCGTACGCAACCGACAGCCTGCTGTTCCTCATGGCCCTGTACTCCGCGCTGCGGCTGCCGCCGATCCCGCCGGACGGCTCGCTCGGACGGCCCGGACTGCGGTCGGTGATCGACGGGTTGCGCTTCATCGCGTCGCGCCCGGTGCTCGTCATGTCCTTCGGGGTCGACATCGTCGCGATGGTGCTCGCGATGCCGCGCTCGCTGTATCCCGAGGTGGCGGACGAACGCTTCCACGGCACGGTCGGGCCGCTGTACGCCGCGATCGCCATCGGTGCCGTGCTGGCTGGCCTCTCCAGCGGCTGGATCGGTCGGATCAGGCGTCAGGGCGTGGCGCTCACCGTCGCCGTCGTCGGGTGGGGCGGGTGCGTGGCGATCTCGGGCCTGGCGCATCAGCTCTGGCTGGCCGTCGTGCTGCTGGCCTTCGCCGGCGCCGCCGACCTGGTGAGCGCCGTGTACCGGCAGACCATCCTGCAGACCTATGCCCCGGACGAGATGCGCGGACGGATGCAGGGCGTGTTCACCGCCGTCGTCGCGGGCGGTCCGCGGCTGGGCGACCTGCGCGCCGGCGCCACCGCGGCGGCCACGACCGCCACCATCTCTTGGGTCGGCGGCGGCCTCGCCTGCATCGTCGTCGTGATCATCGCCGCAGTGGCGGTGCGACCGTTCTGGAAGTACGACGCGGCGGCGTCGGCACGAGAGGCTGACGCGCTAGCGTCCACGTATGGCGCTGACCGGTAAGCAGTTCACGATCAGGGCGGGCGAGCACGAGGTGACTGCCGTCGAGGTGGGCGGCGGGCTGCGTCGCTACACGCACGCCGGCGTGGACGTGCTCGCCCCGTACGGCGAGCAGGAACTGCCGCCGAGCGGATCCGGCGGAGTGCTGATGCCGTGGCCGAACCGGCTGGCCGGCGGGCAGTACGTGTTCGGGGGCCGCACCTACCAGGTGCCGATCACCGAAGTGCCGCGCGGCAACGCCAACCATGGCCTGGCCCGGTGGGCGCGGTGGGTGCCGGTCGCGATCGATTCGGCGGCGGTCACGCTTGCCTGCGACATCGTGCCGCAGACGGGGTGGCCCTTCGAGATCCGGGCCGAGGTGACCTACGCGCTGCATCCCGATCACGGCCTGGCCGTGACGGCGGTGGCGCGCAATCACGGCGTGACGCCGGCGCCGTTCGGGGCCGGGTTCCACCCGTACCTCTCGGTGCACGGGCACCGGCTCGACGACGTGACCATGCAGGTGCCGGCGAAGCAGCACCTGGTCACTGACGAGGCTCAGCTGCCGGTGGGCGTCGCCGAGGTCAGCAAGACGCACTACGACCTGCGGCGGGGGCATCGACTCAAGACGCTGCGCCTGGACGACACGTACACCGCGCTGTCCACAGTGGACGGACGCGGATCCGTGCTGGTGCGGACCCGGTCGGGTGGCGCCCAGTTGTGGTTCGACGAGGCGTTCGGCTACCTGCAGGTGTACACGCACGAGCAGCTGGGCGATGGTGCGCCCGCGGTGGCGGTGGAGCCGATGACCTGCCCGGCCGATGCGTTCAACTCCGGCGCCGGGCTGATCGTCCTCGAGCCCGGTGAGGTCTGGACGGGGACATGGGGCATCGCGCCGCTTCCCCGCTGAGGCGTAACTGACTTCAGGCGGGCGGCCTGCGATGTGGTGGTCGCGGTGCTGGAACGCGAGACGGATCGGCACGCCCCAGCACCACGACCTCGGGGTCTTGCCGGCTCATCAGAGACAGCACAGGAGCCAGTCCAACAGACAGTGCAAGTGATGGAGGAGCATTCCGTGTCACCTCCGCCCGATCTCGGTAAAACGTGATCATTTACCAAGATCAAACCAGGCGTATGCACAGATAGCAAGAGGTCAGATACGGATAGTGAGGGAAGGTCGGCATATGGACGCCTGGCAGCGCTGGAGCGCAGCGGCGGACGTCAGCGATGCAAAATCGCGACCAGGTACAGAATCATCGAATACCCCGCACGGCCGCCGCCCCGCCCGGCTCGCGCCTGGGGTCGAAGGACGACCTCCGTGTTCGGTGCGGCGTCTCGGTCGGCACGTTCGACGAGGCGGTGCGGCTGGTGCAGGCACGCGGCCTGGTGGCCATGCGTCCCGGCCCGGGTGGGGGGCTGTTCCAGGCGCACTGGCGGCTGCACCGGTACATCGCCTCGGTCAGCCCCAACGAGATGCTGCGGTCGCTGGGCACGAACCTGTTCGACCTGATCGAGTCGGCCACGATTCGTCACACCGTCGGCCGGCTGGATCTGGCGGAGCGCTACGAGCTGCACCGGGCTCTCGTCGATGCGATCGACGCGCGGGATCGGGACGCGGCGATGGGCGTGCTCGCGATGCACGCCGTCCGCAGCGACCCCCGGACGGCGACGCCCGCCTGAGCCCTACCGCGTCGCTGAGTACAGATCGCTAGCGGGTCGCCGGGCGCAGCGGGCCCCGCGGGGCGATGCGCGCCAGATCCGCGGCGAGGGCACGAATCCGTTGTGCGCCAAGGGTTGTCGTCCAGTCGTGCACGATGTCTGCTGCCGCCTGCTCGGCGGCCCGCGTGCAGCCCCAACCCTTGTTGGTGAGGACGACGAGGCGAGCGCGGGCGTCGTCGGGATGCGCGCGCCGCTCGACGTAGCCCTTGCTGACGAGCTCGTCGACGAGCTGGCTCGCTGCCTGCTTGGTCACGCCGAGATGGCCGGCCAGTTCGCTCACGGTCGCACCACCGTGGGAGAGGAGCACGAACGCGAACCCGTGGGTCGGGCGCACGTCCTGGAAGCCGCGGGCCGCCACTCCGGCGTGGATCCCGTCGACCAGCCCCGCCGCCGTGGCGAGCAGCGACGCCATCAGGGCCTGTGCCTCGTCGTTCCGCACGGTAAGAGCTTGACATGCTCATCAAGCTGCTTGACTATATGGTCAAGTAACTTGACTAATAGAGGAGTGAGAAATGCCAGTCATCCATGCTGCCGACGCCGCCGTCCACGAGCTGCACGGAACCACGTTCGTCGCCTATGCCGCGCCGTCGCGCGGGAGCGCGGAACTGTGCACCTGGCGGGTCGAGATCCCGGCCGGCAGCGCCGGCGTACCGCACACAGTGACCCGCGAGCAGGTGTTGTGCCTGACCTCAGGTGCCGCGCGGGTGACGCTCGGCGACGAGACGCGAGACGTCGGGGCGGGCGACGTGATCGTCGTGCCGGTCGGCCGGGCGTTCTGCCTGGAGACCACGACCGAGCCGGCCACCGCCTGGGTCACGACCAGTGCCGGCTTGCAGGCCACGATGCCCGACGGCTCGATGATCACCCCGCCCTGGACGCTCTAACTCGGTTTTGGTCACCCAGCCGTCTATTCGACGGCGGGTGACCAAAACCGGATCGGGCGGCTCGATGAGGGTGGGCCAAGTGCCGCTCGTCCGGGACGGGGCGCCGGGCATAGCGTCGATCCATGGTCACTGTCGACCTGCGCCCCCTCGTCGGGGTCCCGGCTCGGGCCTTCGTGCGCGATGTCTGCGCCCTGGCCCGGCCGCGGTTCTGGCCCGTGTCACTCCTGCCGTACTACACGGGATTCCTGCTCGCGACGCACCGCCTCGTCCCGACGGCCGAGCAGTTGCCGCGCATCCTCGTCGGCGGCCTGGTCGCCGGGCCGCTGGTGTGGCTGGCCGTGCTCGCCATCAATGACGCGTACGACCTGCCCGGTGACCTATGCAATCCCCGCAAGGCCGCGGCGCCGCTGACCACCGGCCGGTTGACGCCGGCCGTGGTGCGCCGGATCGCGGCGTCGTCGGCGGCGCTCTCGGTCGTCGCGGCGGTGACGGTCGGGCCGTACTTCGCGGCCGGGACCGTGCTCGCGCTGGCGCTCGGCTGGGCCTACAGCGCCCCGCCGGTGCGGCTGAAGGTTCGCCCCGGCGCGGACGTCGCCGTCAACGCGCTGGCCATCGGGGCCCTCGGGCCGATGTCCGGCTGGGCGGCGCTCGGCTCGCCGGCCGGCTTCCCGTGGGTCATGTGCGTGCAGGGCACCCTGGTCGGCGTCGCCCTCTACATCCCGACGACACTCGCCGACTACCGGGCCGACCTGGCGAGCGGCTTCGACACGATCGCGGTCCGGCTCGGCCTGCGGTGGGCGTACCGGTTGGGCTATGCGGCCTGGATCGCCGCCGCCGGGTGCTGCGTGGTCCTGGCGGCGACCGGCACGATGATCCCGCGGCACATGCTGGCGTTCGAGGCGGTGATGGTGCCGGTGCTTGTGGTGGCCTACCACCGGTTGCTCGGTCGCGTCCAGACGTTCGCCCGGATCACCGCCGTGGCCTTTCTCTTCCTCGTTCCGAGTGGGGTCTTCGCGCTCACGTACACCGGCGTGCTTGGCTAGTGCCCATGAGCGATGACCTCTACGCGGGCGGGTTCGGCGGAGCCGACCAGATCGACCCGTCCGAATCGTTGACCGGCGACAACACCGAGGATCCGCTCGACGCCGGCTACTCGCCGCCCGATCGGGAACCGCGGGCCACCCGCTACGGCGACTCCGAGACGTCCGAGCAACGCCTCGCCGAGGAAGAGCCGGACGTCGAAGCGTCCGACGAATGGTCCGACGAGGATCCCGACCCGGATGCCGGGCGACTCGTCGCCCCGGACGAGGGCGCGCACGCCGACGAGGAGTCCGACGAGGTCGCCTCCGACGTCGGCCGGGCCGGCTACGCGCGCAGCGCCGAGGAGGCCGCCATGCACGTCGTCGAGGACGACGACGAGCGATAGCTAGCCGAGGACGATGTTCACGAGCAAGCCGCGGTGGTCTGATCCCCGGATCGAGACCGTCCGCGCCCGGATGGCGCGGGCCCCGCGGGTGAGCACGTGGTCGATGCCGATCAGCGGCGGGAACCAGCGGTCGGCCGGGTAGCTGCGGGTGGTGCCGGCACCGGACTGGTCGGCCGCGTCGTGGTAACCGCCGGTGAGCAGCCGCCGGAACTGCGCGTGGTCGTCGGTCGAGTTGAAGTCACCGCCGACGAGGACGGTGCCGGCAGGCTGCGCCCGCAGGATACCGCGCAGACGGTTCAGCTCGGCGGCCCAGCGGGCCGGTCCGGATTGGATCGGCGCGATGATGTGCGCGGCGAACACGGTCGGCCCGTCGTTCGAGCCGGGTCGCATGACCAGTTGGGCCGACACCAGCGCGAACGTGAAGCCCGAATGGTTCGCGCCGCCCACCAGGTCGTAGCGGCTCCAGAGTCCGACGCCGGCGGCGCCTACGCGCGCGTCGAGTTGGTGCGCCGGAAGGAAGTCGTCCAACCCGGCGGCCCGCAGCCGGGCCACCTCGTCGGGGGTGAGTTCCTGGACGGTCAGCACGTCGACGTGGTGCTTGCGCACCGTGGCCACGAGCGCGGCCGGGTCGGCGTTCCCGTAGCGCACGTTCGCGGTCAGCATCGTCAGCCGCGGACCGGCCGACGAGCCACCGCTCGCGACGTAGAGCGGTAGTTCCAACGAGAGTGCGACCCCGGTGACGACCAGCGCGGCCAGGGCGATCCACTCGGCCCGTCCGGCCAGCAGCACCAGCCCGGCCAGCGGGGCGGCGGCCATCAGGTACGGCGCGAACGTCGCCAGCACCACGGCGGGCAACCAGGTCGTGGCAATCAGCCGACTCGATACACCGAGCACGGCGAGAAACAGCAGTAGGACGCCGGCGATCTGGGCCATCAGGGCGGCTCGGGATCCGCGCTCCGCGACCAGCGCGCGTCGCAGGGCCAGGAACGCTCGCCGCCACCGCGGTCGCGCCGATTCGCCCGTCTGGTCATCCATCACCCACATCGTCCCCGCGACCGATGATCGGGTCAGCACCCGGGCCCGGCCACCAGCGTGTCGGCGATGTGCTCGACGTCGATCGTCTCGATCGACCACCTCCGGTTTTGGTCGCCCAGCGTCATATAGGCGGCTGGGCGACCAAAACCGGACCAGGAGCGAGCGGCTACTCCGGGTCGGGGAGGCGCAGCGCGAGCAGGCCGACCGCGACGGCGATCGCGGCCTGGATGCCGATCACGACGGTGAACGCGTGCCGCATCCCGCCACTGCCGTCGGCCAGGCTGACGAACAGTGTCCCCAGCGAGGCGATGCCCAGGGCCAGTGAGCCCTGCTGCATCGTGACGAGCACGCCGCTGCCGATTCCGGCCAGGCGTCCCGGCACATCAGCCAGGATGATCCGGAAGAAGCCGACCAGCGCGAACGCCTGACCGATGCCCGCGACGGCCAGTGGCGCCGCCATGGCCAGGGTGCTCACGTGCGGCCATTCGCCGTGCATCACGTCGATCAGCCAGACGAGTCCGACCGCCTGCAGACCCAGTCCGGCCACCACGACCAGGCGGCCGTGCCGGGCGATCAGCCGCGGTGCGACCAGCGTGCCGGCGAAGAACGCCACCGCCATCGGTGAGATCGCGATGCCGGATTCCAGCGCGCTCTCGTGCAAGCCGTTCTGGACGGTCAGCGCGAACACGAACATGAACGCGCCGAATCCCATGAAGAACGGGATCGCGATGGTCAGGCCGCGGCGCATCGAGCGCAGGCTCACCAGCGACGGCGGCACGAGCGGCGTGCGCCCAGACCGCTCGGTACGTCGCTCGACGATCACCATGGCCGTCGCGGCCGCCGCCGACACCGCGAGGAGCGCCCAGATCCACACCGGCCAGTGCAGCACCCGGCCCTCGGTCAGCGGCACGAGCAGGCCGACGATCGCGATGGCGAGCAGCGCCGTACCGGGCAGGTCGACCGACGCGGGGCTGGGCGAGCGGGTGGCCGGCACGAACCGGCGGGTGAGTAGCAGCACCGCGACACCGATCGGCACGTTGACCAGGAAGATCGGCCGCCACGACAGCCCGGCGATGTCGGCGTGCACCAGTGCGCCACCCAGCAGCTGGCCGAGCGAGGCGGCGATACCACCCATGGACGCGTAGAGGCCGATCGCGCGAGCGCGCTTCGGCCCGTCCAGGGTGGACTGGAAGGTCGCGAGCACCTGCGGCTGGCTCATTGCGGCGGACAGGCCCTGGGCGATGCGGGCCACGATCAGGATCTGGACGTTCGGGGCGATGCCGCACAGCAGCGAGGAGATCGTGAAGCCCGTGATGCCGGCGACGAACATCCGGTCCCGCCCGAACGCGTCGCCGAGGCGGCCGCCCACCACCAGCATCACCGCGTAGGCGGTGCCGTATCCGGCGACGACGAGTTCGAGCATCGGCGCGGACGCGTGCAGCGTGGTGTCCATCGTCGGCAGGGCCACGTTGACGATGAAGAAGTCGAGCACCGGCAAGAACCCGCCGCACAGCAGGATCAGCAGGCCGATCGGGCTGAGCTTGAGAGTGGCCCCGGAGGTGGGCTGGGATTGGCTCGGCTCGGGGAGCACAGTGATGTCGTCGACGAGCACTTCGGCTTCGTGAGCACGGTCCAGTTGCGCGGTCATGGACCTAACCATGCGCCGACCCTTAACCTGGTACCAGAAGTCTGGTTATCCAGGTATAAATGCTAACTGGCAGCGAGCTGTTCGAAGGGCCACGCTAAGGAAGTGACGCTCATGGCAACGCCGCAGACGATGTCCCAGAAGACGCCTCAGAAGATCACGACCGATCCGGACGAGTTGCGCCGCCGGGAGCTCTCGGCGTTCCTGCGTAGCCGCCGCGAGCGGCTCACCCCGTTGCAGGCGGGGCTGCCGGCGGTGGGGCGGCGGCGCACGCCCGGACTGCGGCGCGAGGAGGTCGCGCAGCTCGCCGGGGTCGGCGTCACCTGGTACACGTGGCTCGAGCAGGGCCGCGACATCAAGGTGAGCGATCAGGTGCTCGAGGCGATCTCGCGCACGTTGATGCTCGACCGCGACGAACGCACGCACCTGTACACGCTGGCCGGGTCGAGCGAGCAGGAGTCCGGAGGTGACTGCGCCGAGCTCACGCCGGCGGTGCGCACCATGCTCGACAAGGTCATGCCCTTTCCGGCCTGCGTCCAGGACGGCAAGTACAACCTGCTGGCCTGGAACGGTGCCTACTCCCGGATGATCGCCGACGTCGACGCGCTGGCCCCCGAGGACCGCAACTGCATGTGGCTGCTCTTCACCGACCCGGCCTGGCGCAGGTGCCTCGTCGACTGGGACGAAGGCGCTCGCCGGATGGTGGCGCAGTTCCGCGCGCAGATGGCCGACCACATGGGCGAGCCCGCATGGAAGGCGCACCTGCGACGGCTGCGGGCCGCATCCCCGGAATTCGTCGAGCTGTGGGAGCGCCACGAGGTGAGCGCGGTCGTCACCAAGGGCAAGAAGATCCGCAACCCGTACGTGGGCCTGCTCCGCTTCGACGCGGTGAGCACCTGGCTCAATCCGCGACCGGGCGTCCGTATGCTGGTGTACACGCCGACTGACGCCGAGACGGTTCGGCGCATGGAGAAGCTCGTCGAGATGTTCGAGGTCGAGGTGGCATGAGCACGCTGACGAAGTTCACCCACTCGTGTGTGCGCCTGGACGACGGTGACCGGTCGCTGGTGATCGACCCCGGGGTGTTCTCCGAGACGGATGTCGCCTACGACGGCGCCGACGCGGTGTTGATCACGCACGAGCATCCCGATCATGTGAACGTCGATGCGTTACGCGCGGCGGCCAAGGCTGATCCGCGGCTGCGCGTCTGGGCGCCGCCGAATCTCGCCGCGTCGCTCGAGCTCGGCGACCAGGTCGTGGCGGTGACGCCCGGCGAATCCTTCTCGGCCGCCGGGTTCGACATCGAGGTGTTCGGCGGTCAGCACGCGCTCATCCATCCGACCGTCCCGGTGATCCAGAACAACTGCTACCTCATCGACGGTGCGGTGTACCACCCCGGCGACTCGTTCATCGTCCCGACCAAGCCGGTGCGACTGCTCCTGCTTCCCTTGCACGCGCCGTGGTCGCGTACCGCCGAGGTGATCGACTTCGCGGTGTCGGTGCGGGCGCCGAAGGCGGTGCAGATCCACGACGGTCTGCTCAACCAACTCGGCCTGTCCTTCGTCGAGGCACTTGTCACCCGAATCGGCGCCGAACATCGCGTCGAGTACACGCACGCCGACACACAGTCAACCTTCGCCGTCTGACGTATCAACGGCGCCACGGGCGCGCTCTTAGCCGGCATGACGGGGACTATTTCTGTGCCGGTGGGGGTGGCTCGCATGCTGACAGTGACCGCCATGACGACGACGTCGCGGACCGACGTCACGATGATGTACCTGATCCACGATGCAATCCGCCGCGATCTCGACCGACTCGAGGACGGCCTGCACCAGCTCGCGTCCATGCACGCCGGGCCCCGGCGCCGCGCGCTCGTCACCGCGCTGGAGCGGACCTGGGCCGACCTGGACCACTACCTGCACCACCACCACGTGAGCGAGGACGAGCACCTGTGGCCGTTGCTGCGCCGCGCGTGCCCGCTCACCGGCGAGCTGCTCGACGATCTGCAGGGCGAGCACGCGGCTGTCGAGACCCTGGTGCGCGACTGCCGTTCGGCGATGGCCCGTGCCCTCACGTCCTATCCGACGTTCGAGGACGCGACGCGGGCCGCCGATGCGATGGGCGCGCTGCGCGACGTGCTGCGCGCGCACCTGTCGCACGAAGAGGACGCCGCATTGCCCTACGTCATCGACCATCTGAGTGCCCAGTGGCCGGCGTTCGAGGCGCAGCAGCGTAGGGATGCCGGACTCTCCGGCTTGACGCGGTTCCTGCCGTGGGTGCTGGACGACGCCGACGTGGTGCGGGCCGACTGGATGCGCGATCAGGTGCCGGCGGCGGTGTTCGCCGTGGTGAGCGTCGTCTTCCTGCGGCGCCGGCAACGCACACTCGGCCCCCTGCGCGAAGTGTGATACTTCGCGGGTGAGGGACGCCCGCTCGCTGCTTGCCGCCCATCCGGTCGTGGACGGCCACAACGACCTGCCGTTCGCGCTGCGCGAGCTGGTCGGCTACGACCTGTCGCGCTACGACGTCGGGGTGCGCCAGTCGCGCACCCACACCGATCTGGTGCGGCTGGTCGAGGGCGGCGTCGGCGGGCAGTTCTGGTCGGTCTACGTCCCGGCTGCCTGGACGGGCGAACGTGCGGTCGTCGCCACCCTCGAACAGATCGATTTCGTGCATCGCCTGGTGGCGGCTTACCCGCAGAAGCTGGCTCTCGCCCTGACCGCCGCGGACGTCGAAAGGGCTTATGCGGACGGCCGGATCGCATCGCTGCTCGGCGCTGAGGGCGGGCACTCGATCGCGTCGTCGCTGGGCGTGCTGCGCATGCTGCACCGGCTCGGCGTGCGGTACCTGACGCTTACCCACAACAACAACGTGCCGTGGGCCGACGCCGCCACCGACATCCCGCGGCTCGGTGGCTTGTCGCCGTTCGGGCGCGACGTCGTCCGCGAGATGAACCGCATCGGCATGCTCGTCGACCTGTCGCACACCGCGCCGGGCACGATGCACGACGTGCTCGAGACGACGTCCGCACCGGTGATCTTCAGCCACTCCGGTGCCCGCGGACTGGTCGATCACGTGCGCAACGTCCCGGACGAGGTACTCACAGCGCTCGCGACGAACGGCGGCGTGTGCATGGTGGCGTTCGTGCCGCCGTTCGTGTCGTCGGCGTACCGCGACTGGGACCGCGCTGTGCTCGACGACATGGCCGGCCGGGGCGAGGACGCGCGCGACTGGTCCGCGCACATGGCCGCGGCGGCCCGCTGGTCGGTCCACCATCCGTCCCCGAGCGTCACCGTCTCGGACGTGGCCGATCACGTCGAGCACGTTCGCGAGGTGGCCGGCGTGGAGCACGTCGGGCTCGGCGGCGACTTCGACGGTTACGCCACGATGCCGTCCGGGCTGGAGGACGTCTCGTGCTATCCCGCGCTGATCACCGAGCTGATGGCCCGGGGCTGGTCGGAGGGCGAACTCGCCGCGTTGACCCGAGGCAACATTCTCCGCGTGCTGTGCGACGCCGGGTTGCCCTAATCCCTCGTCACGCGGGCGCGAGCGGTGCGCCGGTCTCGAGCATCGTCTTGAGGCTGGCGATGATCGACGGCCAGCCTTCGGAGATCCCGGATAGCACGATGCTGCCGGGCTCGAAGTCGTCATGCGTCACGGTGAGCTTGACGAGGTCGTCGAGCGGCTCGATGTCGAACGTGATCTTCGAGCGACGTTCCGCTGACGCCGTGGCCAGGAACTCGGCGTCGCCACCGTAGGCCTCGGAGAACTCGGGCGTGATGGTGTGCCAGGTGTAGCGCAGCCGCCGCGGCGGATCGGACACGAGGACGACCTGTGCGTCGTCGGCGATCGTGACCTTCTCCAGTTCCCAGGTGACCGTGGAGCCGACCTGCCAATCGGACACGAGCGCGACACCCCAGTAGCGCTTGGTGAACGCCGGCTCGGTGAGCGCCGTCCAGAGCCGTTCCGGGGTGGTGTTGATGTAGGTGGTGTAGACGAAGCTGGTGTCCATCGGGTGATGCTCCAATCCGCGTTTGAGATCGGCGAGGGCGCCGGCCCGCGCGCGGTCGTATCGGGTCATCCATCGCTCGGCGATGGCGTTGATCGGGACCGGGTTGAGAAAGTGCAGCTTCTCGCGGCCCCGCCGTTTGGTACTCACCAGATTGGCGGCCTCCAACACCGCGAGATGCTTGCTCACGGACTGACGCGCCAGGCCGAGCCCGGCGCACAGCTCGCGCAGGGTCTGGCCGTTGCGCTCGTTGAGCCGGTCGAGCAGTCGGCGCCGGCTGGCATCGGCGAGCGCCTTGAAGACTTCGTCCATTCCCTCTCGCTGCTGAGCAATAGGCAACCGTCTGGCTGCCTTTCACAGTAGGCAGCCAGACGGTTGCATGTCAATCGTTGGCGTCGCCGGGGTGCCTCTGCGGGCGCCGTTGCGGGTGCCTTTGCGGGCGCCTTGACCGCGGCCCGATCGGAGAACGGGTGTCGAATCCGGCGGCGGTCGGCTTCCTGCCCGGTGGTAGGCCTGACGGGCGGTTCGTAAGGCCGACGCGTCGCGCGCCAATGCCAGGACGGTGCCGACCTGCTTGCCGACGATTCTGGTTCGGGCACGCCGCTACACGGCCACTGGATCACGGATGGTGTTGCGGATGGGTGTGCGGTCAGAATCGATGTGAGCGGGTGGGGTCCACCAGGGTTGGCCGTTGCGGATGGTCACCTGCCATCCGCGTTTCTCGTGCTCCCTGTGATGGAATCCGCACAATAAACAGAGGTTCGCGAGGTCGGTGCCGCCGCCGAAGGCCCAGTTCAGGATGTGGTGGACCTGCGTCCAGCCCGGCGGAGCATCACATCCCGGGAAACAACACCCACCGTCGCGGGCGGCCAGCGCGAGGCGTTGGTGGGTGGTGGCGGTGCGGCGGGATTGTCCGTAGGCCAGGACGCCTTTGCTGTCCAAGACGACCGGGATCACGTGGGCGTCCCCGGCTTGTTTCAGGGCTTCGTGGACGGAGATGGTGCCGCCGTGGGCGGTGGTGACATGTCCGGTCCGCGTCTCGAGCTGATCCAACGTCATCGTCAGCAACACCGTTGCGGGCACACCACCAGACGGAGGCAACGTGTTCGACGCCAACAGTCGGTGGGCGGCATCGGCCAGGGCATCATGCATCCGCTGCCCCGGGCTACGAGTGTCCGGCCCATCGGCATCCGACGGCATAGGTGCCGCCAGTGGGTCGAGCACTGCTTGCCACTGCGCCAACACGCCCGGAGTCAGGTGCGCGTGGAGTTCCCCGGATCCGTCCCGGTTACCGGACAGAGTCGCGTGGCGGCGCCGGTCATGTTCGGCATCGTCAGCCAGCACACCATCCGGATTCAGTAGCGCCACCACCCGCCGCGCCAATGTCGTCAACACGTTCGGGTCGAAGCGTTGCGCTTCGGCGACCAGCCGGGCCTCCACCGCGGCGCCGTGTTCGGCCTCGACCTCGGCCGGCAACTTAGCGATCACACTACGGATGACCATGGCGTGCTCAGCAGAGATCGATCCGTCGGCTTGAGCCGCCGCCACCACCGGCAGTAGCGGTGGCTGGAGTTGCCCGGTGAAGGAGCGGCCCGGTCCCAGGTCCACTGCGGCCTGGCAGCGGGCTTTCGCTTCGACCGGTGCCACCCGCAACACCTCCCGCAA
>DASXYL010000100.1:0-186234 GCA_036502575.1 Jatrophihabitantaceae bacterium | reverse complement strand
GGCCGGGCTGACTCCGCTCCAGGCCGCCCGCGAGGTCGATCTCGGCGAGTACGCCGACTGGCTCGACAACGAGCGGATCGTCGGCAACCTGCACCGCGCCTACCACGACCTCGACGGAACGGCCGGGGAGCTCGATCTCCCGGTGGCCCTGCTCGACATGATCGACTACAACGGCGGCCAGCCGCTCTCCTGTTACGCCTGAGAGACGGAGTGGGTCGTGATGGCCCTGAGGGTGCGGCCTCTCGACGAGAACACCTGGTCGGACTTCGCTCGGCTCGAAGACGTCGACGGTCGATCGGTGTCCGCGTCGTTTCTGCACAACGGCACGGTGGCGATGTTCGAGAGCCAGGGATTCGAGCAAACCCGTCGCCTCGGCAAGCATCATTGGGTAGTCACCAAGGTCGTGCGCTGACAGTCTCGACCCGTCCTCTTGTCCCGACCGAGCCCAGCCAGGATCATTCCGGCCGGGAGCGTGGTGGCCATGCGGGTCGTGGTGATCGGGGCAGGTGTGGCGGGCTCGTCCGCAGGTCTGGCGTTCGCGCAGGACGGGCACGATGTCGTGGTGGTAGATCGCACTGGCGCGCCGCCGCTAACCGCATCGTCGGCTGACGAGGTGTTCGACACGTGGGATCGTCCCGGCGTGGGCCAGTTCCGCCAGCCGCACAACTTCCTCGGCCTCGGCCGGACGGTGTTGCGCGACCGGTTCCCATCCGTCTACGCCGCCGTGGTGGGCGCCGGCGCCGGCGAAGTGAACATGGCGAGCTTCCTCGGCGATACCCCTCGACTTCCCGGGGATGAGGACCTGGCGACCATCGCCTGTCGGCGACCGGTATTCGACGCCGCGCTGCGAGAGGCGCTCGTAGACCGCGTCGAGGTGCGTATCGCCGACGTCACGGGCCTTACCGTGCGGGCCGGAGCCGTGGCCGGCGTCGTGCTGGACGGCGGAGAGACCGTCGCAGCCGATCTGGTGCTCGACGCGGCCGGCCGCAGAACTCACGCGTCCGACTGGCTTGTCGCGGCGGGAAGATCGCCGTTCCCGGCGCAGAGCAATGACTGCGGGCTGCTCTACTACAGCCGCCACTACCGGGTCCGCGACGAGGAGGCGATGCCGGCATACGCCTCACTGCTGGGTGGGCCACGCGGCGACATCGGCTATCTCGCGTTCGCCACTTTTCTGGGCGACAACCGCACCTTTTCCCTCGCTGTCATGGTGCCGGTCTGGGACAAGGACTTCCGCGCTCTCCGGGATGCTGCCGCCTTCGACCGCGTCGCCTGGCTGTTGCCCGGTATGGCCGCGTGGCTGACCGGCGCGGTGCCCGCGTCTTCGGTGCTGCCGATGGGGCAGTTGCGTAACACCGTGCGCCGGATCGTCGACCACGACCGCTCAGTCGCGCCCGGGCTGGTGCCGCTCGGTGACGCACTGAGCCACACGAACCCGACGTTCGCCTTCGGCGCCTCGCTCTCGCTGGCGCAAGGGGCTCGGCTGGCCGACCTGGCCGCGGCCGCGACGGACCCGTCCGATCTCGCGGTTTCGTTCGACGCAGCGATCGGCGCGGACGTTCGGCAACGCTTCCGCGCTGTGAGCGCTGAGGACGCGGACCGGCTACGGCTATGGTCCGGCGAGCCGTTGGACGTGACGGACCGTACGCAGAGCATGGCCCTGTTCCTACGCTTCGTGGTCTACCGGGCATCGGCCGGCGACCCCGACCTACTCCGGGCCGTGGCCCGCCGGATCAACGCGCTCGACCCGCCGGATCGGTTGGCCGAGGACGAGGAACTGCTCGATCGCGGCGCCGCGTTGTACGCGTCGTTGCCGCCGGCAGCGGTACCGGCACGAGCGACACTGCTGACCGCGCTCTCCGGCGGCAGCTAGGCGCTGCTCGCTCAGGTCTGCAGATCGGCTACGGCGGCGGCCAGGTCGGTGAGCTCGTCGCGCCAGGGCCGTTCGGCCGGGCCGGCCCCGGGCATCGGGCGAACGACGAACTTCGACAGGCCGACCGCGATGAACGATTGCAGGCTCTCGCGCAGCGCGGGGTAGCCGACCGGTACCAGGGCGCGCGGGTCGGTGTCTCGGCCGCGCATCCGCGCGGCCAGGGTCGCGACTTGCTGCTCGTCCAGGGGGCGATGGCTGTAGGCGATGCTGACGCCGAAATGTTCGGGATCAACGACGCGGCCGGCGTCCGCCGCGGCGTCCTCGATCGTGGACCGAGCCGCCCCGGCCTGCTCCGGCGTGCACGACGCGCCGAGCCAGCCGTCGGCGATCCGCCCGCAGCGCATCAACGACGCGGGCGCGAGTCCGCCGAGCCAGATCTCGAGCGGGTCCTGGATCGGGCGGGGCGAGACGGTGATCCCGTCCACCGCCTCGCCGGCCCACCAGCGCCGCAACCGCGGGATGGTGCGTTCGATGGCCGCCGCTCGATCACGCACCGGGACCCCGATCGCGTTGCGTTCGGGTCCGTGCGCCAGCCCGGGAACGAAGGTGAGCAGCAAGCGTCCGCGTGCGAGCACGTCGAGGGTGGCCAGCGACTTGGCCAGCCGCACCTCGTTGTGACCGGGCAGCACCAGGGTGGTGCCGAGTTTGAGCTTCGGAGTCAGCTGGGCGGCCGTCGCCAAGGCGATCAGCGGGTCGGGTCCCGGACCGGTGAGGACGTCGGACACCCACAGCGAGTCGAAGTGCAGATCGACCAGGTCGGCCACAGTCGCGGCGAACTCCTCGGCGTTGAGTTGAGTCCCGCCCAGCCCGACGGCGATGCGGATCTTCATTGTCGGAGCTCCAGGAAGTCCCGGAGCAGGTCGGCGAGCGCCTGGGGCTGATCGCTCTGGACGGCGTGGCCCGAGCCGGGCACCACCGCGACGCGGATCGTGGGCAGCCGTCGGGTTACCTCGGCCAGGTCGTCGCTCGTGACGAACGCGCTGTCGCCGCCCTTGACGAGCAGGGTCGGCCTGGTCAGTGCGGCCAGGTCGTCCCAGAGCGACTCGAACTGCGGCTGGGAGGTGACGGCCTGGGTGCCGAACAGGTCGTAGCGCCACGTCCAGGTACCGTCGGGCAGCTGTCTCGCGTTGTGGAGGACGCCGCGGCGGACGGCCGAAGCCGGGCGCCGCGGCGAGGCCCGCACCGCCAACTCGGTCATCTCGGTGAGGCGGGCGAAGGTTCGCGGTCCGCCGATCAGCGCCGTCGCGCCCCGCTGCTCCCTGGTCATGCGCGTGGCGGCCCGCGCCGAGCCCGGCGTGACGTCGACCAGTACCGCTCGTCGCACCAGGTCCGGCCGGGTCGCCGCGAGCCGGATCGTGGTCGCCCCACCCAACGACATGCCCACCACGCCGGCAGCGTGCGGGGCCAGCTGCTCGATCGCGGTCGCCACGGCAACGGCGTTGCGGACGGGGCTGTAGTCGCGGTCGTCGCGCCAGGACGAGTGACCGTGACCGGGCAGGTCGATCGCGATAGCCGGGCGGCCGAGTTCCAGGGCCACGAGATCCCAGGTGTGCGCGTTCTGCCCGCCGCCGTGCAGGAACACCAGCTCCGGAGTGGTCTCGCCCCACGCAATGACGCTCAGCTGCTCGTTCTCGTCGACCTCGACCACTTGCCGGGTTACGCGGGGGATGGCCGCGTCGGGGCGCCCGAGTTCGTCTGCGACTTCGACGAGGGAAGCGAATTCGTCGGGCGATTCGGTCACGGTGATCTCCGCTCTCGTTCAGGCCACTCGGGCCGCGGTGGCCGTTGCCGGGCCGGGAACAACGTCCGGGTGCAAGATCGCCGCGATCACCTCGACGCCGGTCACCAGGCGCGGACCCGGCCGGACCACCAGAGCGTCGCCGTCCAGGGCCCAGACCGGGCAGCCGGGAAGGGCGGCGGCCACGGCCCGAGCCTGCACGCTGGCCGCCTCGAGGTGAAAGCCGCACGGCGCCACCAGCACGACGTCCGGATCGCTGTCGGCGAAGTCGCCCCAGGTCGCCGGCGTGGACCGCACCCCCGGCTGGGCGCAGACCGGTTCGCCGCCGGCCGCGCGGACCAGATCGGGTACCCAGTGTCCGGCGCGAAACGGCGGGTCCACCCACTCCACCACCGCGACCCGGGGCCGGGCCCGGCCGGCGACGCGCTCGGCGACGGTCGCCAGCCGCTCGCGCAGTCGCGTCACCAGCTCCCGCGCCCGCGGTTCGGCGCCGGTGCGGCGCCCCACGGTCAGGATCGACTCGAGCACGTCCGGCAGGGTGTGCGGGTCGAGGGTGACGACGTCCGCGTCGCAGCCGAGATGATCCAGCGCGCGTTCGACCTCACCGGACGGCAGGGCGCACACCCGGCACAGGTCCTGCGTCAGGATCACGTCGGGACGCAGCGCGGCCAGCGCACCGGCGTGCAGGGTGTACAGATCCAGGCCGGCGGCCAGCTGCGCGCGAACGTAGTCGTCGATGGCGCGCGGACTCATCCCGCTCGTGTCGCGCCCACCGACGACCACCGTCTTCTCGGTCCGCGCCCGCGCCGGCTCCTCGCACTCGAAGCTGACCCCGACCAGCTGCTCGTCGAGCCCCAGCGCGTAGACGATCTCGGTCGCTGACGGCAACAGCGACACCAAGCGCACCTGACCAGCCTAGAGCCGCGCCAGGGACCTTCAGAAGTCCGAGCCACCGTCGACGTTGATGTCGGCGCCGGTCATGTAGCTGTTGAGCCGGGATCCGACGAACGCGATCACCGGGCCGATCTCTTTCGGATCGCCGGCCCGACCGAGATGGGCGGGGTGGCCGTAGTCCTCGGTGATCACCCGCATGGCGTCGTGGAGATCGTTCGGATCGATGCCGCGCTCGGGCGGCAGTCGCTCGAGGTAGGCCTTCAGTCCGGCCGACAGGAACGAACCCGGCGACACGGTATTCACCAGGATGCCCTCGGGCGCCAGGCTCAACGACAGGTTCTTGCTGAGGCTGGTGAGGGCCGATTTGGCGGCCGTGTAGGCAACGATGTCGGGCGACTGCCGCCTCGTCGAGTGGGCCGACACGTTGACGATCCGGGCCCAGTCGGCCGCGCGCAGCAGCGGGAGTGAGGCCCGAATGCACCGGACGGCGCCGAGGGTGCCGATGTCGAACGTGGCCGCCCACTCTTCGTCGTCGAGGTCGGCGAATCGGGCGACGCCGACATCCACCGGGCCGGTGGCGTTGACGAGCACGTTGAGCGAGCCCCATCGGTCGGCGATCACCGCGAAGGCCGATTCGACCTGGGTGCGATCGGTGATGTCGGTCGGGACGCCGATCACATCGCCGGCGCCGAGGTCCCGCAGCGCGTCACCCGTCTCGTCGAGGTCTTCCTTGGTCCGGGCCAGCACCGCGACCAGGGCCCCTTCGGCCGCCATCACCTCAGCGGCGGCTCGGCCCATTCCCTTCGACCCACCGTTGACGACCACCTTCGCGTTACGCAGCCCGAGATCCATGCGAAGAGGTATATACGGAAATGAACGACAGTTCAATAGTGAGTGCGCATGACCGGCGAACTACAGCGCGGCTGAGGTTCCCGTGCGATTGGCCGAGCCCATCGTTCGCGCTGTGTCCACGACCGCGCCCAGCAACTGCAAGCCGCAGTCGATCACCACGTGGGCGTCTCGGTCGGTCTTGCAGTGGCCCAGGTCGCGCTGGACCGCACCCAGGCCGGCCATGACGACGCTCGTCGTCCCCTTGGCCACGACCGGATCCATCTCGGCGAGCAGCACGCGGTTCTGCCGCAACCAATTGAGAGTGGCCCGCTGCAAGATCGGCTGGAAATTCGGCGGCGTATCCTGCAGATGGAGCATCGAGATGATTTCGCGCGAAGCCCACGTGCCTTGCAGATAGGCCCGCATGCCCGCCATCAAAAGCTGGCCGCCGTCTGATTCGCCGGCGGCTCGTGCCCGCGCTACGGCGCCTCGTGTCGCGCGTATCTGAGCGTCGTAATATTCCTGCCAGAGCGCTACGAAGATCTGCTCCTTGTTGCCGAAGTGGTAATACAACAAGCCGACGCTCGTCCCGGCTGAGTCGACGATGTCGGCAACCGAGGTGCGCGCGAAACCTTTATCCGCAAACAGCGTGCGCGCCGCACGGAGCAAAGCTTCTCGGCCGTGGGCCGCATCCGTCTCGCTGTCGCTGGCCACCGGACGCCGATCGACGCGCGATGCGGATGCGGATGCCGGCGATGTGCTGGCACTGGCTGTCTTTGTTCGGGCTAGCGTCGGTTGCTCGGCCCGCCGAAACGCCATAGCGGCAGTGTAGCGTCCGCGTTCGGTCGCTACCTCGATCGTGTGCGGGTTACTCGGGCATCTGTAGCGCAGGATGGGCAATAATGTTGCTTTTGAATTTGCTGCGTTCCGCCGTAGACGCTCACCTGTCCCGATAAGAGATATTGCGCCAACCAATCGTGCTCTGCCCGGTCAGCCCGTCGACTTCAAGCAAACCCATCTGGAAATGGTGAATGCTTTGCGCCGTATTGCTACTAGGACGGGACGCGCAGGATGCGCAGCATCGTCGTCTGCAGGGCTTCGCGTAGCTCCTCGTCGGTGAGGTCGACCAACTCGGGCAGGCTGTCCGGGATGCAGAGCGCGGCGTGGAACGAGATGCGCTCGGCGCCGGTCGGGTCCTCGCCGTAGAACAGGCGCTGCACCCGTCGGCGCATCGCGTCTGACTCGTGGTCCGTCTTGTTCCGCTTCGCGGCGGGGTCGGTGGATGCCATCACCGCGTATTCGCGGTTCTGAACGAGAAAGTCGGCCAGGCCGCTCACCAGGTGCTCCATTCGAGCGCGCCGCCCACGCATGGTCTCCGCTTCGTCGAGCAGCGCCTCGACCCGCTGGATTCCGGGCATCAGCGTCGCGTGCAGGATGTCGCTCTTGGCGCGGAAGTGGTAGTAGACGGCCGCCTTGGTCAGGCCCATCTCGTCGGCGATCATCTGCAGCGACGTAGCGTCGTATCCGAGTTCGGTGAACAGCCGCTGCGCGGTCTCGAGGATCTGCTGCCGAGTGTGTTCGGCCTGCGCCGCGCGGGTGGATCTGCCCCTGACAGACATCACCATGGGTGTGCTCCTTGTCTGTACCGGACCGCAGTATACAAGCTGAGCGGCAAGTGAGTCGCTAGCTGAACGGCAAGTGATTCACCGTACAACGGCAAGTGAATCACTTGACGCCTGGCTAGTGAATGGCTTAGCGTCGAGGTCGGAATTCGGTACCCCCGCGCCCGAGCTGTGGAGATCTCCCTTGTCTAACTACCTGTACCGGCTTGCCCAATTCGCGTTCCGCCGGCGGCGACTGGTCCTGGGGCTCTGGCTGGCTGCGGCCATCGCCGCCATCGCCCTCGCTCAGGCCAGCGGCGGAAAGACCAATGACAACTTCACGATCCCGGGCACCGAGGCGCAGAACGCGGCTAACGTTCTGACGGACAAGCTGCCGGCGTTCAGCGGCGGCCAGAGCACGATCGTCTTCGCCACGACCAATGGCCCGGGGAAGGTGACCGACCCGACCGAGAAGGCGGCGATCGAGACGGCGCTGGCCAAGGTCAGGTCGATTCCGCAGGTCTCCTCGGTCTCGGATCCGTTCCAGGCCAGCCTGGTGTCGCCGACCGGCGAGGTCGCGCTCGGGCAGGTGCAGTGGTCGGCCAAGGCGGTCGACGTGAAGGACGCCAACCTCGACGCCGTCAAGGACGCGATGAAGCCGGTGCAGGCCGACGGCGTCCAGGTCGAGTACAACGGCAGCGTCTACCCGGGTTGGCGCCAGCAACTCTCCGAACTGCCCGAGCTGGTCGGACTGGTCGTCGCGTTCATCATCCTGATGATCACCTTCGGTGCGTTCGCGGCGGCCGGGATGCCCATCCTGGGCGCGATCATCGGCGTGATCACCACCCTGATGAGCATCACCGCCCTCGCGGCGGTGATCAACATCGCCTCGGCGTCCACCACGGTTGCCCTGATGCTCGGCCTCTCGTGCGGTATCGACTACGGCTTGTTCATCCTGTCCCGGCATCGAACCAACCTGCTCAACGGCATGACGCCGGAGGAGTCGGTGCCCCTGGCGATGGGCACGGCCGGCAGTTCGGTTGTCTTCGCCGCCCTGACGGTGATCATCGCGCTGTGCGGCCTGACCGTGGTCGGCATCCCGTTCCTGACCGTCATGGGTCTGGCTGCCGCGGCATCCGTGGCGGTGGCACTGCTGATCGCCCTGACGCTGCTACCGGCGATGCTGGGCTTCGCCGGCACCAAGGTCGCGAAGTTCTCCCGGATACCGCTGCTCGGCGCTCGCGCCGAGCGGGTCGCCCGCCGGTCCGCCGCCGACCCGGACAGCACCACCGGCGCGCGTTGGGCCCGGTTCGTCGTGCGCTACCGGGTACCGGTGCTGATCGGCGGGGTCATCGTGCTCGGGGTGCTCGCGATCCCGGCGACGAAGATCCAGCTGGGCCTGCCGAGCGGTGCCTCACAGTCCAAGGACAACACCCAGCGCAAGGCTTACGACCTCACCACCGATGCCTTCGGCGCCGGCTACAACGGTGCGCTGCTGATCGTCGCCGAGGGCGTCGACAGCCCCGCGGACACCCAGCAGATCGTGACGGCACTCAACAAGATGCCCGATGTCGCGAAGGTAGCCCCGGTCAACGCGCAGAACGGCATCTCGCTGATCCGGCTGACGCCGAAGTCCGGTCCGAACGACTCGGCCACCGCCGACCTCGTGCACACCCTGCGCAACGACCGAGCAACTATCGAAGGCAATACCGGCACGAACATTCTGGTCGGCGGCACCACCGCGTCGAACATCGACGTCTCGTCCAAACTGTCCAGCGCCCTGCCGATCTTCCTGCTCGTCGTCGTCGGCTTGGCCTTCATCCTGCTGACGTTCGCGTTCCGCACGATCCTGGTGCCGATCAAGTCCATCCTCGGCTTCCTGCTCTCGATGGCCGCGGCCGTCGGCGCCCAGGTGGCGATGTTCCAGTGGGGATGGGGCGAGCATCTGTTCGGCATCACGCCGTCGGAGACGATCAGCTTCCTGCCGATCATCATGCTGGCGATCATCTTCGGGCTGTCCAGCGACTACGAGGTGTTCGTCGTCTCCCGCATCAAGGAGGAGTACACCAAGACCGGCGACGCCCGCGGCGCGGTGCAACGGGGCACCGGGTTGTCGGCGCGAGTGGTCACCGCCGCCGCGATGATCATGTTCTCGATCTTCGTGGCCTTCATGTTCACCAACGATCCGACCATCAAGGCGATCGGCTTCAGCTTCGCCGCCGGCGTCTTCCTCGACGCCTTCGTCGTGCGGCTCACGCTGGTGCCGGCCGTCATGGCGATCGTGCGATCCAAGATCTGGCATCACCCCGACTGGTTCGCCAAGTACGTGCCCGACCCCGACATCGAGGGCCGGCGGCTCGAGCACCGGTACGCCGACAAGGAGCTCGCTGGGGCCGGCGCGCCGGCTGGGGAGGGCTAAGGCTGAGGCGAGCCGCCGACCCCATGCGCAGCGTCGATCTCGGATCCAAAGTCGGAATGGGTAGACGGAGGTCGCGATCCGGCCGGCGCCCGCCGGTGGCATTCCGTAGGAGGCGTCGCGCGCCTCCGTTACTCAGGTTGCGTCGCCTTCGGGCGCCAGAAGACGACTATCTGCGCCAGTCCGCCCCCGATTCCCAGTGCTGCCGCGAGAATCATTTGTGGCCAGCCGCCGGTGAAGATGCCCGCGGCCCAATCGAGTGACCAGCGACCAGCACCCAGCCCGCCCACGGCGATCGAGACGACGGCCAACGTCAGGACGTACTCGTACCCCTCGCCCGGACGGAAGATGAAGAACCCGTTGCGCATGTGATTGGTAACGAATGCGACCGTCATCACGCCGGCCATCGCGGCGCCGGCCAGCGGGGTGAGCAGTCCGAGCGCCATGAGCGCTCCGCCGCCGAGCTCGGTGAGGCTGGCGGCCCACGCGTGTATGATTCCGGGCCGCATTCCCAGCGACTCGAACCACCGAGCGGTACCCGCGATCCGTCCACCACCGAAAATGTGATTCCAACCGTGCGCGATGAAGACGAGTGCGAGTAGGAGGCGAATCAGCAACAGCGCAAAGTCGCCAGAATGTGTCGATCCGTGCAGCACGTTTCGGCCCTTCCTCTCACCATCCCGCAACGGACAAGCAGGCTACGGCGGGTAGGGGCCATCCTGCCCCCGGGGGGTTGAGGAAAGACCGGTTATGTGGCCGATGCCATTGCGCGGAAGGGTTGACGGGGTCTCGTCATCCGTTCGCCGCGCGGCATCGGCCCGGTGCTCTGATCGGTTCTAGTGGTTGCTTTGGAAGGCTTCGATGACGGTGGCGGGGATTCGGCCGCGGTCAGAGATGGTGTAGCCGTTGCTGTGGGCCCACGCGCGGATTTCGGCGACGTCGGTCTTCGCGCTCGCGGCGCCACTGCGACGGCGACCGGCCTTAGTGGCCGTTGCCCGCACCTTGCGCGCGGCACTGATGTATGGGTCGAGGATCTTCTCCAGCGCCTTGGTGTTCTTGGCGGAGAGGTCGATCTCGTAGGCCGATCCGTTGTAGGAGAATTGCACTGTGCCTTGGGCCTTAGACCCATCAATATCGTCGGTGTACTGCGTGACAATGGTCTTTGCCATGGTCGGCTTTCCCTTCAGGTCAGCGATGCTCAAACCGGCAGTATAGCTTCGTCCCTAACGCAGGATCATGGCGGACGATACCGGTAGGCCCACTGATATATCAACGCGATCCATCAGGCGCCACTCGAGTTCTCGGTCGGTATCACAAAGGAGCGTCTAACGCGTTACTTCGAGGTCGCTCTCGTCACTCCGCATAGGTGTACGGAACTACGACCCCACGCGGAATGACGGCTGGCGCCGCCGCGGCGACCGAAGGGGACTGGTGAGCCGCGGTCGAATCTGGTATATCAGATAACTATATTGCCGCAATCGAAGGGATCGATGACCGTGCGCGCTCTGGTAACCGGGGGCAGCCGGGGGATCGGCAAGGCGATCGCGCTGGCCCTCGCCGAAGCCGGATATGACGTGGCAGTCGCGGCGCGCACGCTCAACCGGAACGAGGTGTCGCGCGACCACAGCCAGACGGTGCACAAGAAGGACACCCGGCCGCTGCCGGGCAGCGTCGAGCAGACGGTGGAGGCCATTGCGGAGTTCGGCCGGCGGACTCTCGCGCTCAGAATGGATCTCACCGATCTGCGTTCGGTAGAGAGCGCCGTCGGAGAGGTCCTCGACGCGTGGGGCGGTGTGGACCTCGTTGTCAACAACGGCCGACATATCGGTCCGGGCTTGATGGACGACATAGTCGAGACGCCTATTGAGCAGTACTCGTTGTTCACGATGGCGCACGGCATAGCGCCGATCCGCATCGCGCAACTGGTGCTGCCGGCCATGCTCGCCCAAGGGCACGGAACGTTCGTGACGATCAGCTCTTCGTCCGGATACGACTTCTATCCGACCCAGCCGCTGCCCGGCCTGGGTTATCGGCTCGGCAAGGCATCCGGACACACGCTCGTCGGTTCACTGCTGGCCGAGTACGGCGGGCGGGGTATTCGGGCATTCAATGTGAACCCCGGCTTCGTGCTCACCGAGCGCAACTCACTCGACGCGGCTGAATTCGGTTTCGATCCCGCCCAGGCGGGGCGCCCGGAGGTGGTCGGTGCCGTCGTGGCGTGGCTGGCGACGTCCCCCGAGGCCGATGGCCTGCAGCGGGGCAACGTCGAGGCGCAGGACCTGGCGACGCAGCGAGATATCCAGCCGCTGTGAGTGCGGTGCCGCTCGCCGAGGCGATCCGCCGGTGCGCCGAGGCCGACCCCGATCGCGCTGCGATCACCGATCCGGGCGGGACGTTGACGCGACGCGACGTCGACGTCCTGTCCGACCTGGCCGCGAGCAGGCTGCTCACCGCCGGGGCCGGGCCTGGTTCGATTATCGGGATCACAGGTGAGAATTCGGCCCACCTGCTGACGCTGTTCTTCGCGGTCTGGAAGCTGGGCGCAGTCCCGTTGCCGCTGCATCGGCGCAAGGCCGACGGGGAGCTCGTCGAGCTGCTGCGGCGCGCCGGCGCCGGCGTCGTGGTGGGCTTCTCCCCAGAGGTCGTCTCGGCGCTGGGGCCCGACGTTCGAGCTGTGACCCTCGAGGCGGTCTTCCGGCCCGGACGCCGGTCACAGTTGCCGTCGGTGCCGGTATCGCCCAACCTGCGGATCGGCGTCTCGGGCGGTAGCACCGGGCCGTCCAAGTTGATCGCGGTGGACGTGCCCGCGATCGTCAATCCCGAGCGGCCGTGGCATTACGGCCTGCGCGCCGACGGAACCCAGGTCGTCCCGCTCGACATCGTTGACGGCACGGGTTTCGTGGCCTCGACGACCGCTCTCGCGCTGGGCTGCCACCTGGTCCTGATGCCGACGTTCGACGCCGAGCAGATGCTGCGACTGATCTCGGAGCACCGAGCGGATTGGCTCGCCCTCACCCAGCCCGGAATGCTCGCGACCGTCAAGCTGCCGGTGCGGGTGCGCGCCGGCTACGACGTCTCGTCGCTGCGGTACGTGACCCACTACTCCGGTGGGGTGGCCGACTGGGTCAAGCGCCGCTGGATCGAGTGGCTCGGCCCCGAACGGATCGCGGAGAGCTACGGGGCCACCGACGCCCGAGGGTCGACCTGGATCGACGGAGTCGAGTGGTTGCAGCGACCCGGCTCGGTCGGCCGCGCCCAGCCGGGATGCGAGATCGCGATCTTCGACGATCAGGGCCGGCGGCGCGCGCCGGGCGAGCTCGGTCAGGTCCACATCCGTGACCTGACCGGACGTCGAAACTTCCACTACCTGGGCGAGCCGGCGCGTGGCCTCGATGGGGGATGGGAGAGCGTGGGCGACCTGGGACGCCTCGACCGAGACGGATACCTCTACCTGGCCGATCGAGCCAAGGACATGATCTCGACGGCTCACGGGTTGGTCGCGCCGCTCCCGATCGAGGGGGCGATCGAGTTCCACGACGCGGTGCGCTCGGCGATCGTCGTCGGGCGCCGGGGCGCCGACGGATTCGAGCACATCCACGCGCTCGTCGACACCGCGAGCGCGACGGTCTCCGACCGTGACCTGGAGGACATGCTCGCCACGCGCTTCCCCGAGATCGCGATTCCGGCCTCGTGGGAGCGCTGTCACGGGCCGCTGCGGGACAACGCCGGCAAGGCGTCACGACTGTTGCTACGCGCGGCGAGTCTCGCCGAAGACCCACCGGCGACGGTGGAGGTTTCTCGGACCGTGACCTCATAGATCTATTCAAAATCAGTTAACTACGTTAGCTTAAGCCGTCAGTCGGGGTGTGATGCGCGATACACGAAGGGAAACGTCATGCACAAACGGACAACAGCCGCCCTCGCGGTCGCGGTCGCGGCCGTCGTGGGGCTGAGCGCATGCGGCTCGGCGAAGTCTTCGAGCAAAAAAGGTGATTCAACAAAGGCCGCGGGAGCGCCGATCAAGCTTGGCGTCCTGACCTCCCTCACCGGGTCGGCCGCATCCGGGTTCACGACCGTGGAGAAGGGCGTCAAGGCGCGGCTCGGCCTCGAGAACGCGGCTGGGGGAGTGAACGGCCACAAGCTCAGCTACGTCATGGCCGATGACCAGTCGACCGGCCCGGGCGTCGTCGCGGGGGCGAAGAAGCTGATCCAGCAGGACCACGTCTACGGCATCCTCGAGAACAGCTCGTTCTTCTCGGCGGCGGCCAAGACGACCACTACTGCGGGCATCCCGGTGACCGGCGTGAGCTTCGACGCCGGGCCGGAGTGGACCGACAAGTCGGCGACGAACCTGTTCGATGCGTACGGGTACGGCAACTACAGCACGTTGTCGACCGCGTGGGGGAAGTACTTCAAGTCCCAGGGCGCCACGAAGGTGGGTGCCGTTGGCTACGCGGGCTCGATCAGCTCCGAACTGGCGGCGATCGAATCGGTCAAGTCGGCAGAGCACGCCGGGCTGAAGGCCGGTTACCTCAACAACACGGTGCCGTTCGGCAGCACGAACGTCGGCCCCATCATCCAGGCGATCAAGGCATCGGGTACCGACGCCCTCTACCTGCCGGTGGTCCCGAACACCGCGTTCGCGATCGCGGTCGGACTCCAGCAGGCCGGCGTCAAGCTGAAGTCGGTGGTGCTGGCGACCGGCTACGGCGGTGACCTGCTGGCGTCCAAGGACGCCGTCGCCGCGGCCAACGGACTGGAATTCTCCGTGATCGCCGCGCCGGTCGAGTTGAACACCGCCGGAACGCAGAAGTTCGTGTCGGCCCTGAGCCAGTATGCCGGTGTCACCACGACCCCGACGTTCGGCGAGTACATCGGCTGGCTGACCGCCGACCTGTTCATCACCGGCCTCAAGTTGTCCGGCGGCAACGCGTCCAGTGCTGATTTCATCAGCAAGCTCCGAGCGGGGACATGGGACGGCGCCGGCATCGAATCGCCGACGAACTTCGCCGACATCAAGGACACGGCAGGTGGTCTGGACCAGGCGAACTGCATCTACATCGTTCGGCTCCAGGGCACGACCTTCAAGCCGATCGACGGCGCATCACCGGTGTGTGGGCAGCCCGTACCGGGCGTGGCCCTCAAGCCCTAGCGGCCCCCGGGAAACACGATGGGGCGGTGCCGGGATGGCACCGCCCCATCGCTGTTCGGTCGGAGTGGCTACTGCCGCGGTCCGAAGCGCTGGGCCCCGTCGATCCGGATGACCTCGCCGTTGAGGTAGTCGTTCTCGGCGATCTGCTTGACGAGTAGGCCGTACTCGTCCGGGCGGCCCATCCGCTTCGGATTGGGCACCGACGCTCCCCACTTGGCCTGGGCGTCGGCCTCGTCCATCTTGAAGGCCGGGGTGAAGAACGTGCCCGGGGCGATGGTCATGACCCGGATGCCCAGCGGTGCGAGATCGCGCGCGGCGACCAGCCCCAGCCCCACGACGCCGCCCTTGGCCGCCGAGTAGTCCGACTGCCCGATCTGACCCTCGAAGGCGGCGATGCTGGCGGTGTTGACGATGACGCCGCGCTGCCCGCTCTCCAGCGGCTCGGTGCGGGCCATCGCAGCGGCGGCCAGCCGGACGACGTTGAACGTGCCGGCGAGGTAGATGTCGATGGTCCGCCGGAACAGCTCGAGCGCGTAGGGGTTGCCGTCCCGGTCGAGGATCCGGCTCAGTGCGGTCGGGCCGCCGTGTGCCGATACCGCAATGCGCAGCGGCCCGAGCTCGCCCGCGGCGTCGATGGCGGCCCGCAGCGAGGCATCGTCGGTGACGTCCGTGCGTACGAAGCGGGCCTTGCCGCCGACCTCGCTCGCCAGGCGGGAACCAGCTTCCTCGGACAGGTCGGCGATCACTACCGAGACGCCGGCCGCGGTCAGCCGGTGCACGGTCCCGGCGCCGAGGCCGCCTCCGCCGCCGGTGACGATCGCACTTGCACCCTCGAGTTCCATCTGCCGCTCCTGGTTCTGGTCTCATGGTCGATGGTGGATTACAGTTAACTAATATACCCAATGGGCCAGTACTTGAATCTGAGAGATCAGGGGTCGACATGCCAGAGGCCGTCGTTGTCAGCGCCGTCCGTACCGCCATCGGCACCGCGTTCAAGGGAAGCCTCACCGAGACCCTTCCCGAGGAGCTGGCGCGGGTGGTCGTCGGCGAGTCGGTGTCGCGCTCTGGCCTCTACCCGGCCCGGTTCGACGACGTCGTCCTCGCCGAATCGAACTACGGGGGCGGCGACGTCGCCCGCCACGCGGCCCTGGAGTCGGGTCTCACGCACGTGCCGGGCCAGGCCGTCAACCGGCACTGCGCGGGCAGCCTCACCGCGGTGCAGGTCGCGGCCGGCTCGATCCGATCCGGCATGGACCGCGTGGTGATCGCCGGCGGCGTCCAGTCCGCATCCCTCAATCCCGCGCAGCGCCTTCGCGTGCCCGGTACGACCGACCAGTGGATCGACGACTGGATGAGCCCGGCCCATCCCGACTCGGCCGAGGCGCCCAACCGCGACATGACGATCACCGTCGGTTGGAACACCGCGGTCGAGGCGGGAATCAGCCGCGCGGAGATGGACGCCTGGGCGCTGCGCTCCCACGAACGAGCGATTGCCGCCATCGACTCCGGCACCTTCGTCGAGGAGATCGTGCCGGTGCGCGCACTGCACCGCGACGGTGCGATCCGCGACTTCGCGGTGGACGAGCACCCGCGCCGGGGCACGTCGATGGAGCGGATGGCTGCGCTCAAACCGGTTCACCCGGAGATCGACGGCTTCTCCATCACGGCCGGCAATTCGAGCGGCGTCAACGACGCGGCCGCCGCGCTGACCCTGGTCGCCGGCGACGTGGTCCGAACCGAAGGGCTCACGGCGTTGGCGACCGTGCGCGCCTGGGCCAACGTCGGCGTCGAGCCGCGACGCAACGGGATGGCGGTCATCGACGGCATCACCCGGGTGCTCGAGCGCGCGGGGCTCAGCGTCGACGACATCGCGCTGTGGGAGATCAACGAAGCCTTCGCGTCGGTGCCGATCGCCGCCTGTCGGGCCTTGTCCATCGACGACGCCGTGGTCAACACCAGCGGCAGTGGCTGCAGCCTCGGCCATCCGGTCGCGGCCTCCGGCGCCCGGATGCTGACCACGCTCGTGCACGAACTGCGCCGGCGCGGCGGCGGGTTCGGCGTCGCGGCGATGTGCGCCGGCGGAGGTCAGGCCGGGGCGGTCGTCCTGGAAGTGCACTGACCGCCGTGCTGTCCACCCGGTTCACCCGCGAGTTCGGTGTCGAGCACCCGATCGTCTGCGGCGGCATGACGGCGGTGGGCCGGGCCGAGCTGATCGCGGCCGTCGCGAACGCCGGCGCGCTGGGCTTCCTCACCGCGCTCACCCAGGGCACGCCGGAGGGGCTGGCTCGCGAGATCGCGCGGTGCCGGACGATGACCGACCGGCCCTTCGGGGTGAATCTCACGATCCTGCCGACGATCGAACCGGTGCCCTACGCCGAGTTCCGTGACGCGATCATCGACTCAGGCATCACCGTCGTCGAGACGGCCGGCAACGACCCGACCCCGCACCTGCCGGCGTTCGCCGCGGCCGGGGTCAAGGTCGTCCACAAGTGCGTCAGCGTGCGGCACGCGCTGCGGGCCGAGCGCAGCGGCGTCGCGGCAGTCAGCATCGACGGTTTCGAGTGCGCGGGGCATCCCGGCGAGGACGACGTGCCCGGCCTCGTGCTGATCCCGGCCGCGGCCGACCAGGTCGGCCTGCCGATCATCGCGAGCGGCGGTTTCGCCGACGGCCGGGGCCTCGCGGCCGCCCTCGCCCTCGGCGCCGATGCGATCAACATGGGCACCCGCTTCATGGCCACGGTCGAGGCGCCGATCCACGACAACGTCAAGCGCCGACTCGTCGACGCCGACGAGCGCGGAACCGACCTGCTCTATCGCAAGTTCCGCAACACCGCGCGGGTGGCCCGCAACGACATATCCCAGCAGATCAAGGCGATCGAGGCCCAGTCCGACTCGACGTTCGCGGATATCGCCCACCTGGCGTCCGGTGCGCGGGGCCGCAAAGCCGCGTACGAGGACGGGGATCCCGACGGCGGGGTATGGACGGCCGGCCAGGCGCAGGGGTTGATCCACGACATCCCGACCTGCGCCGAACTCGTCAGCCGCATCGTCGACCAGGCGGGAGACGTGATCAAGGGGCGACTCGGCGTCGCCCTGAACGGCTGACCGGGTAACGAGGAGTGACCGACGTGCATTACCTGGACGATCTGTCCGCCGGGCAGCAGTTCGTGTCCGCGGGGCGCACCATCACCGAGGCCGACGTCGTCGCGTTCGCCGGCCTGAGCGGCGACTTCAATCCGATCCACACCGACGCCGAGTTCGCCGCCGACACCGTCTACGGTCAGCGGGTCGTGTACGGCCTGCTCGGACTCTCGATCGCGACCGGCCTGCTCGATCGGCTCGGGGTGTTCTCCGGCAGCGCGATCGCCATGCTGGGGATCCAGAACTGGACCTTTCCCGCACCGGTATTCATCGGCGACACCGTGCATCTGGAACTCACGATCCTCGGCGTCCGGCCGTCGCGGTCCAAGCCGGATCGGGGCGTGGTCGAGCGGCAGTTCGGGCTGAAGAACCAGCGCGGTGAAGTCGTCCAGACCGGGCGCATCGACGTGCTCGTCCGCCGCCGCCCGGCAGAGTAGGGCCCGGCCCGGGGTCCGCGGCCGGCCCGGCCCCGTCCCGGCCCGGGTCCGTCCCGGCCCCGGGTCCGCGGCCCGTCTCAACGGGCAAGGCACCACTCGGTTGGTCGACTGATGATGATGATCACGGGTTTGTGGCTGCTATTCGACCACAACTCCGAGATCATCACCGTGGGCCCGGCAGACGGCCGCGGCCGCGAATCAGCAGCAAGTTGTCCGGTCCGCCGCCCGTCCGACCTCGTTGAGTGGTGCGCTATAACGCACCACTCGACCAACAACGCACCACTCAACGAGATGGGGCTAGCTGGCCGCGCTCGCGACGGTGCGCACGACGTGCAGCTTCTCGTCCAGGCTGCGCCCGGACGGGGCGATCGAGAAGATGTCGATATCGGCGGCGGCGTAGGCCGCGAGCCGGTCGCGCATTCGCGCCTCGTCACCGATCAGACCGACGTTGTCGATCAGCTCGTCGGGAGTCAGGGCCTGCGCCTGCTTGACGTCGCCGGCGAGGTACAGCTCGGTGATCCGGTTCGCCACCTCGCCGTACCCGTATCCGGTGACCAGGTTGCGGTAGAAGTTCTGCTCGCGAGTACCCATCCCGCCGATCAGCAGCGTGACGTACGGGCGATACACGTCGCGGGCCGCGGCCAGGTCGTCGTTGAGCACCGCTCCGGTCGACGCCGCGATCGTCACGTCCTCGCGACTTCGTCCGGCCGCGGTCACCGCGTCGCAGAACAGTTTCCGCGACTCGTCGAACCGCTCCGGATAGACGAGCGCCGGCAGCCACCCGTCCGCCACCTCGGCGGCCAAGCGGATGTTGCGCGGGCCGATCGCGGCCAGGTAGATCGGGATGTGCGCCTCGTTCTTGAGCACGAGCTTGAGCGGACGGTAGCCCTCGCTGGGCAACTGCACGTGCTGGCCGTCATACGTGACTCGCTGCCCGCTCAGCGCGAGCCGCACCGTCTCGAGGTACTCGCGGGTGCGGCCGATCGGATCCGACCACGGCACGCCATACCAGCCGACCGATACCTGCGGACCGGAGACGCCCAAGCCCAGCACGATCCGGTCACCGTAGAGCGCGGCCAGGGACGCGGCCGTCATCGCCGTCGTGGTCGGCGCCCGGGCCGGGATCTGCATGACGGCCGACCCGATCCGGATCCGGCTGGTGTGCGACGCCAGCCACGACATCAGGCTGACCGCGTCGGCGCCGTACAGCTCGGGCACCCAGGCGATGGCGTACCCGGAAGACTCGGCCTCCTGGACCACGCGGAGCATCGCGGCGGCGTCGGCTTGGCTGCCGTTCCACGTGCCGAGGATCACGCCTAGCTGCATGTGTTGATCCCATCGCCGAGGCGCGACGCGGCCACGGCGCTGCGCCGCACCTTGCCGGCTTCATCGCGCAGCGGCTCGTCGGTGAACTCGAAGCTGCGCGGCGTCTTGTAGCGCACGAGCCGGTCGGCGAGGTGTCGGCGCAGCTCGCCCTCGTCGATCGCCGCGCCGGCCACGGGTTCCACGACGGCGTGCACCCGGTGTCCGAGGTCCGGGTCAGGGCGCCCGATCACGACGGCGGCGCGCACCGCGGGGTGGGCCTCGATGGCGGCCTCCACCTCGGCCGGATACACGTTCGCGCCGCCGCTGAGGATCAGGTCCGAGCGTCGGTCGAGGATGTGGACGTAGTCCTCGGCGTCCACGCAGCCCAGATCGCCCAGCGATTCCCATCCGTCGTGGGTGCGGGCCGTCGCGCCGACGTAGCGGTAGCTGGGGCCGCTGCCGTCCGGTGCTCGCATGAAGATCTCGCCCACCTCGCCGGGCGGAAGCGCGCGGCCCTGCTCGTCGAACGCCCGCATCTGCGCGCCGCCCACCGGCCGTCCGACCGAGCCGGGATGCCGCAGCCACTCGTCGCCGCGGATCCACGTCATGGCCTGCCCCTCGGTGCCGGCGTAGAGCTCGTGGACGCGGCGCGGGCCGAGCCATTCGATCCAGGCGCGCTTGAGCTCCGGCGGGCAGCTGGCCCCGAGGTGCAGCATCACCTCGAGCGGGGCGAGGTCGTAGCCGTCGCGGGTTGCGGGCGGCAGCTTCCAGATCCGGTTCATCATCGTCGGCACGAGCAGCAGGTAGTCGGCCCGATGTTCAGCACACGCCCGCAAGGTGGCTTCGGGGTCGAACTTCGGCAGCAGGACGACGTGCTTGCCGCGCATGAGCCCGAACGTCATGAACAGGAACGGGGCGCCGTGATACAGCGGACCGGGTATGGCGATGCAGCCGTCGCGGCGCAGGTGCAGGGTGCGCTCGTCCGGGTCGGCGACGGCCGGTCGATTCGTGTAGATCAGCTTCGGCCGCCCGGTACTGCCGCCGGACGTGGAGGCGCGCCAGTACGGCGAGACCACCGGCGCCAGCGGTGCGTCACTCTCGTCGGCCGGGGCCGGGTCGGCGGTGTCGACGACCAGCGCGGGGGAGCCCAGCTCGAGGATCGGGGCCCGTTCGGCGGCCGGCATCGTCGGCGGCAGCACGAGCGGAACCGCGCCGAGCTTCCAGGCCGCGACGACGCTCTCGACGAGCTCGACCGAGTTCGGGAGTTGCACGACGACGAGGTCGCCCGGGCCGACGCCGAGGCTCTCGTAGCGACGCGCGCGCTGGTTGGTACGCCGGTCGAGCTGGGCCCGGGTGAGTGAGGTGGCGCCGCAGGTGACGGCCGCGGTATCCGGCCGCTCGGCGGCCAGCGCGGTGACCAGCGCTCCGAAGGGTAGTGCCGCAGCCATGGTCAATAAAGTACAATAGGTTAGCGGTTTCGTCGATCAGATCGGGAGCTGTCTCACGATGGATCTTTCCGAGGGGCCCGAGTACGAGCGGTTCCGCGGCGAGGTGCGCGCGTTCCTCGATCGGCACTGGCAGCCGGATCGGGCCGCCGACGACGACTACGTCGCGAAGTTCCGGCGGGACGCGGTGGCGGCGGGTCTGCTCTACCGCGGGGTGCCCGAGAGCTACGGCGGCTCGGGTCAGGCGCCCGATCCGGTCCGGGCCCAGGTCGTGCGCGAGGAGTTCGGCCGAATGCGCGCGCCGCTCGAGGTGGGCGGGGTCGGGACGGCGCTGCTCGTGCCCACCCTGCTGCGGTGGGGGACGCCGGCCCAGCGGGAACAGTTCGTGCCGCCCACCGTCACGGGCGAACTGCGCTGGTGCCAGGGCTACAGCGAGCCCGACGCCGGCAGCGATCTCGAGGGCCTACGCACCACGGCGGTCGTCGACGGCGACGCGTGGGTGATCAACGGCCAGAAGGTGTGGACGTCGAATTCGATGCGGGCCGACTGGATGTTCCTGCTCGCCCGCACCGAACCCGACCAGCCGCGGCGGGCCGGCCTGTCCTACCTGCTGCTCGACATGCACCAACCCGGAGTGGAGGTCCGGCCCCTTCGCCAGCTCACCGGATCGTCCGAGTTCAGCGAAGTGTTCCTCACCGACGTCCGCACCCCGCTCGGCCTGCTGGTCGGCGAGCGCGGCCAGGGCTGGGCCGTCTCGCGGACGACGCTCGCCGCTGAGCGCTCGACGCTGGCCGCCCCGGAGACCTCGGCCGCGTTGTTCGCCAGCCTGGTCAAGCTGGCCCGTCGCCGCCACGTGAACGGCCGCCCCGCGATCGACGACCCTGGAGTGCGCAGCCGGCTGGTCGAGCTGCACGGATGGATCGAGGCCCAGCGCTGCTCGGCGCTCATCCAAGCCTCGCCCGGCTCGGGGTCGGAGGGGCCTGGAAGGTTGGCCTTGCTGAACAAGCTGCTGCACACCGAGATCGCCCGACGGGTCTCCGAGATCGCCCTGGACGTGCTCGGGTCGGCCAGCTTGCTCGACCCTCGGGCGACGGCTCGGCCGGGCGACGAGCGTTGGCTCAACCAGTTCTTCGGATCCCTGGGCGTCGCCATCGCCGGCGGCACCTCGAACATCCAGCGCAACATCATCGCCGAGCGCGGGCTCGGCCTGCCCCGCGATGCCCAGGGGGCTCAGCCGTGAACTTCGAGCTGAGTCCGGAACAGCAACTGCTCGGCGACACCGTGCGCAGCTACCTGCTCACCGAGCATCCGGTCGCCGAGGTCCGCGCCCGGGCCGAGGCGCCCGACGACGATCTCGCCGACGTGTGGGACGGCCTCAACGCGCTCGGCCTGGCCGGGATCGCGATGCCTGAGGAGTTCGGCGGGCTCGGGCTGGGCGTCCTCGACCTGGCGGTGGCGGCCGAGGCGCTCGGATACGGCGCCGCCCCCGGCCCGCATCTCAGTCACTGGCTGGCTTCGCTCGCCATCGCCCGGGGCGGCAGCGCTTCGCAGCGCGCCCGTTGGCTGCCCGGGCTGACCTCGGGCGCGGTTCGGGCCGCCCTGGTCTGGGACGAGGGGGCGCCGGTGCTCGGCGGACGCGATGCCGATGTGTACCTCGTGCGTACCGCGGCCGGATTCGCGATCGCCGCTGCCGGGCCGGCCGCGACCGAGCAGCGGCGGCCCGGGATCGACCTGACCCGTCCCATCGATGTGGTGGCGATCGAGGCGGAGGCCCTGGAGTCCTTGCCGGCCGCGGCGGCCGATCTCGTCGCCTACGTCCGCGCGGTGGGCCACGTGCTGGTCGCGGCGGACGCGTTCGGCGGTGCGCTGCGTTGCCTGGACCTCAGCGTCGAGTACGCGAAGACGCGTCGGCAGTGGGGGCAGCTGATCGGACAGTTCCAGGCGGTGAAGCACCAGCTGGCCGACCTGGCCCTACTCGTGGAGCCCGGCCGGGGCCTCTACTGGTACGCCGCACATGCCCTGGACGTCGGTCTACCCGCCGCTGCGGACGCCGCCGCGTTGGCGAAGTCGCACATCACCGACGGCTACGTGCGGGCAGCGCGATCCGCCGTCGAGCTGCACGGCGGCTTCGGCTACACGTGGGAGTGCGACGTCCACGTGTATCTGAAACGGGCGCTCCTGGACCGCCAGTACCTCGGCGACCCCGAGTCGTTGCGGCAGGGGATCGCCCCGCAGGTGCTGGCCGCGGTGTAACCGTCAGGACAACACGATGCGGGCGTTGTCCCACGTGAGGATCCGGCCCTCGGGCGTCAGCCGCACGATGGCCTCGGGGCTGGCGTAGTGCTGCACCGTCGCCGTGGGCAACGCACTGCGTGACGCGCGGTACTGCTGGTACTTGTCGCTGAGCATCGCCAGCACCTGGGCCCGCACCTGTTCGTCGTCGACGACGGACGCGTGCGCGCTGAACGACACCGCCTTGAGCTCGACCCAGCGCTCACCGGACTCGACCAGGAATCCGGCTCGGCTGTCGTGGCGGACGCGGGCGACCTTCTTGCTGTGTGCCGGCGTACGCAGGTAGATCTCGCGATCGATGACGACGAACCAGACCGGCAGCGTGATGGGGAAGCCGTCGCGGCGCAGCGTCGTAACGATCCCGGTATGGCTTGCCTCGATGCACTCCCAGGCCTCGTCGATCGAGAGTCGCACACCCATCGAAGTCCCCTCTCGCGTCGCCCGCCCGACTTTGCATCCAGGATCGACGCTGTCGCGAGCCAACGGCCGCTGGATAGCGTCGATCTCGAATGCAAAGTCGGGGAGGCGGGCCTCGTGCTATGTAGTGAATTCAGTTAACCAAATGGTAGTCTGTCTGCCTCGGTTCGTACCCGTCGAAAAGGAGCCCGGGTGATCGACCTCGCCGAGAACGAGGACCAGGCGGAGATCGCCCGAACCGCCGCGCGGCTGCTGTCCGAACGCGATGATCCGCCGTGGCAGGCGTGCGCCGAGCTCGGCTGGCTCGCCCTGGCGGTCCCGGAGCGCTACGGCGGGGTCGGCTATCGCCTGGCCGAGCAGGTCGTGCTGTTCCGCGAGCTCGGCCGGGCCCTGGCCAGCGCGCCGTTCCTCGGCACCGTGCTCGCCGTTGAGCTGGCGATGGCCGCGGGCGACACCGTTCGGCTGAGCGCCCTCGTTTCCGGAACGGAACGGGTGGCACTGGGCGAACCGGCGCGCGGTCACGGCGAGTGGCGGATCTGGAGCGACGGGACGCCGGTGGGCTCGGTGCTGCTGGTCGACGACTCGGGCCGTTGCCGGCTGGTGGACGGCGATCAGGTGCAGACCGTCGAGACGACGGCCACCATCGATCCGGCCTACCAGCTGCGTATCGCGTGCATCGACGAGGGAGTGGGCCTGGCCGTCGAGTCCGCGGCCATCACGGGGCGTGGCGCGGTACTCGCTGCCGCGATGCTCGTCGGGATCGCCGAACGCGCCCGGGACGAGTCGGTCCGCTACGCCGTCGATCGGGTGCAGTACGGCCGCCCGATCGGCAGCTTCCAGGCCGTCAAGCATCGGTGCGCCGACATGGCCGTTCGGGCCGAGGCGGCTTGGGCGCTGACCGGACTGGCCGCCGTCGAGCTCGACGCCGGCCGCCCCGAGGCGGCGCTGGACGTCACCGCGGCGTCGGTGATCGCGACCTCAGCGGCGCTGACCAACGCGCGCGACAACATCCAGAACCACGGCGCGATGGGCTTCACCGACGAGCACTCCGCGCATCGCTATCTCAAGCGAGCCCACGTACTCGGCGCGCAGTTCGCGACGCCGTCCCGGCGGGTCGAGCGGCTGCTGGCGGCGGCCAACCCATGGTGAGGCCGGTTCCGCGATGGAGCTGACCGATGTCGCCGGGGATGAGGAGTTCCGGGCCGAGGTCCGGGACTGGCTGGCCGACCACGTCCCGCGCGAGCCGGCACCGACCGACCGCGCCGCCCGCCGAGAGTTCGACCTGGAATGGCAGCGCGTCCAGTTCGACGGCGGATACGCCGGCGTCAGCTGGCCGGCCGAGTACGGCGGCCGCGGGCTGGGCCTCGCCCAGCAGTTGATCTGGTACGAGGAGTGCGTACGGGCCGATTCGCCCGACCTGGGCTGCGGCTTCGTCGGCATCAACCACGCCGGCCCCACGCTCATCGCCCGCGCCGGCGAGGACCAGAAGCGCTATCACCTGCCTCGCATCCTGCGCGGCGAATCGGTGTGGTGCCAAGGGTTCTCCGAGCCGGGCGCCGGCAGCGACCTCGCCGCGCTCACCACGCGCGGCCGCCTCGACGGCGACGCGATCGTGGTCACCGGGCAGAAGATCTGGACCAGCGACGGCGACATCGCCGACTTCCAGGAACTGCTCATCCGAACCGATCCGGGCTCGGCCCGCCATCACGGGCTCACCTGGGTGATCTGCGATATGCGCAGCCCCGGCATCGACGTGCGGCCGATCATGACGATGGCCGGAACGACCGAATTCTGCGAGGTGTTCTACGACGAGGTCCGCATCCCCGTCACCAACGTGGTCGGCGAGCTGGGCGCCGGATGGAGCGTGGCGATGTCCACCCTCGGCTTCGAGCGCGGCACCGGCTTCCTGCGCGAGCAACTCGAACTCGCGCGCTACATCGAGGATCGGCTGCGCCCGGGCGTCGACGACGCGGTGGCGGCCGGCCTCGCGACGGCCCGGGCCGAGGCGCGGGCCATGTACGCGATGACACTGCGGATGGTGTCGCGGAGCGCTCGCAACGACGACCTCGGCGCCAGCGCGTCGATGATCCGCCTCTACTACTCCGAGCTGCGGCAACGGGTGGACCGGCTCGTCGTGGACAGCGCCGGGCTCGACGGTCTGGTCGGCGAGTCGGCCGTCCGCGATCGTTACCTGGACGGCTACAAGGTGACGATCGGCGCGGGCACCAAGGACGTCCAGCGCAACATCATCGGCGAACGCGGCCTGGGCCTACCGAGGTAGCGTTGCCGGCCGCTCCGCCGTGACGCGCGCGGTGGGTCCGGCTCGTCGGCCGGCCGCCGCCCGTGATCTTGGACTTACGGCCGCTATTCGGCCATAACTCCAAGATCACAACTTCCTCGCGGCGGATCTTGATACGTATGTGCTGTCATGGCGCGCCATCGATATCTAAGTTCGCTGGGATGGGTCGCGCGCCGGCCAAATGCTGCGTATTGGTAAGCAGAGCAAAGGCGGGACTGGGCGGACTCGTCCGGGCCTCGGTGCGCCCATGGGATCGGCCACCAGCGGGTGGCCCTACGCTTCAGGTGCTGTCGATGCTGAAGCGCTCGAGTTCCTTCTGCACCATGCCGTCCAGCGTCGGGGCGGGCGGCGGCGGCAAGTGCACCGGCCCGAACTCCCGGCTGGGCAGGATGATCGTGGCGGTGCCGGGGGTGGTCACTTCACCGCGCTGGTTCGTGCAGCGCAGCTCCAGGTCGACCATCGAGTGCTGGCCCTCGGTGCGCTTGCCGATCACGCTTCCCCGGATCCACGTCGTGTCGCCGATGTAGTTGAACCGGCGGTGCTCGCAGCGCATCTGGTAGAGCCAGGCGTCGTCGCCCATCCAGTCGGTGAGCGCGTGCATCATCCAGATCTCGCGCATCGCCCCGTAGTCGTAGGACGTGGCCAGCCCGAGCTCCTGGGCCCGCTCCGGTTCCCAGTGCAGCCGCTGCACGGTGTCGGGGATGTTGAGATCGTTGGCCGGGTAGAGACCGGGAGCCTTCTTGCGCGTGCGATAAGCCAGCCGGAACGCGCCCGGTGGCGTCAGCTGCATGCCCCAGCCGATGTGCCAGACCACCACATCGGTGGTGACGAGCGGTCCCTTGACCCGCGGCTGGATCTGCTCGCCGATCGACACGTCCTCCCAGAAGCGCGGCTCGGCGCCGCACCGGGTCTCGGCCTCGTACCCGGCGTCGATCTCGGCGAGCTGCGCCTCGGTGTAGGGCTCGGCACTGCGATGGTTCTGATCGTCGGATCGGGTCTTCGTCGCCGAGCGCTCGGCGTTGATCCAGGTACCCCGGCGGACGGCATGAACCTCGCCGTTGCCGTTCGCGTAGAGGAAGTCACGGGTGACGTGTGCGGTGCGGCCGCCGAATCGGCTCGGCTTCACCTGGACGCCGACCTGGGTCTGCAGGAGTCGGCACGTGTCGCCCAGCACGAGCGGGCGGTACCACTCGAACTCCATGACGGCCTGATACGAGCCGAGGCCCGCGAACGGGTCGCCCTTCAGCAGCGCCCGGGTCTCGGCGTCCGGGGTCGGCGCGGCGTCCTCGCCCATCGTGTACATGAAGCCCGGCGGGGCGATCAGCGTTCTCCACCGGGAGCTCTTGCCGTAGTGGGGCTCGCAGTACAGCGGGTTGTCGTCGCCGTAGCCGTACGCGAAATGGCGGGTGCCGTCGCGGCTGACCTCGAGGTTGTGCGGGCTGCGCTGTAACGGCTGAGGCACGCCGAGACGGCGGCGCGATCGCTCGAGAGCCTCGTCGGTGAGCTTGCCGAACTCCGCGGCCGCGACGGGCTGATCCTCGGTGATGCTCACGTTCCCCTCCATCACGTCCGCTCGCGCTGCCTCCAGACACGATACAGGGTGCTGCCCCAATTTAATATAAACAGATAACTGGTTTAGTTTTCTCGATCACAGCCGTTCGAAGATCGCAGCCAGTCCCTGGCCGCCGCCGACGCACATGGTCTCCAGCGCGAATCGGCCGGAGCGGCGCTGCAACTCGTGCAGCAGGGTCGTCATGATCCGGACGCCGGTGGCGCCGACCGGATGCCCGAGCGAGATGCCCGAGCCGTTCACGTTCAGCCGGGACCGATCGTCCCAACCCCAGGCATCGAGCACGGCGAGGACCTGGACGGCGAACGCCTCGTTGAGCTCGACGAGATCCAGGTCGTCGAATGACAGCCCGGTCCGTTCGAAGAGCCGAGCCACCGCCGGGACGGGGCCGATGCCCATCATCGCCGGGTCGCAACCCGCGGCCGCCCAGCCGGTGAGGGCCGCCATCGGCTGCAGGTCGAGCGCCTCGGCGACCTCCTCGGCGACGACGAGGCAGGCGGCGGCGGCGTCGTTCTGCTGGCTGGCGTTGCCGGCGGTGACCGTCCCGCCGGGCATGATCGGCCGCAGGGCGGCGAGCTTCTCGACGGTCGTGTCCGGCCGCACGCCCTCGTCGCGGGTGACGACTACCGGGTCACCGCGGCGTTGCGGGACCTCGACCGGCACGACCTCGCCGTCGAACGCGCCCCGGCCCCAGGACGCTGCGGCCCGTCGCTGGCTCTCGGCCGCGAATTCGTCTGCGGCGTCGCGAGTGATGCCGTACTTCGTCGCCAGGTTCTCCGCTGTCTCGATCATCCCGGAGATCACCCCGAACCGGCTCTCCGGTTGCGACCGCAGCCGCCCCCGGTCCAGTCGATCGTGCAGGGTCACCGCGCCGGCCCGCTGACCCCAGCGGGCGTCGCGGGTGTAGTGCTCGACGCCGCTCATGCTCTCGACGCCTCCGGCGATCACCACGTCGGCGGCCTCGGTCTGCACCATCATGGCCGCCGTGATGACCGCCTGCAGGCCACTGCCGCACCGCCGGTCGAGTTGCATTCCAGGCACCTCGATCGGCAACCCCGCGTTCAGAGCGACCCACCGTCCGATGCACGGCGCCTCGGAGTTCGCGTAGGACTGGGCCAGCACCACATCCTCGATCCGCGCTGGGTCGATCCCGGATCGGTCAACGACGGCGCGGACGGCGACCGTCGCCAGGTCCTCGGCGGGCACCGTCCGCAACGCCCCGCCGAACGCGCCGACCGGTGTGCGGACCGGGCTGACCACGACTGCTCTTCTCATGTCGACTGCTCTCTGTCGATGGCCCGGAGCTGGCCGGGACCGGGGGCGACCGCGGCGAGCTGGTCGCGGTGGTCGGGATGGGCGAGCTCGAGCAGCCGATCGCGTCGCTGCGACAATGTCAGGCCGCGCAGGTCGACCGCCCCGAACTCGGTCACGATGATCGCCGCCTCGCTGCGGGGCAGCGTGGCCGGGCCGGACAGCTCGGCGACGATCGTGCTCCCCGCCCCGGCGGTCGATCGCAGCGCGATGATCGGCAACCCGCCCGGCGATCGGTGCGCGCCCCGGATGAAGTCCAGCAACCCGCCGGCCGCGCCGAGGTACCGCCCGGCCGCGACCTCGGAGTTGACCTGCCCGGTCAGGTCGACCTCGAGCGCTGAGTTCACCGCCACCAGCCGCGGCTGCTCGGCGAGCACGGCCGGATCGTGGGTGTACGTCGTGTCGCGCAGCGCCAGGCCTTCGTTGCGGTGTGCGAAGTCGAAGAGCCGCCGGGTGCCGATCAGCACGCCGCCCACGCTCGTGCCCCGGTCGTGCACCTTGCCGGCGTTGGAGATCGCCCCCGCGTCCGTCAGCTCCGCGACCGCGTCGCCGATGGTCCCGGAGTGCACGCCGAGATCGCGGCGACCGGTCAGCCCGCGCACGATCGCCTCGGGCAGGGTGCCCAGGCCCACCTGCAGCGTCGACCCGTCCTCGACCAGCTCGGCGACGTGCCCGGCGATGCGCGCTTCGGCATCGGTCGCGGCCGGTGCCGGCTGCTCGGCCGGACGGTAGGCGGCGTGCACGACAGCGGCGATGTCGGCGGCCCGTAGGACCGGCGCGTCGGGGGTGTGCGGGGCGCCCTCGTTCACCTCGACGATGACCACCCGCGCCGCGCGCGCGGCCGCGACCAGGTATTCGGCGGCGAGCGCGAAGTGGTAGGTGCCGGGTTCGTTCCCGGGCGTGACCTGGACGAACGCCACGTCGATGGGGACGGTGCGGTCGGCGAACAACCGGGGCAGGTCGCTGTAGCGGCTGGGCAGGATCTCGAGGGCGCCGGCCCGGTCGAGCCGCCGATTGGTGCCGCCACCGCCGTAGCCCACGAAGCTGAGGCCATCAGCGATCCGACTGCCCGAAGCGCCGACACCGAGGAAACAGCGCACCGGGCCGATCGAGGGCTGCTGCTCGGCGAGCGCCCGGGTGAGCGACAGAGGCTCCGCGCAGGCCTGGCCCCAGACGACTGTGTCACCGGGCCGGACGTAGTGGGTGAGATCGATCGCAGCGGCCGTGACGGTGTGAGGAATACCGTCAGTCTGCGCGGTCACGTTCGATGCACCGTCCCTTACAGTTAATTCAGTTGAAGAATAATAGGGCTGTTCCCGCCCGAGGAGGCGAGCCAGTGACCGACCTGACCCGGGAAGAACGCGACTACGTGCTCGCTGTGCGCGACTTCGTCAAGCGCGAGGTCCTGCCCGTCGCTCACGAGCTCGAACACGCCAACGAGTACCCCGAGAAGCTGATCGAGCAGATGAAGCAGCTCGGGATCTTCGGGCTGGCCGTCCCGGCCCCCTACGGCGGCGCCCCGGTGTCGATGCCCTGCTATGCACAGGTGACCGAGGAGCTCGCTCGGGGCTGGATGAGCCTGGCCGGCGCGATGGGCGGGCACACCGTTGTCGCCAAGTTGCTGGTGATGTTCGGCACCGAGGCCCAGCGCCGGCAGTACTTGCCGCTGATGGCCACCGGCGAGTGCCGGGCCACGATGGCTCTGACCGAGCCCGGCGGTGGTTCGGACCTGCAGGCGATGACCACGACCGCCAAGCGCGACGGCGGCGACTATGTCCTCAACGGCACCAAGACCTGGATCACCAACGCGCGGCGCTCGCGGCTGATCGCCGTGCTGGCCAAGACCGATCCGGCCGCACAGCCCCGGCACGCCGGCATGAGCGTCCTGCTGGTCGAGCAGGGTCCGGGCCTGACCGTCTCGCGGGATCTGCCGAAGCTCGGCTACAAGGGGGTCGAGAGCTGCGAGCTGAGCTTCGAGGACTGCCGGGTGCCGGCCGACGCCCTGCTCGGCGGCGTCGAGGGCCGCGGTTTCAGCCAGTTCATGAAAGGGCTGGAAACCGGCCGGATCCAGGTGGCGTCCCGGGCGTTGGGCGTGGCTCGCGCCGCGTTGGAGGATTCGCTGCGCTATGCCCAGGATCGGACGAGCTTCGGCAAACCGATCTGGCAGCACCAGTCGATCGGCAACTACCTGGCCGACATGGCGACGAGCTACACCGCGGCCCGGCAGCTGGTCCGGCACGCCGCCGAGCTCTTCGACCGGGGCGAACGCTGCGACATGGAAGCCGGCATGGCCAAGCTGTTCGCCAGCGAGGCGGCGATGCAGATCGCCCTGAACGCCGTCCGAATCCATGGTGGGTACGGCTATTCGACCGAGTTCGACGTCGAGCGCTACTTCCGCGACGCACCGCTGATGATCGTCGGCGAGGGCACGAACGAGATCCAGCGCAACGTCATCGTCGCGCAGCTCGTCAGCCGCGGCCTGACCCTATGACCGTGGCCGAGGGGCCGTGGTTCGAAGACTTCGAGCCCGGGCAGGTGTTCTCGGCCGCACCGGGGTTGACGCTGTCGACCGGCCGGGCGAGCACCCACCAGGCCATCGTCGGCGACCGGCTGGCGCTGGCCCTCGACGACGAGCTGGCCCGGGCGGTGACCGGTCGGGCCCCGCTCGCCCATCCCGCCCTCGTCTGGGACGTCGCCATCGGTCAGTCCACCGTTGCCACCCATCACGTGAGGGCCAACCTGTTCTACCGCGGCCTGCGGTTCCATCGCCTGCCGGCCATCGGGGACACGCTGCGCACCCGCACCGAGGTAGTCGGCCTGCGGCAGAACCGGGCCCGGCCCGACCGAGCGGCCACCGGGCTGGTCGCGCTGCGGATCACCACCTGTGACCAGCGCGGCGACCTCGTCCTGGACTTCGTCCGCTGCGCGATGATCCCGCTGCGCGACCCGACCGCCGACACCGGCCACGCGGACGACCTGGATGAGGTGCCGCGGCCACCGCCGGTCGGCCCGGGCGAGGTCGGCGGGCTCGGCCGCCTGGTCCAGGATTGGGATCTCGACGCGTTCAGCGATTACGTCGGCGACACGTCACCGCGGCTCGAGAAGGGGCAGACGTGGGAGATCGGCGGCGGTGACGTCGTGTCGTCCGCGCCCGAACTGGCCCGGCTCACGCTCAACGTGGCCAAGGTCCACCACGATGCTGCGCAAGGTGGCGAGCGCCTCGTCTACGGCGGGCACACGATCGGCCTGGCGCTCTCGCAGGCCGGCCGCGCGTTGCCCCGGCTGGTGACCGTGGTCGGTTGGCACAGCTGCGACCACGTCGGTCCGGTTCGTGAGGGTGACACGCTGCGCAGCCGGCTGACGGTCGAGGCCGTCGAGCCGGTGCCCGGCGGGTCACTCGTCCAGCTGCACAGCCAGGTCACGGGCAGCGACGACCGGGACGTCCTCGATTGGCGATTCCTCGCTATTGCGGTGTGATGGGCAAGTCCTGGGCTCATCGATCTACAACTGATATAACTATTTGAGCGCTCGAAAGCCGGACGGGTGGAGCTTCTCGAGCCGACCGATCAGGAGCCGCCATGCAGCAGGTCGAGATCCTTCAAGCGAAGATCGACATCTCGGAGCTCGTCGCCAGGTACGGCTACCACTGCGACCATCCGGGGTGGGACGACATCCTCGCGCTCTTCACCGACGATGCCGTGTTCGATGCGAGCACCGTGTACGGCAAGGTCATGACCGGGCCGGCTGAGCTCCGGCAGTTCTATGAGACCGCGCCCGAAGCCGTCGCCCACCACCCGACGTCGCAGTTCACCGAGGTGTACGACGACGGCACGGCCAGCACCCATCTGAAGATGATCGTGCTCTTCCACCGGCAGGCGTTCTCGGTCGACTACGACTGGGAACTGGTGCAGCGCGACGGCAAGTGGATGATCCGGCGGCAGACCATCGGCGTGATCGGCAAGGTGCGGTTCGCCGAGGGCGCAGCCGCCTGACCCCATTGCCCGGTGAATGTCTTGGAGGATCGTTTCGTGGTGGACAGCCCCGTCGTCCCCGATCGGCCGGAGGTAGCGCGCCTCGCCGACCGTATCGGGACGGGGTCGCTCGCCGCGTTGCTCGCGTGGCGGGCCGCGGAACGACCCGACCACGGCTTCCTATTCGTCGAGGACGAGCCGGTATGGACGTTCGACGAGCTGGCCCGCGCGGCCGGCACGCTGGCGGCCCGGCTGGCCGAGGTCGGTGTCGGCCCCGGGTCCCGGGTGCTGACCCGCATCGGCAACGACGAGCGGTTCCTGCCCGTGCTGGTCGCCACCTGGCTACGCGGTGCCGCCGTGGTGCCGATGCACCCGGCGGCGCCGGTATCGGAGGCGGCCCGCGTCGTCGCGGCGATGAATGTGGCCGCGCTCGTGTGCGATCCGGGGGACGCGGTCATCGATCACCCGGTCGCCGTCCCGGTCGTCAGCTTCGACCGGCTCCGGCACGACCAGGGCGAAGTCGGGCCGCTGGCCGTCCCGGCCGATATCCGCGGCGACGAGGCGGCGTTCATCCTGCTGACGTCCGGATCGACCGGTGTGCCGAAAGGCGTGGTGCTCACCCACGACAACGCCTGGTCGAACCTGCGCGCGACGGTGTCGGCATTTCGCAGCGACCCCGGACCCAGCCCGCTGCCCGACACCGACAAGCCGCCGAACCTGATCGCGAACCCGCTCTCGCACACCGCCGGCATCGTGCGCCTGCTGTTCGCCCTCTACGTGGGTCGCAACGTGGTGCTGCTGCGCAAGTTCGACGGGGCGATGACCAAGCGGCTCGTGGACCAGCACGGCATCGACAACCTCACTCTGAATCCAGCCATGCTGCGGATGTTGATCGACGAGCTCGAGCCGGGCGACAAGCTCGGCGCCGTGCGGTACGTGTCGTCCGGGACGGCCCCGCTGACCGTCGCCCTGCGCGAGCAGTTCGAGGAGCGGTTCGGGGTACCGGTGCTGCAGGCCTACGGCCAGACCGAGGCCTTCGGCGGTATCGCGATCGAGAGCGTCAAGGACGTGCTGTCCGGCCGCCGGCGCCCGGGCTCGGTCGGCCGCCCGCTGCCCGGCGTGGAACTGCGCCTGGTCGACCGCCAGGGCGAGGACGTGGCCGCGGGAGAGTCGGGCGAGATCTGGGTGCGCTCCCGTTCGGCGATGGCGGGCTACCTCACCGGATCGGACGAACCGGCCCGCAGCGCCGGTGGCTGGCTGCACACCGGCGATCTCGGGCGCCTGGACGAGGACGGCTACCTCTACATCACCGGGCGGCTGAAGAACATCATCATCTGCGGCGGATTCAACATCGCGCCGGAAGAGGTGGAGGCCGCGCTCGAGGACGACGAGCGGGTCAAGGAGGCAGTGGTCGTGTCGTGGCCGGACGATCGGCTGGGCGAGATCCCGGTCGCCGTGGTCGAGGCCGACGCCAGCCCGGACGACCTGCTCGCGGCGGTCGGTCCTCGGCTGGCGGCCTACAAGCGTCCCCGTCGGTTGTTCCGCGTGGCGGCCTTGCCGCGCGTGCCCAACGGCAAGGTCGACCGTGCCGCGGTCGTCGAGCGGGTCGGCGAACTGATCGCCGCTGACCGTAGCCACCGATAGGCCCGGATAGGCACAGAGGAGCCCGCATGCCCGGCACGAAGACGGTCCCGATCGACGAGCCGGCGGCCCGCGCCCTCTTGCCGGCCGCCGCGGTGCACATCGGCGGGGCGCTCGTCGCCGACGCGACGGGCGAGCGGCACACCCACGTGTACCCGGGCGACGGCAAGCCGCTCGGCGAATGGCGGCTGGCCGGCGACGACGACGTCGACCGGGCCGTCCACCTCGCCGCGTCGAGCCAGGCCGAGTGGGCCGCAGCCGCACCGAGCCAGCGGCGCGACGTGCTCAACAGCGTGGCGGCCACGGTCCGCGAGCGCAGCGTCGAGTTGGCCGCCGTGGTGTCACTCGAGATGGGGATGCCGATCCGCACCTCGGTGGCCGGCGTGCTGGCCGCCGCGGACTGGTTCGGCTACTACGCCGGATGGGCCGACAAGATCGAAGGGCTGGTCGCGCCGGTGGCCGCCGCCGGTGCCGTGCACGACTACGCCGTGCCAGTGCCGTACGGGGTGGTGGGCGCGATCATCCCGTACAACGGACCGGCCATGGCCCTGGCGGTGAAGGTCGCGCCGGCGCTCGCCGCGGGCAACGCCGTCGTGCTCAAACCCTCGGAGTTGGCGCCGTTCTCGTCGGTTGCCTTCGCCCAGGTCGCGACCGAGGCCGGCCTGCCCCCGGGCCTGGTGAACGTCGTCGGCGGTGGCCCGACCGTGGGAGCCCGGCTGTGCGAGCACCCGGGCGTCGGCGTCATCAGCTTCACCGGCGGCAACGTGGCCGGCCGTTCGGTCGGCCGGGCGGCCGCTGATCGGTACGTTCCGGCGCTGCTGGAGCTCGGGGGCAAGTCGGCGTCGCTGCTGTTCGAGGACAGTGACGTCGCCCGGGTGGCTCGCCTCGCGGCGGTGCTGGGGGCGGCGCAGAACAGTGGTCAGGGCTGCTTCCTGCCGACCCGGCTGCTCGTCCAGCGCTCGGTGTACGAGCAGGCGGTCGAGACGATCCTCGAGACGGCGCGGCGGTTCGTGCTGGGGATGCCGTTCGCAGCGGACACGCTGATGGGCCCGGTCGCCAGCGAGGTGTCCAGCGAGCGCATCCTCGGCATCATCGAGCAGGCCCGATCCGACGGAGCGGGGCGCCTGCTCACCGGTGGCGGCCGTCCGGGCGGCGAGTTGTCCGACGGCTTCTTCGTCGAACCCACCGTGTTCGTCGACGTCGACCCGTCGAGCCGGCTCGCCAACGAGGAGGTCTTCGGACCGGTCCTGAGCGTGTTGCCCTTCGACGACGAGGACGAGGCGGTCGCCCTGGCCAACGGCAACCAGTTCGGTCTGGCCGGATACGTGTGGACCGAGAACCTGCGGCGCGCGCATCGGGTCGCGGCGCGGCTCGACGCCGGATACGTTTCGGTTAACAGCATGGCTGCGCTTCCGCCGTCGGCCCCGTTCGGCGGCTGGAAGGCCAGCGGTCACGGGGTCGAGGGCGGCCGCAAGGGTCTGTTGGCCTTGATGCGGACGAAGAATGTGCACGTGGCTCTATGACGCAGCGGAGGCTTTGCCCATGACCGAGTTCAGCACCGTCCTGTTCGACGTGGACGATCACGTCGCCACCGTCACGCTCAACCGGCCCGAGGTGCTGAACAGCTTCAACCAGCCGATGCTCGAGGAATTCGGGCAGATCTGGAATCGGTGTCGGGTCGACGACGACATCCACGTGGTTGTGCTGCGCGCGTCCGGCGACCGGGCGTTCTCGACCGGGGTCGACCGCAAGGAGGGTCGCGAGCGGCATGCGAACCCGTTCAGCGCCGAGGACCCCGGTGTCTACCTCGGCCCCAAGCAGAATCGGGTCTGGAAGCCGCTGATCTGCGCCGTGCAGGGGATGTGCGCCGGTGGTGCGTTCTACTGGCTGAACGAGGCCGACGTGATCATCTGCTCGGAGGAGGCCACCTTCTTCGACCCGCACACCACCTACGGCATGGTGTCGGCGCTCGAATCCGTCGGGCTGGCCCGCCGGATCCCGCTCGGTGAGGCGCTGCGGATCGCGCTGTTCGGCCTGGACGAGCGGATGAGTGCGAGCCGCGCGCTCGGGGTCGGCCTGGTCAGCGAGGTCCTCCCGCGCGAGGAGCTGTGGAAGCGCGCGCACGAGCTGGCCGCCCGGCTCGCGGCCAAGCCGCCGCTCGCCGTCCAGGGCACGGTGAAGGCGGTCTGGGACTCGATGTCGATGTCGCCCGGGGCCGGTCGCGAGGTACCACTGCACTACACGCAACTCGGCAACGAGAAGACCGAGATCGAGATGAGCGACGTCGCGCGGCCGCAGTGGGAGCTGCGCTGATGTCCGTGCTCGACGGCCGGACGGCGGTGATTACCGGTGGCGCGCAGGGCATCGGCTTCGAGATCGCGCGGGTGTTCGTCGAGAACGGCGCGCGCGTGGTGATCGGCGACATCGACGGGGTGGCGGCCAAGGACGCCGCGGCCCGACTCGGAGCCGCCGATGTCGCCTTCGGTCACGAGTGCGACGTACGCAGCCGAGACGACGTCGAGGCCCTGCTGTCGTTGGCCGACGGCCCGAACGGCCCGCTCGACGTCATGGTCAACAACGCCGGCATCACTCGGGACAGCACGATGCGGACGATGACCGAGGACCAGTTCGACGCCGTCATCGCGGTCAACCTCAAGGGCACCTGGCTCGGCACGCAGGCGGCCGCGGCCCGGATGCGCGCGGCGGGCCGGGGCTCGATCGTCAACGTCTCGTCGCTGTCGGGCAAGGTCGGCATGGTCGGGCAGACCAACTACTCGGCGGCGAAGGCCGGTGTCGTCGGTCTGACCAAGGCGGCGGCCAAGGAACTCGCCCACCTCGGCGTCCGGGTCAATGCCGTCCAGCCCGGCCTGATCCGTACGGCGATGACCGAGGCCATGCCGCAAAAGGCCTGGGACCAGAAGATGAGCGAGATCCCGATGGGCCGGGCCGGCGAACCGAGCGAGGTGGCCACCGTCGTGCTGTTCCTCGCTTGCGACTGGTCGAGCTACCTGACCGGAACCGTGCAGGAGATCACCGGCGGACGATTCATGTGAAGGGACGCGATCATGCGTAGAGCCATCTTCGACAGCGAACACGAGCAGGTACGTCAGGTGGCGCGGGACTTCTTCGAGAAGTACGCGGTGCCCAACCGGGACGAGTGGGAGCAGCGCGGCGACGTCGGGCGCGAGGTCTGGCGGCAGGCCGGCGCGCACGGGTTGCTCGGTCTCGAGGTCCCCGAGCAGTACGGCGGGCCCGGGGTCAAGGACTATCGCTTCAGCGCCGTGATCACTGAGGAATCGGCCCGCTCTCGCTCGGGGGTCTCCCTCGGTCTGCAGAACGACATCGTCGCGCCGTACCTCATCAGCCTGGGCGCCGATGAGCAGAAGCACCGCTGGCTGCCCGGGATAGTGACCGGCGAACTGCTCGGCGCAATAGCGATGTCCGAGCCCGGGGCCGGCTCGGACCTGGCCGGCATCCGCACGAGTGCGCAGCGCGACGGCGACGAGTGGATCCTCAACGGCAGCAAGACGTTCATCAGCGGGGGCATCCTCGCCGACTTCGTCATCGTGGTCGCCCGCACCGATCCCGGTGCCGGGCACAGGGGGTTCACCCTGCTGGTCGTCGAGAACGGGATGCCCGGCTTCGAGCGGGGCAAGAAGCTGGACAAGATCGGTTGCCGCACGAGCGACACCGCCGAGCTGTTCTTCTCCAACGTCCGGGTACCCGACCGCAACCGGCTCGGTGAGGAGGGCCGCGGCTTCTACGCGTTGATGCACAACCTGCCCCAGGAGCGGATGGGCATCGCCGTCGGCGGCCTGGCCAGTGCCGAACGGGCCTTCGAGATCACCCTCGCCTACGCCAAGGACCGCACCGCGTTCGGCCAGCCGATCGGCTCGTTCCAGGCCAATCGGTTCGCTCTGGCCGAGATGCACACCAAGCTGCAGGTCGCGCGCAGCTACCTCGACCAGTGCATCGCGTCCGTCGCGGCCGGTGAGCTGAGCGCCGAGGACGCGGCCGGCGCCAAGTGGTGGATCACCGAGTTGCAGTGGGACATCACCGATCGGTGCATGCAGATGTTCGGCGGATACGGCTACATCAACGAGTACGAGATCGCCGCCATCTGGCGGGATGCACGCGTGCAGCGCCTCTACGGCGGTACCACCGAGATCATGAAGGACCTGGTCGGCCGCAAGCTCGGCCTGTGAACCGGATCAGTTGAACAGATCGACGATGCGCTTGTTCTTCATGTCGTCGCCGAGCAGCGTGCCCGCCGCGGTCTGCATGTGCTTGAGCCAGTGCTTGTGTGCGCCTTCGCGGTCGCCCTCGGCGACGAAGCTGGCCAGCTTCTTGAACGACAGCAGCACCCGGCGGAACCGCTCCGGACGGTTGTTCTCGGCGAACTTGTCCGCGACGGTGGCCGCGTAATGGGTGGCGACGACTTCCTGCAGCAGGCCCCCCTGCAGCGCCAGGGTCTTGTTGCCGCTGCCCTTGAGCACCAGCTCGTGGAACTCGTAGGTGGTGCGCGACCACGCGCGGGCTTCGGGGATGCGGTTGGGGCTCTCCGCGATCAGCTCGGCGACACGGTCGATGCACTCGTTGAGGGTCTGCAGGTCGTCGGCGTTCTTGCGGGCGGCCATCATGCCTGCGCAGACCGGCTCGAGGGCCATCCGGGCCTCGTACACGTCGGCGATGGTCGCGCCGTCGAGCTGCAGCAGCAGGCCGACGTAGCGAGCGCCGACCGCGATGTCGGGGGCCAGCACCAGAGCGCCGCCACCGACGCCGCGCCGGACACTGATCAGCGACTCGGTTTCGAGGATGCGGTAGGCCTCGCGCAGGGTCGGCCGCGAGACGCCGAGCTGCACCATGAGCTCGCCTTCGGTGGGCAGCGTCATGCCGGGTTCCAGCTCGCGACGGACAATCTGACCGCGGATCTGTGCGGCAATCAGCTCGGCAGTCTTGGGGGCGCGCACCTGGCCGTTGATCGGCGGTCTGACTCCGGTTGCCACTGCAACTCCCTCACTCGAAGCAAGCCTTTATCGTACACATAGATGACTGATTGAAGTGATCTCTCTGACGACACGCCCGGGTGCCGGGACAGCGGCGTTGCGGTCACAGCGCTGCGCCGGCCGATGTAGTAAACAGTTTATTGAGTAATCTGTTCCTGGGTGCGATCATGTGTTGGCCCGGACTTCGCCGCCCGCCCGGCCGGGCCTGCGGGAAGGTACGTGACATGGACGCTTGCGAGTTCGAGCAGGTCGAGTACACGGTTGCCGACCACGTCGCCACCGTGACGTTGAACCGGCCCGATCGCCGCAACGCCTGGACCGGCCGGATGGCGATCGAGTACCGATGGGCGCTGCACCACGCCGAGCATGATTCCGACATCGGGGCCATCGTGGTGACCGGAGCGGAAAACGCGTTCTGCGTGGGCGCGGACATGGAGATCCTCCTGGAGGTGAACGAGGCCGGCGGCGCCTACCAGCGTCTGGTCGCCGAGCTGCCGCCGTTCCCGGCCGGCTCACCCCCGGGCCTGCGGCACAACCACACCTATCCGCTGTCGCTTCGTAAGCCGGTGGTCGCCGCGATCAACGGACCGTGCGCGGGTGCCGGGTTCGTCGTCGCCTGCTTCGCCGACCTGCGCATAGCCGCCGAGGACGTGAAGATCACGCCGTCGTTCGCCGGGCTGGGCCTGCCGGCCGAGTACGGCACCGCCTGGTTGTTGCCGCGGATTGTCGGGTTGCAGAACGCGCTCGAGATGTTGTTGACCAACGCCGTGATGACCGGCCAGGAGGCGCTCGAGTTCGGTTTCGTCCGACGCTGCTGGCCGAAGGACGGCTTCCTCGAGCGGGTGCAGGACTTCGCGCGGAACATCGCGCGGCACAGCTCGCCCAGCGCGCTCGCCGTCATGAAGCGCCAGCTCTACGTCGATGCCAACGGCGATCTCGAGACGGCCTACCTGCGGGCGGTCGAGGACATGAACCGGATGGTCGGCGAGCCGGACTACTCGACCGGCCTGGCCGCGGTGACCGATCGGCGGCGGCCGGTGTTCCGGCCCGCGCGGGCGGAACCGGCGAAAGAGGAGAGCTGATGAGTGACACAGGCCGGGTGGCCGGCAAGGTCGTTCTGATCACGGGAGCGGCGCGCGGGCAGGGGCGCAATCACGCCCGCCGGCTGGCCGCCGAGGGGGCCGACATCGTGGCGGTCGATCTGTGCGCCGACATCGACTCCGTCCCGTATCCGATGGCGACCGAGAAGGACCTGGCCGAGACGGTCGAGCAGGTCGAGGCACTCGATCGGCGCATCGTGCCGGTCCGCGCCGACGTTCGCGACCCGTCGGCCATGGGGAGTGCCGTCGAGCGCGCCATCGCCGAGTTCGGTCACCTCGACGTCGTGATCGCCCAGGCCGCGGTTTCCGCTCTGGGCGAGGACCTGACCAACCAGTCCTGGGTGGACACCGTCGACATCAACCTGCTCGGTGTCATCAACACCATCCACGCCGCGTACCCCCACCTGCAGTCCGGTGGGTCGATCATCGCCGTGGGTTCGCTGGTGGCGCTGCGTCCGCGCCGGGCCTACGACGAAGCCGGTCCGGGCTCGGCCGGGTACAAGTACGCGAAGCTCGCGGTCGCGCAGTACATCCACGAGCTGGCGACCACGCTGGCCCCGCACATGATCCGGGCGAACGCCATCCACCCGACCAATGTCGACAGCCCGATGCTGCAGAACGAGTCGACGTACCGGCAGTTCCGCCGGGACCTGCCCAATCCGACCCGCGAGGACGCCGAGAAGCACTTCCCGATCGTGCACGCCATGCCGGTGCCCTACGCGACGCCGGACGAGATCAGCCACGCTGTGGTCTACCTCGCCTCGGACGAGTCCCGGCTCGTGACCGGCATGCAGCTGCGGGTCGACGCCGGGGGATACCTGAAGGTCAACGCGTTCCATCCGTGACGAGCGATCGAGAGGCATCGTGATGTCCGCGCAGGAGATGTCCGCGCACGAGGAGATCCGCCAGCTCGGCTGCCGGTACGCCGAGGCGGTGGACTCGCGCGACCTGCCGGCGTTGGTCGAGCTCTTCGTCGAGGACGTCCAGGTCGGCCGGGACAAGTTCGGCCGGGACGCCCTCGCCGAGTGGTTCGACGGGGTGCTGCGCACGTTCGGCGTGAGCATCCACTTCATCGGCAACCACCGGATCACGATCGAGGACGACAGCCACGCGTCGGGCGTCGTGTACTGCCGGGCCGAGCACGAGGTCGGCGACTCGTGGGTGGTCATGATGATCCAGTACTGGGACACCTACGAACGCGTCGACGACCGGTGGCTGTTCCGGCGGCGGCGAGAGAAGGTCTGGTACGGCGCGGACGCGACGCAGAGCCCGGCCGGTCCGCTGAAGGACCGCTGGCCCGGGCGCGACCCGGTTGCGGCTGCTCTGCCCGCAGCGTGGTCCAGCTGGCGCAGCTTCTGGGGCGACGCTCAGGTCGGAGACCGGTGATCTTGGAGTTGTGGCCGCATAGCGACCACAACTCCAAGATCACGTCGGGAATTTGGCCGCGTTCAGATGTCGGTGTCCGCGAGCTGCTGTTTGAGCGTTTCGACGCTCGAGGCGGTCGGCGGGTTGTCGTAGAAGGTCAACGCCCAGTCCCATCGCGCGGTGCTCCAGCGGTGTTGAGTTTCTGACCATCTCAGGTCCCAGGGGTCGCTGGAACGGGGCCGGCGAGCCAGCATGCCGTGATGGTGCTCGCCGAGGCTGGCCTGGAACGCGCCGGTCCGTTCGTCGTGTTCGTGGACGAACGGCGTGAGGTTGACCTCCACCCGCAGCGCCGAACCGGTGACGTTGTCGCTGAACCATTGCCGACGCGCCGCCAGGTCGGCGTCCTCCCGGGCGTCCCATTCGGCGCGTTGGTCCTCGGCTGACCTGGTCGGGCCGGCCCAGATGAACAGAGCCGGATCGAGGGCCTCGCCGACGACGAACTCGATCCATTCGTCGACACTGCCGAACCCGTCGTTGCGCTGCTGCAGCACGAGCCCGGTGTCGCGATCCACGACGAGTTGGACGGGGTGCGGCTTGTGGCGGGGCGGGGCGAGCTCGACCGTCCACGCCGGACGGCCGAGGAACGTGATGGCCCCGACCGGGCCGGTCGGCTGGGTGAAGTCGTCGCCGGCGAAGGCGGCGGGTTCCCGACGGGTCAACAGTTCGGTGCCGCTGCCGGCGTACCGCACAGCGGTTCGCGGCGAGGCGATCGGGATGTCGTGCTCGCGATCGAACTGCCAGCAGGTGTCCTCACCGACGATCAGGTTGACGGCACCGTCAGGTTCCTCGATGCGCATCCGCTCGCCGTCCCGCCAGACTCGGATCGGGGGCACCGCCGCGCTCGGGTCAGCCGAGTCCGGACGCACGCCGGTGAACACCGGCAGCGGATCGCCGGCCATGGCGGTCCATCCGAAATACCCGGCTGATTCGTCGTCGCCCGGCCGGCTGCGGATCGCGCCGCGGATGGTGGGCTCGGGATCCGGCGCGTGAACCATGAGCGTCAGCAGGGCCACCCACGAAGGAGGCCGTGCGACATCGTCCATGGGCTCATCATCGGGCATGGATCCGGAACTTCTCCAGGGCGGCCCGCTCGGCGTCAGTGATGGGGACCGTGTGCGTGCGATCCGGGCTCACCCGCACGCTGGTCGCCGTGCTGAGGGCGGCACACTCCCCGTCCCGGAACAATGCCGCGGCCTGCTGGTAGGACTTCGTGCCGATCCGGCTGATACCGATCGCGATGTCCACGACGCCGGGGTAGGACAGCTCCCGCACGTAGTCGATCTCGATCCGGGCCAGCACCATGCCGGAGAACGCTCCGGCCACGACGTCGCGGATCGCGCGGTGCAGTGACGAGCGGCCCTCCTCGAAGAGCCGGGCGATCGCCACGTTGTTGATGTGCCCCTGCACGTCCATGTCGCCGAACATCGTGTCCAGCCGGCGGATGTGCGGGTAGGTCTCCGGCCGCATCAACAGTGGGTCGTGTCTCATCGTCAGGCACCGATTCCTAACCCCGGTCACTTTCCAGATAGTCAATTGAGTTATATCTTAAAAGCAGCGCACGAGGAGGCCGCGAGATGCCGTTGCAGGACAACATGAAGATCATTTCGATCGATGATCACGTCGTCGAGCATCCGATGCTCTGGCAGGACCGGCTGCCGGAGAAGTATAAGGAGCAGGGGCCGAAGATCGTCGAGGACGAGCAGGGCCACCACGTGTGGAAGTACGGCGGCGACATGTATCCGCAGATCGGCCTCAACGCGGTCGCCGGCAAGGACCCGCACGACTACGGCATGGAACCCGTCCGCTACGACGACATGATCCCGGGCTGCTACGACCCGGGCGAGCGGGTCAAGGACATGGACATCGACGGTATCCAGGCCGCGCTGTGCTTCCCGTCCTTCCCGGGCTTCGCCGGCGGCGTCTTCCAGCGGGCGCAGGACAAGGAACTGGCGCTCGAGTGCGTCAAGGCGTGGAACGACTTCCAGGTCGACGAATGGTGCGCAACTGCCCCGGATCGCCTGATCCCGCTGGGGATGCTGCCCACCTGGGATCCGGTGCTCGCGGCCCGCGAGATCGGCCGGCTGGCCGAGCGCGGCACCAAGGCGATCTCGTTCCCGGACGGTCCGGTGCCGCTCGGCCTCCCGTCGTTCCACCACCCGACCCACTGGGAGCCGGTCTGGGATGCGTTCGAGGCGGTCGACCTGCCCGTCTGCCTGCACTTCGGGTCCGGCAGCTTCGTGCCCGGCTTCTCGTTCATGGACAAGGACGCCGTCGATCCGAACGCCCCGTTCGCCGTGGCGATCGCGATCTTCTCGTCCAACCTGTGGTGGTCGACCGCCGATCTGATCTTCTCCGGGGTGTTGCAGCGGCATCCGAAGCTGCGGTTCATGCTGTCCGAGGGTGGCATCGGCTGGCTGCCCTACATGATGGAGCGGATGGACTACACCTGGGAACGGCACCGCTGGTACCAGAACATCAGCAAGGTGGACCGTCCGTCCGACCTGTTCCGCAAGCACTTCTGGGGCTGCTTCATCGACGACGTCCACGGCATCAGGAATCGGGACATCATCGGGGTCGAGAACATCCTCATCGAGGTCGACTACCCGCATTCGGACTCGAACTGGCCCAACAGCCGCAAGCGAATCGCCGAGAACCTGTACGAGGTTCCCGACGACGAGGCCGCGATGATCGTCGAGCACAACGCGCGCGACCTGATGAACTTCCACCTCTGACGAGCGTGGCTGCCCCGGCACTGCACCCGCATCACGGCCCCCACGACCCGGTCCGGCAGACGCCGAGTCGGCCCCCCGGATCGATCCGGCGTACCACGAGTACCGACATCCTTCGGCCGGACGGCATGGCGGGCGACCTGTTGCTGAGCGGCCTCGCGCGTGACCTCCGTACCGACGCGGATGGTGCCGCCGAGCCGATCGGGCAGGCCGCCCTCGACGTCGAGATCGCGTTCCTCAGCGGCCGCGAAGTGCGCGCCATCCGGTCCGATCCGGCGCGACCGGCGCTGCAGGATCTGGTCGGTGTCAAGGCGGCTTCGGGGTTTCGGGGCCGGGTGGCCGCGGCGGTGCCGGGCGAGGTGGCCGACCGCAGCCTGCTCTACCAGCTGCTCGACGACGTCCCCGGCGCCAGCCTGATTGCCGGCTACGCGGTGGGCGTCGCGGGGCGGTCGAACTCGCTGACCCTGTCCGGGCACCGCCGCCGGGCGAACGTGTGCGCCGGCTTTCAGGACGGGGGCACGATGATGGTCGAGGTCGAGCGCGGTGGGATCGTGCCGACCGTCACCGGTCCGGTCGCCCCCGAACTCGACCCGTCGGTCGATCCGTCGTCTTGGCACGCCTTGCCGGAGCTGGCCGCGCTCGGGATGCGCCGGCGCCGCCGGCTCGACGTCGTTCCGGGCGAGCTGTTCGGCGTGCACGCCTGGTTCCGGGATACATACCGGTCGGCCGCCGGCACGGAGACGATCATCCACGAGTACGAGGTGGACGCCCGGGTCGAGCCGGACACCTGGCGCATCGTCGAGATCGCGGCGACGCCCCGGGTGCTGCCCTGGATCGAGTGCCCCCAGGCAGCGTCGAGCGCGACGCGACTGGTCGGGGCGACGCTGCACGACCTGCGCAACGAGGTCCGCAAGGAGTTTCGGGGCACGTCCACGTGCACCCACCTCAACGATCAGCTGCGGTCGCTGACCGACGTCCTCGCCCTGGCTCAAGCCGTGCGAGGCCCGGCATGAACGTCGATGAGCTGATGACCCGCGCTCGGGCAGTCGATCGCAGCGAGCTCGGTCCGGCCGACATCCTGCTGACCGACCGGGTGGTCGTGGTTACCGGCGGGGGCGGCGGCATCGGGCTCGGCGTCGCGCTGGGCGCGGCCGAGTTCGGCGCCGATGTCGCCGTACTCGAGGTGGACCCGGACCGCTGCGCTGCGGCCCAGGCCGCCATCGAGGCGACCGGCCGCCGCGCGCTGGCCGTGCAGTGCGACGTGATGGACAGCGACGCGTTGCGGGCGGCGATTCGCCGGGTGGCGGCCGAGTTCGGCCGTCTGGACGCCTTGGTGAACAACGCCGGGGGCGTGCGCGGTGGCCCGTTCCTGACCATGCCGGACGCGAGCATGCGCCGGCACATCGACATCAACCTGGTGAGCACGCTCGTCGCGACCCAGGAGGCCGCGCGAGTGATGTGCGAGGCCGGCACCGGCGGGGCGATCGTCAACGTGTCGAGCATCGAGGCCATGCGCGCGGCCCCGATGTTCGCCGTCTACGCCGCCTGCAAAGCCGGAATGGTCAACTTCACCCGCACGATGGCGCTCGAGCTGGCCGAGCACCGAATCCGGGTGAACGGCATCGCCCCGGATCACACGATCACCCCGGGCATGCGCGGGAATCTGCGCGGCCCGGTCGACCCCGCGTCCTGGTCCGATACCGACGAGAGCTATCAGCGGGTCGTCCCGCTCGGGCGCGAGGGACTCGTCGACGAGTGCGCGGCGGTCGCGGTCTGGCTCTGCTCGGCAATGTCCGGTTACGTCACGGGTGTCACGGTAAACGTGGACGGCGGTACGTGGGCGTCGAGCGGCTGGCTGCGCGACGCCGACGGCGGCTGGACGTTCAGCCCGTGAGCATTTCGCTTAACCAGTTGAATCAGTAGACTACTTTCTGGCGGCGTTATCGAATTCCTAGGAGGACGACATGGCAGGACGTCTCGAGGGCAAGGTCGCCTTCATCACCGGCGTGGCTCGTGGGCAGGGGCGTAGCCACGCGATCCGGTTCGCCGAGGAGGGCGCCGACATCATCGGCGTCGATCTCTGCGCCGACGTACCCAACGTGCCCTACCCGATGGCGTCGCGGGCCGACCTGGACGAGACGGTGGCCCTGGTCGAGAAACTCGACCGGCGCATGGTTGCCCACGTGGCCGACGTCGCCGATCGCGCTGCCCTGCAGGCGGCCGTCGACGACGGCGTCGCCCAGCTCGGCCACCTGGACGTGGTCCTCGCCAACGCGGGTATCTGCGCGCTGGGCGACTACCCGCCCGAGGCGTTCTTCCAGGCGATCGACACGCTGCTCGTCGGCGTCTTCAACGCGGCTTCGGTCTCCTACCCGCACCTGCGCGACGGCGCATCGATCATCGCCACCGGATCGGTCGCGGCGCTCATTCCCGGCGCCACCGACGGCCCGTCCACCGGACCGGGCGGGCGCGGCTACTCCTACGCCAAGCGCTCGATCGCCCAGTACGTCCGCGAGCTCTCGCTCACCCTGGCTCCGCGGATGATCCGGGTGAACGCGCTGCACCCGACGAACTGCAACACCGACCTGCTGCACAACGAGCCGATGTACAAGCTGTTCCGCCCGGATCTGGAGTCGCCGACCCGCGAGCAGGCCGAGGAGGCCTTCCCGGCGATGCAGGCGATGCCCATCCCGTACGTCGAGCCGATCGACATCAGCAACGCGGCCCTGTTCCTGGCCTCGGACGAGTCGCGCTACGTCACCGGGCTGCAGATGCGCGTCGACGCCGGATCGGTGATCAAGCAGCTGCCGGAGTCGCTCTGACCACACGCCGTTCAACGGCGTCGCTGGCCGGTCTGGACGGCGTCCTGACACTCGTTGAGTGGTGCGTTATCCGTCGAGTGGCGCGTTATAGCGCACCACTCGGGCCGTAACGCACCACTCAACGGGGAGGGGGCGGCTCAACGAGGAGGGGGCGGCTCAACAGGGACGGGGCGGCGTGAACGTTCGGCGGTACCACCCGCCGGGGGCGGAGGCGTCGACCCGGGCCGTGCGCCGGCGCAGCAGCCAGCGATCCCCGACCGGCACGAACTCGTCGCGATACCGGCCCCAGTGGTCCGGCCCGATCGGGGTGAACACCGCGAAGTAGGCGACCCCGTGCGCCTCGCTCGGCGTGAGCGACTGGATCAGGACGTTCGCCACGAAGTGCCGGATGAAGAAGGGCGCGCCGCCGTTGTCGGGTGCGCCCGCGGCTCCGTGTCGTCCGAGCATCTCGACAATCGCGGCCCGGCCCTGGGCGGTCTCCTGCCCGTGGACCTCCAGCACGCCGTCCTCGGTGAACTGGGCGGCGAGTTCGTCGAGGCGGAACGAGTCGCCGGCGATCGTGTACGCGGCGACGGTGTGCCGGATCCGCTCACGGGCCGTCAACTCCCACAGCGGCAGCTCCGACCGCGCCGCGACGGACAGCTCGGGGTCGCTCACGACACGCTGATGGCCCGTTCGGGGCACGCCTCGGCCCCGCGCGCCGCGGCGTCCTCGAGCTCAGGGGCGACGTCGAGAACGGTCAGGGCGCAGAAGCCGTTGTCGTCGAGCTCGTAAACCTCGGGGGCGGCCGCATTGCACCGGGCGTGGCCGGTGCAGGCGGCAGTATTGACGGTGACCTTCATCGTTCTCCTCGGATCGGGATTCTGGCGGCCGGTCAGGCGTTGCCGGCGCCCCACGTGATGGCCTTCTGTTGCAGGTATTCCTCGAGCCCGGCCGTGCCCCATTCGCGTCCTAGGCCGCTCTGCTTGTAGCCGCCGAACGGTGCGTGCGGGTTCAGCCCGCCGCCGCCCCCGCCGTTGACGATCACGCTGCCGGTCCGCATCCGCCGGGCGGTCTTGTAGGCCCGGACCGGATCGCCGGACCACACGCCGCCACCCAGCCCGAAGTCGCTGTCGTTGGCGATCGCGACGGCCTGCTCGTCGTCGGTGAACGGGATGATCACCGAGACCGGGCCGAAGACCTCGCGCCGCGAGATCGTCATCGAATTGTCGACGTCGACGAACACCGTCGGCTCGAAGAAGAAGCCCTTGTCCGGTGCGGACGGTCCGGTCGGGCGGTTGCCGCCGTAGGCGATCTGCGCGCCTTCCTCCTGGCCGGTGTGGACCAGTGCCTCGACCCGTTCGCGCTGAGCCGCGCTGATGAGCGGCCCCATGCCGACCGAGTCATCGGCCGGATCGCCGACCTTGACCTGGTCGAGCCCGGACTTGATCTGCCCGACCAGCTCGTCGAACAGCGACTCGTGGACGAGGGTGCGGGTGAGCAGCGAGCAGCCCTGCCCGGCGTGGATCGTGAAGTTCTGGATCACGTTCGGCACGACCTTGGCCAGGTCGGCGTCCTCGAAGACGATGTTCGCCGACTTGCCGCCGAGCTCGAGCACGACCCGCTTCAGGGTGTCGCTCGCCTGCGCGTAGACCCGCCGGCCGACGGCGTCCGATCCGGTGAAGCTGACCATGTCCACCATCGGGTTGCGGGTCAGCTCGGCGCTGGCGTCGATGTCGCCGGTGACGATATTCAGCACGCCCGGCGGCAGGCCGGCCTCCTCGGCGATCTCACCGAGGATCAGCGCCTCCAGGGGCGTGTCGGGCGACGGCTTCAAGACCGTCGTGCACCCGGCCGCGAGCGCGGGGCCCAGCTTGAACACGTTCAGGAACAACGGGAAGTTGTACGGCGTGATCAGCGCGGCTACGCCGATGGCCTCGCGCTGCACCACACCCTGCCCGATTCCGGCCATCCCGCCGGCGCCGATGTAGGGCATCATCGGGGTGTCGAACTGATAGGACGGCAGGACGCGCTCGGCGTAGTCGCGCAGGTGTTCCAGCGGGGCACCGACCTGCAGGAACTGGGCGAGCATGCGGGTCGAGCCCGCCTCGGCGATGTTGAGCTCGATCAGCTCGTCCCAACGGCGTTGCAGGATGTCGGCCATCCGGGCGATGACGGCCGCCCGCTCCATCGGCGTCGAACGTCCCCACGGGCCCTCGTCGAACGCGGTGCGGGCCGCCTTGATCGCGGCCCGGGCGTCGGCCACGGTCGCTTGGGGCACGACCCCGATCTCCGCCTCGGTGGCCGGATTGATCACGGTCAGGGTCTCGTCACCACTGGCATCGACCCATTTGCCGTCGATGTACAGGCGATAGGTCAGGTCCTGAGCCACCGTGGGCCTCCATCGTTGCGCCGACGCGCTCGCGTCTTGATAGGTCACTGAATAAACTACATCTGTGGCGGGCGTCGAGACCAGAGGTTGGGTTAGAAATAGTTAGCTAAATGCGCGACTTGCTCTAGGGTCGGGGGATGAGGTTCACGCTTCGATACCCGATGCCGCACGGTGGCGACGAGCGCCTGCTCACCCCCGAGACGATCGCGCTGGTGGCCCGGACCGCGGAGGACGCCGGGTTCGACGGCATCGCCTTCACCGAGCACCCGGCCCCGTCGGCGAAGTGGCTCGAGGGCGGCGGTCACGAGAGCCTCGACCCGCTCACCGCTCTCGCCTTCGTGGCCGGCGTCACCGAGCGGATCCGGCTGCTGACGTATCTGCTCGTGCTGCCGTACCGCAATCCGTTTCTCGCGGCCAAGCAGGCCGCGACGGTCGACCGGCTGTCGGCCGGACGCCTCACGATGGCGGTCGGCACCGGCTACCTGCGTTCGGAGTTCGCCGCGCTCGGGGTCGACTTCGACGAGCGCAACGAGCTGTTCGACGAGGCGGTGGAGGTACTCGTGGGCGCGTGGCGTACGCCGGCGTTCAGCTTCCAGGGCCGGCACTTCACCGCGCTGGCGCAGACGCAGCGGCCGGAGCCGGTGCAGCGACCGCACCCGCCGCTGTGGGTGGGCGGGAACAGCCGGCGCTCCCGTCGGCGCGCGGCGCGCTTCGGTCAGGGGTGGACGCCGCTGCTGATCGACGAGGACATGTCACGGACGACGCGCACCCCGCCGCTGAGCTCCCCGGCCGTGCTGGCCGAGGCGATCGGCGACCTTCGGGAGCTGACTGCCGAGGCCGGGCGCGACCCGTCGGCGCTGGACGTCCAGGCGGAGTGGAGCCGGCTCGACGACGTCGACTCCGGCCTTCCGTCGATCGTCGACGCCGTCGGGCAGCTGGCCGAGGCCGGGGCGACCTGGGTCGTGTTCGAGCCGCCCGGGCGCGACGTCGGCGCGACGCTCGACGTGGTGCGGTCCTACGGCGACCTCGTGATCGGCCGGCGGGCCGGGTCGACCGCCACTGTCGCGTCAGCCCCGTGAGCGCGTCAGCCGCGTGAGCGCGGCGTCAGCCCGAAGCGTTCGATGAACGTTGCGGCGGTCGCTTCCTGCTGCTCGTAGCGCTGCTTGCTCTCGGTCAGCTCGGCGATGCGAGCCTCCAGCAGCGCGATCGCGTGCGGATCCGGGTTCGGTGCGGCGCGCAGATCGGCCAGAGCCTTCGACTCGCCGGCCAGCACCTCGGACATGCGCGCCGCGACCTCGCCGTAGGTGAGCAGGTCGTAGTCGTCGGCGTCGGGTCGTTCGACCGGTTCCGGTCCGTCAGCGCTCACGGCGGCCTCCTCCGTCATCGCCCGGTCCACTGGGCCGGGCGCTTCTCGGCGAAGGCCAGCGCGCCCTCGCGCGCGTCCGCGGAGACGACGATCCGGGCGACGATTGCCTCCTGCCGGACGAAACCCTCCTCCAGCGACCAGTCGGACGCGTTCGCGAGTATCTCGCGGCTGGCGGCCACCGCCAGCGGACCGTTCGGCGTGATCCGGCCGGCCAGCGCGAGCGCGCCGTCCAGCGCGCCTCCGGGTGGGGTCACGGCGTTCACCAGTCCGTAGCGATGTGCATCCTGGGCTGGTAGCGGATCCCCGGTGAGCGCCAGCTCCATCGCGATGGCCGGGGGCAACCGGCGGGGCAGGCGCAGCAGCCCGCCCGCCCCGGCGACCAGGCCGCGCTTGACCTCCGGGATGCCGAATGTGGCGTTCTCGGCCGCGACGATGAGGTCGCAGGCCAGGGCGATCTCGAAGCCGCCCGCCAGTGCCCAGCCCTCGACGGCGGCGATCATCGGCTTGCGGGGTGGGCGCTGGCAGATGCCGGCCAGGCCGCGCCCGGCCAGGCCGACGTCCTCACCGGCGAGGAACGCCTTGAGGTCCATCCCGGCGCTGAAGGACCCGCCGGCGCCGGTGAGGATGCCGACGGTGAGGTCCGGTCGGGCGTCCAATTCGTCCACGGCGGCGGCGACGCCCAGGGTTACCGCGCGATTGACCGCGTTGCGGGCCTGGGGTCGGTTGATCGTGATGATCGCGATCCCATTGCGGTGCTCGACCAGGACGGCGTCTTCCACGTCGTCGCTCCTCTCGCGGTTTCGTCCGCTCCGACTGTTGGTCTTATGCAGTCAAATTAGTAAGCTGATTCGATGGTAGTCGCTCGACCCGGCTTCGCGGCAGCACTCGCGCTGGATCAGGTCTCCGAGCTGGTCTATCGCGCGGTGGCCGTCGACGGCCGACCCGGCCGGATCTTCGGTGGGCAGATCATGGCCCAGAGCCTGGCCGCGGCCGGCCGGACCGTCCAACCGGATCAGCACCCGCACATGTTGCACGCGAGATTCGCCGGGCCCGGCGATCCGGCCCGGCCGCTGGTGCTCACGCTCGATCCCATCGACGACGGTGGCTCGTTCTCGCGCCGGCGCGTCGTGGTGACCCAGGAGGGCAAGCAGGTTCTCGAGCTGTCGGCGTCGTTCCATCGCGACGAGGCCGGACCCGAACACCAGGCCCTCATCGCCTCGAGCTCGTCCCCGGACGCCGTGCCGTCGGTCGACGACCTGCCGCCGTACGACGAGCGCACCCGGCAGTGGTGGGCCCGGCTGACCACCTGGCTGCCGGTCGAGATCAGGTCCAACGTGATACCCGGACGCTGGGCGGCGCCGGGGCCGGACCCCGCCGAGCCCCGGCAGCAGCTGTGGCTGCGCACCCGCGACGAGCTGCCCGATGACCGGCTGATGCACAGCTGCGCCGCGGCCTACGCGTCCGATCTGTTCCTGCTGACCGCGGCGATGGTCCGGCACGGGGTCAGGCACGACGACGGCGGCGTGTTCGCCGTCACGCTGAATCACACGATGTGGTTCCACCACCCGTTCCGAGCCGACCACTGGTGGCTCTACGACCAGGAAGGCGTCTGGACGGGCGCCGGTCGGTCGTTGTGCCGCGGGCAGATGTTCGACCGGTCCGGACGGCTGGTGGCGACATCCATGCAGGAAGGGCTGCTCCGCGTCCGCGACGGGGTGCCGCGAACGCACCCGCCGCGGCTGCCGGCCGCCGAACGTACTGTCCACCCGGTTCCGTCGCGCGGCGCCCGCGCAGAGAGCGAGCGATCGACATGCACCTGCCGATGAAGGACGTCCGGATCCTCGACGTCGCCCAGTTCACCTTCGTCCCCGCCGCGGCCGGCGTCCTGGCCGACTGGGGCGCGGACGTCATCAAGGTGGAGCACGCCGTCACCGGCGACGCCCAGCGCGGACTGGTTCGGCTGCTTGGCCTGGACATCGGCTCGAACGGCAGCTCGTTCTTCCCGATCATGGAAGGACCGAATCGCGGCAAACGGAGCATCGGGCTGGCCCTGGACAAGCCCGAGGCCCGGCCGATCCTGGAGCAACTGGTCCGCGACAGTGACGTGTTCCTGACGAACTTCCTGCCCCGGGCGCGGGCCAAGCTGGGCATCGACGTCGAGGACATCCGCAAGATCAATCCCGACATCATCTACGTGCGCGGCAGCGGATTCGGCAACAAGGGCGACGAGCGGGACAAGGGCGGCTACGACTCCACGGCGTTCTGGGCCCGGGGCGGCAGCGGAATGGGCGTCACACCCCCGGGATCGGATCGGATGATGGGGATGCCGGCCGGGGCCTACGGCGACTCGATGGGCGGCATGACGATCGCCGGTGGCATCGCGGCGGCCCTGTTCGCCCGGGCGCGGACGGGGGAGACGTCCGTCATCGACGTGTCGCTGCTGGGCGTGGGCGCCTGGGCGATGCAGTTCGCGGTGAACCTCGCCCTGGTGGCCCAGGGACCGCTGCCCGTGGTGCCGGCGCCCAAGCACGGGGCGGCCACGAACCCGCTCAGCGGCACCTATCAGACCTCAGACGGGCGCTGGTTGATGTTGACGATGCTGCAGCCCGGCCGGTACTGGCCGGAGTTCTGCGCCGCGGTCGGCCGCCCCGAGCTCGCCAGCGATCCACGGTTCGACGACGTCGACAAGATCATGGCCAACGCCGGCGAAGCGGCCGCGATCGTCGCCGAGATCCTGACGTCGCGCACGTACACGGAATGGATCGAGGTCTTCGACGGCGTGAGCGGCCAGTGGGCGGCGGTGCAGGACGCCTGGGAGGTGAGCCAGGACAAGAGCCTGCGTGCCAACGGTCTCATCGCGCAGCTGACCGACGCCGACGGTGTGCAGCGTGAGCTGGTGGCCAACCCCGTCCAGTTCGACGAACGGCCCACGACGCTGACCCGGGCACCGCAGTTCGCCGAGCACACCGACGAGATCCTGCGCGAGCTCGGCGTGTCCGACGACGAGCTGCTGCAGCTGAAGATCGCCGGCGCGGTCACGTAGCGGCTAGGGGAATCGTCTCGGCCGGTCCGAAGGTGATCTTCCTGCCCACGGTGCCCGGTGAGGCTGCCTGCGCGGGAAGATCGCCGACCTAGTCGGAGGCGGGCAGCGGCTTGGCCGATCGGATCGCCATGGGCACGCCGTCGAGGGCCAGGGAGCTGGGGCCGCCCTTCGTGCAGAGCAGCTCGAGCGTCCCCGCCGCGTCCTCGTACCGCTTGCCCAGCAATGTGCCGCTGCCGTGGTCGGGGCTGGCTGGCTGTTCGGGCGCGTCGGACTTGGCGTCCACCATCGCCAGCCCGCCGCACGTGAGCTCGACGTCTGCTGACGGCGGGCGAATCACGATCACGGCGGTGGCGTCCGTGACGCTGCGCAGCGCCTGGCCGACTTGCAGATGCACGACTGGGCTCCTCGGTCTCGCCGTTGATGGTGACATGTCGAGTTCTCCTGGTTTCGCGCTGCGTGGGGACTACCTAAGAATAGTTTATTCAGTTAGCGGTTACCAGGTCGACATTAGCGCCACGTGATTGTCATACTTAGCTAACTGTTCTACTGTGACCAGCACCGCGACGGACATCTCACGGAGGTCGCCGGACATGACCGCAATCGACCACTCGAACGCCGCCAAGCGGGCCGCCGGACCCACGGTGCGCTTCGAGGAACTGCAGTGCCCGCACAAGGTTGCGCCCGGCACCCACTTCGCCAATTTCGATCGGCTGCGAGACGAGGGCGACATCCATTTCGGCGACGCATCGGGCAATCCGTTCTGGATGGTGGCCCGCATGGAGTCGATGCGCGAGGCCTACCAGCATCCGGAGATCTTCTCGAACTCAGCCGTGGTGCCCGACACGCCGAACCCGCCCTACCTGTGGATCCCGGAGATGCTCGACCCGCCTTTGCACACCAAGTGGCGCCGGCTGCTCGGGCCGCTGTTCGCGCCCGGCGCGATCGAGGCCCTCGAGCCGAAGGTCCGCGCGCGGTTCGGCGAGATCATCGACGAGGTAGCCCCGCGGGGCAGCTGCGACTTCGTGGCCGACGTGGCTCTCCGCTTCCCGAACACGATCTTTCTCGAGTTGATGGGCCTGCCCGTCTCGGACGCGGGGCAGTTCCAGATCTGGGAGACGGCGATCCTGCACGAGGGCTCGTCGAACACCGACGCGGCGATGGCCGCGATGGGCGGCGTGATGGAGTACTTCAACGCGCTCATCGCCGAGCGACGCAAGGACCCCAGGGACGACATCGTCAGCAAGGCGATCACCTGGTCGATCGACGGCGAGAAGATCCCCGACTCCGACCTGTTGGCGTTCTGCCTGCTGATGTTCATGGCCGGCCTGGACACGGTCGCCGCCCAGCTGTCCTACTCGTTCCTGCACCTGGCCACGCACCCGGAGGATCTCAACCGGATCGTTGCCGACCCCGCGCTGATCCCCGGGGCGATGGAGGAATTCCTGCGCTACTACGCGTTCGTCACGCCCGGGCGCAAGGTGCTGCAAGACGCCGAGATCGCGGGTTGCCCGGTCAAGGCCGGTGACATGGTGTTCCTGCCGCTGGCCGCGGCGAACCGGGATCCGAACGAGTTCGAGGACGCCCACAAGGTGATCATCGATCGTGAGGTCAACCGGCACCTCGCGTTCGGCGCCGGCCCGCACCGTTGCCTCGGCTCACATCTGGCCCGCCTCGAGCTGAATGTCGCCATGCAGGAGTGGCATCGGCGCATCCCGTCCTACCGCGTCGATAAGTCGGTCCCCATCTGGGAGCACGGCGGGCAGATCGGCTTGGACAACCTTCCGCTGGTCTGGGACGTCTGACCGGCCTACCCCGCGAAGGCGGCAGGGATGCTCTCCTACATCTTCATCGGTCTGGCCCTCGGCTCCATCTACGCGATGGCCGCCGCGAGCCTCGTCGTCACCTATGAATCGGCCGGCATCCTCAACTTCGCCTTCGGCTCGATGGCCTTCTTCGTCGCGAAGTTCTTCTACTGGAGCAACACCACGCACGGCTGGAACCTGGCCGTCGCCGGCGTGGTGTCGCTGCTGGTTGTCGCGCCGCTCGTCGGGATTGTCCTGTACCTCGCCGTCTTTCGCTTCCTACGCACGAGGACGACGCTCATCAAGATCGTCGCCAGCATCGGCGTATCGGTCGCCCTGCCCGCGCTCGCGATCATCCTGTTCGGGAACGCCACCATCACCCAGGCCGCCGGGCTCGCTCCTCGACCGGTGAAGTTCTGGCAGGTGTTCGGCGCAACGGTCGACATGAATCAGCTGATCATCTACGGCTTCCTCGTGATCGTCGTCGGCGCCGGTACAGCCGTCCTGCGGTTCACCGACATCGGCCTGAAGGTACGGGCGATGGTGAACAGCGAGGCGTTGACGTCGCTGTCGGGCACCAACCCGAATCGGGTCGCGCTCGGTGTGTGGGCGGTGAGCGGCCTGCTCGCCGGATCGACCGGAATACTCGCCGGGCCCACGATCGGCGTCACGGTCGACTCCATGACCCTGCTGATGGCGAGCGCGTTCGCGGCGGTCGTCGCGGCCCGGCTGCGCAACCTCGGGATCGCGGTCGGTGTCGCGCTGCTGATGGGTCTGGTCACCGATGTGAGCCAGTACTGGCTGCCCGCGAACTCGACCACGACGACCAACATCGTGCAGAGCATCCCGTTCGTGTTCATCCTCGCGTTCCTGCTCTTCTACCTCGTCCGGGGCGGCACGCTCGGCCAGGAGACCGCCGGCGGTGGTGCGCTGGATTCGGCGATCCGCGCCGAGGGTGGTGAACGCATGGCGGCCAGCGCCGCTCGGCTCGGCGCGCTCGCTCAATCGGTCCGCTGGTACTCGCCGAGATCGGTGTCGGGCGTCCTCCCGCTGGTGGTCATCGTGCTGCTGCCGGCGATGTTCTCCGGCTACTGGCTCGGGCTCGTCGCACGCGGCCTGGCGCTCGCGATCGTGCTGCTGTCCTTCAGCCTGGTCACCGGCGACGGCGGGATGTTGTGGCTGTGCCAGATCACCTTCGCCGGCGGGGGCGCGCTGATCGCCGCCGAGCTGTCGTCCAAACAAGGAGTCAATCCGCTGGTGGCCGCGCTCATCGGCGCACTGGCGATGGCGCCGATCGGAGTGTTGATCGGTGCGTTGACGATCAGGTTGGGCGAGCTCTACGTCGCGTTGGTGACGTTGTCGTTCGGGCTGCTGGTCGACACCGTGGTCTTCTCGTCCTCGCAATTCAATCCGGGCCTCGGCGGCGTCGACATGGCCCGGCCGGTGTTCGCCGGCGACGACCGCTCCTTCGCGTACTTCGCCCTGGCCGTGTTCCTGGTCATCGGCGTGGTGATCGTGAACCTGCGGCGATCGACGACCGGCCTGGCGATCAGCGCGATCCGGTGGAGCGAGCCCGCGGCCAAGACGCTCGGCCTCAAGATCGTGCGAATCAAGTCGGTGCTGTCCGGCGCGGCGGCGTTCGTGGCCGGTCTCGGCGGTGCCGTCCTCTCGATGTACGACCTGAACACCGACACCTTGACCTACGGCACGTTCGGCGGCCTGGTGTGGCTCGCCGTGCTCGTCACGGTCGGGGTGCGCTCGCTGACCGCGGCGCTGATCGCCGGGCTGTCGTTCATGCTGCTTCCCGCGGTCTTCTCGACCTACCTGCCGACGTCGTGGCTGCAGGTGCCGTCGCTGCTGTTCGGCCTCGGGGCCATCGGGCTCGCCGTTCATCCCGAGGGAGTGGTCGCGATGTACGCGCGGTACTTCCAGAACCTGATCTTCGGACGGTTCACCCGTGGTGCCGCTCCGGGAGATCCGGCCGACGCGCTGACCGAGCTGCCGCCGGAGCCGGAGCCAGCGCCGACGAGCACCCCGATGGCGACCGCCCTGACCGCCACCCCGGACGTCTCGCTGGGAACGCCGCGATGACCGCGCCGTGCCTGGAGGCGACCGGCGTCACCGTCAAGTTCGGTGGGCTGACCGCCGTGGACGACGTGAGCATCGCCGTCCCGCACGGCTCGATCGTCGGGCTCATCGGCCCGAACGGGGCCGGGAAGAGCACGCTGTTCAGCGTCCTGTCCGGCCTGCTTCGCCCGCAAGCCGGCCAGGTGTTCATCGACGGTGCGGATGTCACCTCGGCCAGCCCGCAGACCCGCGCCGCTCGGGGCATGGCCCGGACCTTCCAGCATCCGGAGCTCTTTCTCGGCCTCACGGTGCGCGAGCACGTCACGCTCGCCTACCGGGTCGCCAACTCGCCGCGCCGCATCTGGAGCGATGCCATCACCGGCGGTGGGTTCCGGCGGCCGTCCCGGGCCGAGTCCGAGCGGGTGGACGTGATCATCGACAGCTTGAAGCTGGGCGCCATCCAGCATCGGCCGGTCATCGGGCTGCCCCTGGGGCTGGCCCGACTCGTGGAGATCGCGCGGTCGATCGCCCGCGAACCGCAGGTGCTGCTGCTCGACGAGGCATCCTCGGGCCTGGACGCGACCGAGACCGACGAGCTGGCCGTGATCCTCAAGGACCTGGTCGAACGCCGGGGCGTCTCGTTGCTGCTCGTCGAGCACGACGTGGAGCTCGTTCTCGGACTGGCCGACTGGGTCTACGTCCTCGACTTCGGGGCGCTGATCGCGCAAGGCAAGCCCGACGACATCCGCAACGACGCGACGGTGCGGGCCGCGTACCTCGGCGAGCAGCCCGACGCCGCCCTGGTCGGCGCGGGCGCGGAGACCTCGGCGGCCACGGAGCAGGAGGCCCGGTCATGACGGATCAGCCAATACTCCGGATGAGCGACGTCGAGGTCCGCTACGGCAGTGCCCTGGCCCTGTACGACCTCTCGCTGTCGGTCACGCGGGGTTCGGTGCTCGCCGTCGTCGGCCCGAACGGGGCGGGCAAGAGCACGATCGCGCGGGCGGTCAGCGGGCTGGTTCCGATCACGTCCGGCACGATCGAGTTCGACGGGCGCTCGATTGCCCGGCGCCGTCCGGATCAGATCCGCCGGGCCGGGCTCGTCCACCTGCCCGAGGGCCGCGGCGTCTTCACCGGACTGACCGTCTCGGAGAACCTGCGCATGGCCGCGGCACTGCTGCCGCGCACCGAGCGCAAAGATGCGATGGCGCGCGGGTACGACCTGTTCGACGCGCTCGGCAAGCGGCGCCGCCAGATCGCCGGGACGCTGTCCGGCGGCGAGCAGCAGATGGTGTCGCTCGCCCGGGGGCTGATCCTCAATCCGAGCCTGATCGTTGCCGACGAGCTGTCCCTCGGCCTGGCCCCGTTGATGGTCGACGCCGTGTTCGACGGTCTCGCCCGTGCCCGCGCGCAGGGGGTGACGATCGTGCTGATCGAACAGTTCGTGCATCGCGCGCTGGCCTTCGCCGACGACTGCGCGGTCATCTCCCGGGGCCGCACCGTGTGGAGCGGGCCGGCGGGCGAGGCCAAGGACGAGGTCCTGCGGCGCTACCTCGGCGCGGCGGCTGCGTGAGCCCGGTCGTCCGCCGGCCGGCCTGCGGCTGTTTCGGATGAACGACTTCGGCGCCGCCCTTGCGCATCGGGCGACGGATGCCGCGCAGCGGTGGCGGCCCGGATCGGTCGTCGACGACATCCGACCCCTGACCGGCGGGATGTCCAGCCTGACGTTCTCGGCCACCGTGCGCGGTGCCGCCACGGCGAGCGCCGACATCGTCCTGAAGGTCGCGCCGCCCGGGCTGGAGCCCGTCCGCAACCGGGACGTTCTGCGGCAGGCCACGCTGCTGCGCGCGCTGCAGGGCCGGGCCGGGTTGAGTGTGCCGGCCGCGCTCTTCGAGGACGCCGGTCACCCGCCCGAGGTACCGCCGTTCGTCGCGATGCCCCTGGTCCCCGGCGAGTGCTTCGAACCGCTGCTCGAGCCGAGGGACGCGGCCCCGCCGACGGAGGTGATCCGTTCGCGGGCCTTCGAGGCGGTGCGGATGCTCGCCGCGATGCACCGTCTGATGCCCGGCGAGATCGGTCTCGGCGCCGAGCCGATCGTCACCCTCCCGGACGAGATCGACCGCTGGAACCGGGTGTTCGCGGTCGTGCCGGTCGACCTGCGGGGCGAGCACGAGCGCTGCGCGCGCTGGTTGCACGCAACGGCGCCCGAGGCGCTGGCCCCGGCCGTGATCCACGGCGACTACCGGCTCGGCAACATCCTGTGCGACGGCGGGCACGTCGAGGCGATCATCGACTGGGAGATCTGGGCGGTGAGCGATCCGCGCATCGACCTGAGCTGGCTGAGCTTCTTCACCGACGAGGCACGCCATCCCGCGGCGAGTTCAGCGCAGCCCTGCGGCGTGCCCACGTTCGCCGAGCTCGTGCAGAGCTACGAGACCGAACGCGGCCGGGCCGTGGCCGACCTGGACTGGTTCGTCGCCCTGACCCGGTTCAAGGAGGCGGCCGCGACGGCGCTGTTGATCAAACGCGGCCGCAAGGCGGAGTCCATGCCGGCGGCACTGCGCGCCATGGAGAACGAACTACCTGGCCTCGTTGCCGAGGCCCTCGACATCCTCGGCGGCTGACCGGCCGGCCGAGTAGCGACGCTGACAAGGACCGCCATGTTGGATATCACGATCAGCCCGGAGCGGCAGGAACAGCTGGACTGGATGCGCGCATTCGGGCTGGACGAGGTCGAGCCGCTGGAGGCGGCCCGGCGCCGCTACGCCGACGTCCTCGGGGCGACGGCGCGGTGAGCGGGCTGTTCGAGCTGTCCGGCCGGGTGGCGCTGGTCACCGGCGGCAGCCGTGGGCTCGGGGCGCAGATGGTTCTCGCGTTCGCCGACGCCGGTGCCGACGTCGTGATCACCAGCCGCAAGCTCGACGCCTGCGAGGCGTTCGCCGAGGAGGTCCGGGCCCGCGGCCGGCGCGCGCTCGCGGTCGCGGCCCACGTCGCCGACTGGGACGACCACCCGCGCCTGGTCGACGCGGCGTACGGGGAGTTCGGCCGGGTGGACGTCCTGGTGAACAACGCCGGCATGTCGCCGCTCGCTCCGTCGTCGAACGAGACCAGCGAGGAGCTCTTCGACAAGGTCGTCGGGGTGAACCTCAAGGGCCCGTTCCGGCTGACCGCGCTCGTCGGGCCGCGGATGGTGGCCGCCGGGGGCGGCTCGATCATCAACGTGTCCTCGTCCGGCGCCCTGTTCCCGCAGCCCTACTACGGGCCCTACGCCGCCGCCAAGGCCGGCCTCAACGCGTTGACCCGGGCGTTCGCGCTCGAGTACGGGCCGACCGTCCGGGTCAACACGCTCTCGGCCGGCCCGTTCCTCACCGACGTGGCCAAGGCCTGGCCGGCCGAGGAGCGCGAGACGAGCCGGAGCGCGGTCGGGCGGCCCGGCCGTCCGGAGGAGATCGTCGGGACAGCGCTGTATCTCGCCAGCGACGCCTCGAGCTACACCAGCGGGGCGCTGATCCGCGTCGACGGCGGCCTCTACTGAACGCCTTATCAGGCGCGCCGGCGGTAGGTGATCGCCATCCGCTCCGGACCGTGCAGCATCGCGGCCGGAGCGGTCATCACCGGCTCATCGACCAGCCGCACGTCCGTCAACGAGCGACTGAGGACGGCCAATGCCTCCTGCAGCTCGGCTCGCGCCAGCCCGGCCCCGAGGCAGTAGTGATCGCCCAGCCCGAACGGCACGTCGAAGGACTGGGCGTGCCGTCCGGTCGCGCGGGGGCAGAACGAGTCCGGCTCGGCGAAGCGTTCCGGGTCGCGCGACGCCGCCTGCACATTGAGGATCACCCGCCGCCCGCGGACGAAATGGACCCCGCCGTACTCGAAGTCCTCCTGGGCGATGCGCACGACGAAGTTGACGACCGGCGCGATGCGCAGCGTCTCCTCCGCCACCTCGACGACCTGCTCGGGGTGGGCGTGCATGCGTTCCCAGAGTCCGGGCTGGTCGAGCACGAACCGCAGCGCCGACGCGAGTTGATACCGGGTGGTGTCCTGCCCGGCGAAGATCAGGTTGGCGACGTTCCACGCCAGCTCGTCGTCGGTGATCCGCTCGGTGACCTCCTGGGCCTGGATCAGCGCGCTGATGGCGTCGTCCGCGGGCTGCGCCCGGCGCTGGGCGACCAGTTCGAGGCAGTAGTCGCGCAGCGTCTGCAGGGCCGCTTCGATCTCGGGGAAGCCGGGCTCGATGGGCGTCTGGGCGAGCAGGTGCAGCTTCGTCGCGGCGGCCGAGAACGCCGGGATGTCCGCGACCGGGATCCCGATGAACCGGCACAGGACCTGCATCGGGAACTGCAGGCTGAACGCCGCCACGAAGTCGACCACCGTGCCGTCGGCGGGCAGGGCGTCGACGAGCTGCTCGGCGATCGCGCGCATCACCGGGCGGCTGGCCTCGACGTTGCGGGCCCGGAAGGCGGCGAGGAAGACCCGCCGGATGCGATCGTGCTTCGCGCCGTGCATCGCGGCGAGCAGCCCGTCCTCGGCGAAGGCCACCAGCATCGGCTGGGCGCCGTAGCGGCGGTAGACCTCGGCGTTCTGGGTCTGCAATCGATCGTCGGTCAGCAACGCCTGCACGTCGGCATGGTCGAGAACCTCGAACCCACGGCGGCTCGCGACGATGCGCGCCTGCTCGCGGGCACCGCGCAGGACGGCGTGCGGATCAGCGCGGAACGCGGCACTGTCGACGTCGAGGCGGGGGAGCTCCGCCTCGGTCATCGACCGCGGAGGCTGCTGGACGTGCGTCATCAGAAGCCTCCGTCGGTCTTGAACCGTCCGCTAATCAAGCTATATTAGCTAACTATATTGTTGAGTGGAGGCCGGCGATTGTGAATCGGACAACTGCCGCGGGCGGAAACACCCGATGACCCGGGTCGAGTTCGGCCCGGAACTCGAGGCGTTCCGCGCGCAGGTGCGGGCGCACATCGCCGAACACCACCCCGGCCTGCCCCGGCTACCCGGCACCCGCAGCCCCGATGCCGAGCACCTTCCGCAATACCGCCGATGGTGCGCCTCGCTGTTCGGGGCCGGGCTGCTCGGCGGCGACTGGCCGGTCGAGTGGGGCGGAGATGCCGACCACGACCCGATTCGCGACTACATCGTCGACCAGGAGCTCGCCGATGCGAAGCTGCCCCGTCCGATCGGTGCGTGGAACCTCGTGTGCGGCGCGCTGTTCGCCTACGGCACGCCCGAGCAACAGGCCTACTACCTGCCGCGGATCCGGTCCTTCGACGACCTGTGGTGCCAGCTGTTCAGCGAGCCCGACGCCGGCAGCGACCTGGCTGCGCTGCGCACCTCGGCCGTACCCGACGGCGACGACTGGGTGATCAACGGGCAGAAGGTCTGGACGACGCACGCGCACGTTGCCGACCTCGGCCTGTTGCTGGCCCGCACCGATCCGCAGGCGCCCAAGCACGAGGGCATCAGTGCGTTCATCCTCGACATGCGGGCGCTGGGCGTCACGGTGCGGCCGCTGCGGGAGATGACCGGCGCGAGCGACTTCAACGAGGTCTTCTTCGACGACGTCCGGCTGCCGGGTGACAGCATCATCGGCGCGCCGGGCGACGGGTGGCCGATCACCCGGGCCGCGTTGTCGCACGAGCGGTCGCAGAGCCTGCGCGAGGACAGCGCCACCAACGCCGTCCGGCGGTTGGTGGCGTTCGCCGCGGATAAGGATGACGCCGGGGTTCGCCGCAACCTCGGGCGGCTCTATGCGCGATCGTCGGTCGCCGACCTGCTCGGCATCGAAGGTGTGCTCAAGGACGCGGCCGGACTGGGCCGCCCGTACGACGCGCCGGTGGTCAAGGTGCTGTTCACCGAGACGAATCTCGACATCGCCACCTACGCGCTGGACCTGTTCGGCTCGCGGGGCGTGCTGACCGATCCCGACCCGGACGTGATCGCGGACGGCCACTTCCAGAAGGCGTTCCTGTACGCCCGCGGTTTCACGATCTCGGCCGGCTCCAACGAGGTGATGCGCAACCTGATCGCCGAGCGCGGACTGGGCCTGCCGAAATGACGACGCTTATCGGGAAGCGGGCCTGACATGCGGCTACCCGGAGACGACGAGGCGGCACTGCGCGACGCGTGCCGCGAGGTGCTGAGCAAGCACAGCACGTCGGCCCGCATCCGGCTGATCGCCGAGTCCGAGACCGGCCACGACGCGGATCTGTGGCAACTCGCGGCGCAGCTCGGCTGGCCGGCCCTGGCCGTCCCGGAATCCTTCGGCGGGCTGGGCGGATCGGTCACCGACCTGTGCATCGTCGCCGAGGAGCTGGGCCGGGTAGTGCAGCCGAGCCTGCTGGTGCAGACCCTGGCGGTCGGCAAGCTGGTCGGACGCCTGGCCGCTGACGACCCGGCCGGGGCGGCGCTGCTCGAGGGCATTGCCGCCGGGCCGGTGGTCGCGACCTGGGCGGTGGGCGAGCCGGACGGCACCGATGGGGTGGAGCTCGTCGGCGGCACCCTGCGGGGACGTCGCGACTTCGTCCCGGATGCGCAGTGCGCGACGCACATCGCCGTGCGCGCCCAGACGGCCGACGGGGCGGTGCTCGTCGTGCTGCCGATGAGCACTGGCGCGCGAGCGACGCCGATGCAGACACTCGACATCACCCGGCGCTACTGCCGGGTCGAGTTCGACGACATCGCGCTGGATGCGGATTGCCTTCAGCTGGACGGCGGCGCGGTGGCGGATCTGTTCGAGCTGGGCGTCGTCCTGCAGTGCGCGGAGAGCACCGGGGTGGCCGGCCGGCTGCTGGACCTGACCGTCGCCTACGCCAAGCAACGCACCCAGTTCGGACGACCGATCGGCAGCTTCCAGGCGATCAAGCACCGCATCGCCGACCTGCTGATCGAGGCCGAGGGCGCCCGGGTGGCCACCCGCGACGCGGCCGAGGCGATCGACGCCGGCAGCGGGGTGACCGAGGCGGTGAGCGTCGCGAAGTCGTGGGTCGGCCGGGCGGCCAGCTTCGTCGCGAGCCACGCCCTGCAGATCCACGGCGGCATCGGCTTCAGCTGGGAGCACGACCTGCACCTGTTCCTGCGCCGGGCCAAGGTCAACGAACTGCTGCTCGGCCCGCCGTCGTGGCACGACGAACGGCTCTACGGACTCATCGGAGGTGCCCGTGACTACTAGCGCGAATCGTCCGGTCGGGCTCGTGTTGCCGAACAACGAACCCGGTGGCGCGCAGCTGCTCGACGAGCTGCCGGCCCGCGCTGAAGGCTGGGGTTACCAGTCACTGTGGATCACCGACCACGTCGTCGGCGTGCGAGCGATGGCCGGGGTCTACGGCGCGTACTGGCTCGAGGCGCTGACCGCGCTCACCTGGATCGCCGCGCGCACCAGCACGGTGCGCGTCGGCACCGGGATCCTGGTCGTGCCGCACCGCGATCCCGTGCTCACCGCGAAGATGGTCGCCACGCTCGACGTGCTCAGTGGTGGGCGGGTCGACCTCGGCGTCGGCACCGGGTGGAGCCGGGTCGAGTTCCGGTCGCTCGGGATGGCCGATCGGTACGAGCCTCGCGGCCGGGTCACCAACGAGGCCCTCGAGGTGATCTGCAAGTGCTGGGCCGGCGGCGAGGTCTCGCACGACGGGGAGTTCTTCTCCTTCCGGCACATCGACTTCGAACCGGTCCCGTTGCAACGTCCGCGGGTACCCATCTGGGTCGGCGGCGACTCGGGGCCGGCGCTGCGCCGCGCCGCGCGATTCGCCGACACCTGGCATCCGCACGACATCTCCCCGGAGGAGTTGCGCACCAAGGCCGAGCGTCTGGACGAACTCGCCGGCCGGGCGGTGCCCCGGTCGGTACGCCTCGCGATCACGGCCGAGCAGGTCGACGCGTTGCCCGACGTCGTCGACTCGTATCTGGCGGTCGGCTGCCGCAGCGTCGTCATCGACTTCCGTTCGCAGCCGGTCGACGTGGTGGCCCAACTCGCCGAGAAGGCCGCCGCCCGCCTGTTCGGGTGACCGCCGTGATCCGGGCCAGGTACTCGCATCTGGCGATTTCGGTCGCCGACATCGAGCGGTCGCGCGTCTTCTACGTGGGAGCGCTCGGCTTCGCCGCGGCCCAACCGTACGAGGCGGGCGGTCGTCGGGTCGCGACGTTGATGGATTGTGATCCAGCCGGTTTCACCGGGCTGTTCCTGAGGTGTGGCGATGTGCTCGTCGAGCTGCTCGAGCATCACGCCGGGCGGACAGCCGACCCGATGGCGCGCACGGCCGACGAGCACGGCCTGGCGCACATCAGCTTCATCGTCGACGACCTGGACCGAGCCGTCGCGGCCGTCGAAGCGCACGGCGGCGCGTTGCGAACCCGCTTCGAGCACGTCTTCGGCCCGGGCGGGACCGGCAGCGTGATCGTGTTCTGCACCGATCCCGACGGCAATCGGATCGAGCTGATCCAGCACGCCGACGACGCCGAAACAGCCAGCCATGCTGAGTATCTCGGCCTGGACAATCTCGGTTGGCCCGCCATCGGGGCAGCAGACAGTGTGACGTGAGTTGATGCCGTCATTCCACCGTGATCGTCTGGTCGCCGAAGTCGGCGACGACGCGCAGCCTGCCGCCGAGTGCCTCGACGTAGGACTGCAGCGTGCCGAGCTCGGCCCGCTGCAACTCGCCGCGCTCGATGTTCGACACGCGAGCCTGCGAGACGTTCATGGCGGCCGCGACTTCCTTTTGTGTCCCGCCCTGCGCCTTACGGATCTCGGCGAGGCGATGCGCTTGTACGGCGTCGTCGAGGCCCTTGCGCGCGCTAGCAACGCGCTTCTCGTCGAGTGCACCACCGGCGACGAGATCGTCGCGGGTCTTCTGCCAGCTCCGAGCCATAGTCACACCTCCGTGTCGTACTCGCCGGCGAGCCATCGTGTGTAGCGGTCCTCGGCAATCGAGATATTCCGCGTGTACCAGTCGCGCCAGTGCCCGCTCTTGTCTCCCGCGACCAGCAGGATTGCTTGCCGCTCGGGATCGAACACGAACAGGATGCGTACTTCGGTCGCACCGGTTGAGCCGGGACGAAGCTCTTTGAGCGCGTGTAGCTTCGAACCCTTGATGCGGTCGACGAGCGGGCGGCCGAGGGTTGGACCGTCGTCGGCGAGCTTGTCGATGGCGGCGGCAACCTGGGTTGCGGTGTCGACGTCATGCTTGGCCAGCTCGACGAACCACACGTCGACCTCGTCCAGCAGGATCACTGTCCACACTCGCCGAGTATAACTCCTGCATTCTACAACTTCGAAGTTATATCGCGATCGTGAGCGGGTCGGTGCGGGTTTGACGATCAGCTGGACTCGGTCGGCTCCGAGGTGAGCAGCATGGCGCCGGCGATGGGGCCGCCGCCGTTGCCGACCGCGGCGACCTTGGGGTCGGCGATCTGCCGGCCGGCGGCCTGACCGCGCAGCTGCAGCACAGCTTCGTGGACGAGTCCGAAGCCGTGCAGCCGCCCGGCCGAGAGCTGACCGCCGGCGGTGTTCAGCGGCAGCTCGCCGTCCAGGGCGATCCGAGCGCCGCCCTCGACGAAGGCCCCGCCCTCGCCGAACTTGCAGAACCCGAGCGCCTCCAACCAGACCAGCGCGAGGATGCTGAATCCGTCGTAGAGCTGGGCCGTGTCGACGTCGGCCGGGGTGAGCGAGGTTCGGCTCCACAGCTGCTCGCTCACGCTGGTCGCGGCCATCGCCGCGAGTTCATCCTGCTGATCCCAGGAGAACCGATCACGCATCGCGACGCCCACCGCGTCGATGTACACCGGCGGGGCGGCCGCGTCCGCGGCGTGGTCGGCGGCCGAGACCACGAACGCGGTCGACCCGTCGACCGGCACGTCGCAGTCGTAGAGGCACAGCGGCGTCGAGATCATCCGGGCGGCGAGGTAGTCGTCCATCGACAGCGGTTCGCGATAGATCGCGAGCGGATTGCGGCCGGCGTTGCGCCGAGCGGTCAGGGCGATCTGGCCCAGCTGCTCACGCGTCGTACCGAACTCGTGGAAGTGCCGGGTGGCCAGCATCGCCAGCCAGTTGGCGGCCGACGGCGCACCGAACGGGGTCAGCCAGGTGCCGATGTCCGAGGCGCGGCCGTCCGGGTCGAAGACGGCGGCGCGCCCGCCGGCTCCTTGCGCGGTCGACTCGGTCACTGTCCGGTAGACCAGGACGTGCCGGGCGAGGCCGGCCGAGATGGCGGTCATCGCCGCCACGAGTGCCGCCAGCTGCCCGGGCAACTCGGCCGCGCCCTGGAACCAGCTGGGACGCAGCCGCAGCGCTTCCTGAAGCGCGGGCGGGGGCGGTCCGCCGTAGCCGCGGGACGACACCGCATCGCCGCCGGGATAGGTCGAGATGCCGTCGATGTCGTCGCGGGTGAGACCGGCGTCACCGATCGCGGCGAGCGCGGCCTCGACGGTGAGATCGACCGGCGAACGGCCGAGGCGCCGTCCGACCGCCGACTGGCCGATGCCCGAGATGATGCTGTCGTGTTCGAACCTGCGGCGCCCGGTCATTGGTCGCTCGCCGGCCGGAACAGCGGGTAGAAGTAGCCGTGCCGCTCGAGGAACGCGACCGACACTCGATCGCCGATCACCACCGACCACGGGTCGCACTCGACGATGTTGGTCGTCAGCCGGAGGTCGGCCTGCTCGTCGATCCCGACCATCGCGATCACGTAGGGCTCCTGGCCGGCGTCCCATTGCTGGACGTTGACGGTGAACGTTACGACGGTGCCCAGCCCCGAGACGGGCTGCGGCGCGAGGTCGGCGCTCAGGCAGCGGGCGCAGACCGGCCCGGCCGGGTGCGTCCGATAACCGCACGCGGCGCAGGTCTGGAAGCGCAGCCGGCCGTCCGCACCGCTTCGCCAGAAGAAGTCCGTCAACGGATCCTCGGCCGGCTGGAGCCGGTGCGACAGCGGGTCCACCGCGACGCGACGGTTGGTTTCGACGGCGATGACTACCTCCTGGGACGGCGACGGCGCAGGCCTCCATAGTAGCTTCAGACAGTTAATTAAGGTACACAAATAAAGGTCGGGCAGGAGGAGCCATGGAGTTCGGTTGGTCGAGTGAGGAGCAGGCCTTCAGAATGCAGCTGCGCGCGGTCATCGAGGCCGAGCTGCCCGAGCACTGGGCCGGCCTGATCCCGGGCGAGGAGGTCGCCACCGACTTCACCATGGGGTTCTGCCGGACGCTCGCCGACCAGGGCCTGCTCGCCCCGCACTGGCCGTCCGAATACGGCGGGCGCGACGCCTCGCCCTGGCAGTTCATCATCCTCGGCGAGGAGCTGTGGAGCGCGGGGGAGCCGCGCGGCTCGCAGTACATGAACGTCAACTGGATCGGCCCGGCGATCATCGCGGCCGGCGACGACGAGCAGCGGGCCTATCACCTGACCCGTATCGTCCGCGGGGACGTCACGTGGTGCCAGGGCTTCTCCGAACTCGGCGCCGGCACCGATCTGGCCGCCCTGCAGACCTCCGCAGTGCGAGACGGCGAGGACTACGTCGTGAACGGCGAGAAGGTCTGGACGTCCTACGCCCAGGTGGCCGAGTTCTGTTTCCTGCTCGCGCGCACCGACCCCGAGTCGGCGGGCAGTCACGGCATCTCGATCTTCCTCGTGCCGACGTCAACGCCCGGCTTCATCATCGAGCCGATTCCGAGCGTGCTCGACATCCACGAGTTCAACCGGATGACCTTCACCGACATGCGGATACCGGCGACCTGCCGCCTCGGCCCGGAGAACGAGGGCTGGCAGGTGATCCGGACTGCGCTCGCGCACGAACGGATCGGGGGCCCGCGCTACGCCCGGGCGGCGCTCGTCGCCGAGCGGCTCGCCGGGCTCGCCGACGAGAACGGGTGGTGGGAGCGAGACGGGTTCCGGACCCGGCTCGCCGCAGCGCGATCGGCGTGTGCGGCGGCGCGGATCCTCGTCTACCAGGCGATCGATGCCCGGGTGAAGCAGCGGTCGGACGATCTGGCGGTGAGCCTCGCCCGGGTGGCGATCGTCCGCTGCGAACGGGTGGTCGCCGAGCTGGCCCTGGATCTGGGTGAGGACGACGCGCTCGAAGTCGGCTCGATCGGGCACGGCCAGCTCAAGACGTCGATGATCGCCGGGCTCGGCGGCGGCAGCGTCGAGGTGCAGCTGAACATGGTCGCCCGCGCGCTGCTCGGACCCGGGCGCTAGGTCATGGACTTCGATCTCGACGCCGACCAGCGCGCCCTGCTCGATCGGGTCGAGGCGGTGGTTGCGGCGAAGGCGTCCGGCGGCGCCTATGACGCTCAACTCGACGACGCCCTGCGCGACGCGCTCGATCCGGCGCAGCCGCTGGATCTGCTCGACCGGGTCCTGGTCACCGAGCGCCTGGCCGAGCTGGGTACCGCGACGACGTTCGGCACCGCGCTGCTCGTCGGCGCCGACGTGCCCCCCGGCGGTCTCGCTGTCGCAACGGCCGCCCGGCGCGGCCCGGTGCGTTACGGCGGCCAGGCGGCGACGCTCGCCTTCGTCTCGGACGTCGACGTCGTCCTGGCCGCAGCCGATACCTGCCGGGTCGAGGAGATCCGCTCCGGGTTCGGCTACCCGTACGCCCGGGTCGAGGCACCGGATGCGGACGGCGCGGCTCGGCCCGGCGCTGCGCAGCGTTGGCGCGAGGCGTTGACCCTGGCCCGCTCGGCCGAGGTCGCCGGCAACGCCGCGTCCGCCGTCGCTCGCACCGCCGAGCACCTGCGCGAGCGGGTCCAGTTCGGTCGGCCACTCGCCACGTTTCAGGCCCTGCGTCACCGGTTGGCCGACGCCGCCGTCAGCGCCGAGGCGACGCGCTGGCTCGTCCGCGAAGCGGCCCACACCGGATCGCCGCGCGACCTGGCGATCGCCGCCAGCTACGCCCAACAGACGGCCGCCGCCCTCGGGCCCGAGCTCGTGCAGATGGGTGGGGCGCGCAGCTTCGCGTGGGAGTTCGGGCTGCACGTCTACACGATGCGACTGGAGGCACTGCGACTCGAGCTCGGCGCCCCGGACCGGCTGGCCGCCGCCGTCAACTCCCACTCCGAATACAGCTAACCGAATTAACCAATACAGCGGTAGAGTACGCGGATGGAGATGACGGAGATGTCCGGCCTCGACGAGACCCCGGCCGGGACCGTCTGCCTCGGCGATCTGCGGGTGCAGCGCCTGGGGTTCGGCGCGATGCGGGTCTCCAATGCCCGTAACACCCAGGGTGAGCGCGACCGTGAGTTGGCTCGGCAGCTGGTCCGGCGCGCAGTCGACCGCGGCGTGACGTTCATCGACACCGCCAACATCTACGGCCTGGGTCAGTCCGAGGAGATCATCGCCGAGGCGCTGCGTCCCTACCCGCCGGACCTGGTCATCGGGACGAAGTCCGGCTACGAGGTGCGCACCCTGCTCCCGGGCGAGCAGCGGCTGCCCGCGAACGGTCACCCGGAGCACCTGAAGGCCGAGTGCGACGGCAGTCTGCGTCGGCTCGGGCTCGACCACATCGACCTCTACCAGCTGCACACCCCCGATCCGGCGGTGCCCTACGCCGACAGCGTCGGCGCGTTCCTCGAATTGCAGCGGGCCGGCAAGATCCGCCACATCGGCATCTCGAACGTGACCGCCGAGGAGCTGGCCGTCGCCCAGTCGATAGCACCGGTCGTCTCGGTGCAGAACCGGTACAACGTCGGCGATCGCGAGTCCGAGCAGGTGCTCCTGGTCTGCGAAGCGGCCGGCATCGCGTTCATCCCGTGGCAGCCCATCGCGCGGGGCGGCGCGGTCATCGACGCCGCACACCGCGTCGCCACATCCCACGGGGCGAGCGTCCAGCAGATCGTCCTGGCCTGGTTGCTGCGCCGGTCCCCGGCCATGTTGCCGATTCCCGGAACTTCGGACGCCGCGCATCTCGATGCGAATCTCGACGCGGCCTGGATCGAGCTGACCGACGCCGATTTCACATTGCTCGCCGGCTAGCGGCTCGCGCCGTCAGCTCGTGAGGTAACTCTGTTAGGCCCGCGTTGGGCCGACGACGTCGAATCTCGCGGTGAGCATGGGGTTTGTGGTCGAATATCAGCCACCACCCGTGATCATCAGCGGTTTGCTTCGCGTCCGATCCGCGAAGCTCTGGTGCAAAGTATTGCAGTTACTATATTGTCGCCGTTCGCGGGATAGATCCCCTCGACTGCTCACCGGATACGTAGTGCCGATCGGCGCTATCTGCATGACACAGAATCGCGACACATGCGACACAGGGGCAGGCCACCCTCGTGATCATGCGGCGGCGTCCCAAGCCGAGACCTAGGCCACAGTTCGGCCGCTTATCAGGCTGAGCAAACCTGGCATAGTAGCTGATGCCGGGCGAGCTCGGGTGCACCTCCACAACTAGGAACTCGATCACTCGTTACCACTGGGTAATGGCGAGAACGCGATGGCACACACGGGGGTGTGATGACAAGGCGTCAACCAACCGATGATGTGATCATCGGGATAAGTCCACTGGGCGTGCCCAGTGGACGGTTCAGTGTCGCCGTCACCGGATCCGGGGCGCTCGGCGTGCTCGACCTCGGTGTCGGCGACCGTCACGCCCGCGAAGAGCTCGCGCTCGCCACGCGACAGGCGTCCGGGCCGTTCGGGATCCGGATCGGGCGCGGCTGCCCGGTCACCCACGCCGATCTCGTGGCCGAGCTCGGTGATCGCGTCTCGGCGATCGGCACTGTCGTCCTCGACTCGGACTCACCGGGCCAGGTCGCGCAATGGCCGGGCGAGTACCGCGTACTGGTCGAGGTGACGTCTCTGGACGAGGCCCGCGGCGCAGTGCGCGGCGGGGCGCACGGCCTGATCGCCCGGGGCAACGAAGCCGGCGGGCGGGTCAGCGAGTTGAGCTCGTACGTGCTGTTGCAGCAGCTCCTCGCCGACGATCGACCGGGCGTACCGGTCTGGGTGTGTGGTGGCATCGGCCCGCACACCGCGGCGGCGGCGATCACCGGAGGCGCCGCGGGCGTCGTGCTGGACACCCAGCTGGCGCTGCTCCCCGAGGCCGACCTACGGGCTGACCTGGCGGCCGCGATCGCCGCCAGCGATGGCACGGACACCACGATCATCGACGGCGAGCGGGTGCTCGCGCGGCGCGAATCCGCGGATCTGCTGCCGGTCGGGCAGGACGCATTTCTGGCCAACCGGTTCGCAAAGGCGTACGGCACCGTCGCCCGATCCGTCGCCGCGGTCCGCAGTGCGATCTTCGACGCGCTCGCCGCGGACGCGCCGGCCGTGCTCGACGAGGGTTCGCCGCTGGCCCGCGCGCTCGGCACTGCCCTGCCGGTGGTGCAGGGCCCGATGACCCGGGTCAGCGACAGGCCCGATTTCGCGGCCCGAGTCGCCGAGCACGGTGCGCTGCCGTTCCTGGCCCTCGCGCTGTCGTCCGGTGAGCAGACCCGCACTCTGCTGGAGCGCACCCGGGACGAACTCGGCGAGCGTCCTTGGGGGGTCGGGGTGCTCGGCTTCGCCCCGGAGGAGCTCCGCGCCGCCCAGCTCGAGGTCATCCGCGAGGTGCGCCCGAAGGTGGCGCTGATCGCGGGCGGACATCCGGGGCAGGCGCGTTCCCTGGAGGACGCGGGCATCTCCACGTTCCTGCACGTCGCCTCGCCCGGGCTGCTCGAGCAGTTCCTCGATGCGGGCACGCGCAAGTTCGTCTTCGAAGGCGGCGAGTGCGGCGGCCACGTCGGCCCGCGCTCGAGCTTCTCGTTGTGGGAGTGCCAGCTCGGCGTCCTGCTGGACTATCTGGACGCGGGCGGGTCGGCCGCCGAGCTACAGGTGCTCTTCGCCGGCGGCGTGCACGACGAACGATCCGCGGCGATGGTGGCCGCCTTGGCGCAACCGCTCGCCCGTCGGGGGGCGGCCATCGGGGTGTTGATGGGCACCGCCTACCTGTTCACCGAGGAGGCGGTGCGCCACGGTGCCGTGCAGGACACCTTCCAGCGGCAGGCGTTGAGCGCCGAGGCGACCGCGCTGCTGGAGACGGCACCCGGGCACGCGACCCGCTGCGTGCCCAGCCCCTTCGTCGACAGCTTCGGTTCGATCAAAGAGTCGCTGGCCGCGCAGGGCGTGCCCAAGCGCGAAATCTGGGAAGAGCTCGAAGGACTCAATGTCGGACGGCTGCGTATCGCCAGCAAGGGCGTGCGGCGTAGCGGCGACGAGCTAGCGCCCGTCGCCGCGGCCGAGCAGCTCAGCGAGGGCCTGTTCATGGCCGGCCAGGTCGCGGTGCTGCGGTCGCAGGTCACGACGGTGGCGCAGTTGCACGACGGCGTCACCCGGGGAGCCACCCAGTTCCGCGCCGCGCGCAGCCGGGCACTGCGGGCCGAGCTCGGCATCACCCCGCCGCCGGCCGAACGCGTGCCCGCCCCGGCCGACGTCGCGATCATCGGCATCGCCTGCATGTACCCGGGCGCGGCGGACCTGCCGAGCTTCTGGGCCAACGTCGTCGGCAACGTCGACTCGGTCACCGAGGTCCCGGCGCAGCGCTGGGATCCCGCCGTGTACTACGGCGAGGGCGCCGGACGCACCACGGGTGACCGGACACCGTCGAAGTGGGGCGGCTTCCTGCCTGAGATCGCGTTCGATCCGATGCGTTACGGCATCCCGCCGGCCACCCTGGCTGCGGTCGAACCGGTTCAGCTGCTCGCCCTGGAAGCGGCGCAGCGGGCACTGACCGACGCCGGCCTCGAGAACGGACGCTTCGACCGCTCCCGCACCAGCGTCGTCTTCGGGGCGGAGGCCGGCAGCGAGTACGCGGACGCCACCACCATGCGCATGCTGCTGCCGTCCTACTTGGAGCAGGTGCCCGACGAGCTCGCCGACCAGCTGCCCAAGCTGACCGAGGACTCCTTCCCGGGCCGGCTGGCCAATGTGATCGCCGGGCGGATCGCCAACCGGCTCGACCTCGGCGGTTCGAACTTCACCGTCGACGCGGCGTGCGGGTCGTCGCTCGCGGCGCTCGACCTGGCCTGCAAGGAGCTTGTCGGCGGCACGAGCGACACGGTGCTGTGCGGGGCGGCCGATCTGCACAACGCGATCTCCGACTACCTGCTGTTCTCCTCGGTCGGTGCGCTGTCGGCCACCGGCCGCAGCCGTACCTTCGACGCGTCGGCCGACGGCACCGTGCTGGGCGAGGGCGTGGCCTGCCTGGTGCTGAAGCGTCTCGCCGACGCCGAGCGCGACGGCGATCGCATCTACGGCGTCGTCAAGGGTGTCGGCAGCGCGAGCGACGGCAAGTCACTCGGCCTGACCGCACCACGCCCGGACGGGCAGCGCCGGGCGATGGAACGGGCTTACCGGCAGGCCCGCATCTCTCCGGCGGACGTCGGCCTGGTCGAGGCGCACGGCACCGGCACCGTGGTCGGCGACCGCACCGAACTCGACACGCTGCACGCCGTGTTCACCGAGTCCGGAGCGACGCCGGGCAGCACGGCGCTCGGTTCGGTCAAGTCCCAGATCGGGCACACCAAGTGCGCCGCGGGGCTGGCCGGGCTGATCAAGACGGTGCTGGCCCTGCACAGCGGGGTGAAGCCACCGACCCTGCACGTCGCGGCGCCGAACGCCGCCTGGCGCGACGACGCCAGCCCGTTCGTGTTCAACGATCGCCCGGTGCCGTGGGCGCAGGCGCCGCAGGACCGGATCGCCGGGGTGAGCGCGTTCGGCTTCGGCGGCACGAACTTCCACGCGGTGCTGCGCGGTCACGCCTCGGCCGAGGCGAGCGCCCGCGACCTCGCCGTCTGGCCGGCCGAGTTGTTCACGTTCCGCGGGATCGACCATGCGGGCGCCCGCGACGACGTCCAGCGGCTGCTCTCGCACCTGGAGACCAACGACGCGCACGGCCGTCCGTGGCGGCTGCGCGACCTGGCGCGGACCGCGGCCCTGCGAGCCGACCGGGGTCGCGGGTCGGTGCAGGTCGCGGTGCTGGCCGGTGACCTCGACGAGCTCGCGACCCTGCTGCGCGCCGCGCTCGAGACCCCGGTGGACGCCGGCGCGCAATCGCCGACCGAGCCGGTGCGCGGGCTGTTCGTCCGGGGCGCGGAACAGCCCGCCGACCCGGGCCGGCTGGCGCTGCTGTTCCCCGGGCAGGGCAGCCAGCGTCCGCACATGCTCGCCGAGCTGTTCGTGGCGTTCCCGCAGCTGCAGCGGTTCACCCGGCTGGCCGGCCTGGCCAGCTCCGTCACGTCGGCGATGTTCCCGCCGGCGGCATTCGGCCCCGACGCCCACCAGCGTCAGGGCGAACGGCTGCGCGACACCCGGATGGCCCAGCCGGCCCTCGGCGTCACGGACCTCGCCGCGAACCATCTATTCGGCAACGCCGGTGTGGCGCCGGACATGCTCGCCGGGCACAGCTACGGCGAGCTCGTCGCGCTCGCGGCGTCCGGCGCCGTCGACGCCGAAACGCTGCTGGCCATCAGCGCCGGACGGGCCGACGCGATCCTCGCCGCCGCGGGCGACGATCCCGGTGGAATGGCGGCCGTGGCGGCCGACCGCGCGGACGTGCAGCGGGTGCTGGACGAGGCCGGGTTGGCCGACACCGTCGTGGCGGCCAACCACAACGCGCCGCGCCAGCTCGTGATCTCCGGTCCCACCGCGGACCTGGCCCGGGCGATGGACGCGTTGAGCTCGGCCGGCCTCGCCGCCAAGCAGCTACCGGTGGCCTGCGCCTTCCACAGCCCGGTGGTGAGCGCGGCGGGCGACGCCTTCGCCGACCTGCTCGCAGAGCACCGGGTCGGATCACCGCAGGTGCCGGTGTGGTCCAACCGCAGCGCCGCCCCCTACCCGTCCGATCCCGACGCGGTGCGAGCCGAGCTGGCCGGCCAGATCGGCTCGCCGGTGCGGTTCGTCGAGCAGATCGAGGCGATGTACGCCGGGGGCGCCCGGGTGTTCGTCGAGGCCGGCCCGGGGCAGGTCCTCGGCGGCCTGGTCGACTCCATCCTCGGTGAGCGCCCGCACGTCACGGTGAGCTGCGAGGGGCCTGGCCGCAACGGGCTGCGCGGCTTTCTCGCGGCGCTCGCCCGGCTGTCGGTCATTGGCGTCGACGTGCGCACCGCCTGGTTGACCGGCGGCCGCGACGCCGTCGACGTCGCCCAGGCCGTCGCACCCCCGAGGCCCGGCTGGACGATCGACGGGCAGCTCGTCCGTACCGTCGACGGCAACACCCTGCCGGGCGGTTACGCGCCTCCGCGCCGGATCACCCTGGCGGCGGCGGCCACCACGCCCCCCGGCACCGAGCGGGACGCCGTCGTCAGCGAGTTCCTGCGGACGAGCCGCGAGCTCGTCGCCACGCAACGCGATGTGCTGCTCAGCTACCTCGGTGGGCCGGCACCGCCCGCGGCCGGGCCGCCGGCCACGGGGTCGCCGATCGAGATGGCCCCCGAGCCCGTTGTGGCGCCGGCTGTTGTCGAGGCTTCGCCGCCGGCGCCGTCCGGGCCCGTCGATGCCGACCCCCTGCAGGTCGTCCTGGAGGTCATTGCCGCGCGCACCGGATACCCGGCCGAGATGATCGAACCCGAGCTCGATCTCGAGGCAGATCTGAGCGTGGACTCGATCAAACGGACCGAGGTCGCGGGCGAGTTGTGCGCGCGCCTCGGCGTCGACAGTGGCGACGAACGGTTCGGCGCGCTCGTGCGGGCCCGTACGGCCCGGGCGATGGCCGATGTGATCGGTCCACCGGCCGCGGGCGCCGTCACCGAGCCGCCGCCCGGCGGGGAACCGCCCCGCCGCGAGCCCGCAGTGGAGTCGCCGGACCCCGCCCGGGTTCGGGTCGAGCCGCCCGGTCGGTACGTACTCGAGCACGTGACGGCCGAGGGCGGCGAACCTCAGGTACTCGCGGGGCGCCACGTCGTCGTGTTCGGCGGCGACGCCGAGGTGGCCGAGGCGCTCGCGACGGCGCTGTGGGCCCACGACACGCGGGTGAGCTTCGCCCGCGACGACGACGAGCTCGGCGATTCGTTGGACGGGCTCGTCTACCTCGACGCGCTGCGAGCCGACGACGAGTCGCTGGTGCCCGACGCCGTCCGGGTGTTCCGCTCGGCCATGCGGCGCTCGCCGCGCTGGCTGCTCGCCGCGGCACCTACGGTGCCGCCCTTCGACCGGGCGATGCCGGCGATCGGGTTCGCCGGGCTGCGCGGTCTGTTCCGCGCGTTCTCCCTGGAGTACCCCGACGCCGTCACCACGCTGGTCGAGCTGCCTCCGGGCTCGTCGGCGAGCACGATCGCCACGGCCCTCGTCGAAGAGCTGCTGGCGTCCTCGCCGGAGCCGGTCGTGGTGGCCGGCGAGCAGCGCACGGCGTTCCGGATGCGTCCGTCTGACCTCGGCCGTCTGGCCGCGACCGGCGCGGGCCCGGCCGGCGACGGCTCGTCCGAGGCGGCCGCGATCGGACTCACATCCGAGTCGGTCGTGCTGCTCGTCGGCGGGGCTCGGGGCATCACGGCCAAGTTCGCCACCGCGCTCGCCCTGAGCAGCAAGTGCCGGATCGAGCTCGCTGGACGTACCGTGCCGGCCACCGCTCCGGAGCGACCCGAGACGGCAGCCGCGCGCGACCGGGCTGGCCTGCGAACCGCGCTCGCCGGCCTGGGTGTCGAGGTGTCCAAGATCGACCGTGAGGCCCGCGAGATCCTGGCCCGACGCGAGGTCGCCGACACGCTCGATCAGCTGCGCCGGCATGGCGCCGAGGCGAACTATCGCTCGGTCGACGTGCGCGACGTCGAGGCGTTCCGGCAGCTGATCAAGCAGGTGCACACCGAGCACGGGCGCATCGACGGAGTGGTCTATGCCGCCGGCGTGATCGACGACCGGTTGCTGGCCGACAAGGACGATGCGTCCTTCGACCGGGTCTTCGGCACGAAGGTGGACGGCGCGCGGGCCCTGTTCGCCGAGCTGGACGCGCTGCCCGACCGGCCGGGGTTCGTCGTCCTGTTCGGCAGCATCGCCGCCGCCGTGGGCAATCGCGGCCAGACCGACTACGCGGCGGCCAACGACGCCCTGGAGACGCTCGGCGCCGAGTGGGCGACCCGCACCGGCAACCGCGCACTCACCGTCCATTGGGGGCCATGGGCACCGGACGAGATGCACGGCGGCATGGTCAGCGCCGAGCTCGGCCGCGACTATGCGCGCCGCGGAGTCGCGATGCTCGACCCGGTCGAGGGCGTTGCCAGCCTGCTGCGCGAGCTCGCCTGGGGGCCACCCGAGCTGCGGTCGGTCGTCTACTCCGCGCCCGCCCCGTGGACCGAGCACCTCGACGGATGACGGACGTGACGAACGAGCCGATACTGCGGCTGCACGCACCCACGCCGGGCGATCTGGCCGAGCTGCTCGCCGCGCCGGACGCGGATCTGCTCGCCCTCGGCGATGCCGCACCGGCCGGCGGCGCGGGCGGGTGTCGTCTCGGCGTCGTCGCCCCGAACGCGAAGCGCCTGGCGCTGGCCCGCAAGGTCGTGGGGCGGGGTAAGCCGTGGCGCGGCCGCAACGAGGTGTGGTTCAGCCCGGCCCCGTTGCTCGCCGACCGCCCGGCCGGCCTGGCGTTCGTCTTCCCCGGGCTGGAGGCGGAGTTCGCACCGCAGGTCGACGACGTCGCCACCTGGCTCGGCGTCGCACCGCCCGAGCGCAACGTCGCGACGCTCGGCGCGCACGCGGCGAGCGTGCTCGCGGTCGGGCGGCTCCTGCACGCCGCGCTGGGCCGGCTCGCCATCTGGCCGGACGCCGCGGCCGGGCACAGCATCGGCGAGTGGAGCGCGATGTTCGCCGGCGGCATCCTGTCCGGCGCCGCGTTCGACGACCTGATCGGCCGCGGCCATCTGGACCGCCTGCGCGTGCCGGGCGTGGAGTTCGCGGTACTCGGCTGCGGGGTGGCGCCGGTCGCCGAGGCGATCAGCGGACGGGCCGACGTCGTCATCTCGCACGAGAACTCGACCAACCAGACCGTGGTGTGCGGTCCGGCGGCCGAGTTGACCGAGATCGTGGATGCGTTCCGGGCGCGGGGCGTGATCTGCCAGGTGTTGCCGTTCCGATCCGGCTTCCACACCCCCATGCTCGAGCCGTACCTCGCGCCGCTCAGCGACAGCTTGCTGAGCCTGGACATGCATCCGCCCGCGGTGCCCGTCTGGTCGGCCACGACGGCCGAGCCGTTCCCGCCCCAGGTGAGCGACATCGGCCGGCTGAGCGTGCGCCACATGGTCGAGCCGGTGCGGTTCCGGGGCCTGGTCGAGGCGATGCATGCTTCGGGCATCCGCGTCTTCATCCAGGCCGGCCCCGGGCAGCTCGGCTCGCTGATCGACGACACGCTGCGCGAATCCGATCACCTGACCATCGCCGCGAACTCGACCCACCGCAGCGGCCTGGCCCAGCTCCTGCGGCTGGCGGTCGCGCTCTGGGTGGAGGGCGGCCAGCCGGACTTCGCCGCGCTCGACGCGAACGCCGGCCGTCTCGACCCCGCCGCGGCCGACGCGCACGGTGTCGACGACGCCGCCACCGTCGCTGCCGCGCCGGTCGCCGAATCCGTGCTCGCCCGCCTGCACGACCTCGGGACTCGGGTGCCCGCCGCCGCGGAGTTCGGCGCGTTGCTGTCCGACGTGGCCGAGTCGGTGGTCGCCGTGCTCGAAGCCGCGGGCGCCGCCACTGGCGCCGGTCGGCCACCGGTCGCGCCGCCGGCCCCCATCCGGGCGCACGACTCCACCCTGCACGTGTCGACGTCAACCATGCCCTACCTGCTCGACCACTGCCTGGCCGCGCAGCGCGACGGCTGGCCGGACGAGACCGACCGCCGTCCCGTCGTACCGGCCACGACCACGATCTGGCACATGATGCGGGCCGCCGAGCAGGCCGCGCCGGGCCGAACCGCGATCGGGGTCGACGATCTCGAGCTGCACCGGTGGCTGGTCGCCGCACCGGCCCAGGACGTTGCCGTCCAGACCCGTCCGGTGGGCGTCGACCGGGTGCACGTGACGGTCGGCGACTTCGCCCAGGCGACGGTGCTGCTGGGCGGCCCCCCGGAGGCGGCGCCCGCGCCGTGGAACCCGGAGCCGGGCGAGCGTCCGGCCACGCTGCGGGCCGCGGACCTCTACGAGCAGCGCTGGATGTTCCACGGCCCGGGCTTCCAAGCGGTCTCGGCCTGTCGCGGGGTCGCCGATCGCAGCGCGCGGGCCGAGCTCACCGTCCCCCACGCGCCCGGCGCCCTGCTGGACGGCGTCGGCCAGGTGCTCGGCCTGTGGCTGATCGAGCGGGAGGAACGCTGGGTCGCGTTCCCCATCCACATCGCCCGGATTCGCTTCCACACCGCCGAGCCAGCGCCCGGCACCCGCCTGGAGTGCAGCGTCGCGATCCGCGAGGTCGACCCCGACGCGGTCGAGGCCGACGCCCAGCTCACCGTCGCCGGACGGGTGGCCGTATCGATCAGTGGCTGGCGTGATCGCCGCTTCGACGGTGGCGGACGGCTGGGCGACGTGCACCGGTTCCCGCAACTGAGCACGCTGTCCGAGCAACAGCCCGGCGGCTGGTGGCTGCTCGCCGATCCCTGGCGGGGCATCGCCGCCCGCGAGCTCTCGCTGCACAAGTACCTCGGCGCCGCCGAACGCGACGAGTACCACGCCCGCCCGGTGCGCGAGCGTCGCCATTGGCTGCTCCAGCGCGTCGTGGTCAAGGACGCCGTGCGCGGCTGGATGTGGGATTGCGGCGCCGGGCCGCTGTTCCCGGCCGAGATTGGCGTCGTCGACGCGGGTGCGGGATTATGCACGGTCGTCGGGCGGCACGGGCTGAACCTGCCCGATCTCGACATCGCCGTGGCGCACTGCGGTGAGATCGCCGCCGCCACGGTGCAGGAGCGAGGCCCAACATCCATCACCATCCACATCGAAGAGGCGAATCACCCAGTGACGTCGGTGAAGGACGCATTTACCAGCCTGGTCCGCAATCCCGAAGGGTTGCCGGCGAGGCAGTACCTCGTGACCGGACCTCCCGCGACCGGTGACGCGACGACTGATCGAACGCAGCGCGGATCGAAGGAGAGCGCACCGTGACAACCCCGAATGCGTCGGACACGGCGGTGTTCGACGACATCTGCACGATCGTGTGGCGGGTGCTCGACGTCGAGCCCGGCGACATCGAGATCGCCCCGGACGACACTCTCACTGACGACCTCGGGCTGGAGAGCATCGACCTGGTCACGATCGGCGCCCTGCTCATCGAGCGCTACGGCGAGCATGTCAATCTCGCCGCGCACCTCGCCGAGATGGACATCGACGACGTCATCGCGCTGCGGGTCGGCGAGCTGGCCGACTTCGTCACGACCAGCCTGGCCGACGAACAGCTCGCGGAGCGCTGACCCATGGGTATGGCAACGGTGAACGGCCTCAAGACGCACTACCAGTGGATGCAGGCGCGCGATCGCAGCCGACCGGTACCGACCGTGGTCTGCGTGCACGGGCTCGGCTACGACAGCCTCGCGAGCTTCTACCTGACGCTGGCCTCGCCGGTGTCCAGCGCCGGCATCGACGTGCTCACCTACGACCTGCGCGGGCACGGACGTTCGGTGCGCCCGCCGACCGGATACCGGCTCGCCGATTTCGTCGACGACCTGGAGGCGTTGCTGGACGAGCTGGGCGTCCATCACCCGGTGCACCTGGTGGGCAACAGCTTCGGGGGCACGATCGCCTTCAGCTTCGCCGCGAAGTACCCCGATCGGGTGGCGAGCATCGTGTCCATCGAGGCCGAGCCGGCGACCGAGCCGTGGTCGGACAAGATGGGACGCACGTTCCGCAACACCATCGAGGCGATGGGCGACGATCGCTATCTCGGCTGGGTCGGCGAGACGTTCGGCAGTCACTACGTCCGCTTGACCAAGGCCGCCGCCACCGTCATCCGGTCGACCACGCTCGTCGAGGAGGTCGCGCTCGGGCCGCTGCTGGACGCCGACGGGCTGGCCGCGATCCGCTGCCCGGTGCTGTCGATCCTCGGCAGCGACGGCTTCCAGAGCGACGACCTGCACGCCGTGCAATCGGCACTGCCCGACTGCCGCACCGAGGTGATCGACGGCCAGAACCACTCCGTGCTGGTCGAGCGCCACCCCACGGTACGCACGATGCTGCTGCGCTGGATCGCCGAGCACGAACCGGCCCGGTTCGCCGAAGACGGAGCCGCGTGAGCCGGTTCCTGTTCGTCGTTCCACCGCTGGTCGGACACATCAACCCGGCGATCGGGGTGGCCGAGGAGCTCGGCCGTCGACAGCATGAGGTGGCGTGGGCCGCAGACGCGGACCTGCTGCGGACATTGCTGCCGCCGGGGGCCGACATCTGGCCGTGCCCCGCGCCCGACCCACCCGAACGGCCCCCCGGCCTGCGCGGATTCGCGGCCCTGAAGTTCCTCTGGGAACAGATCCTGGTGCCGCTCGCCGAGACGATGACGCCGGCCGTGACGCAGGCGGTGTCAGAGTTCCGCCCCGACGCACTGGTCGTCGACCAGCAGGCGATCGCCGGCGCGCTCGTGGCCGAGCGGCTGGGCCTGCCGTGGGCGACGTCGGCAACCACGTCCTCCGAGTTGGTCGATCCGCTCGCCGCGATGCCGAAGGTGAAGCAGTGGCTGGCCGAGATGTTGGACGGCGTGCGGCAGCGAGCCGGCGATCCGAGGGCCACCACCGACCTGCGGTTCTCGCCGCAGCTCGTCCTCGCGTTCACGACGCGCGCCATGGTGGGCAGCGACGCGCAGGTCTCCGGTGAGGTCTGCTTCGTCGGCCCGATGCGGCGAGCAGTGCCCGGCGACGCTGAGGTTCCCGCGTCGTCCGGGCCTATCGTGTTCGTCAGCCTCGGCACGGTGAACGCCGACACCGGGCGTCGCTTCCTCACCGCCTGCGTGGATGCCTTGCGCGCCCGGCCGCAGCTGCGGGCCGTGGTCGTCGCCCCGGACGGCGGGCTCGATGAGGGGCCTGGGAACGTGCTCGTCCGCCCGCACGTGTCGCAGGTGGCGGTGCTGGCCCAGGCGAGCGCAGTCGTGTGCCACGGCGGTCACAACACCGTCTGCGAGGCGCTGAGCTTCGGGCTGCCGCTGGTGCTCGCCCCGATCAGGGACGATCAGCCGATCATTGCCGATCAGGTCGTCCGGGCCGGCGCCGGCATTCGCCTGCGCTTCGACCGGGCCGACGCCGGCCAGATCGGAGACGCTATCGACGCCGTGCTCGGCCAGCCGGCCTACGCCGCCGGGGCGGCGCGCATCCAGGAGTCGTTCCGGGCCGCGGGCGGGGCCCAGGAGGCCGCCGACCGGCTGGAGAAGCTGGCCGGCTAGAAACGCGGCCGACGCCCCTGTCTCGTTGAGTGGCGCATTGTGGCTCGAGTGGCGCGTTCTAGCGCGCCACTCAACCGATAACGCGCCACTCAACACAGGCGGCGCCAAGCGGCGTACTGATCAGGCCGCGCGGCGGAAGTTGCGGGCGGCGGCGGTACCGCCGAGCAGGGCCGTCGCGGTGACCAGGCTGAGCGCCCACACGATCGACCAGCCGACCGGCCGGCCGAGCGCGAGCGCCCGGGTCGCGTCGATGGCGTACGTCAGCGGGTTGCCCCGGGCCAGGAAGCGGATCCAGGTCGGCATGGCGTCCACCGGCATGTAGGCGCTGGACGCGAACATCAGCGGGAACATGACGATGAACGAGATGGCCTGCACGACCTCGGCCTTGCGCTGCCAGGTCACGATCGCCACGAACACCCAGCCGACGCCCCAGCCGACCACCACGGTCAGCAGCAGCGCCTCGGTCAGCCCGAGGACCGTGCCCGGCCGGAAGCCCAGGAACGCCACCGCGGCGATGACGATCACGACGAGCTGCACGGTGAGCCTGATCGCGTCGGAGAGCGTCCGGGCGAGCAGCACCGCGAACATGCTGATCGGCATCGCCCGCAGCCGGCCGACGAATCCGGTGTAGACCTCGGCCATCAGGCCGATGCCCGAGCTCATCGCGGTGGTCATCGCCACGTTGATCAACGTCGCCGGCATCAGGAAGTTGATGTAGCTCTGGTAAGTGACCACGCCGGGCAGCGTGCCTACCGACTTGAACACCTGGCTGAAGAGCAGGAGCAGGACGACGGGCTGCAGCAGGCCGAAGAAGACCAGCTTGAAGTCCCCGAAGGCGGTGCGCACCGAGCGACCGGTGAGTACCCACACCTGGGTCCCGAACCCGGTGCCGCGCCACTGCTGGCGGCTGCCCGACCGGGTCGGCCCGGCCGCGGCGAGCGCCTGGTTGAGCACGCTCGTCTCGCGCCGGCGGGTGTCCGCTGAGTGCCGGCTCATCCGGGCTTCCACCCCGATCGGTGCAGCGCGACGTAGACGTCGTTCAGGGTCGGCTCGGTAACGGTCAGGTTCTGGATCTCGAGGTCGGCGGCGTCCAACGCGCGGACCAGCGTGGCGATGTCGCCGGGCGCCGGGATGGAGCCGTTCACCGAGCACAGCGCGTCGTTGGGCACCGGGTTCATCCCCAGGCCGGCGAAGACGGCGACGGCCGTGTACATGGCCATCGGGTTGGCGAAGGTTACTGTCGCGGTGCGCTGACCGAGCCCGGACTTGAGTTGCTCCGGCGTTCCCGACGCGACGATGTTTCCGGCCGCCAGCACCACGATGTCGTTCGCGAGGCGCTCGGCCTCCATGAGGTCCTGGGTCGTGAGGATGACCGTCGTGCCGTCGACGGCCAGCTTCTCGACCAGCGCCCACACCTCCGAGCGGCTGATCGGATCCAGGCCGGTGGTGGGCTCGTCGAGGAACAGCACCTCGGGGCGGCCGATGAGGCTGGCGGCCAGGTCGAGCCGCCGGCGCATCCCACCGGAGTAGGTGACCGGACGGCGATCGGCCGCCTCGACCAGGCCGAACGTTGCGATCAGCTCGTCGGCGCGGGCTCGGGCCTGCCTCGTGCTCGCGCCCAGCAGCCGGGCGATCAGCACCAGGTTGGCGTAGCCGGACATCGCGTCGTCCAGCGCGACGAACTGGCCGGTCATCCCGATGTGTTTGCGCACCTGGTGGCCGGACTTGACGACGTCCCACCCGCAGACCGCAGCCTGGCCACGTGTCGGGCGGGTGCGCGTCGCGAGCACGTCGATCAGCGTCGTCTTGCCCGCACCGTTGTGGCCCAGCACGCCGAGCACGGTGCCGGCCCCGACCTGCAGCGTCACGTTGACCAACGCGTTGACCGGGCCGTAGGACTTGTCGAGGTTATGGACCTCGATTCGTGGTCGCTGCATACCCCCCGGGTCCCGTCGGTCCGTGCCGGCGATGTGCCAAAATTCAGCAAGAAGCTGACGATACCCGTAGGTAACGCCCGACGCGTTTCGTTGACGATAAGATCACCCGCCGGATGATCGAGCAGATCCTGCCAGCACAGGTTGCCTCCGTGGAGGCGTTCGACGACGCGGGCGCCGGGGAGCTCTTCGCGGAGGAACAGGCGTCGCTGGGCGACGCCGCGGCCAGGCGCGCTACCGAGTTCGCCACGGTGCGGACGTGCGCGCGCCGAGCGCTCACCCGGCTGGGGGTGTCGGCGGTGCCGATCGTGCGGGGTCGCGGCGGGGCACCCCGCTGGCCCGCGGGCATCGTCGGCTCGATGACCCACTGCCGCGGGTACCGGGCCGCTTCCGTGGCCCACGCCGTGGACATCGTCACGGTCGGGATCGACGCCGAGATCCACGAACCGGTCGCCGACGGTGTGCTGCCCTACATCGCGAGCGTCGACGAACGCGCCCAATTGCAGTCGTTGTCGCGGCGGGAGCCGCACGTGCACTGGGAGCGGGTGCTGTTCAGCGCCAAGGAGTCGGTGTACAAGGCCTGGTTCCCGCTGACGTCCCGGTGGCTCGACTTCAGCGAGGCCGTCGTGACGATCGACCCGGATCGCGGACGCTTCAGCACCCGGCTACTGGTGACCGGTCCGACCTGGCGTGGCGACGAGCCCGTACTGTTCGACGGACGATGGCTGGTCCGCGACGGCCTGGTCGTGACAGCGGTCGTCGTCGGCAATTAGCGCGCCCTCCGTGTGGGCGCAACATCGTGGTAATTGGACCGAAATTCCGCGCGCCGACAATTTTGGTGTGGTGAACATCCGGCTCGGTCCGTTGCGCAACTCGTGGGGCGTTGCGGCCGACCGGGTCGATCTGCGGCGCGAGCCAGTACCGTCGATGCCGGTGAGCGTCGACGCCCGGCCCCAGCGGATCACGCTCGACCTCACGCGCACCGCGATCGTGGTGGTCGACATGCAGAACGACTTCTGCCATCCCGACGGATGGCTCGCGTCCATCGGCGTCGACATCGGTGCGGCCCGCCGGCCGATCGAGCCGTTGGCCGCCCTCTTGCCGCGGCTGCGCGCGGCCGGCACACCGATCGTCTGGCTGAACTGGGGCAACCGCCCCGACCGCGCCAACCTGCCGCCGGGCGTGCTGCACGTCTACGACCCGGAGGGCACCAATCGGGGCATCGGGATGCCGGTGCGCGGCGGGGGCAGCCCGACGTTGCAGGCGGGCAGCTGGTCGGCGGCGATCGTCGACGAGCTCAAGCCCGAGCCCGGCGACGTCTGCGTCGACAAGTACCGGATGAGCGGGTTCTTCGACACCCCGCTCGACTCGATCCTGCGCAATCTAGCGGTCACCACGGTGCTGTTCGCCGGCGTCAACGTCGACCAGTGCGTGCTCGCCACCCTGAGCGACGCGGCCTGTCTCGGCTACGACGTCGTGCTGCTCGAGGACTGCGCCGCCACCACGTCTCCCCGGTACTGCCACGACGCCGCCGTGTACAACGTTGCGCAGTGCTACGGCTTCGTGGCGACGTCCGAGGCGTTCTGATGCTGCCTCTCGTCATCGCGCCGGGCGACCTGCAGATGCACCACATCAGCGCGGGCGACAGCGTGCGGCTCGGCGTCCTCGCCGGGCCGGAGACCTCGCCGGTGACGGTGATCCTCGAGTCGTGGGACGCCGGCGGGGCTCAGCCGCCCAACAGCCACGCCCACTCGACCGAGCTGTTCGTGTTCCTGCGCGGGCACGGGGTGGCCACCTGCGACGGCAACGAGGTCGCCGTCGCGGCCGGCGACACGCTGGTGCTGCCGCAGGGATCGCGGCACTACATCACCAACACCGGTCCGGGCCGGATGTACTCGATCACGCTGATGTCGCCCGACGACGGCTTCGCCGACCTGGTACGACGTGGCCCGGCGGCCGACACCGACGACGAGGACCGAACCGTACTGGCCCAGGCGCGGGTCCCATGAGCGACGCTTGCGGAGCGAATCATAATGGGCTGACCGGCTGGTTCGCCGTCGAGGCGCTGGAGCCGCGGACGTGGCTGGTCGCCGAGCCGGGTCACGTCAACTGCTTCCTGGTCGCGGGCGACGATCAGGCGGTGCTCGTCGACACCGGACTCGGCATCGCCGACATCCGGGCGGCCGCGCAATCCCTGACCGGCAAGCCGATCCTGGCCGTCAACACGCACGCGCACAGCGACCATCGCGGCGGCAACTGGCGCTTCGCGGACGTCGCCGCGCACCCGCTCGCCGCGTCGGTCCTCACCGAGCCGGTGCCGGACGAGCAGCTGGCGGCGTACCTGGTCGTGGCTCGAGAGCAACTCGCTGCCTATGAGCGCGCGCGGGCCGACGACGAGCGGTTCTTCCACCTGTTCACGGCGTCCACGCGTCCGCGGCCACTGCCCTCGACCCCGTGGACCGTCCCAGCGGGTCCGCCGCCGAAACCGCTCGCCGACCGGCAGCGCATCGACCTGGGCGGCCGGACGCTGACCGTGTTGCACACCCCGGGGCACTCGCCGGACTCACTGTGCCTGCTGGACGAGCGCGACGGGCTGCTGTTCGCCGGAGACACACTGATCACCGGAGACTTCTGGGCCCACACGGCCGACACCGAAATCGAGGTGTTCGCGACGACCCTGCGCCGCCTCGCCACCGAACTGGCCGGCGCCCTGCGGGCCGTCTACCCAGCCCATACGCTGCGGTATCGAGTCGGCCCGGACTTCCTGCGCCGAGCCGCTGACGCGTTCGAGGCGGTGGTCGCCGGCGGGTCGACCGGTCGCCCGGGTGCCGACTTGTTGGGCCGCCCGGCGCTGCGGCACGAGTTCGCCGATTTCACCGTGCTGCGGCCCAGCTCATGATCGACTCGACGATCTGGCGCGAGTACGGCACCCCGCTGCTCCCGGCCACCTCGACCGGACCGCTCGACGGCTTGACCGTGGCCGTCAAAGACCTGATGGCGGTCGGCGGATTCCGGATCGGCGCGGGCAACCCGACCTGGCTGGCGCAGGCCGGCGTCGAGACCGAGGACGCCGGGGCCGTGCGGAGCCTTCGCGCGGCCGGCGCCGCGATCGCCGGCATCGCGCAGACCGACGAGTTGGCCTTCTCCATCTCCGGAACGAACGTGCACTACGGCACTCCGCCGAACCCGGCCGCCCCGAAGCTGGTCACGGCCGGATCGAGCAGCGGTCCGGCGTCGGCCGTCGCGTGCGGACTGGCCGATGTCGGGCTGGGCACCGACACCGCCGGGTCGATCCGGGCGCCCGCATCGGTGTGCGGGCTGTACGGCTTGCGTCCGACCTACGGCGCTGTCCCGATCGACGGCGTGCTCGCGCTGGCGCCGTCGTTCGACACCGTCGGTTGGTTGGCCAGCGATCCCCATGTGCTGCGCGCCGTCGGCACCGTGCTGTTGCCGCCCGCGCATGCGCGATGGCCTGGGCAGCTGCTGTGCCCGGATCCCGGTGCCGTGGACGACGCTCGAAGCGTGGCCGACGCTCTCGGCACGGGTATACAGGTCGGCTGGCCACCTGGTCTGGGCAGCCACGACGCGGTCACCGAGCTGCTCGCCGCGTTCCGCACCGTTCAGACTGCCGAGGCCTGGCAGGCGCGGGGAGCGTGGATCACCGCCAACCCCGGTGCCCTGGCCGGTGACGTCGAGGGCCGCTTTCGTTCCGGATCCGGCATCGACCTCTACACCTACGGCCGGGCCCGCGACCTGATCGCGGTGCGGCGCGCGCGGATCGTCGACGTCATGACCGAGGGCACCTGGCTGATCCTCCCGGCCGCCAGCGGGCCGGGCCACCCGCGCAACGCACCGGCCGCAGCCAAGGACGCATGGCGGCAGGCCACCCTGCGCCTGACGGTTCCGGCCAGCGCGTTCGGGCTGCCCAGCTGCGCGTTGCCGATCCCCGTACCGTCGCGTCCGCCGGTCGGGACGGCGCTGGTCGGCCCTCCGGGCGCGGATCTGGCGCTGCTGGACGCGGCAGTGCGCGTCGGCCTGTCGTCGAGCCCGGTGCGTGCGTGACGGTCCTCTCCGGCGACGTCGGCCTGCGGGTGGGCGATGCGGTCCGCACTCGTCGCCATGCCCTGGGGCTGACGCTGGTCGAGGTTGCCAGCCGCGCCCGGCTCAGCCACCCGTTCCTCAGCCAGCTCGAACGCGGGCTGGCCCGGCCGAGCATGCGCTCGCTGACCGCGATCGCCTCGGCCCTCGGCACCAGCGCGCAGGCGCTCATGGCCGAGTCCGAGGCGCCGGTCGAACCGGTCAGCCTGGTCCGGCACGACACCGACGCCGTCGACTCGCCCGGCGGCACTGTACGCAGCCTCGTGCGGGGGGAGCGGGCGATGCTGCCGGCGGAGTACACCGGCGCACCGGCGAGGTTTCACGACTACTTCTGCCATCCCGGCGAGGAGTTCGTCTACGTCGTCGCCGGCGCGATCGAGGTCGACGTCGACGGCGAGCTGCACGTCGTCGGCGAGGGCGAGAGCATCTACTACGCGGGCGGCTTGCGGCATCGGTGGCGTACGGCCAGCGCGATCCAGGCGCGCCTGGTCGTCGTCCAGCAGAACGCATAGGGGCGCCGTTCGAGGCCGAACTCGCCGGGTTCGGCGTGTCTCTGTTGGCGACGCATCGGAGCGGTAGCGCGCCGGAAATCTAGGCGTCACGGTCATCCGCCACCGTGGTTGTTGATCCGATCAACATTCGGGAGGCGGACGTGCGTGTCGGGGTGTTCCTGTTCGGCGGGGTCGAGATGCCCGACGCCGGGACGGCGGGCACGCCGCCGCTGGACCGCCGCTACGACCTGGGCACCGTCGACCGCGCCCATCACGAGCTGCTGGCTTGCGGCGAGCTGGCCGAGGAGCTCGGCTACGACAGCTTCTGGCTGACCGAGCATCATTTCCAGCACGAGGGCTACGAGGTCGTACCGAACGGCCTCATGTTCTCGGCATTTCTCGCGGCGCGGACGACCCGGCTGCGGATCGGCACGATGTTCAACGTCGTCGGGCAGTGGCACCCGCTGCGCCTCGCCGAAGATTTCGCGGTGCTGCATAACCTGAGCGGCGGCCGCGGCATTCTCGGCGTCGGCCGGGGAACGGTGCCCCGCGAGATGCTGCCGCTCACCGCCGGGCGGGTGTCGGTGGGTTCGTACGACAACCCGTCCGCGGCCGAGGCCGATCGGCTCAACCGTGAGGTCACCGAGGAGTCGTTGGACGTGCTCGCGCTGGCCCTCTCGCAAGAGCGCTTCAGCTACTCGGGCAAGCACTTCTGCCTTCCGCCGCCGGGCATCCCGGATCGGGGTGGCGAGGTCACCGAGCTGTCGCTGATCCCGCGGCCGCGCTACCCGTACGAGACGTGGCAGGCGGTGACCTCACCGCCGACCCTGGCCGCGGTGCCCACGCGCGGGCTCGGCGGAGTGTTCTGGCTCAAGGAGCGCCGGCGTCTGGCCGCCGACTGGCACACCTTCGCCGAGACGTACGCGAACGAGCACGGACGCGAGCTCGCCCGCGGCGAGAAGCGGATGCTGGTGCTCAACATCGCCGTGGCCGACACGCGCGAGGAGGCGATCGCCCAGGTGCGCGACGGGCACGACGAGTTCTGGCGGTTCCTCGCCCCGTACGGGTGGGGGCGTGGCTACAACGGTCCGGACGGTCGGCCGGCGGGCGGCGGTTTCGTGCCGAGCCTCGAGGACTCGATCAGCCAGGGGCCGTGGGCGGTCGGCACCGCGTCGGACGTCGCCGAGCAGATCGCCGCCCTGGACGACCTGCTCGGGCTGACCGACCTCGTGATCTTCCCGGCAATGCCCGGCGATCCGTTCGCCCGCACGCGCGACCAGCTGGCCCGCTTCGCCGACGACGTCCTGCCCCTGCTGCCATGACCGCCCACATTCCGTCCACAGTGGACACTCTGCGGTGGGGCCGGCTGCCGGCCCGGGACGCGGCGGCGGTGGCCAAGGTCGCGCCGGGCGAGACGTTCAGTGTCGACACGCTCAGCCACGAGGGCGTGCTGGAGGATCAGGGGCGCGACCCGCTGGCGTACTTCAGGTCGCGCGGGGTTGCCGAAGCGGACGTGTTGCCCGACCTGGTCACGGCGATCCCGTCGCTCAGCCACGACCCAGCAGTCGACGGACCGCACCTCGTCACCGGACCGGTGTTCGTCGACGGCGCGCAGCCCGGCGATCTGCTGCAGGTCGACATCGTCGGACTGGAGCGCCGCACCGATTACGGAGTGATCAGCGACCGGCACGCCAAGGACGTATTCGCCGCCGACGAGTCCAGCCGCCCGGCCGGGATGTCGAGCGGCGGGTTGGTCAGCACGTTCTGCCGGGTCGAGCGCGAACACGCCGTCCTGGAAGGGGATTCACGCCTCCGGGTGCCGCTGGCCCCGTTCTTGGGCATCGTCGGCGTGGCTACCGACACGCCGGACGAGCAGCACTCCGGGCCACCCGGGCGCCACGGTGGCAATCTGGACCTGCGCCACCTCGTCGCCGGTACGTCGCTCTACCTGCCGGTGCAGGTGCCCGGCGCGCTGCTGTACGCAGGCGATCCACACTTCGTCCAGGGCAACGGGGAGCTCGCCTCGACCGCGCTGGAGGCGCCGTTGCGGGCCACGCTGCGCGTGCACGTCCACCGGGACGCACCCGTGCTCGACGCCCCGGTCGGCGTGACGCCTCGCGCCTGGATCGTGTGCGGGCTGGATCGCGACCTCGGCCGGGCGGTGCGGGCCGCGTCCGCGGCGGCGGTGCGCCTGCTCGGCGGGGTCGGCCTGACGCCCGATCTCGCGCTCGCGTGGCTCAGCGTGGCCGGCGACGTCGAGGTGACCCAGGTGGTGGACGGCGTCCTCGGCGCGCACGTCGTGATCCCGCGAAACCTCGACCTGCTGCCGGAGGCACCGTGACCCGGGCGTTCGCCGACCTTCGCGCCCCCGAGATAGCCGAGCTTGCGCCGAGAGCGATCGCCGTGCTGCCGGTCGGCTCGGCCGAGCAGCACGGCCCGCACCTGCCGCTGTCGACCGACTTCGTGGTGGCCGACTCGCTGGCCCGCGACGCGGTCGCCGGGTTCGGCGACGAGCACGATCTGCTGCTGTTGCCGTCGCTGGCCATCAGCAAGTCGAACGAGCATGCCTGGTCGCCCGGAACGCTGTGGCTCTCGGCCACCACGTTGCTGGCGGTGCTCGACGACATCGCGCGCTGCGTCGCGACCACGCCCATCCGCAAGCTGGTGTTCCTGAACGGGCACGGCGGGAACAGCGCGCTGCTGCAGGTGGCCGCGCGCGATCTCCGGCTCGCCCACGGGCTGCAGACGTTCGTGATGCACCCCTCGGTGCCGCCCGACCAGGGCGGCGAGTCACCGGTGGCCGAGCTAGGTATGGGCATCCACGCCGGCGTCGAGGAGACGTCGATCATGCTGCACCTGCGTCCGGACCTGGTCCGGCTCGACCTCGGCGTGCGCAGCGTCCCGGACCATCTCGCGTCGTTCGAGCGGGTGCGCTTCGGGGGTGCGGTGTCCTTCGGCTGGACCAGCGACGACTTCGGCACGGACGGCACGCTCGGCGATCCCACCGGGGCCACCGCCGAGCGCGGCGAGCAGCGCTACGCGGCGATGGTGGCCGCCGCCGGCGAGTCGTTCGCCGAGATCGCGCGGTTCGATCCGCGCCCGCCGTGACGGACGTCGTCGTCATCGGCGGTGGCCACAACGGGCTGGCCTGCGCTGCCTACCTCGCCCGGGCCGGACGCTCGGTGATCGTCCTCGAGAAGCGCGACAGCGTCGGCGGTTGTGCGTCCACTGTGGACGCGATCGGTACTCGGGTGAACATCTGCAACTGCGACCACACGATGGTGCTGGCCAGCGGCATCATCGATGAGCTGCGCCTGACCGATTACGGGCTGCGCTACCTGGATGTCGACCCGGTCGCGGTCGCCGTCGGCTGGGACGCCGAGCCGGCGTTCGTCCAGTGGCGCGACATCGACCGGACGCTCGACGGGCTGGCCGCCATCGATCCGGCCGTCGCCCGCGCCTACCGCCGCTACCTCGAGGCCGCGTTGCCGGTGGCCCGGCTCGTCCTCGCCGTGCAGGACGGCCGGCCGACGACGCGTGCCATCGTGGCCACCGCTGCGCGCCACCGCCTGCGCGGCGCCCGATCGGTGCTGGCCTGGGCGCGACGCAGTCTGCTCGACGTGCTCGGCTCGTTCGGCCTGCCGCCGTGGATCGTCGCGGCGGCACACACGGGCGGCCCGGCGGTCTGGGGCCTGCCACCCGATCATCCCGGCACCGGGCTCGGCGCACTTGGCCTGGCGATGCGTCACCTCGTCGGTGTGGGCCGTCCGGTCGGCGGAAGCGGCGCGCTGCCCGATGCGCTGGCGGCGTACGTCCGCGCGCACGGCGGGACGATCGTCACGTCCGCCGAGGTGAGCGGCCTGGTCATCGAGGCCGGGCGAGCGCGCGGCGTGCGGCTGGCCGACGGTGCGCAGGTGAGCGCCGACACGGTGGTCGCCGCGACCGATCCGCAAACGGTCATGGACGATTGGACGCGACGGTGGCCCACGGCCGAGCAGAACGGCTACGAGTCCAAGGTGGACGCGGTCGTCACATCACTGCCGCGGTTCCACGCCGTTCCCGAGCAGCTGCAGGGCATCGCCACCACGCTCGTCTGCCCGACGCCCGAACTGATGGTGCGGCATCTGGACCGAGTCAGCGATCCGCCGATGTTCCTGGTCAACACACCGTCGGTGCTCGACGGGTCGATGCGCCCGTCCCCGGGCTCGCACCTGCTCAGCCTGGAGGTGCTCTGGACGCCGTACGCGCTGCGCGGTGGCTGGGACGGCTCGCCGCAGCCATGGCGGTGGCTGGAGCAACTGGCAAGCATCTGCGCGCCGGGGCTGCTCGAGGGCATCCGTGACTGGCGAGTGATGACTCCGCCCGACTACGAAAGGGAATTCTCGCTCCGGCGTGGGTACGCGCCGTCCTTCCCGGGCGGCGTGCTGGACGCCCTGCTCGGCCGGCGTCGCGAGTTGACCCGCTACACGACCGACGTGCCCGGTCTCTACCTGACCGGGGCCGGCGCCTTCCCCGGCGCGGGCGTGTGGGGCGTGAGCGGCCGCAACGCCGCGGCCACGATTACCAGGTCGGTTGCCAGCGCCCGGTGACCAGGTCGGTCCACAGCCGGCGGATCGCCAAACTGTTGCGATCACCGCGCGCGTGCGCATTGAGGTGCGGCGCCAACGGGAACGGCGTCGGCAACAGGTTGAGCAGCTCGCGGTCCTCGGCCTCGACGTCCACATCGAAGGCGAGGATGTCGGCGGCCGGACGGTCGGCTTCGGTGTCGGTGCGCAGCACGATCTGCGCCAATGTGCAGCGCTCGTCGTCGATCGGGGTGATCGCCTTGACCATCAGGTGCTGCAACCCGTCCGGATAGGTGATGTGCAGATATCCGTGGAACGGTGCGTAGAGGCGCGAGACGGTGGTGCGCACCGTCGCGCCGACCTCGCCGGGCCGGGAGTCGACCGGCACGATGCCCCGCGTCTGCAACCCGTACGGCTCGCGAGTGACAGTCGTGTCGGTGAGCTCGGCCCGGTCCGGGTTGCCGAACGTGTTGCGATGGACGAAGGCGACGTGCCCGGGGTCGAAGTTGTTCTCCAGCAGGTGCATCGCCGTGCACTCGAAGCCGAACTCGTACTCCGGTACCACCCGCCAGGCCGGATCGTCGTACTCCGGCAACGGCGGGATGCCGATCAGCGGGTCGTCGTCCAGGCAGATCCATACCAGGCCGTACTGTTCCTGCGCGGCGACCATGGTCAGCCCGCTCTTGGTCGGGTGCGGCGCCTCGGGGAACTGCGGGATGCGCTGTGTCTGGCCAGCGCCGTCCCACTCCCACCCGTGGTAGGAGCACACCAGGTGGCAGTCGGCGATCCAGCCGCGCGAGAGCGGGGCATCGCGGTGGGCGCACCGGTCCAGGGCGACGCTGACCGGCGAGGCCGGCGTCGGCCGCCAGATCACCAGCGCCGTGCCCAGCACGGTGCGGGCCAGCGGGGCGGTCGTCACGTCGGGCGAGAAGCACACGGCGTACCAGAACCGGCGCAGGATCGGATGTTCGGAGATGACCAGGTGGTCCGGGCCGTCGTGGTGAGTCGGACGGACAAGGGCTTGCGGTTGCGATGCGGTGGCGGTCACGTGGATGCACCGTTCCCGGCCCCGCGGAGGCGGGACTGCCCGCCGGCTGCCCACGCGGCCGCGCACCCATGTAATCCGCGCGGCGTGCCAGCGGCGTTACGCGACCGTTTCAGATTCGAGCAATGCGATCAGCGTGCCGGTCAGCGACTCGACGATCCGCGCGACCGGCCAGTGCCGGGTCTCGTGGAGGTCGAGCAGGTTGCGCTCGTCGAAGAGGCTGTTCCAGCACAGGAACAAGAACTCCACGTCCCGCGGCGGGATCAGCTCCAGCTCGATGAGTTCGCGCAGGATCGGCGAGATCGCGTCCCACAGCTTGGTGACTGCCGACTCGCCGACGTGCAGCCGTTCCAGCAGACCCGCGCTCGACCGCAGGCGGGCCACGGCGGGCGCATCCGGCACGATGGCGCGCACCCACGCGTCGCAGGCGGCGCGCAGGGCGGCCCAGCCGGTCAGGTCCTGGCTCACGGCGACGAGGGCGCGGCACAGGTTGTCGACCCGCTCGGCGATGACGATCTCGATAGCGGCGTCGCGATTGGCGAAGTGCCGGTAGGCGGTGGCGGTGCTGGTGCCGGCCCGCTTGGCGACGTCGGCGAGCTGGAAGTCGACGCCGCACTCGGCGACGAGTTCCAGGACCGCCGCCTGCAGCAGCTTCCTGGTGGCCAGCGTGTCACTGCGCAGGCGCGGCGGTTCCGACGATGTCATGACGCCTCGACGGTACACACCGGCACGCGTCGGAACGCGTCGACCGTAACGGGACCGACTTGCCAGGTCATCGCCAGGAAACGAGCCACTTCTAGTGTTTGGCGACATGAGAAGATATTCCCATCTTGCGATTATGGCCGTAGCGGCGACACTCGTCGTCGCGGCGTGCAGTAGTTCAAGCGGCAGCGGCGGCGGCAGCAAATACAAGGTCGGGATGTTCCTCATGGTCTCGGCCTCGGTAATGGACCAGATTCAGACCGGATTCCAACAGGGATTCCTCGAACAAACCGGCTGGACCAAGGACAAGGTGTCCTTCGAGACCAAGAATGCGCAGGGCGATCAGAGCCTCATCCAGAGCATCGCGCGCGAATTCGGCACGGGCAACGACGACATGATCGAAGTCGTCGGAACGCCGGCCGTCATCGCCCAGGCCAAAGTGGAGAGGAAGAAGCCGGTGATCGCGGTGGCCATGGGCGACCCGGTGGGCAGCGGCGTCGCGAAGAGCCTCGACCACCCGGGTGGCAACGTCACCGGCAGCATCGACTACGTCGATCCGTCGCAGATCCTGGACCAGATTCTCGAGGTCACGCCCACCCCCAAGACGGTCGGCACGATCTACAACGCGGCGAACGAGAACAGCCAGGTGTGGGTCAAGGCGCTGAAGGCCGCGCTGGCGGCGAAGGGACTGCCGGGGCTGAAGGAAGCGACTGTCACGTCGTCGGCCGACGTCAACGCCGCCGCGCGCTCGCTGAGCGGTCGCGCGGACACCGTACTCATCGGCCCGGACGCCGATGCGATCGCCGGGCTGCCCGCGATCGCCAAGGCCGCCCAGAGCGCCAAGCAGGAACTGTTCCTCGTCGGCGGCGACGCGACGGTGCCCGGCGTGCTGGCCTCCATCGGCCCGAACTACCAGACGCTGGGCGTCGAGGCCGGGAAGGTCGCCGGCAAGGTCGCGCTCGGCGCGGCACCGGGCGAGGTCGCCTTCGCCCGTCCGGAGAAGATCGAATGGGTGACCAACCAGCAGACGGCGACCAAGCTCGGCGTCACGCTCCCGGCCGGGGTGGGTTGACATGGAGCAGGTGGTACTCGACACGCTGGTCACCGGCCTGCCGCTCATCACGTGTTTCGCCGGCACGTACCTGCTCTTCCGGATCCTGAACGACTTCGACCTGACGATCGACGGGTCGTTCACGGTCGGCGGCGCCGTATCGGCCGTATTGGCGTTGCACGGTATTCCAGCGGGTATTGCCGTGCTGTTGGGTGCTTTGAGCGGAGCGGTGACCGGGCTCGTCACCGCGTCGCTGCACATATTGCTGAAGATTCCGATCCTGCTCGCCGGATTGGTGATGTCACTCGCGCTGTTCAGCATCAACCTGCGAATCATGAAAGTGCCGACGCTCAGCCTGCTGACAGACGGCGGGATATTCTCGCCATTCGCCAATTGGAGCGCCACGTCCAGCGATCTCGCGATTTCCGCGACGCTCCTCGCTATCAATGCCGTTGCCCTGGGATTACTGGTCCTGTTTCTGCGCACCGAAATCGGCCTGGCCATCAGAGCGACCGGCATCAATTCCACGATGGCCGCCGCGCAAGGGGTGAGCCGGGTCGTCGTAGTGGCCATCGCGCTGGCGATCGCCAACGGGCTGACCGCGCTCGGGGGCGCGCTCGTCGTGCAGGTGCAGGGATTCGTCGACGTCAACGGCGGGTCGGGCACGCTCATCGCCGGAGCGGGCGCCGTCCTGCTCGGCGAACTGCTGCTGCGTCCCACCGCCTCGACCGTGGGGCGGGCCATGCTCGCGGTGCTCGCGGGCGGGCTGCTCTATCGGCTGATCCTCGTCGTGTCGCTGCGCCTGGGGCTGCCCGCGACCGACCTCAAGCTGGTCACCGCGGTGACGCTCGTCGTGGCCGTCGCCGCGCAACTGCTGGGCCGGGGGCTGCGGCTGCGGGTAGCCGACCTCCGGCGGATGTGGATGTCGAATCAGGTGAAGGAGCCGGCGTGCTAGAGATGCGCAACGTCCGCCTGGTCTACAACGCGGACACCCCCAGCGAGGTCGTCGCCGTGTCGCGCCTGGACCTCAGCGTGCCCACCGGGCAGTTCGTGACGGTCGTCGGCTCCAACGGGGCGGGCAAGAGCTCGCTCATCCAGCTCGTCTCGGGCGCCGTGCGTCCCACCAAGGGCCGGGTGCTGATCGGCGGCGCCGACGTCACCCGGCAGCCGCAGCACCGCCGCGCCGGCCGGGTCGGCCGGGTCTTCGACAACCCCCACGCCGGCACGGTTCCCGAGCTGTCCATCGAGGAGAACATGGCGCTCGCGATGGCCCGCGGCCGTCGCCGCGGGCTGCGCTTCGCGACCAGCCGCCACCGCCGCGAGGCCATGCGCGAGGCGCTGGCCGTGCTCGGGCTCGGCCTGGAGCGGCGCCTCGGCGATCCGGTTCGGCTGCTCTCGGCCGGGCAACGGCAGAGCCTGACGATGATCATGGCGTCACTGACCAGCCCGGAGGTCCTCCTGCTCGACGAGCACCTCGCGGCGCTGGATCCGGGCACGGCCAAGCGCGTGCTGGACCTGACGGTCGGGCTGGTGCGCCGGCTCGGCTCGACCACCCTGATGGTCACCCACAACATGGAACACGCCATCGCCGTCGGGGACCGGTTGCTCGTCATGAGCCGCGGCGAGACCATCGCCGATTTCGCCGAGTCCGAGAAGGCGCGGCTCACCGTGCCGCAGCTGGTCGGCCACATCATCGGCGTGGGCGACGTCGTCACCGACCGCATGCTGCTCGAGGCGGGTGCATGACCGAGCCACCCGACGGTTTCGCTGGGATATCCAAGCGCGATCTGACCCAACGCTTCGCTACCGTCGGTGAGATCTACGCCGCCGCGCCGGCCGCGCTCGACCGTCCGACCCGCGACTTCCTCGACGGCGGCAGCGGTGACGAGGTGACCCTGGACGACAACCGCCGCGCCTTCGCTCGCTGGCAGTTCCGGCCGCGGTTGCTCACTGGGATCGGGCAGCCGACCACGGCGACGACCTTCCTCGGGTTGGATCTCGCCTCGCCAGTGCTGAGCGCGCCGTTCGGCGCCGACCAGCTGTTCGACCCCGACGGCCACCTGGCCGTCGCCCGGGCCAACCAGCGTTTCGGCACGTGGTCGATCGTCCCGGAGGCCGGCTCGTTCCCGCTCGAGGCCGTCGCCAAGGAGGCCCCCGCCGCCGCGCGGATGTTCCAGCTGCACCCCATCGGCGAGGACGCCGACGTCCTGGCGATGATCCGGCGGGCCGAGGACGCGGGCTACTCGGCGCTGTGCCTGACCTGCGACTGCCCGACCGGCGGGTGGCGCGAGCGCAACATGCGCAACCGCTACGCCCCCGATATCGCGCTGGTCTCGGGCAACTACGGCGCCCAGGGCGGAGAGTTCATCAGCCAGATGTTCGAGCCGGGGGAGCAGTGGTCGTGGCAGCGCGTCGGCGCGGTGATGGCGCAGACACCCTTGCCGTACATGGCCAAAGGCATCCTGACCGCCGAGGACGCGCGCGCTGCCATCGACGCGGGCGCGAGCGCGGTGCTTGTCTCCAACCACGGCGGGCGGCAACTCGACGGGACACCGGCCTCGCTCGACCAGCTGCCCGAGATCGTCGCCGAGGTCGGCGCCGACGCCCAGATCGCCCTCGACAGCGGGTTACGGCGCGGCGCCGACATCGTCAAGGCCCTCGCGCTCGGCGCCGACGTGGTCGTGCTGGGTCGTCCGTTCGCGATGGCGCTGGCCGCCGGGGGCGAGGACGCGGTGTTCCGCCTGCACGAGCTGCTCCGCGAGGAGATGGTGAACGTGATGACACTGACCGGTCGTCCCGACATCGCGTCGCTGGACCGCGGCCTGCTCCAGCCGGTGCACGCATGAACGCTCGCATTGCGGTCCCGTTCGCCGGGCCGGCGCCGATCTCGGCCGCCGTGCGGTGGGGAGATCTGCTGTTCTGCTCCGGCATCGCGCCCATCGACGCCGCTGGGACCGTGCGTGGGAAGGGGATCATCGAGCAGACGAGTATCGCGCTCGGCGCCCTCGACACCTTGCTGCGCAACCAGGGCACCGACCTCGCGCACGTCCTGCGGATCGAGTGCTACCTGGCCGATGCGGGCGACTTCGCCGCCTGGAACGACGTGTTTCGGCAGACCTTCCCGATTGACCCGCCGGCGCGGACCACGGTCGTGGCCGGCTTCGTGCTGCCCGGGCTGCTCGTCGAGGTCCAGGCGCTGGCCGGCATCCCCGGCTGAGCCCGACCGAGCCGGCCGCTCGTCAGGCGGCGAGGAGCTTGCCCGGGTTGAGCAGGCCGTCGGGGTCGAAGCGTTGCGCCGCCGCGCGGATGAGGTCGAGCCGGCCGTGGTGCAGCACCCAGGTGTGCGGGTCGTCCACGTAGACCTCGACGTCAGCGAGCTGCTCCATGAGGGCGTACAGCGCGTCCGCGCCGTCGTAGCGGCAGAACAGCATCGACACCCAGTCGCGGCCGTCCGCGGTCAGGAACCCTTCGAGGTGGACGAGGGATTCCGGGACGAGCGCGGCCACCTCCTCCCGCCGCCGGGTCAGCCCGCGCCCCATGCACTGCAGGTGGGTCAACTCGGAGCGCAGCTTGCGGACCCGGTGCGTGGTGTGGTTGTAGGACATCGACGCGATCAGTGCCGGCCCCTTCGGGCGCACCGCGTCCACGCGTCCGCCGTGCGCCTCGACGACGGCGCCCGCCTCGGTCACACTCCCCGAGGTGACGATGCCGCGCACACTGACTCGATCGACGGGCAACGCCGGGTCGAGTGGGCGGTACGTGGCCACGATGCCCGCCTCGTCCAGCGACAGCAGCCGCGGCGTCGGGGAGAGGTCGAACAGCGCCTCGCCGGCCGCCACCGCCGTCTCGAGGGAGGGGAACGACGCGAACAGCCCCGTCCACTCCTGCGCCGGCCGAAGCGCCACCGTGGCCTGGGCAATCACGCCGCTCACCCCGAACGCGTGCGCCATTGCCGTGTTGTCCGGGAACCCCACGGCCACCGGCGTCGCGGCGTCGGTGCACGGTACGACGAGCAGCGAGCGCAGGTAGCCGTCCCAGATCGCACCGTTGGCGATCGAGCCGGTGCCACCCGAGCCGCCGGCGATGAAGCCGGCGACCGTACTGCCCACCGTCGAGGGCAGGATCGCGAGTTCCTGCCCCGTCGCGCGGGCCGCCTTCTCGAGCATGACGAACGACGCCCCGGCCTCGGCGGTGATCCACTCGTCCTCGACCGAGATCACCCGAGTGGCCTTGCTGGTATCGAGCAAGAGCCCGCCGTACAAGGGGATTCCCTGCCCGTAGTTGCCGGTGCCCTGGCCGCGCACGGTCACCGGCACGCGATGACGGTGCGCGGCGCCGACGGCAGCCGCGATCCCGGCGGCGTCCGCCGGACGGACCACGACGTCGGCCACCCCGCCGGGCAGTATCGGTTGCAGCACCGGGCTCATGTGTGCCCAGTCGGTGGACGCGGTCAGGCGAGTCGTCTCGTCCCGCGACACCGCCGACGCCCCGAACAGCGCGACCAGATCGTTGGCGAGAGCGTCCACCACCGAGGGGTCGAGCGGCGTGACCTCGGGCAGGCGCGCGCGGTCGTACGCCTGGGTCTGTCTCCGGGCAATTGTCGAGTCGGACATCGTCAGGACTTCATGCCGATGGACGAGTCGATGAACCGGTTGTCGACCAGATCGGACGGCTTGAGGCCGGTGAGGATCGGCTTGTTCTGCGCAGTGTAGATCGGCCCGAGAATGCCGATCAGTTGCTGCACGCGGGCGTCGTCGAAGTTGCCGAGCGTGCTGTCCGGCCCGTTGCCCACGATGCCGAGCGACTTCATCGTCGACACGGCGTAGTCGGCGACGCCCTGGGTGTAGACCCAGCCGTTGTTGTACTTGTCCACCAGCTTCAGGATCAGGCTGTTCACCGGACCGGGATCGGCCACGAAGTCGAGGATCGACTGCTGCATGATCGGCACCAGCTTGGTCAAGCACGGTGTGAGCGCGGCGAGCTTGTCCTTCCGAACGCCGATCGCCTGCTGGTAGAAGTTGAAGCCCGCGTCCGCGATCAGCTGGTACTTCAACGGTTTGTCCCACGAGCGCACCTCATGCGACCAGGTGTAGGGCTCGGACGTCGCGAAGCCCTGGACGGCGTACTTGCCTCCGGAGGCGACGAAGTTCGTCGGTGTGCCGTCGTAGCTTCCGTCGACCTGGCTCTTCTTGAGGATTCCCTTGCCGGTCAGGTAGTCCATGTAGGACGCACCCTGGAAGTAGAGCACCTTGGTGTCGGTCTTGCCGATGTCGGCAATGGTGTTCCAGTCGGGATGCTTGTCCGGCGACCATTGGATGATCTGCGGGCTCTTGTCCAGCCCGGCCAGCACCGCGACGGTGGGATTCGTCTTGGACAGCGCGATCTGCTCGTCCGTGCCGAGATACCCGAGCGTGATGGACGAATCCTTGTACAGCTGCGAGGTCACCGTCTGGAATCCGATCGCCGGGCCGCCGGCGCGGATCTGCAGCTTCACGCCGGTGTCGACGCCGCCGTGGGCGACCAGCTCACCGGTCACCGACTTGGATCCTGAATTGATCTTCGGATCGGGACCGAGCAGTTCGTACTGGCCGCCGTGCTCGGACTCCGGGTTCCAGTCGGTCTGCAACACGATCGTCGACGGGCAGCCCGCGGCCTTCAGGTCGTACTTGGCCGGTACCGAGCCGGTCGAGCTCGGCGGTGGGTTGGACGAACCGCCGCCCTTGCTGCTGCTACAGGCCGCGAGGACGAACAAGGCACAGACGGCGACGGCACTGAGCTTGATCAGCTTCATAGTTTCCCCCAGATCTCGGTTGGCGGGTCAACTGCGGTTCGACTGGTACCAGCGCCCGACGACTCGCCGCGACAACCAGCCGAAGAAGACGAAGACGGCGACGCCGAGCAAGCTGGCGGTCAGGACGGTGGCCCACAACCGCTCGCCCTCCAGCCGGGAGGTGAACACCGAGAGATTGGTGCCCAGACCGGGGTCGCCCTGCTTGAAGTAGTACTCGCCGACGATGGCGCCGATGACCGAAAGGCCGGCGGCGACCCGGAATCCGGCGAACATCATCGGCAACGCAGCGGGTAGCAGCAGCTTCCACAGCCGGGTCAGGCGTCCGGCGCGATGCAGCGTGAACAGGTCGTGCATGCTGCGTTCCGCCGACTGCAAGCCGAACAGCGTGTTCGACACGATCGGGAAGAAGGAGATGATGACGCAGACGATGACCCGCGGCGTCAGCGCGAATCCCCAGAAGAAGCTGAACACCGGGGTGAGCGCGAGAACCGGCAGGGTCTGTAGCACGACTGCCCACGGATACAGAGAGTTCTCGATCCACTTCGCTTGGCTCATCAGCACGGCGGCGCTCACGCCGAGCACGATCGAGATGCCCAGGCCGGCGAAGGTGACCTTGCAGGTGGTGCCCAGCGCCGACATCATGTCGCTGAAGTTCTGGCCGTCGAGCACGCCCACCTTCAGCACCTCGTGCGGCGGCGGCAGCATGAACCGCTGCTGGGGGTTCAGCACCAACTCCGAGACGGCGTACCAGGCGCCGATGATCACACCGAACACGGCCAGTGGCAGCAACACTTTGACGACGATGCTGCCGACACGCCGCCGGGGGCGGGGCCGGGCCGGTGCCAACGCGGCCGCGTCGGGGGCAGCCGAGGTGCTTGTCGGAGCGGAGGTTGTCAGGCTCATGATGCGTTCCTCAGGTAGCGCGAAACGTCTCCGCACAGGGCCGCGTACTCCGGCGTATAGCGCAGCTCCGGGGAGCGCGGGTACGCGAAGTGCACCGGGATGTCGGCGATCACCCGGCCCGGCCGGCCGCTCATCACCACGACCCGCGTCGACAGGAACACCGCCTCGGCGACGGAGTGCGTGACGAACAGAGCGGTGAAACCGCGCATTGCAAACATTCGCAACAGCTCGTCGTTCAGCCGCTCCCTCGTGATCTCGTCCAGCGCACCGAACGGCTCGTCGAAGAGGAAGACGTCGGGGTCGAGGACCAGTGACCTGGCGAGCGACGCGCGCATCCGCATGCCGCCGGACAGCTCGTGCGGCAGGTGCTTCTCGAACCCGCCCAGCCCGACCAGGGCGATGGCGTCGACGACGCGCCGATCCCGCTCGGTCTTGTCCAGGTGATCGAGCTCGGCGAACAGCCCGACGTTGGCCGCGACGTTGCGCCACGGCAGCAGGGTGGGGTCCTGGAAGACGTAGCCGACCTGCTCGGATGCGACCTCGGCGGTGCCGGCCGTCGCCTGGTCCAGGCCGCTCGCGATCCGCAGCAGGGTGCTCTTGCCGCAGCCCGACGGGCCGACGACCGACACGAACTCGCCCGACGATACGGCCAGGGTGGTATCGGTGAGCGCGACCGTCCCGTCCTTGAATCTCTTGCTGACGCGGTCGAAGGACAGCGCGGCGCTAGTGCCAACCGTCATGAGGCGACCCCCTGCAACGCTGGTTGGGTGAGCTCGGTACTGACGGTGGTTCGCGCGACGACGCGGCCGGCCCGCCACACCGTGCGCTGCGCACTGGCGGCGCCCAGGGCGTCGAGAGCGTCGCGGCCGGCCAGCGCCACGAGGTCGGCCGGGGATCCGGGCGCGAGCTCGACCGGCGACAGACCCAATGCGACCCGCGGTGCCGCGGTGATCGAATCGAGCGCGGCCGTCGGACCGAGATGCCCTGAAGTCACCATCAGCGCGGCGACCTCCAGGGCGTCACCGCGCCCGACGGGATGGAACGGGTCACGCAGGTTGTCCCCGCCCGCGGCGACCGTGGCCCCGGCGGTCCGCAACGGACCGACCGCCGTCAGCCCGCGTGGTGGCCCTACCGGATGTGCTCGACCCTGCAGGAACAGGTTGGTCTGCGGCAATGCGACCACGCTGATGCCGGCGGCAGCCACCTGCTCGCTGACCCGCTGCTGCACGTGGACCGGTTGGACACCGAGGCTCACGCAGTGGCTCGCCGTCACGCCCGGCGCGAAGCCGGTCCGCTCGACGAGATCGGCGAGCGTCGCGAGGGTGAGCAGGCGCGGGTCGAGCGTCTCGTCGGTGTGCAGGTCCAGCGGCTTACCGGCGCCGGCCGCCGCGTCCAGGCAGATGCCCACGGCGCGGTCCGGCTCGTCGTCCAGGTGCGGGCAGCCGCCGGCGACGTCGGCGCCCTCGAGCAGAGCCTGACGCAGATCGCGACCGGCCGGCCCGGCGAGCGGATTCCGCACGAGCGCGACCAGTTGCAGCTCGACCAGCCCGCGCCAGCGTTCGCGCACGTCGATCAACGCCTCCAGCGCCCGCATTCCCGACTCGGCCCCGACGTTCACGTGTGTCCGCACCGCGGTCGTGCCATAGGCGAGGTGGATTCGCAGCGCTGCCTCGGCCCGCGCGACGATGTCCGGCCCGGTCATGGTGGGCGCCACCGCGGCCATCGCGTCGATGGCCCCCAGCAGGTCGCCGGTCACGTTCTCGGCCCGGGACGCGGTGAGCGCCTTGTCCAGGTGGGCATGAGGCTCGACGAAAGAGGGGAGCAGGACGCTGCCGGTCAGGTCGACGTCGCCCGGCTCGACGGTGCCCACCGCCGCGAGCACGCGCCCGATCACGTCGCCCGACAACTCCACGTCGACCACGTCGCCGCCGGACGTCGTCGCCGATCGCAACCACGTCATGCAGCGCGCCGGAGCTGGCAAATGTTCGTCACACCAACACTGTCCAGCGCAACCGTCTACGCCGGATTTCACAACCGTGAAGGCTGAGTTTCGCCGAGCCGGGACGTCCTCAGGCGCCGCAGCGGCAATTACCGCGGATCGTCGGTTCCGCCGTTGTGGGCGCCGAACCGCCGTGGACCAGGACTGCGACCGCGGATCCGGCCGTGGAAGATGCCGAACCGGTTGCCGTCGGGGTCGATGAGCACGCTCCACTCGCCGATATCCGAGCGCCCCGTCTTGTCCGCCTCGGCGGTACCGCCGCCGAGCTCGATGGCGCGGCGCGTCGTGGCGGCGACGTCGTCCACGGCCACGGTGACGCGGACCCCGTCGTGGCCGGCGGGGCGGCCGATGGTGATGCGTCCCATCGGCCCGCGGCCGCCCGAGGTGAAGAACCATCCGTCGGCGTCGTCCTCGTGCTCGAACGACCAGCCGAACAGGCCGGCGTAGAAGTCAGCGGCGCGCCCCAGATCTCGAACCGGGATCTCGACGAACATGATCGAGCCTGCGTGCATCGGATGCATCCAGTCAGCTGGCGCCCGGTGGCGTCACCGGTTGCCCCCAGCGTCCACCGTGACCCCCGCTCTGGCAACCAGGCCCTGTAGATGGCGCGTCGCCGAGCGAGTGGCGGGTACTCGGCATGATGTTGGTCATGACGATCATTGGGCCGGCGCGTGCCGTGGCGGGTCGCTGGCTGCTGCTGGAATGGCGCACCGTCGACCACGCGACGGGGGCAACCCTCGGGCATCCGTTCGGCGAGGACGCGTCAGGCGGACTCGTCTACACCCCGGCCGGATGGATGCACGGCCAATTGTCGGCGCAGCGTCGGCCGCTGATGCCGACGTCGGATCCCCTCGGTGGCTCCGAGTCGGAACGGGCGGCGGCGTACTCCGGCTATGTGGCGTACTGGGGCCGCTACCAGATCGACCAAGACCGGATCGTTCACCGCGTGGAGAGCAGTCTGTTTCCCGGCTGGGTGGGCGGAACGCAGATCCGGTATTTCACGCTGGCCGACGACCTGCTGACGCTGCGCACGCCCCCGATCGAGGTGGCGGGCGACATCGTGGTCAACGAGCTGCGGTGGCAACGCCAAGAGCCGTGGTAGCTGATCCGTCCAGTTTGTGTGAAGGATCACCCAGATAACCGGAGTCGATCTACCACTTACGTTGTTAGCCTCTTTCAGACGGCAACAGCTAACGCTCCGGGGATCGGCCATATGACTCACTCTGACGCCGCGAGGCGCCCCCACTACAACGTCACGTTCTTCGTACTGAGCGTCGGCGTCGGTTCCTACGCATTGCTGCAGTCGCTGGTGGCGCCGGTGCTGCCGACGATCCAGGAGCATCTGCACACCACGCAGAGCACGGTGACGTGGGTGATGACCGCGTACCTGCTCTCGGCATCGATCGCGACGCCGATCCTGGGCCGTATCGGTGACATCGTCGGCAAGGAACGGATGCTGCTGGTCACCCTGATCGCCCTCGGCCTCGGGTCTCTGCTCGCCGCAGTCGCGACGTCGATCGGGGTCATGATTGCGGCCCGGGTGATCCAGGGCATCGGCGGCGGCATCCTCCCGCTGGCTTTCGGCATCATCCGGGACGAGTTCCCTCGCGAGAAGGTCAGCGCGGCCATCGGAGTGGCGGCGGCGCTCACGGCGGTCGGCGGCGGACTGGGCGTCGTGCTCGCCGGCCCGATCGTCGACGTCCTCGGCTACCGCTGGCTCTTCTGGATTCCGCTGATCGTCGTCATCGGTGCCGCCGTGGCCACCCACATCGTGGTGCCCGAGTCGCCCGTGCGTACCGCCGGGCGTATCAACCTCTGGGCGGCCGTGCTGCTGTCGGGCTGGCTCGTCGCCCTGCTGGTCCCGATCAGTGAGGCCGGGCAGTGGGGGTGGACCTCCGGTCCGGTGGTCGGCCTGCTCGCGCTCGCGGTCGTGCTGGCCGTCGCCTGGGTGATGGTCGAGATCCGCTCCGCCGAGCCGCTGATCGACATGCGGATGATGCGAGTTCCGGCAGTGTGGACGACCAACCTGGTCGCGCTGCTGTTCGGCATCACGATGTACTCCGTCATGACGTTCCTGCCGGAGTTCGTGCAGACCCCGTCCACGGCCGGGTACGGCTTCAGCGCGAGCATTACCGCGTCCGGACTGTTCCTGCTGCCGATGACCGTCACGATGTTCGCCGGCGGCGTCGTCGCCGGACGGCTGGCGCCGCGTATCGGGGCCAAGTCGGTGCTGGCCGCCGGATCGGCGTTGACGATCGTGCCGATGGTGCTGCTCGCGGTCTCGCACAGCGAGCGTTGGCAGATCTACGCCATCTCCGCGCTCATCGGCGCAGGTATCGGGCTGGCGTTCTCGGCGATGTCGGGACTGATCGTCGTTGCCGTACGCCCCGAACAGACCGGAGCGGCTACCGGCATGAACGCGAACATTCGCACCATTGGCGGCTCGATCGGCACGGCGGTCATGGCGTCGATCGTGACGTCCAATGCTGCGGCGGGCGGGCTGCCGCGAGACTCGGGCTACACCAACGGATTCTGGTTCCTCGCCGCTGCGTCGACCGCCGCCTTGGCCGCCACGTTGTTGATCCCGGCCGTGCGCCGGCGCACCGCGCGCGATGCCGTTGACACCGCCCCGGTGGTGCCCGCGCTGGCCTCGGCTGTGGCCACCGATCATGCTTAGTCCAGGCGCGGCGGTGGCTCGCCCGTTGCGGGCGGACGCCGCCCGCAACCTCGAACGCGTCGTCGGCGCGGCCACCGAGCTGTTCGCCGAGCAGGGCCTCGAGGTCAGAGTCGAGGACATCGCGACGCGGGCCGGCGTCGGAATGGGCACGCTGTATCGCCGCTTTCCCAATAAGGACGCCCTGATCGCGTTCCTGGTCGACGAACTCGTCACCAGCACGCTCGAGCTCGGCAACCGGGCGCTGGCCGAACCGGGCGATGCCGGCCTGGAGGCCTTCCTCGTCGGCGTGGGTGAGTTGCAAGTGGCCAATCCGGGTTGCTTGACCCGGCTGTGGCGGGGCGGGTTCTCACCGGAACAACGTGGGGAGCTGCGGGCCATCTTGCGGCGACTCGTCGGCCGGGCCCACGCCACCGGCTCGCTGCGCCCCGAGATCACCACCACCGATGTGTCGGTGCTGCTGTGGTCGCTGCAGCAGATCGTCACGATGACGGCCAACGTCGCGCCCAACGCGTGGCGCCGGCACCTCGAGATCCTGCTCGCCGGAATCTCGAACCAGCCCCGGCCAATCACGCACCGACCACTCAGTCAGCGTGAACTCACGACCGCGATCGATGGCGTGAACGCGAACCTCGCGAGTCCCTGAGCGACCCGGACATCGCTGTCAGAAGGTTGGGTTGTGCAATCTAACGTAATACCATCGACCTAGGCAGCGTCTAAGACGTTGTGAGGCCTCGTCTGGAGGCGACGGCATGGGTCTGACCGATGAGGAACGGCGACGCCTCGACGAGCTCGCCGACGAGTTGACGCGTGAGGATCCCTACCTCGGTCGGGCTCTCACCGGCGGATCATTGCGGCGCCTGCGGCGGTGGGAGCCCGCGTTGGCCGTCGTGCTGGCTGTGGTGTCGCTGCCCACGGCAGTTCTCGGCGTGAGCCTGACGCAGCCTCTGCTCTTCGCGGCCGGGTCTGTGTCGCTGATCGGTGCGGTGTGGCTCGGCGTGGTCGCCGGCTTGCGACGGCGCCGGCGCGGAACCTGACCGTGCCCGAGAGCAACGCCATTCAACAGGCGATAACCACGATCGTCGCCTGGTCCACTCGTAACGACGTCTATCAAGAGACGATGCGGCGGGCCAAGTGCAGCCTGCCGCAGGGAACGGTCTGGTTGCTGGGACGCCTCGCCAAGTCCGAACCCACGCGGCTGACCGAGATCGCCGCCGCGCTCGGTGTCGACAACTCCACGCTGACGCCGCAGGTGCAGCGACTGGAGCGCGATGGCCTCGTCGTGCGCAAGGTCGACGCCCGCGACCGGCGGGCGGCCCTGTTGCAGGTCACCCGCTCCGGACGGACGGTTCTGGCCCGGCTGCACCGAACGCGGGCCCAGATGTTCAACGAGATCCTGTCCGGGTGGAGCGACCGCGACCGAGCTCAGACGGCGAAGGTTCTCAACCGTCTGGCCGAGCAGCTCGACAGCTGGACGGACGGCAGCCGCATCTGATCAGCGGCCGGCTGGTCGTTCGGCTGATGTTCAGATGTTGAAGCGTTGGGCTCCGTCGATGCGGATGACGTCGCCGTTGAGGTAGTCGTTGTGGGCGATGTGCAGGGCGAGGCGGGCGTATTCGTCGGCGTGGCCCATGCGTTTGGGGTTGGGTACGCCGGGGCCCCACTTGGCCTGGGCGTCCTCCTCAGCCATGCGGTAGGCCGGGGTGTAGAGGGTGCCCGGTGCGATGCACATGACGCGGATGCCGATGGGGGCGAGGTCGCGGGCGGCGGTGAGGTTGAGGCCGATGACGCCGCCTTTGGCCGCTGAGTAGTCGGATTGACCGACTTGGCCTTCGAAGCCGGCGATGCTGGCGGTGGTGATGATGACGCCGCGTTGGTTGGAGTCGAGGGGGTCGTTGCGGGACATGGCGGCGGCAGATTTGCTGAGGACGCGGTAGGTGGCGGTGAGGAAGATGTCGACGGTGCGGGCGAATGTGGCGGTGGGGTAGGGCTGGCCCTGGCGGTTGACGATCCGTGCGGCGGCGGCCGGACCGCCGTGCACGATGACTGTGGTTCGTAGTGGGCCGAGGTTGGCGGCGGCGCTGATCGCGGTGTCGACCGATTCGTCGCTGGTGACGTCGGTGGGCACGAACACCGCGCGCGGACCGAGCTCGTCGGCGAGTGCTTTGCCTTTGTCCTCGGCGAGGTCGGCGATGACCACGCTGGCTCCGGCGGCTGCGAGTTGACGTATTGTCGCCTCGCCCAAGCCGCCGGCGCCGCCGGTGACCAGGGCTGATGATCCGGTTAGATCCACAGATTCTCCTCGGGGCGAGATGAACGTCTCTTGATGACAGCCGCAGATAATATACTGTGTGTAATTGGTAGCAGCTACCGTTGGTCGGCCGGCGAGAGTGTTTCCGCCCGTAGCGCAGGAGCCTCTCGCCTCAACGGCCGGAACTGAGAGGTGCCCGTTGTCCGATCCAGTCATCGTCAGCGCCGTGCGGACTGCCGTTGGCACCGCAGGCAAGGGCTCATTCGCGAACACGAGCGGCGAGCAGTTGGCCACGGCGATCCTGCAGGAAGCGGTCCGCCGCTCGGGCTTGGATCCGGTGGGGTTGGACGACGTGATCTTCGCCGAGTCGCTGTACGGCGGCGGGGATCTCGCCCGCTATGCCGCGGTCGCCACCGGCATGACCAGCGTGGCCGGGCAGGCGATCAATCGGCACTGCGCCGGCAGCCTCACCGCGATCGGCAACGCCGCGGCCGGGGTCAAGTCCGGCATGGAACGCGCGGTCGTCGCCGGCGGGGTGCAAGCGTCCTCGGCCTCGCCGCGGCTGCAGAGCCGGGTGTTGGGTACGGCCGAGGAGTACGTCGGCTGGTACCCACCGACCCATCCCGACTCGCCCGACGCGCCTAATCGGGACATGTCCATCACGGTCGGCTGGAATACGGCCAAGGCTGCCGGTATCAGTCGCGAGGAGATGGACCACTGGGCATGGCGTTCTCACATGCGCGCGGTCGCGGCGATCGACGCCGGCAAGTTCGTCGAGGAGATCCTGCCGATGAAGGTGCCCGCTGCTGACGGGTCGCTGGTCGAGTTCGCTGTCGACGAGCACCCCCGCCGTGGCAGCACCCTGGAGAAGCTCGCCTCGCTGAAGGTGCTGCATCCGGAGATCCCCGGCTTCTCCATCACCGCCGGTAACGCCAGCGGCATCAACGACGCTGCGGCCGCCGTCGTCGTGACCGATGCCCAGTTCGCCGCGGCCGAGGGCCTGACCCCGATGGCCACCGTGCACGCCTGGGCCGCGGCCGGCGTCGAGCCCGCGCTCACCGGCTTCGGCGCGCTGCGAGCCATCGACCGGGTGCTCGACCGAGCCGACCGCTCGTTCGCCGACATCGCGCTGTGGGAGATCAACGAAGCGTTCGCGTCGGTGCCGATCGCCGCCTGCAAGGACTTCGGCCTGGACGAGGAACTGGTGAACTTCAGCGGCAGCGGCTGCAGCATCGGCCACCCCGTGGCCGCCTCCGGTGCCCGGATGATCACCACTCTGATCCACGAACTGCGCCGCCGCGGCGGCGGACTCGGCGTCGCCGCCATGTGCGCCGGTGGCGGCCAGGCCGGAGCAGTGCTCATCGAGGTCTGACCGACGCCTACCGGTCGAGGGAGACGCGGCGCACGTTTCGCGGATGTCACCGGCAGATTTACGGTAGGACGTAGGACACGACTTAGGGCATGGGCGCCGAGCCGACTGGAGAACCGCGTGAATCTGCTGACAATTCTCGATCTGGTCGCGGCGGGGCACGGTGAGCGGCTGGTGCTCGGTACGGCCGAGGCGGGTCTGACCGGTGAGCAGTTGCGTGATCAGGCCTACGCCGCGGCGGCCGAAATCCGGGCGAGTGGTGTCGAGACGGTCGTGTTCATGGGCGAGAACGGTCTGGCGTTTCCGCTGGCGTTGTTCGCGGCGGCGGCGGCGGGGGTGCCGTTGTTGCCGTTGAACTACCGGCTGGCCCGTGAGCATCTCGTGGATGCCGTGCAGAAGCACGGTTCGGTGTTGCTGATCAGCGATGACACCTCGCTGGCCGAGTTGCCCGAGGTGTCGCAGTCGGTGACGCGCGCGGCCTGGATCGAGCGTTGCCGGGAGCTGCCCGGGCTGGCCGAGGCGCCGGTCGAGCCGGACACCGAGGACGTCGCGATCGTGCTGATGACCAGCGGGACCACCTCGGCGCCCAAGAGTGCGGTGTTGCGTCATCGGCACATCAGCTCCTACGTCATCTCCAGCGTGGAGTTCGGGGAGAGCGACCCGGACGAAGTCATGATCGTCAGCGTGCCGCCGTATCACATCGCGGCGGTGGCCAACCTGCTCTCCAACCTCTACAGCGGACGGCGCATCGTCTACCTGGAGCGGTTCAGCGCGCTCGAGTGGCTGCAGACGGTGAACGCCGAGCGGGTCACCAACGCCATGCTGGTGCCGACCATGCTCGCCCGCATCGTCGACGAGTTGGAGGCGGGCAACGCTGCGGTTCCGACGTCGTTGCGCACGCTGTCCTACGGCGGGGCGAAGATGTCGCCCTCGGTGTTGGAGCGGGCGCTGGCGCTGTTGCCCGAGGTCGGTTTCGTGAACGCCTACGGGCTCACCGAGACGTCGTCCTCGATCGCGGTGCTCGGCCCGGACGATCACCGCGCGGCGCTCTCGAGTACCGATCCGGTGGTGCGGGCTCGTCTCGGATCGGTCGGGCAGCCGCTGCCGTCGGTCGAGATCCTGGTGCGCGACCTGGACGGTGTCGCATGCGCGCCCGGCGCGATCGGGATGATCTTCGTGCGTGGCCCCCAGGTGGCCGGTGAGTACCGCGAGGGTGGGGCGATCACCGACGAGGACGGGTGGTTCTCCACCCGGGACGAGGGCTACCTCGACGCCGACGGCTACCTGTTCGTGCGCGGGCGAGCCGATGACACGATCATCCGCGGGGGCGAGAACATCGCACCGGCCGAGGTCGAGGCGGTCATGTACCAGCACCCGGGGGTCGAGCAGGTCGCGGTCGTCGGGGTCCCCGACGAGGAGTGGGGGCAGCGGATCGCGGCGTTCGTGGTGCGCCGGGGCGGCGTCGACGCGACCGTCGAGGACATCCGCGCCTTCGTGCGCGAACGACTGCGCTCGGCCAAGACCCCGGACTCCGTCTATTTCGTGGACGACCTGCCGCACAGCGCGACCGGCAAGCTGCTGCGCCGCGAACTGCTCCAGCAGCTGCCGGTCAGCCGCTGAGCACTGAGGAAGGGACATCCGTGAGCGATGAGAGCGGCGACGCGGCGCGGATCTTGCCTGAACTGACGATCGCCAACGAGTTCTACTGGACCTCCGGGGCCGATGGTCGGTTGCGCTTCCAGCAGTGCACGGCGTGCAACGCGCTGATCCACCCGCCGGCCCCGACGTGTCGCACCTGCCGCAGTAGCGACTCGACGGTGACCGAGGTGTCCGGGCTGGGCCGGCTGATCGGGTTCACGGTCAACCAGCGGATGCGGTTGCCCGGCCTGGAACCGCCGTACGTGGTGGGCCACGTGGCGATCGAGGAGGACGACCGCGTCCGGCTGACCACACGCATCGTCGACGCCGACCCCGACGACCTGCGTCTGGGGCAGCAGGTCCGAGTGGTGTTCGAGCACGTCGAGGACGTCTACCTGCCGTTGTTCACGCCGACGGGGGAGCCTGGGCGCAGCGAGCTGCCCCGGGACGAGATCGCGCCGGAGGACATGCGCCGGCACGTGCGGGCGCCGGTGTCGTCGCGTCGCTTCGAACAGGACTCGGCGATCATCGGCATCGGAACGTCACAGATCGGCCGTCGGCTGATGCGCGACCCGCTGTCGCTGACTGTCGACGCCTGCCGCGCGGCGGTCGAGGACGCCGGGCTGCGTTTCGAGGACATCGACGGACTGTCGACGTATCCGGGTGGTTCGAGCGCCGGCGGCATGGGAGAGGGCGGGGTGGGCGCGCTGGAGTCGGCGTTGCGCATCCGCCCGTCCTGGTACAACGGCGGCGGGGAGACGTTCGGCCCGGGCGGGTCGGTCATCGCCGCGATGCTGGCGGTGTCGGCCGGGCTGGCCCGCCACGTGCTGTGTTTTCGCACGGTGTGGCAGGCCACCCACGAGGCGCTGCTGCGGGCCGGCCGGTTGCCCACCGGCAGCAGCCGGGTCGGCCCCCCGATGGACAACACGCTGCCGTTCGGCGCGTCGGGCGCGATTCACACCCTGGCGATGGTGGCGCAGCGGCACATGCACACCTACGGGACCACCCGTGAGACCCTCGGTTGGATCGCGCTCAACCAGCGCCGCAACGCCGCGCTGAACCCGACGGCGATCTACCGCGATCCGCTGACCATGGACGACTACCTGTCCGCGCGGATGATCACCACGCCGTTCGGGCTCTATGACTGCGACGTGCCGTGCGACGCGTCGATCGCGGTGGTCGTGTCGGCGATCGACACCGCGTCGGATCGCCCGCACCCGCCGGTACGCGTCGAGGCGGTCGGCACCCAGATCCTCGAGCGCGTCGACTGGGATCAGTCCACGCTCGCGCACGAGCCGCAGGTGCTCGGCCCGGCCGCGCACCTATGGAGCCGCTCCGCGCTCAGGCCGGCCGACGTCGACGTGGCCCTGCTCTACGACGGGTTCTCGTTCAACTGCCTGTCCTGGCTGGAGGGCCTGGGCTTCTGCGGCATCGGCGAGGCTCGTGACTTCCTCGACGGCGGCAAGAACATCGCCCTGGACGGGGCGATCCCCCTCAACCCGCACGGCGGGCAGCTCTCCCACGGCCGCACCCACGGTATGGGCCTCCTGCACGAAGCCGTCGTCCAGCTCCGCGGCGACGCCGAGGCCCGTCAGGTCGCCAACTGCCAGGTCGCCGTCGTGGCCACCGGCGGCCTCACCCCGTCCGGAGCGCTACTCCTGACCCGGTGAACCGGCCCGTATTACTCGACGACCTGCGCCTGCTCCGGCCGCTGGGTCACCGGTTCGGCCAGCAGCTGTTCGTCGCACGCCCGCTGCAGGGCGTCGAGGGTCTCGTCCAGGCCGGCCCCGATGCGTGGTCCGGGGGTGAAGGTCGCCGGCAGGTGCTTCATGCCGTTGATGACCCCGATCGTCTCGTAGTGCGCGGTGCCGGCCGGGTCGCACACGAAGTCCGGCATCCGGTCCAGCACTTGAAGGAGCATCCGCTTGAAGGTCATCCGGGCCATGTTGGAGCCGATGCAGCGGTGAATGCCGAGCCCGAAGCTGCTGTGCCGGTTGCCCTTGCGCCCCAGGTCGATCGTGTTGGGCTCGGGGAACACGCTCGCATCCCGGTTGGCCATCGCCCAGGACAGCCAGAGTCGATCGCCCTCCTTGAAGGTGGTGCCCGCGATCTCGGCGTCGCTGCTGAACGTCCGGGCGTCGCCCGGGGCCGGGGTGTAGAAGCGCAGGAACTCCTCGGTTGCCGAGTCGAGCAGCGACTCGCGCTCGGTATTGAGGCGGGTGCGCTCGGCCGGATGTTCGGAGAGCCACTCCAACGAGTGGGCCGTCAACGCCGTCGTGGTGTCGAAGCCGCCACCGATCAGCAGGATGAGCGCTCCCCTGATGTCTTCGTCCGAGGGCGACTTCCCGTTGATCTGCGCGTGGATGAGCGCGTCGATCAGGCCCGGCCGCGGCTGCTGACGGGCCTCGACGACCGCCTGGGCGAGGCGTTGCATCATCCGGATGGCCTCCTGGACGACTCTCGGCATGTCCGGCGACGTGGGCGGCGTGTAGACCATCGCGTGGGACGGCCCGGAGTAGATCGGCCAGTCCTTCAACGGAAGGCCCATCATCGCCAGGGTGAGCACCGCGGGCACGACATTGGCGAGGTCGTCGACGAAGTCGAGCGTGCCGCTCTCGATCTTCTCGTCGAGGGCGGCGCGGACGAGCTCGTCGACGAACGGCGTCCAGCGGGCTACCGCGGCCGGCGAGAGGTACGGGTTGAGCGCCTGCCGGTAGTGCCGCTGTTCGGGCGGATCCATCTCGAGGAAGCCGCCCTGGAGCTTGCTCGGGGACGTCGGGATCGTGACGCCCTGGTAACCGCGCTTGGGGTCGAAGTCGTTCGACAGGACGTCGGCGCTGCGGGCGATGTCGAACACCTCCTGATGGCCACTCGCGACCCAGTGACCGCCGTAGGTGTCGCTCCAGGCCACCGGGCACTTGCCGTGCAGGTCCTCGGTGATCGCCTCGAACTGGAGGCGGTATTCGGGCGTGTGCCGGTCGAAGTGATAGCTCTTCGCGTCCCGGCCGGTGTCGGCGGCGGTCTCGATCTCGTTGACGTCGTCGATGGTCATGCGGGCGGTCCTCCGACTAGAACGATGGCCTGTTCCGGACACGACTGGAACGCCTCGACTGCGTCGTCTTCCTGGTCGGCAGGAACATCGTCGACCAACGCCGACGCGTGCCCGTCGATGTCGCTCAGCTCGAACAGCTTCGGAGCGCGCATCGCGCACAGCGTGTGGCCCTGGCACTTGTCGGGGTCGACTCGAACCTGCATGCGGTCTCCTTGTCTCGCCGGCTGGGACCGGCCGTCTGGTCGCCGGTCGATATAGATTCTATAAAGTATCCCCTAGGGCCGGGAATCGGTAGGCCGTCCGCGATCATCAGCGGTGCCCTTGGCAATCGGCGCCGGAAGTGATCAGGGCCGGGTATTTTCTGCAGATGCGTCCCCCTTATCGCCGACCCAGTCGTAGTCACCCGGCGTAACGGTCCACGAGGAGAAGTCGATGCGGGTTGGATTGGTCGGAGCGGGCCGGATGGGGTGGCCGATGGCTGTGCGGCTGGGCGACGCTGGCCACGAGGTCGGTGTCCTGGCGCGCACCGAGGAAGCAAGCGCCCGTGCCCGCTCGGCCGGGCTGCGGGCCGCGGCGACGGTCGCGGAAGCGTGCCGGGACGTGCAGGTCGTGCTGGTGTGCGTGTTCACCGATGCTCAGGTCCGTGAGGCGTGCCTCGGGGCGGACGGGGTTGTGGCTGCGGTTGCCGGCGGTGGGTGCGTGGTGATCCACACGACGGGCAGCCCGGCCACCGCGCAGGAGGTGGCCGACGTAGCCGGGCGCAGGGGGGTGGCGGTGCTCGACGTGCCGGTCAGCGGCGGGCCGGGCGATGTTGCGGCCGGGCGGGTGACGCTGTTCGCCGGCGGGGACGAGGCGACCCTGGCCGCTGTCCGTCCGGTGCTCGGCGTCTATGGTTCGCCGATCATTCATGCCGGTCCGGTGGGGTATGGGCAGCGGGTCAAGCTGGTGAACAACGCCTTGTTCGCGGCGAACATCGGCCTGGCCGCTGATGCCATGCGGCTGGGCGCTGCCCTGGGGGTGTCTGACGGGGTGCTGCTCGAGGCGTTGGCCAACGGCAGCGCCGCTCGCCCGGGGATCGGCCTGATCGCCGGGGCCGGGTCGGTCGCGCAACTCGCCACGGCGGTCGGTGAGTTCCTGAGCAAGGACGTCGCGATGGTGCACTCGGTGGCCGATCGACTCGGCGCAGATCTCGGCCTGCTCGGCGACGTACTGTCTGGTCATACCTTCGTCGAGGGGGCGCCGTGAGTGATGAACGTTCAGTGGTTGTCGTCGGGGCCGGTCTGGGGGGTCTGCGGGTCTGTGAGGGGCTGCGGCGGCTCGGGTTCGACGGGTCGCTGATTCTGGTTGGTGCTGAGGACGAGCATCCGTATGACCGTCCGCCGTTGTCGAAGGAAGTGCTCAAAGGCACGCGTCCGAATCCGCCGGTGTTGCGTGGTGTGGACGAGTTGGCCGAGCTCGGCCTGGATCTGCGGATCGCCTCGACCGCGGTGGAGCTCGACGCGGTGGCGCAGCAGGTCCGGCTCGCCGATGGTGAGGTTATTGGCTACGACGTGCTGGTGGTGGCGACCGGGGCCCGGCCGCGGCCGTGGGCGATGGGCGCCGGGGCGGGCAACGTGTGGACGCTGCGCACCGCTGAGGATGCGGCGGGTATCGCTGCGTTGATTGCTGACCGGGGCCGGTTGGCGGTGCTGGGGGCCGGTTTCATCGGCTGCGAGGTGGCCGCGAGCGCCCGTGAGATGGGGTGCGAGGTCACGTTGCTGGAGATGTTGCCGACGCCGCTGTCGCGCGTGATCGGCGTGGAGGCCGGCGAGGAGATCGCCCGGCGGCACCGGGCGGCGGGAGTGGATCTGCGTTGCGGGGTGACGATCGAGGAGGTCGTCGTCGAGGCGGGTCGGGTAACGGCGATCCGGTTGCCGGACGGGGCCGTCATCGAGGTCGACGGGCTGGTGGCCGGGCTCGGCGTCGTGCCCAACGTCGAGTGGGTGGCATCGTCGGGGCTGCTGGTCGATGACGGCATCGTCTGCAACGCCGTGGGCGAGACCTCCCACGAGAGCATCTACGCCCTGGGCGATGTCGCCCGCTGGGTCAACGTGGGCTCGGGGCGCCACCGGCGGGTGGAGCACTGGACGACGACGACCGAGCAGGCCGCCATCGTGGCCACGCAGATCGCCGACGGCACCCACGAGCGGCGCCACCTGGACGAGGTCCCCTACTTCTGGAGTGACCAGTACGGGACGAAGATCCAGTGTTTGGGCGAACCGAGCGGCACCGCCGACGTCACCGTGGTGCACACCGGGCCGAACGGGGATCGGCCCCTGTTCGTGTACAGCCGAGCCGGCCTCATGGTCGGCGTGCTCGGATTCGGGTTGGCCCGCGTCGTGATGCGGCTTCGCCCCCTGCTCGCCGAACGGGCACCCGTCGAGCGGGCGCTGAAGATCGCCGCGGAACTGCATCCGGTCGTCCCGGTGTGAGACGTTCTTGCTTCTCGGTAGGCGGATCGACAGGATGAGGAATCGTGCGAGTCGGCTTCGTCGGGCTGGGTGATCAGGGCGCGCCGATCGCCCAGCGGATCGTCGGCGCCGGCTTCGAGTGCGCGGTCTGGGCGCGCCGGGCCGAGGCCCTCGATCCCTTCCGCGACGGCCCGGCCCGGATTGCCGCGTCTCTGCGCGACTTGGGTGAGGGACTCGATCTGCTGGGCACCTGCGTGTTCGACGCGGCGGGGGCCCGGCAGGTGCTGTTCGGGCCGGACGGGGCGGCGGCGGCGATGCCCCGTGGCTCGGTCATCGCAGTCCACAGCACCGTGTCGCCGGCGGAGGTGCGCGAGATCGCGGAGGAGGCCGCCGGCCTGGGCCTGCGGGTGCTCGACGCCCCGGTGAGCGGCGGCGCGATCAAGGCCGCGCGGGGCGAGCTGGTCACCATGGTCGGTGGCGACCCGGGGACGCTAGCCGAGTGCCGGCCGGTGTTCGCCACGTTCGCCAGCCAGATCGTCCACCTCGGCGACGTCGGCGCCGGGCAACAAGCGAAGTTGATCAACAACGCGATGCTGACCGCGCACATCGCCATCGCCGCCGACGCATTCGCCCTCGCGGCGCAGCTCGGGCTCGACGGTGCGGCGCTGGCCGACGTGCTGCGCACCGGGTCGGGACGCAGCTTCGGGGCCGAGATGGTCGCCGCCACGCCCGGGCCGCAGCTGGCCGCCTCGCAGGCCCGACCGACCCTGAGCAAGGACGTCGCGCTGCTCGCCGAGCTCACCGCGGGCAACCACCCGTCCGTGCTGCTGGCCGTTGCCCAGCACCTGATCGACGAGTGGGACGCGGCGGACGCCTGAGGGCTCACCGTAGTTCTCGGCTAGGGATCGATTCGCCCGCCTCGAAGCGCTCCGCTGGGGTGCCCGACATCCGCTCAGATGGCTCGATTACTATCAGGATCGTAGTAGTTACGTTCGAGTCCGGTGGAACGCGCGGTGGCCAGGTGCGCGCTGGTCCGGTCAGGGGTGGCACATGGCGACAGCACTGAACGTCTTGGACCCGCACAGCCTGCTGTCGAGCTTCGGGGCGTTCGGCGTGTTCGTGGTACTCGTGGCGGAGACCGGATTGCTGATTGGTATCTTCCTGCCGGGTGATTCACTCCTCTTCACGGCGGGACTGCTGTGCACGACGAAAGCTCACGACACGCTGCACCTTTCGCTGGCCCCCGTGCTCGTCGCCGCGATCGCCGGCGCGCTGCTCGGCGGGCAATTGGGCTACCTTCTCGGACGACGCGCTGCCACCGTGTTCCTCGACGAGCGGCGCAGCGAACGGATTCGGGCCGCCGTCGCCCGGGGCCAGGACGCACTGCAACGTTACGGCCCCGCGAAGGCGATCGTGTTGGCACGCTTCATCCCGTTCGTACGCACCGTGATGAACCCGCTCGCGGGTGTCGTCGGCATTCCGCCGCGGACGTTCACGCTGTGGCAGGTCGTCGGCGGCTTGGCCTGGTCGGCCGGCGTCACCCTGGCCGGCTACGTGCTGGGCTCGCACATCCCGAGTATCGATCGATACCTGCTGCCGATCATCGCCGTGATTGTGATCGTCTCGCTCATTCCGGTCGCGCTCGAGATGCGACGGGCCCGGGTGGGCAGCCAGAGCCGCCGGTGAGCGATCCGAGCGGGTCAGGCTGATCATGTCGCGACCGTTCGGCACCATGGTTCGCTCGGCGTCCGAGTCGACGGCGGTGTTGCCTCGGGGGCCGCTCCGGACCTGGGCCACGCAGCCGGAGACGCGCCGGCTCGCCCTGGTGGCGTGGGGTGCAGGCCTCGTCATCCAGATCGTCGTGGTCGGTGTGCCGCTCGACCGGCTCGGCGTCATGGGCTGGACGGCCGGGGGGCTGGCCGCCGCAAGCATCGGGCGGCGTCCGCTGTGGACAGTGCTGGTCGACTGGGCGCCGTTCGCGGCCGTGCTGATCGTCTACGACCGTATCGGCAGCGTCGCCGACAAGCTCGGCATGCCGGTGATGTGGAAGCAGCCGGCCGATATCGACCGCGCGATGTTCGGCACCGTTCCTACAGTCTGGCTGCAGAACCACCTCAAGCTCGCGCATCCGCCCTGGTGGGAAGGTGCCGTCAGCCTCACCTACACGTCGTTCTTCCTCATGCCCTACGTCTTCGCCGGCGTGCTCTGGTGGCAGGGTCGGGCGGCGTTTCGCAAGTGGGCGCTGCGCTTCGTGACCATGTCGTTCCTCGGCCTCGCCTGCTTCATCATCATTCCGTCCGCCCCGCCGTGGGCGGCGGCCTCGTGCCGCGCGGTCGACCTCAGCGACCACGTCACCACCCCGTCGTGCATGAACTACAGTGCTGAGTACGCATTCAGCAGCGGGCTGCTCGGGGCGTTGCATCCGAATGACAGCGCGGCCAACCCGTGGGTGGAGCGACTGTCCTCGCGGGGCTGGCAGGTGCTGCACCTGCCGATCGCGCAACAGGTGCTCGACAAGGGGCAGAGCGGCGTCGACCGGGTCGCGGCGGTGCCGTCGTTGCATGCCGGCTGCACCCTGCTGTTCGTGATCTTCGCCTGGACGCGGGTGCGCAAAAGATGGCGGCCGCTGCTGGTGGGCTATGCGCTCATGATGGCCTTCAGCCTCGTCTACACCGCCGAACACTACGTGGTGGACGTGCTCGCCGGCTGGTTGCTGGCGGTGCTCGTGTCGGTCGGGTTCGCCCGCCGGGACCGCCGCGAGGCGTTGGCCGGCAGCGCGGAGGAGCCGATCGCCGAACTCGACAGAGCTGCCGACCTGGTCTCGGGCTAGTGGTGGCCGTACGCGCCGATCCGGGCGTCGCGACCGAGCGCCGGTCGGCAGATCCGACCGACCGGCGTCCCGCGATCGTGGCGACCGTGCTCGCCGCCGCCCTGGCGGTCGGCTATCTCGTGTCACCGCTCATCGGCCAGGACACGTCCGCCCAGCTCGCCCGGGCCAACTTCGCGAGCGCTCACCCGCTCACGCCGGTCGACCTGAGCTGGTTCGGCGGCACGGTTCAGTTCGGGTACTCGTTGTGGGCGCCGTGGCTGGGCGGCGTCGTCGGGATGCGCTTGTTGGGCGCGATCACCGCCGTACTGGGCGCGTGGCTCGCGACCCGGCTGCTCCAGCGAGCCCGGCCCGCGCGGCCGATCTGGGGTGGCGTTGCGGTCGCGATCTGCCAGGTGGCCGACGTCGCGGAGGGTCGGATCACGTATCAGTGCGGCCTGGTCTGCGCGCTCGCCGCCGTGCTGGCCGTGCTCAATGGCCGACGCGTCGCCGCGGTGCCGCTCGCGTTTCTCGCCGGCGCGGCGAGCCCGGTCGTGACGCTCGGGCTCGGCATCGTCGCGGCCACGGCCGCCCTTCGCCGGCGGTTCGGCGACGCCGTCGTGCTCGCCGGCGCCGGGGGTCTGGGCTCGGCGATCGTCGCGATCGTGTTCGCCGACGGAGCCGCAATGACCTTCGCCCCGGAGAGTGCGATCCGGGCGGTGCTCGCGACGGTGCTCGTCATTGCACTCGTGCCTCGGCGGCTCGGCGTCGTCAGGATCGGCGCCGCACTCAACCTCGCGGTGATCATCGCGGCCTGGGCGGTCTCGTCGCCGGTCGGCAGCAACGCCCAGCGGCTGAGTCTGCTGTTCGCGATCCCGATCATCGCCGCCGTCGTCGAATGGCCCGGGTGGCTGGCCGCGGGTGCCGTCGTCGTCGCGGTTCTCGCCCAGCCCCCGGTCATGCCCGACATCGCGCGCCTGGCCGGCGCTCCGGTCACCCACGAGTCGTACTACCAGCCGGTTCTGCGCGCGATCGACCGGCAGGGCACGCTGACCGGCCGGGTCGAGGTGCCGGAGATCAACGGGCACTGGGACGCCGCGCTACTCGCGAAGCATGTCCCGCTCGCGCGGGGCTGGCTACGGCAGGTCGACACCGAACTGAACAACGACGTGTTCTTCGGGAACGGCCCGGATGAGGCTAGCTATCGCTCCTGGCTCGAGCGCAACGCGGTTCAGTACGTCGCTGTCCCGGATGCCCAGCTCACGAAGGGTGGCCAGCGGGAGAAGGCCCTCCTGGACGGTGGCCTGCCCTACCTGCGGGCCGTCTGGTCCGACGAGCACTGGGCGCTCTATGCCGTGCAGAATCCGGCGCCGATCGTCGGCGCTCCGGCTCGGTTGGTGTCCAGCGACGCAGCGCGCATCGTCGTCGAAGCGCCGGGCGGCACGACGGCCTTGCTTCGGATGCGCTGGTTCCGGTGGACGACGCTCGGCCCGGCGTCCAGCGGCTGCATCGCGGACGACCACGGCCAGGTGCGTCTGCACACCGACCCGGGCCGCGGCCTGGTCCGTTACGTGATCTCGTCCTCGGCCGATCCGTTCAAGAGCGCCGCCGCACGGGGGCACTGCCCCTGACCCGTCAGCGCGGCATCAGCTCGCGCCAGGGTCCGACCGTCGCGAAGATCGCCGCCATGGCCGCGAGTGCAGGCTCGTGGGCTTCCTCCGGCGCGGACGTGCAGTCGGCGGCCACCGACACGGCGAAATCGCGTTGTTCGGCCGAGCGGACGGTGGACTCGACGCACACACTGGTCACCACGCCACTCACGAGCAGGTGCCGGATGCCCATTGCTCGCAGGACGACCTCGAGGTCGGTGTAGAGGAATGCGTCGTAGCGGTTCTTGTCGATGATGCGATCGTCGGGCAGTGGCGCCAGTTCGTCGACGACATCGGCGTCCCAGCTGCCGCGTACCAGTGGCGGCGGGTCCAGCGGCAGCAGGCCGCGCATGCGTTCGGGAACGTCGAGGAAGTCGGGGCGGAAGACGTGTCGGGTGTAGATGATCGGCAGCTCGGCTGTGCGGGCGGCGTTGATCAGCGCGGCGTTCTCGGCGATCACCTCGTCCATCCGGGGCAGGCCGAAGCCGGCGAGGGGCAGGGTGCCCTTCGGGTGGCAGAAGCCGTTCTGCATGTCGATGACGAGCACGGCGGCGGTCATGGCGGTCTCCTTTCAGGCGGCGACGGCAGCGGTGGTCAGGGGCGGTTGCTCGAGATGCGAGTCGGTCACCTCCTGGTAGGCGTCGGCGGCGCGCAGCACGGTGGCCTCGTCGAAGGCGCGGCCGGCGAGTTGCAGGCCGAGGGGTAGTCCGGCGGCGGTGTATCCCATCGGGACGGAGATCACCGGATTGCCCATCGCGTCCCAGTAGGGGGTGTGGATGCGGCCGAACCAGGTGGAGAAGTCGTCACCGAGGTCGTCGAGCCGCAGTGCTCCGACGACGGCGGTCGGGGTCAGGACGAGGTCGACGTCGTCGTACAGCGCGGTCAGCGCGCGATGGGCTACTCGTCGAACCCGCTGGGCCTGGACGTAGTCGGCGCCGGTGTAGAAGGTGTGCTTGCCGAGTCCGAGCCGGTTGGACGCGACGAAGTCGGGCAGGCGGGTCTGGGCGTCGGGCAAGTGGTAGGCGAGCATCTCGCCGGCGACGATCACGCCGAGGGCGGCGAGAACCTCGGTGTAGTAAGGCAGTTGGACGTCAATGACCTCGGCGCCGAGCGAGGCGAGCACGTCGATGGCAGCGTCCAGCGCCCCGCTGATCGCCGGGTCGTCATCGTCGCCGACCAGCCGGTCGACGCCGATCCGCAGTCCGGTCACGTTGCCGGAGAGCGCCGCGAGGTAGTCGGGTACCGGGACGTCCAGCGCCGTCACGTCGCTCGCGTCGTAGCCGGCCATGGCCTGCAGCATCAAGGCGCAGTCGCGGGCGCTGCGGGCCATCGGGCCGATGTGATCGAGGGTGTAGCCGAGGGGCACACATCCGGACTTGGGTACGCGTCCGAACGTGGGCATCAGGCCGGTGATGCCGCAGAACGCCGCCGGGATGCGGATGCTGCCGCCGGTGTCGGTGCCCAGACCACCGAGGAACATGCCGGCGGCGACGCCGCTGCCGGTGCCCGAACTCGAGCCGCCGGGCCAGGTGTCGAGGTTCCACGGGTTGCGGGGTACCGGGAACGGCTTGCTGGCGTCGGGCAGCCCGCAGGCGAACTCCATGGTGCTGGTCTTGCCCATGACGATGCCGCCCGCTTCGCGCAGCCGGGCGACGACGACGGCGTCGCCGTGGCTCCAGGCCGGGTCGTGCACCACGCTCTGGGCCGTCGAGGGTGCTTCGTCGGTGGTGATGATGTCCTTGATTCCCAGGGGGATTCCGTGCAAGGAGCCGACCTCGGCGCCGGCCGCGAGGGCCTCGTCGGCCCGGCGGGCAGCGGCCAGTGACGAGTCGACGAAGCGGGTGATGAACGCGCCGACCTGGCCGTCGGTGCGATCGGCGGCGTCGATGGCCTGCTGGACCAGTTCGACGCTGGTCGTCTCGCCGGCGCGCAGGGCCGCGGCGGCGTCGGTGATGGTGAGTGTCATGCCGGCACCGCCTGCGTCGCGAGCTCGGGCGACTGCAGGTGCCAGGATGTGGCCTGCTGGTACGCGTCGCCGGCGCGCAGCACGGTCGCCTCGTCGAACGGCCGGCCGGCGATCTGCAGGCTCAGCGGCAGGCCGCCGGTGGTGAATCCCATCGGGGCGGCGAGAACGGGGTTGCCGACGGTGTCCCAGTACGGCGTGTAGATGGGCCCGAAGAGCCCGCGGCCCGAGCCCTCGATCAGCGTGTCCAGATCGGCGAACGAGATCGCGCCGGCGCCTGATGTAGGGGTGACGAGCAGGTCGACGTCGTCGAACACCGTGGCCAGCGCCTTCTGCCCGACGCGGCGGACCCGCTGCGCCTGGACATAGTCAGCCGCGCTGTAGAACGCCCCGGAGCCGACCATCGCCCGCGTCCCGGCGAAGTAGTCCGACCATCGAGTTTGCAGGTCGGGCAGGTGGTAGGCCAGGGCCTCGCTGGCCATGATCACCATGTCGGCGGCGGTCATCTCGTCGTAATAAGGCAGTTCGACCTCGACGATCTCGGCACCGTGTGCGGCCAGGACGGCGATCGCCGAGTCGAACACGGCCGGTAGGGACGGATCCTCGCCGGCGCCGCCGATCCGCGAAAGGCGGTCGATGCCGATCCGCAGCCCGGTCAGGTCGCCGGTGAGCGAGGCCAGGTAGTCGGGCACCGGCACGTCCACTGAGCTGGCGTCGCTCGGGTCGGGCCCGGCCAGGATGCCGAGCATGAGGGCGCAGTCCCGGGCGCTGCGGGCCATCGGGCCGATGTGGTCGAGGCTGTAGCCCAGTGGCACGCAGCCCGACTTCGGCACCCGCCCGAACGTCTGCATCAACCCGGTGATGCCGCAGAACGCCGCCGGAATCCGGATGCTGCCCCCCGTGTCGGTGCCGAGCGCCCCGAGCACCGCCCCGGTCGCGACGGCGCTGCCCGAGCCGGAGCTCGACCCGCCGGCCCAGCGGTCCGTGTTCCACGGGTTCCTCGGGATGGGGAACGGCTTGCTCGCGTCAGGGATGCCGATCGCGAACTCCATGGTCGTCGTCTTGCCCATGATGATGCCGCCCGCCCCCCGCAGCCGGGACACGACGACCGCGTCGCCATCGCTCCAGGCCGGGTCGAGGATCAGGCTCTGCGCCGTGGACGGTGCCTCGACAGTGGTGATGATGTCCTTGACCCCCAGGGGGATTCCGTGCAGCGGCCCGACCTCGTCCCCTCGGGCCAGCGCTTCGTCCGCCACAGCGGCGGCGGCCAGCGACGAGTCGACGAAGCGGGCCAGGAACGAGCCCACCTCGGCATCGGTGGCATCCGCGACCGCGATGGCCTGTTCGACCAACTCGACGCTGGTGGTCTCGCCGGCGCGCAGGGCGGCTGCGGCGTCGGTGATGGTGGTGATGGTCATGACGTCACGACCCGGGGGTCGAACGTGACAGCGGGCTCCTCGTAGCGAACGCCCGGCATCGTGTACAGCGCCGCGACCATCTGCCGGCTGGCCGGGTAGCCGGCCACCATGGCATCGACCTCGGCCTCGGTCGGCGACAGCCCGGACATCTGCAACAGGGCCAGAACGATTTCTTTGTCGGACATGGGATTCTCCTTAACTGACCGAGACGGTCGTGAGATCGACGAACCACGATTTCGGCTCGACGAAGCCGTGCACGTTCGAGGCGAGAGCACGCGGATTGCGGTCGTTGACGACGACGAGCCAGGCGGCGTCCTTGTCGACCTGGGCCGCGATCTGCGCGTAGATGTCGGCGCGCTTGGCCGCGTCGGGCTGGGCGAGTGACTCGCCAAGCAGCTTGTCGACGGCCGCGCTCTTGTAGTGACCGATGTTGAGCGGTGACGTCGACCCGAACAGCAGGCCCCAGATCGACTCCTGGATGAACGTGAGCGAGATGTTCATCGCGTCGGCGCCGTCCGGGACCTTGCCGGAGGAGAAGTCGGTGAGCATGGTGGCCCACTCGATCGGCTTCAGCGAAACCTTGACGCCGATCTTGGCCAGGTCGCTCTGCAGCTCTTGGTTCATCGGACCCGGCTGCATGTTGCCCGAACCGCTCGTCGGGTACGACAGGGTCATCGAGAACCCGTTGGGGTAGCCGGCGGCGGCCAGCAGTTGCTTGGCCTTGGCCGGGTCGTAGCTGTACGCGTTGTTGGCCGCGCGGTAGGAGAGGCTGGCCTTCGGCGCGAGCTGGTAGGCCGGATCGGCGGTGCCCTGCAGCAGCGAGGTGGCCATCGTCTGGCGGTCGATCGCGTAGTTGAGGGCCTGCCGCACCCGGACGTCGTTCAGCGGCTTCTTCGTCAGGTCGAAGATCCACGGCCACACGTGGTCGTAGGAGTTGGTGAGCACCTGGTAGCCCGACGACTCGAGCGATGCGATGTCGTCCGGGTTGGGCGCCTCGATCCAGTTCACCTCGCCGGAGCGCAGGGCGGCCAGGCGCGCCGCCGGATCGGCGAGCGGTTTGAGCACGAGCTCGGTCAGCTTCGGTGAGCCGCCCCAGTAGCTCTGGTTCGCCGTGAAGATCGCCTGCTGGCCGCGCACCTGTGACTTGAAGACGAACGGGCCGGTGCCGACCGGGTGGTTGGCGAAGCCCTGGTTGCCGTACTTCTGCAAGGCCGTCGGGCTGGCCATATAGATGAAGACCAGGTCCTCGGGCAGGTGCGAGTAGGGGCCGTTGGCGTCGATCTCGATCGTCGACGCGTCGAGCTTCTTGTACGACTTGATGCCGCCGAGCGAGATCGCCGCCTGGGCGCTCGCCGCTGCGTAGAAGTGCGGCGACTTCTTGTTCAGGTAGCGGTCCAGGTTGTAGATGACCGCATCCGCGTTGAACGGCGTGCCGTCGGTGAACGTGACTCCGCTGCGCAGGTGGAACGTCCAGACCGAACCGGTCTTGTTCGAGGTCCAGGAGGTGGCCAGCCCCGGCACCACCTTCGGGGTCGTAGCGGCCTGCTTGAGGTCGTAGCGGGTCAGCCCGTCGTACAGCTGGTTGCCGACGAAGCGGTAGCCCTCGAAGCCCTGCCCGCCGGCCAGCACGGTGTCCAGGTTGGGGATGTCACCGGCGGTCATGCCGATGGTCAGCACGCCCGGGGTACCGCCGCCGCCACCGCCGGCGCTGCCGCCCGCGCCACCGCATGCGGTCAGGGCGAGCGCGGCGACGACCAACGGCGCCAGGAGCTGGATTCGTCTCATGGGCAGGCCCTTTCGAGGCAGTAGGCGACCGGCCGTCCGGCGCGCCGGACGGATGGCTGGTGGTCGGGGTGATTCAGGCCGCGGTGAGGTGCACTCCGTCGTGCACGCACGAGGCGAGGTGGCCCGGGCCGCGGGTGGTCAGAGCCGGCCATTCCTGGGCGCAGGCGGTGACCGCGACCGGGCAGCGGGTGCGGAACCCGCAGCCGCTCGGCGGGTCGGCCGGGCTGGGCAGTTCTCCTTTCAGGACGATCCGTTCGCGGCCGAGGCCGGGCGTCGACGACAGCAGGGTGGTCGTGTAGGGATGGCGCGCGTCGCGCCAGAGGGTGGCCGCCGGTGCCTCCTCGACCACGCGGCCGAGGTACATCACGGCGACGCGGTCGGCCAGGTGCTCGACGACGGCGAGGTCGTGGCTGATGAACACGTAGGCGATGCCGAGGTCGCGCTGCAGGTCGGCGAGCAGGTTGAGCACCTGGGCCTGCACGCTCTTGTCCAGTGCGCTGACCGCCTCGTCGCAGACCACCAGCTCGGGTTCGGTGGACAGCGCCCGGGCGATGGCGGCCCGCTGCAGCTGCCCGCCGGAGAGCTGGTGCGGGTAGCGGCTCGCATAGGACGGGTCGAGGCCGACGCGGTCGAGCAGATCAGGGATCCGGTTGCGGGGCAGGCGGTGCGCCCGCAAGTTGAACTCCAGCGACGCCTGAATCGTCAAGCGTGGGTTGAGGCTGGTCTGCGGATTCTGCGGGACGACCTGCATCCGGCGCCGGAATTCGCGCAGCCGCCGCCCGCGCAGCCGCGCCACGTCGGTGCCGTCGAAGTAGATACCGCCCGCGTCCGGTTCGAGCAGGCGCAACATCATCTTGGCCGTCGTCGACTTACCGCAGCCGGACTCGCCGACAATGCCCAGCGTCTCGCCGGCCGCCACCTGCAACGTCACGTCGCGCACCGCGCGTACGCCGTTGCCGAACGTCTTGGACAGGTCCTGCGCATCGAGCAACACGGTCATGCGGCCACCCCCGAACCCCGCCCCGAACCCCGCCCCCGGCCCCGCTTCCACCCCGACTTTGCATCCGAGATCGTCGCGGAACGGGACGTGATCGCGGCTCGTGGCGTCGATCCTGGGTGCAAAGTCGGAGAGAGGCGGGGCTGGCTACTCATGCGGGAACCCCCTGTGCGGTAAGGGTTTTATTGATGATGGGGCAGGCGGCCGCGCGATTTGGCCCCACGGCGACGAGATCCGGCTCGCTCGCGTAGCAGGAGGTCACCGCCTGCGGGCAGCGCGGGGCGAAGGCGCACCCCGCGCCGCCTTCCCCGGCCAGCGGAGGCCGCCCGGGGATGACGCGCAGTTCGCCGCGCGGGATGCCCGGCGTGGGCAACGAGTCGAGCAGGCCTTGCGTGTAGGGATGGCGCGGCGCCGCCAGTACGTCCCGGACGGTTCCGGTCTCGACCAGCCGACCCGCGTACATGACGCCGACCCGTCCGCCGAGCTCCTCAGCGACGCCGACGTCGTGCGTGACGAGCAGCAGCGCCATGCCCAGGCGGCGCTGCAACTCGAGGAACAGGTCCAGCACCGCCGCCTGCACCGTCACGTCCAAGGCGGTAGTGGGCTCGTCGGCGATGAGTACCTCGGGTTCGCAGGCGATCGCAATCGCGATGACGGCCCGCTGCCGCATGCCACCGGACAGCTGGTGCGGCCGACTGGCCATGACCCGCACCGGGTCGGGGATGCCGACCAGGCCGAGTAGCTCACGGGCCCGGCGTCGGGCGTCCAGCTTGCTCGTCTCGACACCGTGGACGCGCAGCACCTCGACCAGCTGCGAGCCGACTGAGCGCAACGGGTCAAGGGCGCCGGTCGGGTCCTGGGGCACCAGGCCGATCCGCCGGCCGCGGACGGAACGCATCTGCTTGTCCGGCAAGGCGGTCAGGTCCAGGTCGCCGAGGCGCACCCGGCCGTCGATGCGCGTGCCCCGCCCGTGCAGGCGCAGGATCGACCGGGCCGTGACGGACTTGCCGCTGCCGCTCTCGCCCAGCAGCACCATCGTCTCGCCGGTCTCGACGGTGAAGCTGACCCCGCGCACCGCCTCGACCGCCCCGAAGCTCGTCTGCAGGTCTTCCACGATGAGGCTCATCGCGACCGCCGCACGTCGAGGAGGTCTCGAAGCCCGTCGCCGAGCAGGTTGAACGTCAGCGAGGCCACGAAGATCACGACCGCCGGCGCGAGCGCGAGTTCCGGATTGGTGAACATGTACTGGCGCTGCTCGTTGATCATCTGGCCCCATTCGGGATGGGGCGGGGCGACCCCGAGACCGAGGAACGACAGCCCACCGGCGAAAACCAGGGCCAGGCCGACCAGCGCGGTGCAGTAGACGATGAGCGCCGGACGCACGTTCGGCCATACCTGCCGGTACGCGATCGACAGCCGGCCGGCGCCGCTGGCTCGCGCGCTCTCCATGAAGTCCATGTCGCGCAGCCGCATCGTCTCGGTCTCGGCGATGCGCGCGATCGGCGGGACGAGCACCACGGAGAGCGAGATCACGGTGTTCAACGTCCCGCTGCCCAGAGCCGCCGCGATCGCGATGGCGAGCAGCACCGCCGGGAAGGCGTAGAAGACGTCCAGCGTGCGCATGACGAGCGCGTGCCCGCGCCGGCCGGACAGGCCGGCGGTGATGCCGATCGCGCCACCGACCGCTCCGGCGACCAGCACCGGCACCAGTCCGGCGATCATGCTGGGCCGGGCGCCGGCGATCAGCCGCTCGAGAACATCGCGGCCCTGCCCGTCGGTGCCCAGCAGGTGCCCCCGTTGACCCGGGCTGAGCAGTCGCTGCTGCAGGTCGCCGCTGTCGACGTTGCCGACGAGCAGGGGCCCGAACGCGGCGAGCAGCACGAACAGCGCCGCCAGCGTGCCGAACACCCAGACGGTCCAGGGAATGCTGCGCCGCCTGGTGACGAGGCCGGGCATCGCGAGTGCAGTCATGCCGTCCTCACCCGGGAGTCGACGAGTGCATGGGCGGAGTCGACCAGCACGTTGATGAGCACGAACGCCAGCGCGCTGATCAGGACGCCGGCCTGGATCACCGGCAGGTCGCGCGACGAGATCGACTGGAAGAGCAGCAATCCGAGCCCCGGCCAGTTGAAGATCGTCTCGATGAAGACGACGCCGCCAAGCAGGTAACCAACCTGCAGGCCGGCCATAGTCAGCAGCGACGGCAAGGTGTTGTGCACGGCGTGCAGCAGCACCCGTCGATCGGAGAATCCCCGTGAGCGCAGCGCCTCCACGAAGTCCATCCCGAGCACGTCGAGCAGCGCGGCCCGGAAGATCCGCCCGATCACACCCGCGGGCACGAGCGCCGCGGTGAGCGCCGGCAGGAAGCCGTGCCAGAGCAGGTCACCCAGGCCACTGCCGTTGACGCCGTGCATGCCCGATACGGGGAACCAGCCGGTGCGCAGGGCCAGGTAGATGATGAAGATCAGCGCGATCGAGTATTGCGGCGCGGACACCGCGATCGAGGTGATGCCCGAGCAGATCCGCCCGGCGATGCCGCGCGGACGCAGGGCGGCGACGGCGCCGAGCGTCAGCCCGAGGACGAGTGCGAGCACCGTGGCGTAGAGCGTCAGGATCAGCGTGTTGTCGAAGGCGTCCAGCACCAGTGGACGGGTCGGTTGCTGGTGAGCGATGCTCGTACCGAGATCGCCGCGCAGGGCGCTGGTCAGCCAGTGCCAGTACTGGATCGGCAGCGCCCGGTCGAGTCCGAGCCGCGACCGCAGGGCGTCCTTGGCGCTCTCGGACGCACCGGGCCCGGCGAGCAGGGCGACCGGATCACCGGGGATGATCTTGACGGTGCCGAACACGATCACCGAGACGCCGAACAGCACCGGCACGACGAACAGCAGGCGGCGCAGCAGGAAGCGAGTCATGGCTGCCTCGGACGCAGCGTCGGTCGCCGGGCCTGCGAGAGCAGCGACAGTCGGTCGCCGCGATGCCGCAGGAGCGCGAAGTCGTAGGGCCGCCCGGTCTCGTCCCGGATCACCTGCTGCATGGCCAGCATGGGATGCCCGATCGGCACGCCGAGGACCTCGGCCACCGGCTCGTCGGCCAGTATGACCTCGATGAGAAGGTCGGTCTCGTCGACCTGAAGGCCGGCATCGCCCATCAGGGTGTACCAGTGCGACCGGAACGGTGTGGCGGCCACGGCGTCGGCCTCGGGGTAGCGGAGGTAGTTGGTGTACAGCCCGACGACCGTCCCGGCGGCCATCCCGACGTACTCGATCATCAGGGTGGGCGTGCCGGGGCGTTCGTCGAGGTGGTGCGCCACCACGCCCGGCATGGGCAATTCGCGCTGCGCGAGAACGTGCGCGGAGAACTGCACCTGATCGACGTCGGTGACGCCGTGCACCTCGACCAGGCGAGCGGTGTAGCGCTGCGCGAGAACCAGCGTGCCGGTGCCCTGCAGTCGCTCGATGATGCCCTCGCGGCGCAACAGATCCAGCGCCTCTCGGACGACTGCGCGCGGCGCCCGGTGGGCGAGCATCAGGTCGGCCTCGCCCGGCAGGACCCCGTCCGGGTAGCTGCCGCGCAGGATCTCGGTCCGCAGCAGGTCGCGCAGCCACCGCGCCGGATGCCGCCGCCGGCGGCGCGGGTGACGATCGGGTGTGGTCATGTGCGAAGCGTGGCCGGGCGGCGGTTTCGGTACCTATCCACGCGCGGTAACGCCGAAGTTTCGCCGGATACCGGTTGCTCCAGCCCCGGCGCTGCGGGGTCGGAAAGATCGTTACGCGGAAAATCCGGTGCGTTACGCGGGCGTCCGCCGGGCTCGGGAGAACACCGCGGTGCGATCGCCCCGGCTGCGAAGGAGGGCGAAGTCGAACGCGACGCCGTCCGGACCGTAGATCACCTGCTCGGACAGCAGGATGGGCGAACCGGCCGCAATGCGGAGCAGCTCGGCATCGTGCTGGTCGGCGATCGAGGCTTCCATTAGGAACGTGGTCTCGGCGATCTTGAGCTCGGCCGCCTCGAGCAGGGCGTACCAGTCGGTGCGGAACTGGGCGCGGTCCAGCGCGGCCGCTTCGGGGTGGCGCACGTAGTTGGTGGCTACTCCGATCGGCTCGCCGGCGTGCCAGGCCACGTAGTCGATGCGCAGGCCCGGGTGGCCGGCGTCGACGTGGAGGCTTCGGGCGGCTGTGTCCGGTAGCGGGACTTCGCGCCAATCGAGTATCCGGACGTACATCTGCCCGGACAGCAGGCTGCCGGGCTCGGGATCGACCACTCCGTGGAACTCGTTCAGGTCGAGGCCGACGGCGACCTTGCTCTGCATGACGATGGTGCCCACGCCCTGCACCCGCTCGACCAGCCCCTCGGACCGCAGCAGGGCCAGCGCGTCGCGGACCGTGGATCGGGAGACGCCGAACTCCGTCATGAGCTGCTCCTCGGGCGGTAGGCGCCCGTCGCTGTACCCACCTCGGTGCAGCTCGGACCGCAGCAAGTCGCGCAGGCGCCGGGCCTCGCCCGACCGACCGACCTGCCCCCGGCGCCCGGCAGTCATCCGGTCAGGGTGCCAACCGCCGATGCCAGCGACGGGTCGCGAGAATGACGGACGCGTTTCGCGCCGGCCTACAGCTGGACTGCCCCCTCGAGCGCTCGCCGGTCACGGAGGAGCGAAGACCGCCGACCGAGAGGGGAGGGACGCTGAGGTGAGGTTGGGGGGCGACGTCGGGAGTCGCAGGGTGAACAGCGCGCCCCCGCCGTCGACGTTCTCGGCGTGAACGGTGCCGCCGTGCGAGTCCATGACGGCGGCGACGATCGCCAGTCCCATTCCGGTTCCGCCCCGCGCCGACCCGCTGTGGAACCCCTCGAAGATGAACGGCAGGTCGCCATCGGGAATGCCGAGGCCGTTGTCGCGGACCTCGATGATCACGTCGGTGCCGTCGCGATGAGCGGTGATGCCGATCGCCCCGCCGTCGTCGGTGTAGCGAACGGCGTTCTCCAGCAGGCTGTCCAGGGCCACCTCGATCCGTTCCGGATCGCAGTGGATGGTTCCGGCGTCACCGGCGAGCGACCAGGTCCGTTCGGCGATGGGGCGCCACCGCTTGATGGTTCGCTGCAACAGGGCGTCGAGATCGAGTTCCTCGGTCCGCAGCTTGGACGGCTGGCCGGCCTGGGCGAGCATCAGCAGGCGCGCGGCGATGCGTGCGAGCTTGTCCAACTCCTCGAGCACCACTGTGGCGTCGTCGCCGACCTGCGGATGCACGTGTTCGTTCCGGATCAGTTCGGTATACCCCCGAGCGACGGTCAGAGGTGTACGCAGTTCGTGCGAGGCGAAGCGCACGAATCTGCGCTGGGCGTCGCGCATTCGGCGCTCGCTCTCCGCCGTGTGGCGGGCCTCGGCGCTCGCGGCGGCCCGCCGGCGCACGTGCCACACCATGGCGAGAAACACCATGCTCATCAACGGAACCTCGGTCGTCTCCTCCCATCCGATGATGCCGTTCTGGACGTGGCGAATCAGCGCCAGTCCGGTGACGATGCCCACGATGATGAGGACGAGGTACGTCCGCTTCAACGACCAGGGCTGCAGGCCGTACACCAGCGACAGGCTGATCCAGACGAAGTGGAACGGCACCGTCTCCTTGCCCGGCATGACGAACATCAAGATCACGTTGACGGTGGCGAACGCGACCCAGCCGAGGAACAGCCAGCGATCAGCTCGCGACGAAGCAGTAGCCCACATGGCGAATCGTCTCTATGAGTTCCTTCTCGAGCTTGGACCGCAGCCGGCCGACGCAGACATCGACCACGTTGCTGCCGGGGTCGAAGGAGTACCCCCATACCTCGGCGAGTAGCTGGTCCCGCGGGCACACTTCGCCGGCGTGGCGCATGAGGTGGCCGAGCAGGATGAACTCCCGGTGCGACAGCGAGATCACCCGATCGCCGAAGCGGAGCTGGCGCCGCTGCAGGTCCAGTCGCACTCCGCCTGCATCCAGCCAACGCGACGCTGTCGGGCCGAAGTGCTCGTCGGTGCGCCGCTTGACCCGCTCGACGAGCTCGGCGATGGCGAACGGCTTGGCCAGGTAGTCGACCGCTCCGATGCGCAGGCAGCGGACCCGCGACTCGACGTCACCGACGGCGGAGAGCACGAGCACCCGCTGCGTCGGGTCGGCCTCGACAACCCGGCGCAGCACCTCGTAGCCGTCCATGCCGGGCAGCAGGAGGTCCAGAACGATCACGGCGTAATCGTTGGCCTCGATCGAGCGAAGCGCGTCGACCCCGTCCGCGGCGGTGTCGACGGAAAACCCGCACGCCTCGAGCGCTCGCGCGACGAATCGGCAAATGCGCTGTTCGTCGTCGACGACAAGCATCCTTGTCATCTGTCCCCCGGTGCGTCCGACACCCCGGCCTAGTACCGGCCCCCAGTCGCGGCGCGCTACCTGTGTAATCCCTCAGAACACGGGGCGCAAGCGATAGCTGACAACCGGGCCACAAGTCGCTGACGATTCGTCGCGTTCGGGACGCCTTGCCCGCCGGCGATGACGGGAACATGACCGCCTCGTCATCTCGCGGGTGATCGCGGTACGGCGTCCTTATCGTGACCCGATGGGTACCCGGCGGGTAGGGATGCGCGTGGGGGCCCTTGCCGGTTTGCTGCTCGTGCTCGCCTGCGTGCTGGCACCGCGGCCCGCCGGCGCCCACGCCCTGCTCGTCCGGTCGCAGCCGGCCAACGGCTCGACCGTCGCCGTGACGCCGGACGTCGTGCGCCTCTGGTTCAACGAGGAGATCTCGACCGAGCTCAGCACCGTGCGCCTCGTCGATCGGACCGGCGCGGCGGTACCCGGAACGCGCGGGCACGCCGATGCGCGCGCACTCGAGCTGCAGGTGCCAGACCTCGCCCGCGGAACCTACGGCGTGTTCTGGCGAGTGCTCGCTGAAGACGACGGGCACACGTCCAGCGGCACCGTCGTCTTCAGCGTGGGGGCGTCCAACGGCGCGCTCGCCGCAACGTCCGGTGGCGGCACGTCGGCGACGACGCTCGACACCGCGCGGCGATGGCTCGGCCTGTGCCTGCTGGCCGGCGTGATCGGCGGCCTGGCGGTGGCGTACCTGGTGCTCGGCCGGATCCGTCGCCGGGACGGGCTGGACGCGGCGGTCGACTCCGCCCGGCGCCGGCTGCTCGGCGGGGTAATCGCCTGTGCGGCACTGGGATCGGTGGTCGCTGCCATCGACGCGGTGGCCCAGGCCCGGCGGCTCGCGTCCGGACGGTCCTGGCCGGCAACGCTCGGCGACCTGCTGGCGTCCAGTCGATGGGGTCACCTCTGGGCGGTGCGTGAGGCGGTGCTGATCGCGTTGGTTCCGCTCGTCATCGCCCTGCGCGCTCGGGGCCGTCGCAGCCAGGCGGTGGCGGCCATGGCGCTGGCGCTCACCCTCGCGTGCGTCGAAGCGCTCGGCAGCCACGCCGCGACGGTTGGTTCGTCGCGTGGGGTCGCGATCGTGTCCGACGCCGCGCACATCCTGGCCGCCTGCGTGTGGCTGGGCGCGCTGCCGGCGCTGGTCGTCCTGCTGCTCGCACCGACGCGGCGGCGTGATCTGGTGCGCGCCGGCCGTGAACCGTTCACCGTGCTGCTCGCGGGCAGCGTTGCGCTCGTGGTGACGACGGGGCTGTATAACGCCGGGCGCCAGGTCGAGACGGTCAGCGATCTCACCTCCACCTCCTACGGCCGCACCCTGCTGGTCAAGACCGCGCTGCTGGCCGTGATGCTCGCCCTCGGGTTGGCCAGTGCTCGGCACTGGCACGGGATCAGCGGGGCGCCGGTCCGGCGCATGGTTGCCGTCGAGGCGGCGGTCGGGGCGACCTTGCTGGTCGCGGTCGCCGTACTGGCCGGCACGCCGCCCGCTCGCCGCGGCGACGCGGGGTCGGCCGGACAGTCGCGCAGCACGTCCGTGGCCGACCTGCTCGTTACCGTGTCGGCTACCCCGAACCGGCCGGGGGCCAACGGCGTCACCGTCCTGGTCGCCAGTTCGCGCCGCCCGCCGCCCGCGCCGGTCAGCGCCGTGACGCTCGACGTGGGCGCGCAGCCCGGCGTCCGGCTCACGCCCGTCGGGCCGGATCGCTACTTCGGGACGGTCGAGTTGGCTCGCTACGGCGACGGGCAACTGCGCGCCGTGCTGCAGCGCGGGGGCGAGCAACTCACGGCTACCGTGCCGTGGTCGGTCACCGGGCCCGGTGCTCACGGCCGCCGGCTCGCGCCGTACGTCGACGGCCTGGCGCTCGCCCTGTTGGCCGGAGCGGCGGCGCTGATCGGCGTGGGCTACGCGCGACGTCGGCGAGGGTCGGGACCGCCGCGTCAGGAGCCGGTAGCGACCCTCGTCGGGAGCTGATCAACTGATGTCGAACAGCTCGGTGTGGATGCGATGCGCCGGGATGCCGAGGTCGCGCAGCATCCGTCCCACATCGACGACCAGGCCGGGCGGCCCGCACAGGAACACGTCGTGGTGACGCGCCCCGCGGCGCAGCCGACGGGCGAGCAGCGCCGGGTCGATGCGGCCGACCTCGCCCCTCCACCCCGGCGGCGGGTCGGCGAGCACCTCGACGATGTCGAGATCGAGGCGGCCCCGCAACTCGTGGATCTCGCGACGTAGCACGACGTCGTCGATCGTTCGGGCCGCGACCAGCAACTGGTGCCGGCCGCGGTCGCCCCGGTCGGCGAGGGTGCGCAGCATGCTGAGCATCGGCGTGATGCCGATGCCGCCGGCGACGAAGACGAACCCGTTGCGGGGCAGTCCTTCGAGGGTGAATCGCCCGTACGGACCATCGAGGTACACGTGCCGTCCTCGGCGCAGCCCGATGAGCAGCTCGGTGAAATCGCCGAGCGCCTTGATCGTGAACTCCATGCGCTGCGGCTGCTCGGCCGTCGAGGCGATGGTGAACGGGTGCTCCTCGAAGACGAACGGCGACGTTCCGATCTTGAGCCACGCGAACTGCCCGGCGTGGAACGGCAGGCCCCGGTGGCCCTGTGCGCGTACGACAACCGTAATCGCGTTTCCCGATACGGGACGCACCTGCTCGATGAGGTAGGAACGGCGACGAGCCCGGAGCGGTCGCCACACCCACCGGCGCAGGGTGACGACGCCCATGGCGAACGCCAGCAGCGCGAACCAGGCGGCCATCAGCGGATCCTCGACGAGATGCCGCAGCCACCAGACGTGCAGCCAGGCTGTAATCACTGCCGTGAGCGCCAATCCGACGTGAGTGAGGCGCCAGCCTTCGTAGCGGGGCTGGTGCCGGCGCCGCCGCTCGGCCAGGATCACCAGGGCCAGCACGGCGACGGTCGAGATCGTCGCTGCCCACACCGGACGTCGCGCGCTGACGAGATTGAGAATGCCCACGCCGCGTGGGTCTCCGATGAACACGAACAGCAGGTGCAGCAGGATCAGGCCGGCGGCCAGCAAGCCGACGAGCCGGTGGTTGCGCAGCACCCATTCGATGCCGAACGACGACAGGATCGAGCGCATCCGCGCCGGCAGCGCGAGAGCGACGCCGAGCAACGACAGCGCGATGAGCCCGAATGCCAGCGACAGTGCCGTGGCGACGTTGGCTACTTCGACTCGCCGCACGAACAGCATCAGTGCAACAGGCGTCAAGCCCACGGTGGCGTAGGCGAGCATCCAGCCGGCTCGTACTCTGCGATTGCTCCGCCGAGCCATGCCACCTCGCTTCCGGCGCGCACAGTGCTGGCGACGCCGTCAGGTCAGCGACGTGGCATCAGGCGCGCGACCGCGAGCAGCACGACGACGCCCTCGACGAGCAGTGAGGCGAGGCCGAGCGGTTCGAGCCAGTTGCCCACGTCGCTGTCGTGATCACCGGGCAGGCCGGTCGTGCGGCTGATCCCGTAGCCGACGATCGTCGCGGCCGCGAGCGCACCGGCGGCGAGCCACACGCGCGCGTCGTCGCTTCGGATCAGGGCTTCGGCGAGGAGCAGTGACGCGCCGATCAGGCCGATGAACATGACGCCGACGTAGGGCAGCTCGTCCAGCTTGCCCTGCAGGTCTAGCACGTGGACGAGCGCGATGCCGCCCAGCCCGACCACCGCGGCGGCCCTGCGCACCAGGTACAGCTCCAGGTCCGGCCCTGTGTTGATGGATTCCCTCGACTGCACCGATCCGGCCACTTCTCGGCCCCCCAATTCCGTTACCGATCGTTCGGGACGCAGATCGTAGGCCCCCGAATGGCCCCAGCTCGGATTCATGACCGGACCGTCACGTAGTGGACGGCAGACGGTGATCACACCCGATGATTCGGCGATGACGCCTTCATGACGCCTGGATGAGGAACCCGTCATGAACCGATCCCTGCCTGCCGCTCGGGCGCCAACATCACCCGATACGCCAAGCGGGGGAAGGCGGAACCATGCGTGCACACGAGTCGACCGGTACGGCACGGCGAGCAGGTGGGATCGCGACGCGGCGAAGGCTGCGCCGAAGCCGCCGGCGGCTCTCGTGGGTGGCTCAGCTGGTCACGCTCGTCGTCACGGTCGCGTTCCTGCCGGCGTTGCGGCCGGCCTCGACGCCGCAAGCGCAGGCCGCCGCGGCCTGTCCGTCCGGCGGCTGCGCCGTCACGATCGACGCCCGCGACCTGCCGTCCGGCTCGCCGCTCGGGCAGTTCAACTACATCGTCAACGTCGACAACACCAAGCTGCCGAGCGACCCGAAGGCGCTGAGCACCGAGTCGAACAGCCCGATCGTCGCAGAGGGCAACCAGAGCCGGAACACCGTCAACCTGCCGGCCGGCCGGTATCTGATCTCCGTGCGCGCCGTCGACCACAAGATGTGGGGCGCCTACATCAACCTGCCCGCGGACGCCGCGGCCAACGGCACCCTGACCGTACCCATCGCTCTCAGCGTGCAGTCCGCGAGCAATCCGCTGCCACTGGGCAAGATCCGCGTCTTCGTATTCGAGGACAACGCCTGGACCAATGGCGCGCCCGACACCGAAGAAGGCGGCCTGCAGGGCTTCAAGGTCGGCCTCGAGGAGCAGACCCACAGCGCGGTGACCGTCGACTACAACAACAACCCGCTCTGCGGTGGCGACTGCCTCACCGCTGGCGACGGCTTCGTGCAGCTCAACGACCTCGGGCCCGCGACCTACTTCATCGACGTCCACCCGCCGGACCAGCCGTGCAACAGCGATCCGAGCAGCCGCTGGTATCAGACCACGACGATCGACGGCGGCCTGCAGTTGCTGGCCCCGGTCGAGGAGGGCAGCGACGGCACCGGCGCGCCCGGCGAGCAGCTGTGGGAAGCGCCGAACAACCGCACCGCCTACTGGTTCGGCTTCACCTGCGCCCCCCAGCCGTTCGCGACCCCCGGCACCGGTGAGATCACCGGCACCGCGCGCAACTGGACCGAATGGGCGCCCTACACGATCGGCACCTACGACGACCCGGTGCCCAACGCGTTCGTCGCTCTCTCCGACAGCACCACCGACCGCACCGTCTACGTCGGACAATCCGACGAGAACGGCAACTTCGACATCCAGAACGTGCCCGCCGGTAGCTACAACCTCGCGATCTGGGACGAGCAGCTCAGCTACATCATGCGGTTCAAACCGGTCACGGTCGGCGCCGGTCAGACCGTCGATGTCAACGACACGAGTGACAACGGCGAGGTCGGCATCGGTGTCTCGCGCTGGTTCGGCTGGTTGACCGGCACTGTCTACAAGGACGCGAACAACAACGGGAAGTACGACTCCGGGGTCGACGCGCCCATCCCGAACACCGACGTGGATCAGCGCTGGCGGGACGGCTCGATCAAGGAGTCGACGACCACCAACGCCGCCGGCCAGTACGAGTACCCGACGGCGGAGGGCGGCGCGCTCGGCCGCTGGATCATCAACGAGCAGGGCTTCGCCCGCTTCTCGGCCTACCCGGGCCCGTCGATGCACGACGAGCACACCGGGGCAGTCATCCCGTCGTGCGCGGTCGATTCGCCGGCCGTTCCCGCGAACCCGTGCGTCCCGACCGACCAGGGCGGTGGGCTGCTCAGCAACCAGCTGATGCTGGAAGGTCACCGCGCAACGGTCGACTGGGGCAAGCGCAACTACCCCGCCGGCACGCCCGGCCAGATCGTCGGCATCACCTACTTCAGCACCACACGCAACGAGTTCGACGCCAAGATGCAGGCGCACGAGGACTACGAACCGGCCATCCCGGACGTCACCGTGTACCTCGAAGGACCGGGCCCGGACGGCCAGCCGAACACCGCCGACGACGTCGTGGTCAACAAGTACGTCACCGACCACTGGCAGCAGCCGAATGCGAGTCAGGACGTTCCGCCGGACCCGAACAATTCGTTCCGCCAGAACTGCTCGCCGATCCGCGACTACAACGGCAACGACGTCAGCTCGCAGTTCAACGCCGCGATCAGCCCGAACTGCCTGGAAGTTCCGCTCACCGGCCAGCAGACCAAGGACGGCGCGTTCGACGGCGGGTACGCCTTCGCCGACTACTGTCCAACCGGCTATAACCTCGCGACGGACCAGTGCAACAGCGGCGACCCGCAGCCGCTCGTCGCCGGCACGTACATCACCCACGCGATCATGCCCACGGACCCGACCGACACGCGGGCTTGCAACAACGACGCCGCGCACCAGTCGATCACCACCACCAAGGGCTCCGTGCCCGGTGGCGGCGACGGCTGCCTGTACCGCCCGGTGCGGGAAGAGGACGTCAACGTCGACCTCGGCAACAACTTCACCCCGGCGATCCCGCCGCCGCCGTGTACCGGCGACGACCACGTGATCGACCAGTCGACGCTCGTCACGCGCAGCAACTACTTCGGTCAGGCCGGCGCCCACGCCCCCCTGTGCGACAAGAAGCTGGTCGTGCTGACCAACGGGCAGAACGCGAACGCCGACTTCAACCTGATGACCAACTTCATCACCGACCCGAACGGTACGAACGCCGCCGACGCTCGGATCGGTGACGTCGCCGAGCCCGGCCGTCTCGTCGGCCAGGTCTTCAACGACATCTACTTCGAGCGTGACCCGCAGTCGCCGTGGTACGGCGAGCCGCGCCCGATCGCGGGCATCCCGATCGGCATCTACGCCCGCGTGGACACCGTGCCGAATGTCAACCAGCCCTACGACGCCAACACCTGGCGGCTGCTCAAGACGGTGACCACCGGGCCGGACGGAACGTACGAGGCGCTGGTGCCCTCGACCGAGACGCTCAATTGCCCGATCCCACAAGGGCCCTGCCCGGGTATGTACATCGTCATAGTCGACGACCCCGGCAGCAAGGCGCATCCGAACGCCGGTTACAACCCGAACCTGCTGACCGCCAACACGCCGGCCGAGGCCTGGCCCGGGTTGACCACCCAGCTCGACACCCCGGTCGACCCGATCTCCGGCACCGGCTGCGAGGACCCGGCCGTGCCGGCTCGTCCCGAGCTGTTGCAGGTCTCGCGGCCGTACGTGAACGCCGGCGATGCCGGCACCGCCCGGCGGATCACCATCCAGGGCGACTTCATCGGCACCGCCGGCCCGACCGGCATCACCGGTGGGCACATCAACCTGACCAATGCCGACGGCACGATCACGACGCTCACCCGCGCCAACGGCGGCGTCGTGAGCTGGACGCCCGGCAGCGGTGCCACGCCGGACACGATCGTCATCCAGGTCCCGGCGATCAACACGACGACGTTCCGGCCCGGCCCGAAGCAGCTGACGATCGTGACCGCGACGGCCAACGGCGGCATCTCCAGCGTCAACGGCCTCACCCTGCACGTCCTCGGCACGAACGGCACCGGTACCGGCGCGGTGCGCTACACGCCGGCGGTCGTCAACGTGGCCGCGCCGCCGCCTGGTGCGGGCACCGACCCGCACGCCATCCAGAACGCGATCGACGCCGCGGTGCAGAACTCGTTCGGCGAGTGGCCGTTGCTGGTGCTCAAGGCCGGCGCCTACAACGAGAACGTCGTGCAGTGGAAGCCGGTCAAGCTGCAGGGCCTCGGCCCGGGCGGCACCATCGGATCGCACGAGTTCCAGGCCCGTGACCCCGAGGACGCGCGGTTCAACATCAAGGGTTCCGTGATCGACGGCCGGTACTACCAGCAGAACGCGACCGCCTACGACGCGACGGTGGCTGCGCACGCCCCGTACTCCGGCGTCGACGCGTCGCACCCGGTGCTGCGCGGCGCGGACGTCACGGTCGTCGCCAAGTCGACCACCGCGTACGGCAGCGGCCTCGCGGCATCCCGTATCGACGGCATCGGCCTGATGACCGGACACGGTGACGGGGCGGGCGGCGTGCAGTTGCAGGCATTCGCCAACAACATGCAGCTGACGAACAACGTGCTGGAGAACAACGGCGGCGTCGTAGCGGGCGGCATCGGCCTCGGCCAGCCGTACGACCACGCCAGCCACAACTACAACGTCCGCATCGCCAACGATCGAGTGATCGGCAACGGTGGCCTGACCCAGGCCGGCGGCATCGGCATCTTCTACGGCTCCAACAACTACGAGATCGTCGGCAACATCGTCTGCTCGAACTTCAGCGTCAACTACGGCGCCGGCATCTCACACATCGGGCTCAGCCCCGGCGGCAACATCCACGACAACCAGATCTACTACAACGACTCGGTCGACTCCGGCGCCGGCATCGCGCTCGAGTCCGAGCTGCCCGTCGGCGGTGGCCTCGGCGACGGAACCGGTCCGGTGAACATCGACCGCAACCTCATCCAGAGCAACTACTCCGGTGACGACGGCGGCGGCCTGTTCGTGCTGGACGCGTTGACTGCTCCGATCAACGTCCGCAACAACCAGATCGTCGACAACGGGGCGGCGGACATGGGCGCGATCATGCTCGACGACGCGTCAGACGTCCGGATCGTCAACAACACCCTCGCCAACAACGTGTCGACCGGATCCAGCGAGGACTCCGACGGCAACCCGCACGCCGCGGGGCTGGCCTCCGAGGGCAACGACCCGTTGTTCCAGGCGACCCTGCCCGCAGGTTCGCCGGACTTCTCCCGGCCGAGCGCCCTGTTCAACAACATCTTCTGGAACAACAACGCATTCACGCTCAGCCAACCGGGACCGGGCGCCACGCTGGTCAACCAGGGTTTCGTCGACTTCGAGGTGCACGGGACGACCAACAACGCCGACACGTTCACGCCGCGCTACTCCGACCTGACCAACGGCCAGATCATCGGGCCGAACGGCGTGCAGCACGCGGTGCCCGGCGGTCAGGGCAACCTGATCGGAACCAACCCGGGATTCGTCACGCCGTTCACGCTGGAGCTGACCGTCACCGGCTCGCGGCTCGACCCGCAGACCGCGGCAGTCACCATCACCGGTGCGGACCCGCCCGTCGGACTCACCGGCGACTACCACCTCACGGCAGCATCGGGTGTTGTCGACCGCGGCGTTCGTTGTTCCAACACGGCGTTCCCGACGCCGCTCACGGCTCTGGGTCCGTGCACCGCCGGCGGCATCCAGGCGCCGACGCTGAGCGTGGCCCTCGGCGGGCAGGGCGACTACGACGGTCAGTACCGCCCGCAGCTGCGGACGGTACGAGTGCTGACGCCATGGGATCTCGGCGCGGACGAGCTACCTGGAGTGCCCGTGCCGCTGCTCAACGCGCTGGCGGCGCGGACCCTCCCGCGGTCGCCGACGCCTCCATCGCCACCGATAGCTCCCGGGCCCCGGATCGGCTGAGCTGATGGCACCTGCAAACGGGCAAGGGGGAACGATGAGCAGCCTCTTTCGAGGTACGAGCCGCCGCGACTTTCTCAAGGCAGCGGGTCTGGGCGCCGTGGGCACGGTGGTCGTGGGCAGCGCGCTGCGGCTGATGCCCTCGGCCTCGGCCGCTACCAAGACCCTCGCGCTGGCCGGCACCGACGGGTACATCACGGTGCCCGGCCGCGAGGCGAACCCGATCTACATCTTCGGGTTCATCCCGGTGGATCCGACCGCGAGCATCAGCTCGCTCATCTCCACCAAGAAGGGCCACGCGCAGCACACCGCCCCCACGCTGGACTTCCTGCAGGACGACGACATCAAGATCACACTGACGAACCTCGGCCTCGTCCAGCGGCCCGACCTCACCGACTCGCACACCATCCACTGGCACGGATTCGACGTCCCCTCGCCGCTGAACGACGGCGTGCCCGAGGTGTCGGTGGCGGTGCCGATCGGCAAGCAGGTCACGTACTTCTACCGTCCGCACCGGGTCGGTACGTACATGTACCACTGTCACTTCGAGGACGTCGAGCACGTGCAGATGGGCATGACCGGCATCGTGTTCGTCCGCCCGGCTCAGGACGGCTCCGCGCACGCCGGGTTCACCAAGTTCGCGTACAACGACGGCGATGGCTCGACCGGCTACCACCGGCACTTCGCGATCCTGCTCAACGAGATCGAGGAACGCCAGCACGACGCCGACCGCGACATCCAGGAGTTCATCCCGACCGACTACGACCCGCAGTTCTTCACCCTCAACGGCCGCACTTATCCGCAGACCGTGGCGCCCAACGACGACACGTTCACGTCATCCGGGCTGACCACACCGAACCCCAACTACAGCGATGCTCCGGACAAGAGTCAGCCCAACTCCTCGCTGGTGCAGGTGAATCCGGCCGAGCGGGCGTTGCTGCGCCTGGCCAATCTCGGCTACCAGCAGCACGCCCTGCAGCTGCCCGGGATCCCGATGCACGTCGTCGGCCAGGACGCGTCGCTGCTGCGCAACGGAGGCGTCGACACCTCGTACTGGACGAACACGATCTACATCGGTCCGGGCGAGGCGCGCGACGTGCTCTTCAACGCGCCGGCCTACAGCGCCTCGCGGCCGTCCGGTTCGGACGGGCGAGGGAACTACAACGTGTACTACCTCAAGTGCCGCGACTACCGGCACTTGTCCAACCACGGCGCGGCCGGACCCGGCGGAATGATGACCGAGGTCCGCGTCTACCAGAACGCGCTTCCCGCCCAGACGAAAGTGAGCCAGACCTATGTCTGAGGTCAAGCGGGTCGTTGCGGTGCTGGCGCTCGGCGCCGGCGTACTGATCGCCGTACCCAGCCACGGTTCGGCGCTTCCGGCGAACGCGCCCAAGGTCGGCATGGTGTGCACACCGGGTTCGGTGTCCGGTCCCACGCACACGTTCAATCTCGTCGCCAAGCCGGGTTACATCGACACCCCCGACGGCAACAGCGTGTTCATGTGGAGCTACGCCAACGCCGATGCGCCCGACAGCGGACAATTCCAGAGTCCCGGTCCGGTGCTGTGCGCGACTCAGGGCGAGACGGTTGTCGTCAACCTGACGAACAACCTTCCCGAGGCGGCCTCCGTCGTGTTCCCCGGCCAACAGGGCGTGACCGCCACCGGTGGTGCGGCCGGACTGTTGACGACGGAGGCGGCCGCGACATCGGGCACGGCCAGCTACAGCTTCACCGCTGGAGCGCCCGGCACCTACCTCTACGAGAGTGGCTCCGACTCGGCCAAGCAGGTCGAGATGGGTCTCTACGGCGCGCTGATCGTGCGTCCGAGTGCCGGGCCGAACTACGCCTACGGAACGTCGACGCAGTTCGACCCGGGCCGGGAGTACCTGCTGCTGCTCAGCGAGATCGACCCCGACCTGCACCACGCCGTCGAGACCGGCGCCACCTACGACGCGAACGCCTTGCGCAACCGGTACTTCGCGATCAACGGGCGAGAATTCCCCGACACGATCCAGGACAACGGCTCGGGCCTGCTGCCCAACCAGCCCTACGGCTCGCTGGTTCGCATCCAACCGAACACGCCGACCAACACCCAGCCGGCCCTGATCCGGATGATCAACGCCGGCCTGCTCAACCACCCCTTCCACCCGCACGGCAACCACACCAGCGAGATCGCGCAGGACGGCCGGCTGTTGCTCAGCCCGGGCGGGGCGTCGGCGTCGACTGAGCACTTCGGCGAGACGATCGGCTCCGGCCAGACCCAGGACTTCCTGTTGCGGTGGGACGACCAGGACCACTGGGATCCGACTACGAACCAGTTGCCGGTGCCGCCGCCGAACTATCGAGACGTGTTCTTCAAGGACGCCAACACCTGGTACAGCGGTAGCCCGTACCTCGGCTACAAGGGCACCCTGCCGACCGGCACGACGAGCCAGAACATCTGCGGTGAGTGGTACTTCCCGCTGCACAGCCACGCGCTGAACGAGTTCACGAACTTCGACCAGGGCTTCGGCGGCATGGGCACGCTGCTGCGCGTCGACCCACCGGGCGGCTGCTTCGCCAAGCCGAGCGCGACCAACATCGTAGGCGGCACGCTCAAGAGTGGTGCGGTGTCGGCGCTGTCCGCGGACGACGCGAACTACTACCAGATCAATCCGAGGACGACGACCCGGCCGAATGCGACCACCGCCGTTCAAGGCTCGATCACCGTCGCCTCGGCCGCCGGCTTCCCGACGGCGCCCGGCTACTACATCCGCATCGACAACGAGGTCATGCAGGTGACGGCTGGGGCGGGCACCACGACCTGGACGGTGGCCCGCGGGCAGCTCGGCACGAGCCCGCCGGCCACCCACGCGAGCGGCGCGACGATCACCGCGCTAGCCAACGACTGGTACGGCGGGTTCAGCGGGCTCCCGGCCGGCGCGCAGAACCTGAAGGTGACCTACAAGGGCAAGAACTGCACCGGGACGACGGGCACCGCGTGTGCGGCGCTCACCGCCAACCTGCCCCGGCAGACCGTCAAGATCTGCGACTGGACGATCAGCGGCGCGGCCGGCTGCGCGAGTGCCACATCGGCCGGTTGGGTGACGCTGGCGGCCCCGCCGGTTCAGCCGCAGGCCGTCGGATCGAGCCCTGAGGTCAGCTCGACCTGGACGCTGCCGGGGTCGGCGAGTCACTACGTCGGCACCGGCTCCAACAACGGGCAGGTGCGCGTACTCGTCCATACGCAGCGCTGGACGGCCTCGGCGCCCGCGACCTTCTCGACCTGGGGGAACCTCATGGCCCTCACCTACGACGCGCCGTGAAGGGGAGGCCCGTGATGCGTACCACGAAGATCGCCCGGGCGCTGCTGGTCCTGGGAATCGCCGGCGCCGGCCTGGTTGCCGCGTCCGTCGGCACGGCGTCCGCGGCCGCCGTGTCGATGGACCTGTGCGCCCTACCCGGCACCGCAACGCTGACCGGCTCGACGACCGTGCCGATCTGGGGATTCGGCATCCCGTCGACGGCCGGCAACTGTTCGACTGCGGTCGCCGGCCTGCCCGGACCGCAACTGGTCGTGAACGAGGGCGACGTGGTGTCCATCCGGATCATCAACGCCCTGCCGGCCGGGCACACCGTCTCGTTCGAGATCCCGGGCATCGACTTCGCGGCGGGCGGCACCGACGCGGCACCCGGCGCGGACGTCACCCGCTCGTTCACGGCGGGTTCGCCCGGCACGTACCTGTACCAGAGTGGCGGCGACGCGGGACGCCAGGAGGCGATGGGGCTGGCCGGCGCGTTGATCGTGCGTCCGGCAACGGCCGGGCGGGCCTACGACGACGCGACAACAGCGTTCGACCGCGAACAGACGCTCGTGCTCGGCGCCGTCGACCCGGCGTTCAACGCCGCACCGGAGACGTTCGACATGGGCACCTATCGGGCGACGTACTGGCTGATCAACGGCAAGGCCTATCCCGACACGGCCGGCCTCACCGCGGCGGCGGGGGAGCGGCTGCTGCTGCGCTACCTCAACGCCGGCTACGACAACACCACGATGGCCCTGCTGGGCCTGCACGAGCATGTCGTGGCCCGCGACGCGCGACTACTGAACAACCCGCTCGACGTCAATGCCGAGACGATCCCGGCCGGGGCCACCGAGGACGCGATCGCGACAATCCCGCCCGGCCCGGCGCCGAGCCCGCACGGTTTCCCTTTGTACAACCGGCAACTTCACCTCACCAACGGCGCTCAGACCGGCACCGGCCCGACGCCGGCCACCGGCGGCGGGATGCTGACTTTCATTCATCCATAGGGGGAACCGTGAGCGGACAAGCAACCCTTGAGCCCGCGCCGGCGGCCCCCCCGCCGCCGCGCGCGGGGTACCTGGCGTCACGTCGGGTCCGGCTGTTCGGCGCGCTCACCGGCATCGTGGTCGCCGCGCTGGTCGCCTCGCTCGTGGTGTTGTTCACCCACCGGACGCCGAGCCGGGAGGCGCCGAACGTGCCGGCGTCGTGGGCCCGTCCCGTCGTCAGCGCCGCGTCCCTCGCCGACCGCAGCGGCGTCAAGATCACCTACGTTGCCGTCACCGGTGGCGGGGGACTGGTCGACCTGCGCTTCCAGGTGATCGACCCGGACAAGGCCAACTCGCTGCACGACCCGGCCCGGCCCCCAGCGGTGGTAGACGAGGTCAGCGGTCTGGTCGTGCACGACCTGCTGATGAGCCATTCGCACACCGGGGTGTTCAAGCCTGGGGTCACCTACTACTTCGTCTTCAACAACCCGGGCAACTGGGTGCGGCGCGGGGCACGCGTGGTAGTGCTGCTCGGCGATGCCCAGGTGGAGCACGTGGTGGTTCGATGAGGCACCTGGCGCTCGTACTGGCTCTCGCCGGTGCGGTGCTGGTCGCGCCGGCTGCCGCCCCGGCGACCGCCGCCCCGGCGCAGGTCGAGGTGATCGTTGTCCTGAAGTCGCAGGCGAACGTCGCCGGCGTCCACGCGCCGACCCGGGTGTCGCGCCTCGCCGGCGTCGAACGGCTCCTGCGCTCCCACGCGGCCCAGGCACAACGCGGCGTGCTCGCGCTGCTGGCCCGGCGCGGGGCCTCCGTCTCGTCCGTCACCCCATTGTGGATCGCCAACGCTGTCGAGGTCACGGCCACGCCGGCGGTGATCCGTGAGCTGGCCGCCAGGCCCGATGTCGCCACGGTCGCGGCGAACTCGACCATCCAAGCTCCGGCCGCGAGTGCGATGACGACCACCGCCGAGCCGAACCTGGCCGTGGTGAACGCGCCCGCGATGTGGGACCGCGGCTACCGGGGTCAGGGCGTCGTCGTCGCGAGCATGGACACCGGCGTGGACGCCACGCACCCGGATCTGTCCGCAGCGTGGCGCGGCGGCGCGAACAGCTGGTACGACCCGAATGGTCAGCATCCGACCACGCCGACCGACGTCAACGGACACGGCACGCAGACCATGGGCGTCATGGTCGGCGGTGCCGCCGGCGGCAGCTCGGTCGGCCTCGCGCCGGACGCGAAGTGGATCGCCGTCAAGATCTTCAACGACCGCGGCCAGGCCACGACGGCCGGCATCCACCAGGGCTTCCAGTGGCTGCTCGACCCGGACGGCAACCCGTCGACCGCCGATGCGCCCAACGTCGTCAACGACTCGTGGACGATGTCGACCGCCGCCTGCGTCCTGGACTTCCAGCTCGACCTGCGCAGCCTGCGCGCCGCCGGCATCCTGCCCGTGTTCGCCGCCGGCAACAACGGCCCGCTGGCCGGGACGGTGCAGAGCCCGGCCAACCTGCCCGAGGCGTTCGCGGTCGGCGGTACCGACAATTCCGATGCCGTCTATCCGTACAGCAGCCGCGGCCCGTCGACGTGCGCCGGGGCGACCGCGCCGCAGGTCGTCGCGCCCGCGACCGACATCCGCACCAGCGACCTGTACGGGGACTACGCCGTCGAGACGGGCACCTCCATCGCGGCCCCGCACGTGTCCGGCGCGTTGGCGTTGCTGCTCGGCGCCTTCCCGCATCTGACGGCCGACCAGCAGCAGGTGGCCCTGGGCGGCAGCGCCGTCGATCTGGGCGCGGCCGGCCTCGACAGCGACTTCGGCTACGGGCGCCTGGACGTGCTCGCCGCGTACCAGCGACTGGCAAGCACGCCGGACTACACGGTGACGGTGTCGCCGCCCTCGGCGACGGTCGTCCCGGGCGGCAGCACGTCCTACGACGTTGCGGTCAGCGGCGTGAACGGCTTCGCGGGCGACGTCGCGCTCGCGGTCGGCGGCATCCCGGCGAACGCCTCGGCCGCGATCTCGCCGGCTGTCGTGTCGGGGGGCAGCGGGACGGCCCAGCTATCGGTGACGACGAACGCCTCCATCGCCCCGGGTTCCTACCCATTGACGATCACCGCGACGAGCGGCGCTCTCGCGCACACCGCCATCGCGACGCTCGTCGTCCCCGCGCCGCCGGACTTCGGACTCGCCGCGACGCCGTCATCGCAGAGTGTCGTGGCCGGCGGCAGCTCGGGCTACGACGTCACGGTGGACGCCCGGAACGGCTTCACCGGCGACGTGGCCCTGACGCTCAGCGGGCTGCCGCCGTCGGTGGGCACCGCGTCGTTCGCGCCGGCGACCGTCACGGCGGCCGGCCCGTCGCGGCTCACGATCACCACATCGGCGGCGGCGCTCACCGGCACCTACTCGTTGACGATCACCGGCGCGAGCGGCTCGACCATGCACACCAGCTCGGTGACGCTCGTCATCGCCCCGCCGCCCGACTTCAGCCTCGCCGCCAGCCCGGCCAGCCGCACGGTCAACGCCGGCGGCACCGGTACCTACACGATCACGGTGGGCGCGGTAAACGGCTTCACCGCAACGGTGAACCTGTCACTCGGCGGGTTGCCGGGCTCCGTTGGCACCGCGACGTTCACCCCGTCCGGCATCACCGGTTCCGGAACGTCCCAACTGGCCGTCAAGACGCCAGCCGGCGCACCGGCCGGCAGCTACCCGCTCACGATCACCGCGACCAGTGGAGCGCTGAGCCACGCGACCTCGGTGACGCTGACCGTGCCGCCGCGCGACTTCACGGTGGCGGCCAGCCCGGCGTCGGTGACCGTGACGCGGGGTCAGACCGCGTCCTACGCGGTTTCCGTCGCGTCGCTCGGCGGGTTCGCCGGGGGCGTCACCCTGTCGGTGACCGGCCTGCCGAGCGGGGCGACGGCGTCCTGGACGGCCAACCCGGTCACCGCTCCTGGCAGCTCGACGCTCCGGGTGCGGACGACCACATCAACCGTGCGGGGAACGTTCACGCTGCGCGTCACCGGCAAGAACGGCACGCTGACCCATCAGGCGACGGTGACCCTCATCGTCCGGTGACCGTTCGGGCGGAGATGCCGGTGATCGTGGGTTGGGTGGGGCGGGTGGCGGTGAGGGCGAGCTGGCCTTTGAGCATCCGGCCGCCATCGTTGGTCAGGCGCAGGTAGTAGTCCGACGAGCTGGCCGTGCCGTCCTCGTCCAGCGCCAGCAATCCGGATCCGGCCGGGACGCCGGCCTGGGTCTCGGCGGTCTTGGCGATCTGGTTGCCTTCGCCGTACTCGTCGAACATGGAGATGTAGATGCCTTGGGCGCCCACGCGGACCATGTTGTAGAACTGGCGCCACATGAAGTCTCCGTGCGCCCGCTGCCGGGCTGACACGTCTCCGGGCAGTACGCAGGGCTGGTAGTCGATGCCGTTGGCGTTGCAGTCAGCCTGGTCGGGGACGTTGATGTTCTGGTACACCGAATCGGAGTCCGCCGCGGTGGAGATCGCCCCGACCATCCACGGCGAGATCATGTTGAACGCGTGGTACACGCCCAGGTAGCCGGCGCGGGATCCGCCCGTCCCGGTGCGCCACTCCCGGGGCACTCCGCCGATCACGTAGCAGCCCTGGTCCTTGAACCAGGTCACGACGTCCAGGCAGGTATTCGCGTCCCACGGATGGTTGTCGTCGCTGAACCCGAAACCCCAGATGCACACCACCGGCTGCCCGTTCTGGCGGGCGTACGCGCTCGACGCGGTGTGAGCGGACATCTTGTTGGTCCAGTCCGACTTGATCTCCGCCTGCATGGTCGTCCAGCCCGAAACGTCGTACATGATGTAGAACTTCCGGCCGTAGGTCTCGGCGGCCGAGCGGACCTTGCCGGCCATCGCGTCGCGGGTCGGACCCTCGCTGCTGTTCGGATTGAACCGCTGCAGCGCCGCGGTGTCGCACCCGTTCTGCTGCATCCACAGGAAGTGCGTGTCGACGGTCTGCTGGTCGTAGGACGAGAACAGGGTCGCCGGGCCGCCGCCGCTGAGGCTGGCGTACGCGGTCTGGTACACCGCCGTGTACTCGCGCACGTCCGGCCACGCCTTGATGACGTTGTTGCTCGGCGATGGTGGCTGAGCCCAGTTCTGGCTCCAGTGCCACCAGGCGTTGATCGGCGCGCCGTCCCCGGGGCAGGCGAACCAGCCCTGGTAGCCGACGGTGATCTTCCCGACGACATCGCCCGGCGGGCTCGCCGCCGCGCTGGGGAGCGCGGCGTAGAGGTCACGAGCAGTGGCGCCGGCGGCGGCGCTAGCTCCGGCCAGGATGAGGAACGACCGTCGCGTCAGGCCCATGAGTCCTCCGATTGCTGGATGCGCTGCGGCCATCCGGCCTTGCGCTGGGCACGCCTGAGCGCCACGAGGCCGATCCCGTCCCGCGTGATATGAGGGGAAATAACGGTGTTTTGACCCTAGTGTCCCGTGAAGGAAGTATGTTCACCGCCTGCGGCGCCCCAGCTTCCCGCTCGCTGCGTTGTCGTCGTCGCCGATACAACAGCGGTATCGGCTTCCTCCTCCGCCTTGCGAGCGGAAACCTGGATCACCGCATCCGACAAACGACTTCCTTCACGGGACACTAGGGCGTTTCAGGCTTGTGTCAAGAGTCCGTTTGGCCGGTCGAGGCGTGCACCCGGTGCCCATCGACGAACGTGGAACGGACCGCGACCGGCTCGCCGGCCAGCGCCGAGGTGAGCGCGTCGTCGAGCGAGGTGGCCAACAAACACAGGTCGGCTGGACATCCGGCTCGTACCCGCCTCGGCGGTCCGCCCGGATCCAGGGGAGCGGCGAGCAGCGAGGAGAACGCGGTCGTCGGCGCTACCCGCTCGTCGGGGCCGATCACCTGACCGGCCGAGAGCCGCGTCGTGGCCGCGGCAACGGTCCGCCACGGATCGACGTCGCCGTAGGGGGCGTCGCTGCTCACCGCTACTCGGACGCCCAGCCGCTGCAACCCGGCGTAGCGCCACAGCAGCGGACGCTCGTCCTCTGGGCTCTCGGCCAGGTAGGCGGCGCCGTGCCGGGCGACGAGGCTGGGCTGGGTCACCACGGTGACGCCGAGTTCGGCCAGGGCGCGCGCCGCATCGTCGGAGCACACCGCCGCGTGTTCGATGCGGTCGGAGTCGATCGAGCCCGCCTCGCGCAGCGCCGCGATCGCTACGGCCATCGCGACCGCGCTCACCACGTGCAGGGCAACCCCGCGTCCGGCGTCATGGGCGCCGCGCACGTCGTGGACCAGCCGACCCAGGTCCGGTGCCTCGTGATCCGGGATCACGATCTTGCGCGGACCGAGCGAGTCAGGGCCCAGCGACAGGACGTGCTGCGGCATCGGGGCGCCGGTGAAGTCCGGAGTCGCGTCGGTGACGTGGGTGACGCCGAGCGCGGCGAGCTGTGCGGCCAGGCCGGGAAGGTCCGCCTCGCGCGCGAGGTCGAGCAGTGACCGCAGCCGGGCTGTGGATCGCCAGAACTGCCCGGTGCGCAGTTCCTCGTCCGATGCCCCGGGTCGCAAGGTTGCCAGGGCGGCCGAGTTCAGGGTCCACAGCGCGCCGCTGCGGTGTTGCGCGCGTACCGGACGGTGGGGCCACCGGGCGTCGAGGTCGGTCCGGGTCAGCTCGGCGCCGGCGCCGATGACCCGCAACCAGCCCGTCCCGCCGTCGTCGTCAGCCATCGCCGTCAGGCCGGCCCCGCCGAGGTCGGTGCTGCGTCGGGCGGCCGCGGCGGCGCGCAGGTGGATGTGGTGGTCGGCCAGCCCCGGCAGCAGCTCGCCGCCGCCGGCCGAGATGGCGGATTCGCCCTCCAGCTCAGGCAATCCGGCACGTAATTCGACGACCCGGCCGTCGCGGATCCGGCAATCGACCCGCGTGCTGTCGACCGTCGCGTCCTGGATCAGCCAGGCATCAGCCGATCGCATCGACCAGTCCCCAGGCCAGCGCGGTCGGCGCGTCCAACGGGACGCCCGCGAGCGCCAGCCACAGTGCGCGCGGCGCCCCGATCCGGCGCGGGACGCTGACCGTCCCGCCGGCGCCGGGGATCAGCCCCATGCCGATCTCGGGCAGGGCGAAGGTCGTCCCGGGCGCGGCCACCACCCGGCCGGCGAAGGCGGGCAGCTCCACCCCGGCCCCCATGCACACGCCATGCACGCGCACCGTCGTGCGGTCGCGGAGCCGGTGCAGCGCGGCCCCGACGCTCGCCGTGACGCGGACCAGGTGCGCCGTCGGGGGATCGTCGGCGGTGCCGAACTCGTCGAGGTCGCCGCCGGAGCTGAACGACGGCCCGGCGCCGGACACCTCCACGAGTAGGGCGGTATCCCACTCGGCGAGCGACAACGCCTCGCGCAGGGCATCGCGCATCCCGGCGTCGACGGCGTTTCGGCGGCCCGGGCGGTTGAGCACGATCGACAGCGTGTCGCCGGACCGGCTCACCTGCACTCGCTCACCGCCGTCGATCGGCCGGGCCGGCCCGCGCTGATCCAGCCACCGCCGGAATTCCGATCCGGCCAGCAACATCGAGTACGCGGCCGACTCCGCCGCCAGCCCATGATCGACCGAGAACTCGCCCCCCTCGCGGAGCATCCAGGCGAGCGTCAGGGCGGCCCGTGGATTCGCATCGACCTGGGTCTGCAGCCGCGCCAGCGCCGCCAGCGGATCAGGCACCGCGACGGTCACGCCGTCGTCGGGCGCCACCGGTGCGCGGGCGAGTGACACGTCGGCGATCTCGACCAATGGCGCCAGCGGAGTGGACGTGCGAGTCACCGCCACCACGATCGACCCCGCGCCGCGAAGATTGGCGACGGCCCGATCCAGCTGCGAGCGGTCGGAGTCCGCGTCGACGACCACCATCGGTCGCCGGGGCCGACCGGTCTCGTCGAGCGCGGGCCCGAGATCGTCGGCCTCGGCTGCGACCGACTCGATCTTCAGCACAGAACGTAGGGTAGCCAGCATGTCGCGGGAAGGCGTCCGTAGGACCGCGGCGGTCCCGCGATTCGCGCCCGTCGTCGCCGCGGCCTGGCCGGCCGCCGCCGAGGCCGGCGCCCTGCTCGCGAGTCTGGGCATCGAAGTGACCGTCGACGACGCGGCGCGGCTCGCCCTGGCCGCCGGCGCCGCCGAGGTCGAGGGCCGGCCGTCGTCGGTGGAGCGGGACTGGGCCGACGCCGGGGCGATGGCGATTACGGGCTGGCCCCACCGCGCGCCGGTGGATCCGGTGGGACGTCCGGCCACGGTGGCGCGCGCGGCCGGGCTGGCGTTCGAGCTGCTCAGCGGCACGCGGGTCGACGGCGCGGCGCTGCTCGGCGAGCGCGCGGCGCTCATGGGGCTGCGCCGGCACGGGCAGCTCTCCGCCGGTGGCGGGACCAGGATGCTGCGCGCACACGACAACTGGTGGGCGCTGAACCTGGCCCGGGACCTCGACCTGGTCCCGGCGCTGATCGAGTCCGCCCTGGACGGGGATCCGTGGCAGCAGGTGGGCGAGTGGTCGGCGCACCGCCCGGTGGCCGCGGTGATCGAGCGGACCCGGCTGCTCGGCCTGGCCGCGGCCGCCCTGGGGGAGACGTCGGCGCCGTCCTCGCCCTGGCGGATCGAACCGCGCGCCGACGCCGGGCCGGCGCCCCGAGCTCCGGTGGTGGTGAACTTCGGCGCGCTGTGGGCGGGCCCGCTCGCGGCGCAGCTGCTCGCGCTCGGGGGAGCGCAGGTCGTCGACGTCGAGACTCCCGAACGCCCCGACCCGACGCGGGTGACCAGCCCGGAGTTCTATCGCCGGCTGCACGCCGGGCACGAGCGGCGACAGGTGGACTTCGCCGACCCCGCGCAGCTGCACGATCTCATCGCCGCCGCCGATGTCGTCATCGAGGCCAGCCGGCCCCGCGCGTTCGAGGCGTTGGGCCTGGACGCCCGGGCGATCCTGGCGAGCGGCCGCCCTCGGATCTGGCTGCGGATCACCGGCCATGGCGATCCCAGCCGGATCGCGTTCGGCGACGACGCCGCCGTCGGGGGTGGGCTGGTGGCCTGGGACACGGGTGAGCCGGTGTTCGCCGGCGATGCCATCGCCGATCCGCTCACCGGCGTCCTCGCGGCCCTCGCCGTGACCGCCGGCCTGCGCACCGACGCCAGCTGCCTGATCGAGATGTCACTCGCCGACGTCGCCGCCTACTGCGCCCGGCCTCCAGTCGGATCTCCCTCATGACGTCACGTGCAGGGTGGCCGGATCCGACGTGGTGCTGCCGGCCAGGTTGACGAACACCGCGCGGTACTGGGTGCCGTCGGCCGAGGCGGGTGGCTGGCTGACCGTGAGCGTGATCGCGGTGGCGCCGGGCACGTCGGCCCAGGCCCCGCCGACCGGCATCGACTGCCAGTGCACGATCGACGCCGGGTCACCGATGGCCTGCGCGGTGAAGCTCGCGTCGGAGGTGGCCGAGGCGGTCGCGTCCTGCGGTTGCTGGCTCACCACCGGCGCGGTGGGCTGCGCCGAGACCAGATGCACCGGCACCACGTTGTCGCCGGCCACCGTGACGGCCACCCGTCCGATCGTCTGCGTGCCGACCCCGATGTTCAGCCGCAGATCGGTCTGGCCGTTCTCCCGATTCGTGAACGAGGCATCCGGCAGCGGTATGGCGGCCGTCTTCCAGGTATCGGTGCCGGTGTCGGTGACCTGCGCCGAGTCGCGGAAGGCGTTGTTCGGCACGTCGGCGAACGAGTCGTACTGGATGTCCCAGCTACCCGTCCCGTGGTCGTAGTAGCTGACGTAGGCCGTCGCCTGGTAGTTGCCGCCGGGTACCACGGCGTCGTCCAGGTTGAAGTACACGTACAGCGAGCCTGTACCAGTAGTCGTGCGGGCCGGAAGCCCGCCGGCCGTGGTCGCCGTCGTGTGCCCGTCACCCTGTTCTGCGACGCTGATGCCGTTCGCGGTGTCCGGGCTGCCGAGGTTGTCGCCGACGATCGCGGTCTGGTCGGTCGCGGCGGCAATGCCGAGGGCGAACACGTGCATCGCCGCGTTCCCGCCGGTCTGACCGTTGGCGATGTCGGGCAGGATCACGTACTTCACGGTCTTGGCCGGATCCAGCGGCGTCCAGGCCGCGTACATGTGGACGGTCTGGTTCTGCCGGCTGCTGTTCGGGCCGGTGTTGATGTAGGGCGTGGTGGCGGCGATGGACGAGCCCGGCGAGGCGCTGCCCGACCACCAGTCGGCGAAGCTCAGCGTGTAGGTCTGGGTCGTACCGTCGGTGTAGACGATCGTGCCGAGCCCCGACGTGCTTCCGAACGCGCTGGCCCCGAGGAAGCCCAGCAGGCGGCCCGATCCGCTGATCGGCAGAACCTGCCCGCCCGCGACGACGTTGTCGGGCACGTTCGTGCCGGGCCAGGTGAACCCGATCCCGCCGACCGTCACGCTCTGGCCGGCGTTGAATCCAGCCGCGGCCAGGGCCTGGGCGGAGTAGTTCAGCCCGCTGCCGTCGAACGCACCGGCCGGCGGGGCGTTGTCGTTGCTGATGCCGGTGTTGTTGTACGCCGCGGCAACCGAGGCGTAGGGCACCTTCACGTCACCGCTCGAACTGACCGTGCCTTCGCTCGACGTCGCGGTGAACGTGATCGGATACGTGCCGGGCGCGACGCTCGGGCCGGGGGAGACCGTCCACTTCACGGTGACCGCTGAGTTCGCGGGCACCTGGTCGTACGTGGTGGGCGTCGTCGGGGTGGCGGTCCAGCCGGCCGGCACGGCGATGTCCACAGTGAGGCTGCGGACCGCGCTGGGGCTGCCGTTGGTGAAGGTGGCGCTCGCCGTGCCCGACGTGCCGGCGTCCAGGAACGTCGGCACGGTGTTGGTCAACGTCCCGGTCACGACGATGGGCGCCGAGCCGGACGCGCCGTTCACCGTCACGGTGATCGTCGCGACGCCGTCCTTGATTGCGTGCACCAACCCGTTGCCGTCGACGCTGGCCACAGCCGGGTTGTCGCTCGTGTACTTGACGTGCGCCTTGCTCAGGTCGGCGAAGGACTGGTCGTCGTTGACCGCCTCGACCACCTTGTCGGCGACGATGTTGAGGTTGCGGTCGGGCTGCTCGGCCGGGTTGGTGTCGTCGGCGAGCCACTTGTTGGTGCCGGTCAGATCGATCGACTGCCCGGGGTGGTAGGAGACGGCCTCGGGCTGGACGGTCACGTACTGCACGTGCGGGGACAGCGCGCCGGTGACCCGGACGTCCTGGCGGGCGACGATGGACGATGCGTCGGTGCCGACGGCGAACTGGTAGGTGCCGGCGGTCACCGTGTTGCGCGAGTGCGCGGTGTCCCACACCGTCAGGTCGCTGATCTTCACCCGCAACGTGACGTGTTGCGTCTGCCCGGGCTTGAGCTGCTTGGTCTTCTGGAAACCGGCCAGCCGCTTGAGCGGTACCGCGCCCTGGCCCGCGCCGGGCGTCGTCGCGTACAGCTGCGCAACCGTCGTACCGGCCCGGTGCCCGGTGTTCGTCACATTGAGGTTGATCTGCACCGTGCCGTCGGCGGACACCGAGGTCCGATCGGCCTCCACGTTCGAGATGCGGAAGCTGCTGTAGCTCAGGCCGTACCCGAACGGGTAGGTGGGCGTGCCGGTGAAGTACTGGTACGTGCGGCCGAGACCGCCGGTGCTCGCGGCGTTCAGCCCGTAGTTCTGCATGGCCGGCAGCTGCGAGTCGTCCTGGTACCAGGTGAAGTCGAGGTGCCCGTCGGGGTTCTGCTTGCCGAACAGCACGTCGGCGAGCGCGGTGCCCTGGCTCTGCCCGTTGTAGCCGCTGAACAGGATCGCGGGCACCTTGGACTGGACGTCGCTGAGAGCGACCGGCCCGTTGGTCTGCAGCACGAGCGCGGTGCGCGGGTTGCCCAGCGCGCTGACCTGGTCGACGAGCGAGGTGTAGTTGCCGGGCATGGCCAGCGTGGAGCGGTCCTTGCCTTCGCTGGCGTTCGAGCCGTTGGTGCCGGCGACGATCACGACCAGGTCGGCGCCCTGGATCGCGGTCTTGGTGGCATCGCTCAGCACCGCCGGACCGGTGGCGGTCGTCGAGGTGCCGGCGGCGTCGAACGTCACCGTCGCGTTGGGGTTGGCGGCCTTGACCGCCGCGGTGATGCCCTGGACGGCGTTCACCGTGTGCGTCGGCTGGCCGCTGTAGCCGCCGAGGGTCACCTCGTTGGCCAGGTTGCCCAGGACGACGACCTTGGACGTGGCTGAGGGGGCGACGGGCAGCAACGGCGCCTTGCCCGTGGAGACCGCGCCGTTCTTCAGCAGCACCATGGCGTTGTCGGCGACCTTGGTGGCCAGCGCTTGGTGGGCCGGGCTCTCGATGACCGATTTGTCGATCGAGGTGTAGCTGTTCTGCGCCGGCGGATCGAACTCGCCGGTGGCCATGCGAGTGGTGAACAGGCGAACGAGGTCGGTGTCCAGCACGCCCTCGGACAGCAGGCCGGCGTCGATCGCCGCCTGGATGTTCGGCAGCGTCGCCTCGTCGCCGGTGCACACCAGCTGGGTTCCGGCTCGTAGGGCGTAGGCCTCGGCTCCGGCGGCGGCCGCGATCGTGGCGCCGGTCGTGTTGTTCGTCCAGACGACCTGGCCGCCCTTCTGCGACGAGGTCCAGCCCGGCGCGGCCCAGGCGTGCCCGCCCGGCGGCTCGGCCCAGGCGCTGTTGACGGCGTCGCAGTCCGAGGTGGTGTAGCCGTCGAAGCCGAACGTGCGCTGGGCCAGCTGGTTGACGGTGTAGGTGTTGACCGCGCCGGGCGTCCCGTTGATCGCGTTGTAGGACGTCATGATGCCGCTGACATGGTCGTTCTCGACCAGGCTCTGGAACTGCTTGAGGTAGTACTGGTGCAGGTCGGCCTCGGTGGTGACCGAATCACCCGAGAGCCGGTTGGCCTCGACGTTGTTCAGGGCGTAGTGCTTCGCGGTGGCCGCGACCTTCAGATACGGGGTCATCGGCTGGCCGCTCATCGTGTTGCCCTGGTAGCCGTTGACGAACGCGCCGGCCATCTGCGAGACGAGGTAGGGGTCCTCGCCGAACGCCTCGTCGGTGCGGCCCCACCGCGGGTCGCGGTCGAGGTTGACCGTGGGCGCCCAGTAGGTCAGGTCGCCGTAGTCGTTCACGTCCGGGCCGATGTTGTTCTGTCCGGTGGTGAACAGCGACTTGTCCAGGAAACCCCGTGCCTCGTCCGAGATCGCCGTGGTCTCGGCGTAGGTCAGGCTCGGGTCCCAGGACATGGACGAGGCGAAGTTGACCGGAAAGCTCGTCGCGTGCACGTCGTCGACGGCGCCCTGGCCGCCCTCGCCGGCGTCCGCGCCGAGTCGGTTGAGGCCGTGCTGCCCCTCGCTCCAGTACGTGTACTGCTGGACGCCCAGGCGCGGGATCGCCGGCGCGTTGTTGGTGTGCAGCTGCTGCACCTTCTCCCGCAGCGTCATGCGCGAAACCAGATCGGCCGCTCGTTCGGCGAAGCTGTAGTGGGTGTCCTGGTAGATCGGGACGGTGGCTGCCGGCGCCGCCCCGGTCGGTGGCGCGCCACCGACCGTCGAGACGAGGAACGCGAGGACGCTCAGCCCGACCGTGGCGAACGCCACGCGCCGACGGTGGGCAGACGGGATCTGGCTCATGAGACGCCTCCGCGAGTCCTGGGGGGTGAACCTGCGTCTCCCCGCGAGGGGAGCGAAACAGTGCGTTGGGGCGATGTAACGCAGACGACACACTTCCGCTGACTACCGTCGTAAGTCAAGCGTCTGGTCGAAACCTGTTCCGAGCTTTTGCTCAAAGTCGAACTATGTTGCTGGTATCTTTCGTCGCGTGTCCTCTCCTGAGGTGAACCGTGACGCCGAGGCGCAGGTCAACATGCGCCGGCTCGGAAGGCTGCGCGTGCTGCGGGCCCTGACCGACGCCGGTGAGGTCTCGCGGGCTGATCTCACTCGCCGCACCGGACTGTCCCGCGCCACGGTGAGTTCGGTGATCTTCGACTTGGTGGGCGAGGGTCTGGTGCGCGAGCAGGCTGCCGCGTCGGCGACGTCCAAGCTCGGGCGTCCACCGCTGACGCTGTCGCTCGTGCCCTCGGCCGGGTGCGTCGCCGGCGTCGATATCGGGCACGACCACGCGCGGGTCATTCTGACCGATCTCGTCGGAACCCCGATCTGGGACCAGAGCCTCGACGTTGACGTCGACACCTCGGCCGAGGACACGCTCGCGGCGGCGACGAACCTCATCGACCGGGCGCTTCGCGAGACGGGCAGCGACCGGGCGTCGGTGCTCGGACTCGGCGTGGGCATCGCCTGCCCGGTCGACCGGCGCAGCGGCGAGCTCCGAGCCGAGGGCATCATGCCCGGCTGGGTCGGGGTCAAGCCCGGCGAGGAGCTGGCGCAACGCACCGGGCTGTCGGTACAGGTCATCAACGACGCGAACGCCTGCGTGCTGGCCGAGCGGAGGTACGGGGCCGCGCAGCTGTGCGACGACGTCGTCTACCTGCGGCTGTCGTCGGGCATCGGGGCCGGCGTCGTGTGCGACGGGCGGATGCTGCTCGGGCATCACGGCCTGGCCGGCGAGCTCGGCCACATCACCATCGACTCGAACGGCGCGGTGTGCCGGTGCGGGAACCGGGGCTGCCTCGAGACGATCGCCAGCCCCACCGCCATCGCCACGCTGCTGTCGCGCAGCTGGGCCCGCACCGTCACCAGCACCGAGCTGGTCGCCCTGATCCAGACCCGGGACCGCGGGGCGATTCGGGCGATGGAGGACGCGGGCGACGCGGTCGGCCGGGCGCTCGCCATGACCGTGATGACGCTCAACCCGAAGCTCGTCGTGGTCGGTGGCGAGCTCGCCGCGGCCGGTGATCTACTGCTGGATCCGATCCGGCGGGCGCTGCAGCGCAACTCCGTCAGCGGGCACCACAGTCAGCTGCAGATCGTGGTCAGCGCGCTCGGCGACAGCGCCAGTGCCCGGGGCGCGGCCGCGCTCGTGCTCGCCGACATCCCGCAGATCCTGAGCGGTCCGGCCGCGGCCCGTTCGTCCTGACGCTCGAAATGGACGGCCGTGCTAGATGTTGCTCAGCCGGGCTGCATGTCGGCGCAGGTAGACGAACCAGGTCAGCAGGAAGCAGGCGGCGTAGAAGGCGATGAAGCCGATGTAGGCGCCGTTGCCGTTCTGATAGGTCAGGAACGACTGCCGGAACGCGACGTTGACGAGCACGCCGCCGAAGGCGCCGATGGCCCCGGCGATGCCGATCAGCGCGTTCGCGAAGCGGCGGGCTTCGCGGTCGGCGGTTGCCGAATCCGCACCGTCGTCGATCAGCAGTTGCGCCTTGCTGCGGAAGATCGCCGGGATCATCTTGTACGTCGAGCCGTTGCCGACGCCGGTGAAGACGAACAGCGCGATGAACCCGATGAAGAACAGCACCAACGACTTCTGCACCGACGCGGCGAGGACGCACGAGGTGCACACGGCCATCGCGACGAAGTTCCAGAACGTGGTCTTGGCCCCGCCGAACTTGTCGGCCAACCAGCCACCGACCGGGCGGATCAGCGAGCCCACCAGCGGGCCGAGGAAGGTCAGGTAGGCGACTTTCACCGGGTCGACGACGTGCTTGCCCTTGACCAGCCCCGACGCCCAGAAGTGCGACGGGAACTGGTTCTGGAGCACCTGGCCGAAGGCGAAGCCGAAGCCGATGAACGAGCCGAAGGTGCCGATGTAGAGGAACGACATGATCCACGTGTGCGGGTCGCGGCACACGTCGCGCATCGCGTGCTTGTCGTTCTTGACGTGGCTGAGGTTGTCCATGAACACGGCGGCGCCGAGCGCGGCCAGCACGATGAGCGGGATGTACACGCCGACCATCACCCGCGGATGGCCCTTGCCGGCCGTGGCCAGAACGGCGAGCGCGACAAGCTGCACCGCCGCCACCCCGAGGTTGCCGCCGCCCGCGTTGAGGCCGAGGGCCGCGCCCTTGAGGCGCTGCGGGTAGAAGGAGTTGATGTTCGCCATCGACGAGGCGAAGTTGCCGCCGCCGAGGCCGGCCAGCGCCGACAGGAACAGCAGGGTCCCGTACGAGGTGCCCGGCTCGAGGGCGATCGCGACGGCGACGCACGGCAGCAGCAGCAGCAACGCGCTCACGATCGTCCAGTTGCGCCCGCCGAACTTGGCGACGGCGAACGTGTACGGCAGCCGTACGGCCGACCCGATGGCGGCCGGCAGAATCGTCAGCAGGAACTTCTCCGCAGCCGCCTGCTTGGGGTCGGTGCTGATGCCGTAGGCCGGCGTCAGGAACAGGACGAACACCGACCACAGGCTCCAGACCGAGAAGCCGATGTGCTCGGTGAAGATGCTGAATATGAGATTCCGGCGAGCGATCTTCTTGCCGGTTCGTTCCCAGAACGTCGGGTTCTCCGGATCCCATACCTCGATCCATTTGCCGCGCGTGCTGGGGAGCGCGGGGGCGGCCGGCGCGGCCACCGACGGTTGCTGGGTCTCCACGGCTTCGGTCATGGTGTGTCCTCCTCGGGCGGTCGCGGGCCGACGCTAGGCAGGTCAGGTTTCGCCTTCGGACGCGTGCGCGAGACATCCGTGCAACGAAGCCCGCACATCGCGCCGCGGTGCGGTGTGAGGACGTCGGATCGCACAATGCCGGGTCGGCGCCGAGAGACCTACGTAGCGAGCCGTTAACCTCCCCGACCCGGGCGCGGAACCGTCGGTAACGACGGTTGAGCGATGGCCGTTGCGACGCATTGCCCGTACTGCGCGCTGCAGTGCGGCATGCAGCTGCGCGTTGACGGCGACGTGGTTTCGGTCGAGGCGCGCGACTTCCCGACCAATCGCGGCGGCCTGTGCCGCAAGGGGTGGACGTCGGCCGACCTGCTCGACTCCCCGGAGCGCCTGCGCACCCCGCTGGCCCGTTCCCGCCGGGACGCGCCGCTGGTGCCGGTCGGCTGGGACGAGGCGTTCGAGCGCATCGTGGCCGGCGTGCGGGACGCCCAGCGGCACGGCCTGGATCGGGTGGCCGTCTTCGGCGGCGGCGGGCTGACCAACGAGAAGGCCTACCAGCTCGGCAAGTTCGCCCGGGTCGCGCTGCGCACCCCGAACATCGACTACAACGGCCGATTCTGCATGTCCTCCGCGGCGGCGGCCGGCACCCGCGCGTTCGGTGTCGACCGCGGCCTGCCGTTCCCGCTGTCTGACCTCCCCGAGGCGGACGCGATCCTGCTCGTCGGCAGCAACGTCGCCGAGACGATGCCACCGTTCATGCAATGGATCACGGCGCAGCGGCAGCGAGGCGGAGCGCTGATCCTCGTCGACCCGCGGCGCACGCCCACCGCCCGCAACGCGACGCGGCATCTGCAGGTGACGCCGGGCACCGACCTCGCCCTGGTGAACGCGCTGCTGCACATCGCGTTCACGACCGGCCGCGTCGACCCGTCCTACATCGCAGCGCGGACGAGCGGGTTCGACGAGGTACGTCGGGCGGTCATGGCGTACTGGCCGGAACGGGTCGAAGCGATCACGGGTGTCGCCGTCGCCGAGCAGCACGCCGCCGTCGATCTGCTGGCCGGGGCGTCGTCCGCCATGGTGCTCACCGCGCGCGGCGCCGAGCAGCACGCGAACGGCACCGACACGGTGTCGGCGCTGATCAACCTGGCCCTGGCGCTGGGTCTGCCCGGTCGACCGGGCAGCGGTTACGGCTGCCTGACGGGGCAGGGCAACGGCCAGGGTGGACGCGAGCACGGTCAGAAGGCCGACCAGTTGCCGGGCTACCGGCGCATCGACGACCCGGCGGCACGGGCGCACGTGGCAGACGTCTGGGGCATCGATCCTTCCGCTCTTCCCGGGGCCGGCCGCTCGGCGTACGAGCTGCTCTGCTCGCTCGGCACCGACGGCGGCCCGCGGGCCCTGCTGGTGATGGGCAGCAACGTCGCGGTGTCGGCACCCAATGTGCGGCGGGTGCGTGATCACCTGGCCGCGCTGGACTTTCTCGCGGTCAGCGAACTGGTGCTGTCCGAGACGGCGGCGCTGGCCGACGTCGTGCTCCCGGCCGCGCAGTGGGCGGAGGAGGGCGGAACGATGACCAACCTCGAAGGACGGGTGCTGCTGCGGTCGCAGGCCGTGCTGCCGCCGCCCGGTGTGCGCACCGATCTGGAGGTGATCGCCGAGCTCGCCGTCCGGCTGGACGCGCCGGGCGTGTGGCCGACCGAGCCCGAGGCGGTGTTCGACGAACTGCGGGCCGCGAGCGCGGGCGGCATCGCCGACTACGTCGGTATCACCTACGACCGAATAGCCGCTGAGGACGGCGTGTTCTGGCCGTGCCCCTCGGCCGACCATCCAGGCACGCCCCGGCTGTTCGCCGAGCGGTTCGCCACGCCGGACGGGCGGGCGCGATTCGTCGCCGTCGAGCACCGACCCGCGGCCGAGGACATTGACGAGAGCTACCCGGTGTACCTCACCACCGGGCGGGTGCTCTCGCAGTACCAGAGCGGAGCGCAGACCCGCCGGGTGCGCGCGCTGGCCGCCGAGCCGTTCGTCGAGATTCACCCGTCGCTGGCCGACGTTCACGAGGTATCCGATGGCGATCTGCTCCGCGTGGTGAGCCGTCGCGGCGAGGCGAGGGCGCCGGCGCGGGTGACGGACGCCATCCGGGCGGACACGGTGTTCATGCCGTTCCACTGGGGCGATGCGGGCTGCGCGAACCTGGTCACCCACGATGCCCTCGACCCGATCTCGCGCATGCCCGAGTTCAAGGTGTGCGCCGTCCGGGTGGAGCGAGCGACGTGAGGCTCGTCATCGTCGGGAACGGCATGGCCGGGGCGCGACTGGCCCAGGAGGTGCGGGACCGTTCCGTCGATCTCGGCATCACCGTGATCGGCGCCGAGGCGGGCGGTACGTACAACCGGGTGCTGCTGTCGAACGTCCTCGCCGGAACCGCCCGGGCCGAGGACATCGCGCTGACGAGTCCGGACTGGTACGCGCGCCACGGGGTCACGCTGTACGCCGGCGTACGGGCGGTCGCGATCGACCGAGCGCTACGCACCGTCCGTACTGAAGACGGGAGCGATGTGCCTTATGACGTCTTGGTGTTGGCGACCGGCAGTACGGCTGTAATCCCGCCGATAGATGGCCTCGTCCGCACATCGCACGTCGTTCCGTTCCGCACTCTCGACGACTGCACGGCGATCATCGACCGGGCCCGGACCGCGCGGCACGTCGCGGTCGTCGGCGGCGGCCTGCTCGGTCTGGAGGCGGCCCGGGGCCTGGCCGGGCGCGGCCTCGCGGTGACGCTGCTGCACGTCCGCGGGCACCTGATGGAACGGCAGCTCGATGCCGGCGCCGGGCGCGTGTTGCGCCGGACGCTGGGTGCGCTCGGCGTGGACGTGATCACGAACGCGCGCACGACCGCCGTCCGCGACGGAGGGCTGACGCTCGACGACGGACGGCACGTCGACGCCGATCTGGTCGTGCTGGCCTGTGGCGTGCGTCCCGAGGTCGGGCTGGCTCGCGATGCCGGCCTCGTCGTCGATCGTGGCGTCGTCGTCGACGATCAGCTGCGCACCGTCAGCGACGAGCGGATCTACGCGATCGGTGAGTGCGCGCAGCACGACGGGCAGGTATACGGCCTGGTCGCGCCGGCGTGGGAGCAGGCTCGGGTTCTGGCCGACGTACTGACCGGCCGTACTGCGGCGTACGGCGGCACCCGCGCGGTAACTCGGCTCAAGGCCGCCGGTGTCGAGCTGGCGGCGATGGGCGAAACCGATGCCGACTCCGATGACGCCGATGCTGCCGACATCGTGACGTTCGTCGACGGCGCCCGCGGCGTATATCAGAAGCTGGTGCTGCGCGAGGGGCGGATCGTCGGCGCCATCCTGCTCGGTGACACGCGGGCGGCCGGCACGGTCACCCAACTGTTCGACCGGGGCAGCGCCGCTCCGCACGACCGCGCCGCACTGCTGCTCGGAAGCATCCGCAGCGCCGAGGCCGACTCGCCGACGCGGATCCCGGACCGGGCCACCGTGTGCCAGTGCAACGGCGTGACGAAGGGCGCGATCCGCCAAGCCTGGCAGGGCGGGGCACGCACCGTCGCCGACATCGCGGCGACGACGCATGCGACCACCGGATGCGGCACCTGCCGCGACACGGTGTGCGGTCTGCTCGACTGGCTGGCCGCCGCCGACCCCGAACCCGCGTTGGAGGCTTCGTGACAACCAGCGATGAGCGCTCGCGCGAAGAGTCCCGCCACCGGGGTGAGTTGGTCGTCGTCGGCAACGGGATGGTCGGGCAGCGCTTCGTCGAGGCATTGCGGGAGCGCGATACCCAGCGCGGCTGGCGGGTCACCGTGCTGGCCGAGGAGGGGCGCCCGGCCTACGACCGGGTCAACCTGTCCTCGCTGTTCGACGGGTGCAGCGCCGAGGACCTGAACGTCGTTGCCGACGGCTGCTACGACGACGGGCACTACTCGCTGCACCTGGACGACGCCGTCGCCGCGATCGATCGGGCCGCGCGCACCGTCACGACCGTACGGGGGCGTACGGTCAGCTACGAGGCGCTGGTGCTGGCCACTGGATCGGCCCCGTTCGTCCCGCCCGTACCGGGCAAAGACCAGCCGGGCTGCTTCGTCTATCGCACGATCGACGACCTGGACGCCATCCGGGCGGCGGCCGGACGGGTCCCGCGCAAGGGGCGGCGAGCCGGGTTGGTCGTGGGCGGCGGGCTGCTTGGCCTCGAGGCGGCCCGGGCGCTGCGACTGCTCGGGCTGTCGCCCCACGTCGTCGAACTCGCCCCGCGGCTGATGCCGCTGCAGGTGGACGAGGGCGGCGGCCAGTTGCTCCGCCGGCAGATCGAGGCCCTCGACGTGACCGTGCACTGCGGCACCTCGGTCAGCGGCATCGACGAGGACGGCGATCGGCTGCTGGCTACGCTGGCCAATGGCATCGAACTCGACGTGGATCTCGTGGTGTTCTCCGCCGGGGTGCGGCCACGTGACCAGCTCGCTCGCGACTGCGGTCTGGACGTCGGTGAGCGCGGCGGCGTCCTGGTCGACGACACGTGCCAGACGTCCGACGAGCACATCTACGCGATCGGCGAATGCGCCGCGATCGGCGGCCGGGCCTACGGGCTCGTCGCACCCGGTTACGACATGGCCGAGGTGGTCGCCGACCGGCTGCTCGGCGGCACGGCGACGTTCGAGATGGCCGACACGTCCACCAAGCTCAAGCTGCTCGGCGTCGACGTGGCCAGCTTCGGCGACGCGCTGGCCACCATCGAAGGCGCCTTGGAGATCACGCTCAACGATCCGGTAGCGGGCAGCTACGCCAAGCTGGTCGTCGACGACGCGGCCACGACGCTGCTCGGTGGCGTCCTGGTCGGCGACGCCTCGCGCTACCCGGCCCTGCGCCCCCTCGTCGGCCGGCCGTTGCCCGCCGATCCGGTTGCTTTGATCGCGCCGAGCGGCGCGCCCCTAGCGATGCCCGACGACGCTCAGGTGTGTTCGTGCCACAACCTCAGCAAGGCGTCGATCTGCGCTGCGATCGGCGAGCAGTCGCTGACCGATGTCGCCGCCGTCAAGGCAGCCACGAAGGCGGGCACCGGCTGCGGGTCGTGCGTGCCGCTGCTCAAGACGCTGCTGGCCGAGAGTGGCGTCGCGACCAGCAACGCACTGTGCGAGCACTTCGCGATGAGCCGGGCGCAGCTGTTCGACGCGGTGCGCGCGGAAGGTCTGACCGGCTTCACCGCGATCATCGAGACGCACGGCTCGGGACGCGGCTGCGACATCTGCAAGCCGGCCGTCGCCTCGATGCTCGCGAGCCTCGGACTCGGCCACATCCTCGACGGCGAGCAGGCCGCGCTGCAGGACACCAACGACCACTTCCTGGCCAACCTGCAGCGCAACGGCAGCTACTCGGTGGTGCCCCGCGTTCCGGGCGGGGAGATCACGCCGGAACGGCTGATCGTCATCGGCGAGGTTGCCCGCGACTTCAACCTGTACACGAAGATCACCGGCGGGCAGCGCATCGACCTGTTCGGGGCCCGGGTCGAGCAGCTGCCGGCGATCTGGCGCCGCCTCGTCGAGGCCGGTTTCGAGTCGGGTCACGCGTACGGCAAGGCCCTGCGCACGGTGAAGTCCTGCGTCGGATCGACGTGGTGCCGCTATGGCGTCCAGGACTCGGTCACGCTCGCGATCGATCTCGAGCTGCGCTACCGCGGTCTGCGCTCACCGCACAAGATCAAGGCCGGGGTTTCCGGGTGCGCGCGCGAATGCGCCGAGGCCCAGGCCAAGGACGTGGGCGTGATCGCGACCGAGAACGGCTGGAACCTCTACGTCGGCGGAAACGGCGGATTCCGGCCGCGGCACGCCGATCTGCTGCTGCGCGACATCGACACCGACACGTTGATCCGCATCATCGACCGGTTCCTGATGTTCTATATCAGGACGGCCGACCGCCTGCAGCGCACCGCGTCCTGGATCGAGTCGCTGTCCGAGGGCGGCGCTGGTGGATTGGACTACGTGCGCTCGGTGATCGTCGACGACGCGCTGGGCATCTGCGCCGAGCTCGACGCGGCGATGACCCGGCACGTTGCGTCCTACCGGGACGAGTGGGCCGACGTGCTCGACGACCCGGAACGGCTGCAACGGTTCGCGTCGTTCGTCAACGCCCCGGATACCCCCGACCCGAGCATCACCTTCGTCACCGAGCGGGGCCAACCCCGACCAACCCTGCCACTGGCGGCCGTCCAATGACCGCCGCCCCGATCGTCGAGACCTGGGTGGTGGTGTGCTCGCTCGACCGGCTGCAGCCCGAGCGGGGCGTCGCGGCGCTGGTCGACGGCGTGCAGGTGGCCGTGTTCCGCACCCACGACGGGGCCGTCTACGCGCTGGACAACCGGGACCCGTACAGCGGTGCGTACGTGCTCAGCCGCGGAATCGTCGGCAGCCGCGGCGACGTGCCGACGGTGGCATCGCCCATGTACAAGCAGGTGTTCGACCTGCGCACCGGCGCCTGCCTGGACGACGACACGATGCGCGTCGCCACCTACGACGTCCGCGTCGCCGATGATCAGGTGGAGGTTCGACGGTGAGCGAGGTCGGACCCCTGACCGGCTACACGATCGGCATCACTGCCGCGCGCCGGCGCGAGGAGCTCGGCATGGCGCTCGAGCGGCGGGGCGCGAAGATCGTCTACGCGCCGTCCATTCGGATCGTGCCACTCGCGGACGACACCGACATGCTGGCCGCCACCCGTCGCTGCCTGGCCGCGCCGCCCGACATCGTCGTCGTCACCACCGGCATCGGCTTTCGGGGCTGGATGGAGGCCGCCGACGCCTGGGGGCTGGCCACGCCGTTGTTCGAACGGCTGGACGCCGCGACCGTGGTGACGCGCGGTCCGAAGGCGCGCGGGGCCGTGCGGGCGGCAGGATTGACCGAGGCGTGGTCGCCGGAGTCCGAGTCGTCGAGCGAAGTGCTCGACTACCTGCTGCAGATGGATCTCACCGGTCGGCGCATCGCCGTTCAGCTGCACGGCGAACCGGTGCCCGACCTCGTCCAATCGTTGTGTGCCGCCGGCGCCGAGATCGTCGAGGTTCCGGTGTACCGGTGGGTGCCGCCCGAGGACATCGGCCCGCTGCACCGGCTCATCGCGGCGGTGGCCACCCGCCAGGTCGATGCCGTCGCGTTCACCAGCGCGCCGGCCGCGGCCAGTTTCCTGCACGCCGTCGGTGACCAGGCCGATGTCCTCGAGGCGTTGCGATCGAACGTGCTGGCCTGCTGCGTGGGGCCGGTGACCGCCATTCCGCTGCAACGCGCCGACGTTCCCACGATCGCGCCGGACCGGCCCCGCCTCGGTGCGCTGGTCCGCGAGATCTCCACGCAGGTGCCGGCGCGATGCGGCCTGACCCTGCCGGTGGCCGGCCACACCATCGACATTCGCGGTCACGTCGTCGTGGTCGACGGACAGGTCATCCCGCTCGGCACCACGGCGATGGCTCTGCTGCGCGTGCTCGCCCACCACCCCGGCCGGGTGGTCTCTCGGGCCGCGCTGCTCGCCACGTTGCCGCACGACGGCCAGGACGAGCACGCGGTCGAGGTCGCGATCGGGCGGATCCGGGTAGCCGTCGGCGACGCCCGCATCATCCAGACCGTCGTCAAGCGCGGATACCGCCTCGCCTACGAACCCGAACGAGCCGGCTCCTGCACGCCAGGCGCCGTCGCGCCCCTCGCCTCGGTCGGACGTTCCGGGCCGTAACCGAGCGTGGTGCGCAGGGTCGCATGGTCGGCCAGGCGCTGCGTCACGTCGGTGGGGGAGTGGACGACCGTGCGGGCGTCGAGGTCCGGCCCGACGCACAGGGTCGTGGCCAGGGTGCGGGCACCGTGCAGCAGCCCGGGCCACGCCACGAGTTCGGGGTCGGTGAGGTCGACGAACTGCCGCAGCAGCGGCTGACCGTCGCGCGTGACGTTCCAGCGCAGAGTTGCCGCACCGGGCGGCTCGCCGCTTCGGCCCAGGACGAGCAGCTCGTGCCACTGCAGGGTGGCGTCGGCGGCCAGGGTGATGTCGAGCGTGACGTCCACCCGAGCACCGGCACAGATGATCAACGGGCCCGGATCGGCTCGCATCGGGGCGCTGAGATACACCTGGGTATGGAGCGTCGAGGCGCCGCCCTGCGCGATCGTCGCGCCGGCGGCGACCAGCGTGGTGTCGCCGCGAATGTCCAGCGTCAGGCCGAGTTCGTCGCCGGCGAGCGGCCCGGCGGCGCTACCCACCAGACACAGTGCGGCGGTGCCGGGCGGGCCGTGGACGCGGCGCAGCGTCAGCGGCGGCGCCGACTCGACGTGCCGCAGCACGCCCCCGGGCTCGACTAGTGCCGATGCACTGGCGCGCACGTGCGTACCCAGTCGGCGACGTCCTTGGCGGCGGGGTCCACGGTCAGGGACGTGAACAGGGTGGGCCGCCCGTCGCGCACCGCCGCAGCGTCGCGCGCCATGACGTCGAGATCGGCGCCGACGAGCGGGGCCAGGTCGGTCTTGTTGATCACCAGGAGGTCCGAGCGGGTGACGCCGGGGCCGCCCTTGCGCGGCACCTTGTCCCCGCCGGCCACGTCGATCACGAAGATCTGCCGGTGCACCAGGCCGTAGGAGAACGTCGCGGTCAGGTTGTCACCGCCGCTCTCGACGAGGACGAGGTCGAGCTCGTGCTCTCGCTCGAGTGCCTCGACGGCATCCAGGTTGGCGCTGATGTCGTCGCGGATCGCCGTGTGCGGGCACGCCCCGGTCTGCACGGCCCGGATCCGCTCGTCGGGCAGCACGCCGTGGCGGCGCAGGAAGTCGGCGTCCTCGGTCGTGTAGATGTCGTTGGTGACGACGCCGATGCGGTACTCGGGGCGCAGCGTGCGGCACAGCGCGGCGACCAGGGCCGTCTTGCCGCTGCCGACCGGCCCCCCGATGCCTATTCGGGGTGTGTGCGCATGGGTCGGCGCGTGGTGATCGTCATGGCTATGAGGCAAAGAGACGCACCTCCTGGACGGCGTGGACATCGGCGAGCAGGTCGAGCGCCGGCGCCGAATCAGCGGGCAACTCCGCGATTGTGCAACTTTCTGCGGCGCCAGACCGCACAGGGTTGCACGATCGGGAGCTGACCGTCTCGATCTCGGGGGCCAGCTCGGCGAGCAGGCCGTGCACGGCGTACGGGTCGAGGCCGAGCAGCCGGATCGCGGCGCTGGCCGGGCCGGTGCAGGTGGCCAGCGCGGCGGCCCGGGCCGCGTCGCGCGCAGTACCGCCGGCGAAGGCCACCCCGGCGCCGAGCACGACCGGGTGGTGCACGGGATCGCCCAGCTCGGCGAGATCCGCGCCCATGGAGCGCAGCAATCGGCGCAGCCCGGCCCCCATCGCGTAGGACCCGGCCCGCATCGCCTCCGACGGCATGCGCGCGTCCAGCTCGGCGTGCAGGGCGCGCCAGTCACCGGACGGCCAGGCCTGGCACGCGGCGGCCGCGAACGCGGCCGCCACCCGTCCGGACGTACGCAGCCGGCCCCGGCAGAACGCGCGCACGTCGTCGTCGTCGCGGACGAACCCGGCCGTCACCGCCGCCTCCATGCCACCCGAATGCGAATGCGCCCCGGCGGGTGAGCGCGAGTCGAGGAGCAGCAGCAGGAGAGCGTTCATGATCAGAACAGGAAGTAGCGCTGGGCCATGGGCAACTCGTGGGGCGGGTCGGCCTCCACCGGCTCGCCGTCGATGCGCACGGTGAACGTCTCCGGATCGACGTCGATGGAGGGCAGCGCGTCGTTCAGCGGCAGGTCGGCCTTGGACAGCTGCGACACGTCCCGGGTGGCGACGAGTGGGCGGTCGGAGTCCAGCGACAGCCCGGCGTCCAACGCCGCCGGCGACACGAAGGTCCGCCCGAGCGACGCCGCCAGCGACCCGAAACTGCCGAACATCGGCCGGGGCAGCACCGGCTGGGGCGTCGGGATCGAGGCGTTGGCATCACCCATGGCGGCCCAGGCGATCACCCCGGCCTTGAGCACGAGGTGCGGCTTGACGCCGAAGAACGCCGGCTGCCACAGCACGAGGTCGGCCAGCTTGCCCGGCTCGACCGAGCCGATCTCGGCGTCCAGGCCATGCGTCACGGCCGGCGCGATCGTGTACTTGGCGACGTAACGCCGCGCTCGCAGATTGTCGGCCAGAACGCCGCGACGTTGCTGCATCACGTGCGCGGTCTGCCAGGTGCGCGTGATCGTCTCCCCGATGCGTCCCATCGCCTGGCTGTCCGACCCGATCATCGAGATCGCGCCCAGGTCGTGCAGCACGTCCTCGGCCGCCATCGTCGTCGGGCGAATCCGCGACTCGGCGAAGGCCAGATCTTCGGGCAGGGACGGGTTGAGATGGTGGCAGACCATGAGCATGTCGAGGTGCTCGTCGAGGGTGTTGCGGGTGTACGGGCGGGTCGGATTCGTCGAACTCGGAAGGACGTTCGGGTGCGCCGCCACCCGGATGATGTCCGGCGCGTGCCCGCCCCCGGCGCCCTCGGTGTGGTACGTGTGGATCGGCCGCCCGTTGATCGCGGCGAGCGTCGATTCGAGGTAGCCCGCCTCGTTGAGCGTGTCGGTGTGGATGGCGGTCTGCACGCCGGCGGCGAGCCCCACCGTCAGGCAGGCGTCGATCGCGGCCGGGGTGGTGCCCCAGTCCTCGTGCAGCTTGAACCCGGCGGCCCCGGCCCGCAGTTGCTCCCACAATGCCTCGGGCGACACGGTGTTGCCCTTGCCCAGCAGGACGATGTTCACCGGCCAGGCGGCGGTAGCTCGCAACATTGCGTCCAGCCAGAACGCGCCGGGCGTGACGGTGGTGGCCTTGGTGCCCTCGGCCGGACCCGTGCCGCCGCCGATCAGCGTCGTCATTCCGGCCGCGAGCGCGACGGGGATCTGCTGCGGGGCGATGAAGTGGACGTGGCTGTCGATGCCGCCCGCGGTGAGGATCAGCCCGTTGCCGGCGATGATCTCGGTGGACGGCCCGATCACGAGGCCGTCGGTCACGCCGGACATCACGTCGGGGTTGCCGGCCTTGCCCAGGGCGACGATGCGTCCGTCGCGCACGCCGATGTCGGCCTTGATCACGCCCCAGTGGTCGAGCACGACCGCCCCGGTAATGACCAGGTCCGGCGTGCCCTCGGCTCTCGTCGCGACGGATTGGCCCATCGACTCGCGGATCACCTTGCCGCCGCCGAACACCGCCTCGTCGCCCGGGGTCGGGCCGGCCGCGCGGTCCTCAGTCACCTCGATGAACAGGTCGGTGTCGGCCAGCCGGACCCGGTCGCCCACCGTCGGCCCGTACAGGGCGGCATACCGCGCCCGGGAGAGCTCAGCCATCGAGCGGCCCCGCCGACTCGATACGCAGGCCCGGCACGATCCGCCGTCCGGCCAGTGGCACCAGACCGACCGTCCGCGAGATGCCGGGCTCGAAGCGCACCGACGTCCCGGCCGGGATGTCGAGCCGATGCCCCCACGCCGCGTCCCGGTCGAACGCCAGCGCGGGGTTCGCCGCCGCGAAGTGGTAGTGCGAGCCCACCTGGATCGGCCGATCGCCGGTGTTCTCCACGGTCAGCTCGATGCGCGGGCGCCCGGCGTTCAGTTCGACCACGCCGTCGACCGGCACCACCTCGCCCGGGATCACGGTATGGGCTCGTGGATCGTGACGAGCTTCGTCCCGTCCGGGAACGTCGCCTCGACCTGCACCGACTCGATCATCTCCGGGACGCCGTCCATCACATCCGCACGACTGAGCACCGAGCGACCGGCGCTCATCAGGTCGGCGACGGTGCGCCCGTCCCGGGCGCCCTCCAGCACGAACGAGGTGAGGATGGCGATCGCCTCGGGATGGTTCAGCCGCAGTCCGCGCGCCCGGCGACGCTGCGCCACGTCAGCCGCGACGGTGATGAGCAACCGTTCCTGCTCGCGTTCGGTCAGTTGCATCCGAGCACCGTATGCCAGGGCGGTTTCGGCGTCGTAACGCACGCGACGCCGGAGCACACTGGCAGGCATGCCGGTGACCCTGCATCACATCGTGATCGACGCCCACGACCTGCCCGGGCTGGCGCGATTCTGGTCGCGGGCCCTGGGCTGGCCGGTGCTGTCCGAGCGGGAGCGCGAGATCGTCATCGGCCCGGACGTGACGGCGGACGTGGGTATCTGCTTCATGCCGAGCCCGGACGCCAAGGTCGTGAAGAACCGCGTCCACGTCGACCTCACCGCCGGCGCCGACGAGCGTGAGGCGGAGATCGAGCGGTTGCTCTCGCTCGGCGCCCGCCGGGTCGACGTCGGCCAAACCGGCGACGAGTCGTGGACGGTGCTGGCCGATCCCGAGGGCAACGAATTCTGCGTGGTGCGCCCGAAGTCGACCCTCGTCGGGTAGGCGCCCGTGGCCGAGTGGATCCTGCACGTCGACCTGGATCAGTTCCAGGCGGCGGTCGAGGTGCTGCGCCGGCCCGACCTGCGCGGGCTCCCGCTCATCGTCGGTGGGAACGGTGATCCGACCGAGCCGCGCAAGGTGGTGACCTGCGCGTCCTACGAGGCGCGGACGTTCGGGGTGCGGGCCGGGATGCCGCTCCGTACCGCCGCCCGCCGATGCCCCGACGCGGTGTTCCTACCGTTGGACGTCGCGGCCTACGAATCGGCGTCGGCGCAGGTGATGGCGACGCTGCGCGGGTTTCCGGTCGAGGTCGAGGTGTGGGGTTGGGACGAGGCGTTCGTCGGCGCGATCACGGAGGATCCCGAGGCGCTGGCCCGCGACGTGCAGATCGCGGTCGGCGAGGCGACCGGGCTGATCTGCTCGGTAGGGGTCGGCGACAGCAAGCAGCGGGCGAAGCTGGCCACCGGCTTCGCCAAGCCGGCCGGCGTCTCCCGGCTCGACCAGGACAACTGGATGCCCGTGATGGGCGAGCGAGGCACCGAGGCCCTGTGGGGCATCGGCCGTCGAACCGCAACGAAGCTGGCCGACCGGGGGCTCACGACGGTCGGCCAGTTGGCCGCCGCCGACCCCGACGTGCTGGCCGACTGGTTCGGTCCGACCACCGGACCGTGGCTGCGGCAGCTGGCGCTCGGCACGGGCAGCACCCGGGTGAGCAGCGCGCCGCGGGTGGCCCGCTCGCGCAGTCACGTGATCACGTTTCCGCGCGACCTCACCGACCGGGCCGACATCGAGCAGCGCCTCGACGAGATCGCCCGCGAGCTGACCGGCGAGGTCGTGGCCGCCGGGCGCACCGTGCGCCGTGTCGCGGTCGTAGTGCGGACCGCGACCTTCTTCACCCGGACGCGCATCACCACCCTGCCCGCACCGAGCCAGGACGGTGCCGACGTGGCGCGGGCGGCGGTGGCCCTGCTCGAGCGGTTCGAGCTCACCCGGCCGGTGCGGCTGCTCGGCGTCCGGGTCGAGTTCCCCGACGCGGCGTCACGCTAGGCGCCAGCCGTTGGTGTTCTTCTGGACCCGCTTGTTCAGCACGTGACGGCTTACGGGTGATGATCTCGGCCGAATGAGCCATGGACGGTCTGTGCAGCAGAGATGATCAAGCTCGGGAGGCACGAAAGTTGGACGCCCAGGCTCGCCAAGATCAGCGAGCCTGGGCAGCAGGCGGATAGCTAAGGGATCAGGCGACGACCACGGTCTCGGAGACCTGCGACAGGTCGCGCTTCTTGACGGTGATCATGACGACAGCGGTCACGATCCCCACGATGCCGAAGATCGCGGCAACCATGAAGCCCTGCCCGGCCCCGTGTGACTGCACGACGTGGAAGGCGTTCACCGCGGCGTTGTCGGCATAGGCAGCCGGCGAGGCCGGGTGCCCGCTCGCGGAGCTCGCGATCAGCTCCTGCAGGTGCTGCTGCGAGGCGCCGACGAGCTTGCCGGCCTCCGACTTGCCCTCACTCTTGGACGCACTCGCGAACGCCGTGGCCAACACGGCGAGCCCGATCGAGCCGCCCACCTGCTGGCCGACGTTGAGCAGGGCGGACGCCAGTCCGGTGTCGGTGTGGCTCACCTTGGTGACCGCGACGACTGTGAGCGGCACGAACACCATGGCCATGCCCAACGCCATCACGATCATGGCCGGGAAGATCAGCGACCAGTAACCGCTGTCGGCCTTGACCGTCGAGAACCAGAACAGGGCGAGGGTTATCAGCACGGACCCCGTCGCGATGAGCGGCCGCGGCCCGACCCGGGGCAGGACGCCGCTGACGATGCCCGAGCCCACGATGATGACGAAGGAGACCGGCAGGAACGCCACGCCCGCCTTCAGCGCGCTGAAGCCCATGACTCCTTGCACGTAGAACGTCAGGAAGTAGAACATGCCGAACATCGCCGCGCCGATGATCAACATGACCACGTAGGCGCCGGCCCGGGAACGGTTGCCGAAGATCCGCAGCGGCATCATCGCGATCTTCGAGCGGGACTCGTAGAGCACGAACGCGGCGAGCAGCACCACACCCCCGGTGAGCGAGGCCACGGTGGCCCCTTCACCCCAGCTGTGGTTGGCCGCGTTGATGAAGCCGTAGACGACGGCCACCATGCCGGTCACCGACAACAGCGACCCGACCAGGTCGAACTTGCCGGACAGGCGCTCCGACGAATGGATGTACAGGAAGCCGCCCACCATCAGCGCCACGCCGATCGGGACGTTGACGAACAGCACCCACCGCCAGTCGAGGTACTCGGTAAGGATGCCGCCGAGCAGCAGCCCGATCGCTGCCCCGCCACCGGAGACGCCGGCGTAGACGGCGAACGCGCGGTTGCGCTCGGGCCCTTCGGCGAACAGGGTGGTGATCAGTGACAGCGCTGTCGGGGCGGCGATGGCGCCGCCGATGCCCTGGATGACGCGTCCGGTCAGCAGTAGTTCGAAGGTGGTCGACAGGCCACCGAGCAGGCTGCCGAACGAGAAGAGGCCGAGCCCGACGATGAACATCTGCCGTCGACCCAGGATGTCGGCCGCTCGCCCGCCGAGCAGCAGCAAGCCGCCGAACGCCAGGGTGTAGGCGTTGATCGCCCAGGTCATGTCGGTCTGGCTCTTGTCGAAGTAGCGGCCCATGGAGGGCAGGGCGATGTTCACGATCGTCGCGTCGAGCACCACCATCAGTTGGGCGCCCGCGATGAGGAACAGCAGTATCGCCGGGTTGACGGCGCGCCGGGCAGCCGTAGTTGCCTCGGCCGTCGCGACGCCGCCTTGTACCGTGTCGGTCACAGATGACTCCGTGTGTCTCGTGGTTCCGTCTAAGCTGGTAGAGAACGCAATCGTCTCCTAAGTTGGAGACGGTAGTGGTAGCTGATAAGGAACGCAAGCGTGCCCTATCAGTATTGCCTCAGGTTCAGCGGCTGAAAGGGCCCGACACGGTGACAGCAGTCACAACTACCGCATCTCTGGCGCGGCAGCGTAAGCGCGGAGTCGCACTCGAGGACGCGATTCACGACGCAGTTTTCGCCGAGCTCAGCGAGGTCGGGTACGCCGCCTTCACCATCGAGGCGGTTGCTGCGCGGGCGAAGACGGGCAAGGCCAGCATCTATCGCCGCTGGAACACCAAGCAGGACCTGGTCCTCGACGCGTTCGTCGCTCGCTTCGGCGGGCCCGATGACATCGTCAGCGAATTGCTCGTCGACGCGGACGCGGCAACCCGCGACCTACTGGTTCGGCTGGCCACCCGGATCTGCGAGCTGTCAGATGAGGCCGGCGAGGTCATGCGGGCAGTTGCCTGCGAGTCCACCCGCGACCCCGAACTCGCCGCGGCCGTCGAGCAGAAGGTTCACCGACCCAAGCACGCGGCCATCGTCGAGCTATTGCAGCGCGGTGTGGATCGCGGCGAGGTCCGTCCGGAGGCGGTCTGCGGCGTGTATGCGGACGTCCTTCCGTCGATGCTCACCTACCGACTGGTCTTGAACAACCAGCCGGTCACCGAGCGGGAGGCTACCGAGATCGTCGACAACGTGCTGATGCCGCTGATCTCGACGCAGTGGGTCTGACCGCAGCGCCGGATCAGCGGCACCGGTAGATCGTTATCGGGGCGTTCGCGTTACGCGGCTGCGGTCACCGCGCGGAGCGGGGCCAGCGCGTTGCTCCAGGCGATTACCTCGTCGACCAGCGTGGTCAGCGTCTGCAGCTGGTGCTCGCCGGGGGCCAGCTCGGAGAAGTTGACGAAGTCGGTGAACATCGACAGCGCGACGTTGGTACGGACGTCGGCCATCTTCAGCTCTCCGGCGATCAGTCGCAGGTGCTCGGCGGCCCGGGCGCCACCGACCGCGCCGTAGGAGACGACACCCATGGCCTTGTTGTTCCACTCCGCGAACAGGTAGTCGATGGCGTTCTTGAGCACGCCGGACGTCGAGTGGTTGTACTCCGGGGTCACGAAGATGAACCCGTCGAACGCCGCGATCGTCGCCGCCCACTGGTGAGTGTGCGGGTTCGAGTACTGACCCATCGACGGCGGCAACGGCTCGTCGAGATGCGGCAACGGATAGTCAGCCAGGTCGATCAATTCGAACTCCGCGTCGTCGCGACGCGACACCGCATCCATCACCCAGCGGGCCACCTTCTCGCCGTTACGCCCGGGGCGGGTACTGCCGAGAATGACACCGATCCTGGTCATAGCTGCCTCTCCATAATTTTGACTTGAACACTCAACTCAAGAGGGTACTGCTATGACTTCAACAGTCAAGTCATCGACTAGACTGAGACGATGCCCACACGTGCGAAGCGGCCGGCGAAGGCCCCGGTCCGAGCGACTCGCTGGCTCACCGAGGATGAGGAGGCGACCTGGCGAGCGTTCTCCTACATGATGATCAAGCTCCCGTGGGCGTTGGAGCGCCAACTCCTCCGGGACGCCGAGTTGAGCCTGATCGAGTACTACACGCTGGCGAGATTGTCCGAGGATCCCGAGCACACCTTGCGGATGAGCATTCTCGCCGAACTCACGGATTCGTCGCTGTCTCGGCTGTCCCATCTGATCAAACGACTGGAGGCTCGGGGTCTGGTTCGTCGCGAGCCCGACCCCAACGACGGACGTCTCACCAACGCGATCATGACCAAAGCGGGTTACGCGAAGCTCGTTGCGAGTGCGCCCGCCCACGTGGAGACAGTGCGCGCGCTCCTGATCGATGCGCTCAGCCCGGCTGAGCTTCGACAGCTGCGGGAGGCAGCACTACGCGTGGGCGAGCGACTCGAGTCGGCCGAGTGACCTACGGCCACGTGGACGGCGGTGGCGGTGCGACGACGGGCGGCCGATCGTCGCACGTGATCGTGTTGGGCAGCTCCCACGGCGCCAGCCAAGGGCCGGTGGTGCCGCCGCCGTCGTTGCCGCCCAGGTCGGTCAGCGAGAACTCCGAGCCGGCCGGCGTGAAGTGGAACGAACCGCAGTTGTTGACGCCGACCGCGCCGACGTTGCGCGCATCCACGTTCTCGAAGGAAGCCGAGCCGGCCGAGCGGGCGCTGACCACCGAGGTGCCGGTGCCGTCGACCTTGACGTCCTTGAAATGGACGTTCGTGATCGAGTACAGGTCCTTCACCGGGAAGTCGCTGACCAGCATGATCGCGTTGTAGGTGTTGTCGAGGAAGTTGTCGCCGACCACCTCGACGTCCGCATCGATGTTCCTCTCGAGCGCGTAGATCCAGATGGCGCCGAGCCCGATGTTCCAGTTCAGCTCGTAGGTACCGGCGCGGACGGTGGTGTTGTTGGTGATCCATACGTGGCCGGTGAACGCCTCGGCCCCGAATCTGGAGCCGAGCTGTAGGCCGCTGCCTTCCCGGATCGGGTCGGCGACGAGGTTGTTCGACACGGTGTTGTCCGTGCCGCCGTAGAGGGCGATGCCGTTCGCGAGCACCGGAGTCTGCACGGTGTTGTGGTCGAACGTGTCGTTGGTGTTCTCCGAATTCTCCGACCACATGGCCAGCGCGTCGTCGCCGGTATTGCGGATGAAGTTGTTCGACACGACCGAGTTCGTCACGCCGATGTGGAAGTTCAGGCCGTCGGCGATCTGATCGGTGATGACGTTGTTGGTGACGCGCAGGTTGGTCATCGGGCCGTCGAACCACATCCCCACCTTGGTGTGATGGATGTAGAGGCCGTCGATGGTCGAGTTGCTGAGCGCCCCGCCGACGCCGTTCACCTGGTCGGTGTCGATGCGCTCGCGGACGTCGCCCTCGATGGCGAACCCGGACAGGTGCACGTTGTGGCTGCCGCCGACCGAGGCGTCCCTGCCGTAGAAGCCGACGCCGGTGTGCACCGAGCCGTCGGGGGCGGGTGCAGCGAGCGTCACCTGGTGCCCGGTGATGGTCGTGTACCAGCTGCCCGCGCCCTCGATCGTCACGTTGTCGACGATGATGTGCCGGTTCACCTGGTACGTGCCCGGCGGCACGTAGACCGGCAGGTGCGCCTTCTTGGCGAAGGCGATGGCCTTGTCGAAGGCGTTGGCCGAGTCGTGCTTGCCGAACGGATCCGCCCCGAAGAGCAGCACGTTGGCGGCCGCGAGCTTGACGAACGGCGCAGCTACCTGCTGGGAATCGAGCAGGTCGATCGTGGTGGCGACACCCCCGGCCGGAACGGTCAGGCGCAGCTTCGTGCCCGCCGGGTAGCTGTGGCCGAGCAGCAGGCGCTGCTCGTCGTAGAAGTGGTTGGGCCGGAACGGCGTCGACACCGCGAACGGCGGGGTCGTCGAGTTCGGCACGCATGCGCACTCGGTGATCCACCAGTCCGGATGCAGCACGCCCGCGTTCGGGTCGTTCGAGAACGGGTACAGGTTGTAGAGCCACGCGTACGTGGAGTTCAGCGTCATCGTCTGCTTGGCCCCTCCTTTGACCGTGACCGCGAGCGGCGAGGTGATCCCGCCGCCGGTGGGGGCATCCGGGATGCTGTAGCGCACCGTGATGGCGTTGGTGGCGGCCGGCAGCGTGAACTCGACGTACGTGCCGGCCGTGAGGGTGACGGCGGAGCGGCCGGATGCTTCGGCGGGCAGCGTGTACGCGCTGGTCCCCGGCCCGATCACCGTGCCCGTCGTGACCGCATTCTCGGCCTCCTGCTCCTGGAACGGGACGGTGGCGCCGCGGCCGGCGACCAGCGCCGGCGCGAGGGCGGCCCGGGTAACGGGCGTCGGTGTGGCGGGAACGGTCGAGGGCCGGGCGACGGCGCCGCCCGCCCCCGCTGCAACCAGGGCCACAGCAGCCGCCAGAGCGGCCGTCGCGGCGAGAAGGGGGGATATCCGTGTCATCGTCGACTCGTTTCTCTCAGCACGCGGCATCCGCAGTGACACACGCGAGTGACGCGACTGTAGGACTGCTGTGAGGTCTCTCACAAGAGTCTGCGAAGAATTCTCTGCGAAATATCCATTTCTTGCGTTAAACGACGAGAGTCTTTGCAAAGTAGAACGCAAGGTCTACCCGATGCGACGAAAACGGCGACAATGCCCGCGAGGGGTCAGGCGCCCTGCAGCACCAACGCGATCAGGGTCGCAAGTCGGCAACATGCCTCGCCGGCGAACACGCCGGCGAACAGCGCTGATCAGCAAAAGAAGACACCCGACTGGTGCGCGGTCGGGTGTCTTCTCGTAGTGGACCCAGGGGTGTCCGGGTTCAGGAGATCGTTCCCACATGAGTCGGGACATCGTTCACACTCTTCGTCGTTGACGATAGTGGATGTCGAAGGCCCGAGTGATCGTGTTGTCCGTTGTTCAGCAGGGGATGTCGAAGACGGAAGCGGC